>JAGONT010000055.1 GCA_017992885.1 Alphaproteobacteria bacterium
CAGAAAGAGGTTGCGAATTTTTTCTTCTTTGGCCCATAAAAAAGGGAAGATGTCTTTTATGATTCTTAAATTCTTGAATCTTTCTTGCATATGTTTTAATTTTTCTAAATTGTTATTCCTAAAAAAATGAATCTTCTAAGACACCTCAAAAAATATTGTTTTAATTTTCTTGGTTTTCTTGTAAAGGAAAACTTACTAGAAATTGAGTGTTTTTGAAAGAGATAAGATTTATGAAAAGAAACTTGATGTTTTTATTTCGGAGGGCAATCTTTGTTTCTTCCTTTTTGATATTTCCACAGATTCACTTTAGCTATAAAAATCGGAGAATTTGATGATAACTCCTCCTAACTGGTATTTAGAGCATAAAAGAAACCCAAATTCTGTTCTTAGGCTTTTTTGTTTTCATCATTCTGGAGGGGGAGCCTCAGCTTATTTTCCTTGGGTAGAACAACTTTCTCCTCATATTGAGCTAATCGCCATACAGCTTCCAGGGCGGGAGAATAGATTTACTGAACCTCTCATCAACAATCTAAATGACATTACGGCTCATCTAGCTGAAGGGTTTCGTTATTATATAGACAAGCCTTTTTTTGTGTTTGGGCATAGTTTAGGAGCTCTCCTCTCTTTTGAATTCACCAAAGCAATTCATGAACGCTACGCTGTTTCTCCACTCCATATGATTGTTTCTGCCACAAAAGCTCCTCATTTGCCTTTTCGCGTCAAGCAGTTAAGTAAGCTAGATGACGCTTCTTTAAAGGAAGAGCTGAAAATCTATAATGGAATAGATGAGCGTATCCTCCATAATGATGAACTCCTTGATTTGTTTTTGCCGATCATAAGGAGTGATTTTAGTATTTGTGAGAATTATCGTTATGTAGATTCAAAACCTTTTTCTTTTGATATTCTGGCTCTTTCAGGCATAAATGATCAAACAGTAACTAACGAAGAGCTTCTTGGATGGTCCGCATATACGACAGGAAAGTTTGAGCCCGTCTTCTTTCCTGGCGATCACTTCTTCATCAAAGAACACCAAAAGAGTATTTTAGAAATGATCAACCAAATTGGTGAGAGACATCACTCACATATGAATTGTAAAAGCTAATATGCCTTTTTGTAAAAATAAACTCAAGACATCGCGACGGCAACTTTTCTCTCTCCTTTGTACGTTTCTCTCCCATGAGCCATTAGAAGGTTATCAAGGATCATAATATCTCCTTTTTGCCACTTAAATTTCATTTTTTCTTGATTATAAATTTCACGGATATGATCCAAGACTTCATCTTCAAGAGGCTCCCCATTTCCATATGAAGAATTGCGAGGGAGATTTTCTTCTCCTAGCTCTTTTATGAGAGACAGACGAGAATCTTCCTCTAAAGAAGAAATATGAAAAAGATGCGCTTGATTAAACCATACAGACTCTCCGGTTTCAGGGTGAGTAAGAGTGGCTTGGCAGGTTTGCTTTGTTGTTAACTCAGGGAGTCCTTCTTTCCAAGCAAACTCAATATCATGATCTTTGCAATATCTTTCAACGTCGTCTTTTTCTTCCGTTTGAAAAACTTCTTGCCAGCTTAAATCAATTCCTTTGGTATAGTTACGTGTATACATTACGCCATGTTCTTCAAATTTTGTTCTAATTTGGGGATCTATTCGTTGATAAACATTTCGACTATCTGCAATAGGAGTTTCTCCCCCTTCAGAGGCAACGATGACGCTAAAGAAGAATATCTTTTGAGGCCAAGCTCTAGAGTAAGCATTCTCATTGTGTAAAGGGATAACTCTATCAGCTGGATATTCAGTTGCTGTATAGATTTTTCCTCCTAATTTTGTTCTAGGAGTTGAACGATAAACATAATCGAGAAGCTCGGGGGAAAAAGCTTGTACTATGCGGTTAAATTCTGAAACAGAATAAAGGTTAAAATTTCGGAGAAGTAAATCCTCCATGCTTTATTAAATGAGTTTCAAGAAGAAGCTTATACTCCTTGACCCATTCAAAAGGATTAAAGATTTTGCCTTGAGATTCTAAAACAAGGAGCCCATGCGTGAGCTCATTTTTTCTGGTTTTACTACCCATGACTTTATATTATAATCTCCCAACATTTAATTTTTCCACTTGAAAGGTTAATGTTACTTTCATAGCTTAATGGAAGATGAATTCAGCTGCAACTTCTGTCGTTGACTTTGTCGCGAAAGCCAAGGGTTGTAACCTCGTGTCTGACAGACTATAACTATTAATTAACTAAAATACAGAAAGTTACCTTTTTTATGAACATATCCCCTTTAAGGGGCATTGATTATGTAGAACTATATGTTTTTAATGCTCTTCAATCTGCAAACTTTTATCGCGCTGCTTTTGGTTTTAATATTGTTGATTATGCTGGTCCAGAGACAGGATTAAAAGACAAAATTTCTTATTTGCTGCGTCAAGGTTCTATTAGCTTGTTGATTAGCTCAGCCATAGATAAAGACTCTTCTATCTTAGCTCACATTATCAATCATGATGAGAGCGTTAAAGATATTGCCTTTGCTTCAAGCAATGTATCGAAAACTTATGAAGCCGCTATAAGAGCAGGGGCTAAATCTATTCTAGAACCAACCGAGATCTATGATGGTAAAAACAGAATACTTAAGGCAACCATTGCGACCTTTGGCAGCACAGTTCATTCCTTTATTGAGCGTGAGGATTCTTCTTCTTTTACACTGCCGTTTTATACGTCCTTAAGTTCTCCTACTCATAGCCAAACGGGTTTAGAAAATATAGATCATATTGCTGTTGCCGTTGAAACAGGAAGCCTTGAAGATCAAAAGAAGTTTTATGAAAATGTATTGGGATTTCATGTTTTTTATGCAGACGAAACCTATACAGATGACAGTGGCATGAAATCAGTTGTTGTTAGCGATATCACTGAATCACTTAAATTTGTTTTAGTGGAAGGAGTCTCGAATAAGAAACCTTCTCAGATCGAAAACTATATCTCTTCTTATGGTTGTGCGGGTGTTCAGCATATAGCATTTGCATCAAAGGATATTATCAAAACAGCAAGCCTGATACAAAACCAAGGAATTAAGTTTTTAGAAGTTCCAGAGACTTATTATGAGAAACTCCCATCTGATTTAAAAAAAACTCTCCAAGAAAAGATAAAGACCATAAAAGATTTAAACATTCTTATAGATCAAGAACAGCAAGGATATTTGATGCAAATTTTTACACGGCCTCTACAAAATCGCCATACTTTTTTCCTTGAAATCATACAAAGAGAAAATTCAACAGGATTTGGGAGCGGTAATATCAAAGCTCTTTATAAAGCTGTTGAACAAGACCAACAGAAGGCAAAAATTAATGTTTAAAGATGTTCTTCCTTCCTGGATTCAAAACTTAGAAAAATCAGGTATTCAAAAAGCCCTACAAACGACGTCAAAGACTGACATTATCTCCTTTTCTCTGGGGAGACCTGATAATGACATCTTGGCCTTACTAGAGCTTAAAGATGCATCTTTAGATCTTTTCTCTCCTGAAAACTTACAATATTCTCCTCCTTCCCTCGAATTGAAAGGTCACATTGTAGAGCTCATGCAAGAGAAACAGGTATTTTGTACTCCTGAGCAGATTATTTTAACAACGGGTGCTCAGCAGGCTATGACTCTTTTAGTGAAGCTCTTCATAACAGAAGGGGATAGTATCCTTGTTGATCAGGTAACATATCCTGGATTTATTCAAATTGCTCAAGCCAATCATGCAGACCTTATTCCTATTCCTGTCTGTTTTCAAAATGGACTCGACGTTGAAGAACTTAGTTATATTTTAGAGAAGACCAATAAACCCAGCTTGATCTACACAATGTCAGAGGGCCACAATCCCCTTGGAATAAGCTTGAATAAGGAACACCGTATTAAGCTTACAAAATTAGCTGAACACTACAAAATACCTATTATAGAGGATGATGCTTATGGTTTCTTAAATTATGATTCTGTGGAACTTCCTCTTAAATCCTATTGGCGAGAGGGGGTTTTTTATATTGGTTCTTTTTCTAAGATCATGGCTCCTTCACTGCGAGTGGGTTGGATTATTGCATCTGAGTCAATGATAGAAAAATTAGAGATCTTAAAAGAAGGCCTTGATATTAATACCAGCACATTAAGTCAAAAACTCATAAACTCTCTTTTTATTAAAGGTTGCTTGAAAGAACATGTCTTGAAACTCAGAGAAGAATACGGAAAAAAAAGAGATATCATGGTTGAAGCTTTGAAGAAGCATATTCCTGAAATGGAGTTTTCCATCCCAAGGAGTGGATTTTTTATATGGGGAAAATTACCTTTTTCTATGAATACAGATAGATTATTCAAGCTCGCTTTAGAAGAAGAAAAAGTTTCTTTCCTGCCAGGAAGTGCATTCTTAATTGGAAAGAGAGAAGATATTCAGAATTGTTTGCGGCTTAGTTTTGCTTTTTGTCCTATTGACCTTATAGAAGGTGGTATTAAGAGGCTCGCTGTGGCAATCCAATCATATAAATGGCATAATGAAGGTCAATATATCTCACCACTGACAAAAAGTAAGGAAGAAAAAAGCAAAAAACTCCTATCAAATAATTCCTAGGTAAAAGGGGTATGTGTATATCAGGCCACACTTTCCTTCCTTTATGATTAGCTTAACTTACTTTTGATGTAAGCCTCGATCTTATTTAAACCACATTCTGCAAAGAAAATATTTGAAGTTTTCTTATTATGCAGCTTCTAATTCTAGTTTTTTCTTTTCCATGAGTTCCCGTAGGCTGCGAGGCCTCATATCAACCCAGACCTCTTTGATATAGCTTAAACATTCTTCTTTTGTGCCTTCTTTTCCTCCTTCGCTCCATCCTGGGGGGATAGCTTTGGTAGTAGGCCAAACAGAATATTGATCTTCTAAGCTAATAACGACTCTCCAAGATTCACAGTGCTCAAACATATTATCTCCCTTTTTTAGTAATTGTCATCCAGTACGATTCTATTTTTTTCATATGTGAGAATAAATGTCAATTCAATAGAAGTTCCCTAGCTATCTTGATCCCAGACATAATAAAGTAGCCGTAAAGAGGGGCCGTCAATAAATAACGCACTAGAATAACCAGGAATACACTTAAAACAATAGGGATATGTTATTTTGCTTTTTAAGAGGTTATCTATTTGTTGTTGCTTCTGAGGCCATACTTTTGTATATGGAAGTTCCTTTTTGTTTTCTAACCAACCTTTCCCTGAAGCTTTTAAAAAAGCTTCTTTACAGACCCAATGCTTAAAAAAAACATCTATTTTATGTTCCGAACTGAGTGTATTCCAATAGTTTAGTTCTGTTGGCGAAAATATGCTTAGGGCAATATTTTCTATGTCAAGAGTCGTGTCGATGTGCTCTAAATCAATACCTACTTCATAACTTCGAGTGAACGCGTATAAAGCATAGTCTCTTGAATGTGAGACATTAAAGTGTAAAAACTTTTCTTGAGCTAAATAGGGCTTTCTCCAAAGGCCGTATGCAATTTCTATAGTTTGAGGAGCTTCCTCTAAATATCCAGCCAATAGACTCCTCAAGATACCTCGAGAAATTGTATACTGCTTCTGATCTTTGTAAAATCTAAAACTATTAGCTTGCTCATGCTCATCCTTGGAAAGTAGGGAGGCAAAATAAGCGACGTCATTTTTAGCTTCTGACAAAGAGGCTGACCAAATGTGAACTTCATCAGACTTAAGAGTGCATAATTTTAATTTCATATTAGAATTAAATTTCATTTAATATAATCATGAAGTTTTTTTCTGGTTCTTATACGTTTTTTTCAAAATTTTAATGTTCTTTTTCAATATTTGTATATACACACCGCTTTGCTCAGTTTACTATAAATTAGCTAAAAATAAATTTCATCTCTAACAAATGCTAAATTGACTGTTTCAGTCAACTAAAATTACCAGGGTCATTTAGTTCTCCATAATAAGCTTAAGGGTTTGCGTAGGAAGCCTTGATCCTAAGTGAAGGGCAGAGGCAGGTGTTAGGTTAGCTCGATGACTTGAGCAGTATTGCGCAGGGAAGTTATGAGTTGCGGAGAAGAGCCTTTACGAAGGGTTGCTCTATCTTCATTAGAAGTCATATCTCTGACTTGGCACAACTGATTCTCGATAGACTAATGATTGCGGTTGAGGGTCAATAGATTTTCAGCAGAAGCTCTTTGTCCTGTTAAGCTCGTTATAGCATAAACAGTTTTGCAAGTTTCTTTTCCTTTTGTCCATCTAATTATGGTGCCTTTAAGAGGAAGCTGTGCTAAAAGCCATAATCTCACTCTCACCAGCTTCCATACGACCTTGACTAATAACCCCTTGCAAATTTACTGCAAAAACAGAAAGAAGATGAACTACGGAAACTCCTTCCTCATGTGTTGCTCTCAGGGTTTTTTCATCCAAGGCCAAAAGAGTTTTTACTGGTAAGAGAGTCTGCCCTTTAAGGGTATAGTTTGATAATTGCTTCTCAACATTTTCCATTTTTAGCCGTCTTAGCAAATTCGATAAAGTTGCTATACAAGGCACACTCTTTTCAAAGCCAAGTAGTTTCAAGACCTTACGGCTTAAGCTTCTTCTTCACAACACAATTTGAGCGAGTGATTGGCGCCCGCTTAAAAAAACCTGCCAACAGCAATTTGATAATTGAGCTTATATCTGCGTCCTGATGCATTCCGTGGATCCTCAATCTCCTTCAAGCAATCCCATAGTCTCGTCCTAACACCTCCTTTTTTAGGAAATATTATATTGTTTCTTGTCGAGAACTAAAAGTCTCCAAGTTACCGTAAAATTAGCAATTAGTGAATTGACAATAATTCAACCAAAACATATTCTAACGCGCATTAAGGTCAATTTTCTATCTGCCCACAAATAGGTAAATTCCTCTCTGAGAGGAGGTGG
>JAGONT010000056.1 GCA_017992885.1 Alphaproteobacteria bacterium
TCGCAGATTAGCAAAAGATTGGGAAAACCAGAATCAGAATGCCCTGGCTTTCCTCAAATGGGCTTCTGTTAGATTGATGGTAAGAAGACTTTGTAATGGCTTATAAAGTCTTTGGACGGACTCTTAGGGAGGGGATTCGTTGAAGGGCTGCATTTCAATGATAGCTTTAATCTTTAATCTAATGGGCCTGTCCTTCGCTATGGCTTATCCTAAAGATGAAAACTTACCCGGTCTTATCCCTCCAAAAGATTTGGGCCCACCGCCTGCTGAAAGAGAATTGGGCGCAAGCTCTGATAGATCACAAGGGGGGAGTTCTTGTAGCTCTTGTGGCTCGTAAAAAACTCGGATGCATTTGATATACCTATTGAACTTGAAGATATCGTGTTTTCTATCGACGGGTATCATCCCCGCAAAGGCGGGAATTTATTACAGATAGTTCCATTGGATTCCCGCCTTTGCGGGGATGATACCCGAGGAAAACAAAATAAGGTATCTTCACGTCCGATGAGAATAGCATACGTCTTTTTTCCAAATGGCCAACTTAAGAATTTGCATTTGATGTTTTGCTCGTGAGTTAATAAGCACATCAACAAGGGAGGGTTGAATGGGGTTTATGACAAAAAAGCGGGGTCGACCTCGACGAGATTACCCATGCCTTGATAAGGGGACAAAAGAGCTGCAGCAAAAACGCCAAAAGCTTTTAGAAAAAAGCGAAGGGAAAGATTATGTTCTTACGGAATCTTTACTAGGAATTTTTTATGCCCATAAGCTTATTGCAAAGCCTCTTTATGAAGCCGGACGTTTTTTTGGAGAGATCGGATATCGTTATGAACCTTGTTTGAGTCATAAATTTCGTTCAAGGGCAAGTGTTTTAATGCAGAGTCAAGGAGGATATATGGGGGGAGATTTTTTGGATTCTTGGGATGAGAAAAAAATAAAAGCTTGGGATAAAGCACTCAATGCATTAAAGCGGGCAGGTCCTCGTTCCTATAAAGTCGTCATGCAGGTTGTTTTTTATGATCAGGACTTATATACGAATGTTCTTCCTCAGACTCTTTTAAAGGAGGTGAAGTCTTTGTGCCAAGGACTTGAGTGTCTTGACAGTTATTTTAATCGTCACTGCAGATCCTTGCGCGAATCGAATTTTTGACTTTGATAGTGAATGAAAAAATGAAGGAGATCCTCTGTGCAGCACAATAGCTTTTTTTTGTTTACAGTTAGGAAAGTGATTCATCTCTTTTTTTATAGTGTTTTTCTAGCTCTTCCTGCTTTTGCTCATATTTCTGCAGATGTTGAAAACTATCTGCAAAATAAACCCTTTGAAACGGTCTATACACCTGCAAAAGACTACGCAAAAATTGTGAAAGGTAAGGAGCTCGTTGCCCTTTTAGAACCCTTGTTAAAACAAAAGATAAACCAGCTTAAAGAGAAAGGCATTCAACCCTGTCTTCATGTAATAGTGGTTTCTCCAGATGCTGCGTCTCAACGATTTCTCGAGAAAAAAAAGAAAGCTTGCGAGGAATTTGGCATTATTATGGACATTTCAATTCTTGCTAACAACATTTCACAAGAAGATCTTTTGCTGAAAATAGCGACCTTAAACGCTGATCAAAAAGTGCATGGTATTATGCTGCATCTTCCTCTTCCTGCATATCTGAAAGCAGATGTTCTTCTTGACTCTATAGCGCCGCAAAAAGATGTCGATGGTCTTTCCTTCATTAACCAGGGCAAACTTGTGCAAGGAAAGCCCGTCATGATCCCGGCGACCGCTTTAGGATGCTTTTTTCTTTTGCGAGAATTAAGCCCCTTGCTTAACGGTAAACAGGTTGTGATGATGGGAAGATCTAATCTTGTGGGTAAACCGTTAGCATTTCTGCTTTTGGCACACCATGGGACGGTGACAATCGTTCATTCCAAAACGAAAAATCCTGAAAAAATATCACAAGATGCAGATATATTGATTTCGGCGACAGGCATTCCTTCGCTTGTAAAAGAAAACTGGGTGAAGAAAGGAGCTCTTGTCCTTGATGTCGGTATTTCTTTCCCCGATGGGAAGACCCCTACAGGAGATGTAGATTTCAAATCCGTGCTCAAAAAAGTTGCTCATATAACGCCTGTTCCCGAAGGAATAGGCCCTCTCACTGTCTTTATGACCATGATTAATCTGGTTAAAGCGGCATCCTATTGTGAAAACTAAGAGAGAGTAATGCTCTTTATGAAGCTTCTTCATTCAAATTTTCTTCTATAAAAGAGGTCGGATTTTTGTAAAATCTGGACATCACTCTAAAATGTTCACTCTCTTCAAGCGCAATTTTTGAGATTCCTCGATAGCCAAACATGAATAAGTCAGCGTTGGGATAAGCCATCAATAAAGGAGAATGGGTAATGAGAATGACTTGAGCATTCTTTCGATCTTCGAGTTGTTTTAATATTTTTAAAAATTCGAGTTGTCGGGTAGGGGAGAGTGCTGCCTCAGGCTCATCAAATAAATAGATGCCTCTCCCAGTCAGTCGATTGGCAAAGAAGGCAAGAAAGCTTTCTCCATGGCTTTTTTTTAAGAGATTGCCCCCATAAACAGCTTCAGGAATGTCCAATTCAGGATCAAGAATATATTCTATAAAATTAAAAAATGTTTCGGCGCGCAAGAAAAAGCCCGTTGACATTTTAGGCAACCAACTCAGTCTTGTACATGTCGTTAACTGTTTGATGTGGTCTAAAGATTCTCTGCCATGGGTATCATATACATGATTGCGAGAGCCGCCTTGTAAATTAAAGCCACAGAGGAAAGCAATCAGTTCTAAAAGTGTTGATTTTCCACTGCCATTTTCACCGACAAAAATGGTGATTGGTTGCGAAAGTTCTAAAATAAAGTCTTTTTGGAACACAGGAACTGAAAAGGGAAAATGATCTGGATTGGCAGCTTTAGCCTTTTCAAAAGAAATCTTTTTTAGAAAAGGAGGTTTTAGATTACCCTGCGCTTTTTTTTTGGCCATACTCATCTTTCATCACAATAAATATATTTTTCATTTATTATTTTAATCTGATATTTAAATAAGGAAATAAAATATAAAACGTAGCTACTCTGAAGCAATTATAAGTCTAATGTATATTATAAAAGAAATTAAGACAGAAAGATAGTCTCTCATTCATGAATGAGAGACTATTGCGGGCGTGAACAACCGTAAAGCAATGTCAAACCCCCCGAAAATAGTTCCACAAGAAATCTCGTAGATTAAGAATTATGAGCTCGTAAAATGGTCGATTTTAGACGAGCTAAGGCTAAGGTAATCTTCGGTATTGACGCCTTCGATTGCCTTGGCATGCTGATCTTCAACGAACTTCTTAGGCCCTTTCTCTGGCGCTTTATTGAAATCAAGGTGTCCCTTGGGGAGGGCTTCTGTTTTTCCACGTCGGTGGAGATCTTCAGACTTATTGGTATACTGAACATCCATATCCTTTGATATCCCATTCAAAAATAATAAATAAATATTGGTTTGTAATAAGGAGGAGGTTATATAATAAATAATGTCGTTTCTGAAAAGAGGATATTTTGATAATATATGGTTTTATAAAGAAATTAAACAATGCTTTGTTAATTTCAATGAGCGGACTTTATATTGGTTTGTTTGCTTTTGCTCCTATGGCTGTGGCAGTGAGTAATAAACTTGAGGAAACTTCAAGTGATGGAGAAACAACAGAGAGAATTGTATTTACAAGTCATAAAAGCCCCAGCCGTATGCCAAATGAAGAGGCCAACACCAACGTAACAGACCCAAATTATAGAACAATACCAAGTGGTATTGAAAACAATGAGCTTGAAGAGGCTGTTACGAGCTCAACAAGCATATCTCAGAATAGTAATATTGGAGAAAATTGTCCTATTACATCTCTTCCTTATGAATTGCTATTAAATGTTTTTTCTTATTTATCACCTTCTGAGGTTACACATGTTATTCCCCTTGTTTCATCATATTGGCATACGGTGTCTTTACTTCCCGACCTAGGGCGAATAAGATTATCTTATCTATGCCCTAAATTATTTAAAAAGATCCAATCTTCAATAAAACGCGGTATAGACAAAGATCCATTTTTACATTGCCCTTACATAATCAAAACACATCGACAATTCTCTCTCCCAACAAGGGAACAAGAGTATTATTCTGCTTTAATTATATTTAAAACATTGCAAGCATTAGGGTATAATCCTCATACCTTAAGATCCAAGGATGTCTTTATGCTTCAAGAGAGGTTTTTCAATGAGCACCCTCGCATAATCTTTACTCATGAAATATTAAGAGAACATTATCAAAATAAGGCAGAAAGTTATTTTCAGCTAGCACTGGCTGGCGCAGATACACTTGAAGAGTCGTTTCGCAAGCATTGGCGCACAAGGATCATGAAGGAAAAAGAGGCATTTCAGATTATCGCACTCCGAGAAAGAAAACTTGATGAGAAAGAGATGCAGAAGCTTTCAGCACTTTTAATACCTTCACAAAATGATACGTTCACATGCGTCTATAATACTGATAATCCTAGTGATGAAATACGGATAGCCGTTGATAGACTAGTATGGTTAGTTCAACACTATGATAGGGTTAAGCCAACAGCGAAGGAGAAGAAATACAAGCAAAAACGCTTCGCTTTTCTAGCCAAGGAGGAAATTCCTCAGGTTTATAAACGCACCAAACTTTCTCAAGAAGACGAAAGATATTTACATTATCTTTTATATGTAATTACCGAAGGTGTATTTAAAGATTTTTCTGATGTGTGTCTTCTTGAATATATGAGCTCTGATCTATCTCAGAGGCATGTTATAAAAGACATTATAAAATACATCCAGTCTTATCAATCTCGACAAAAAATGGAGCACAAGTCTAAACAATGGGCTAAAGTTCCTGAAAAACCAATAAAAATTGTAATTCCTGCTGCTAATGGCAAGAGACGTATAACTCCTGCGGTTCTAGATAAGCCCCTGCCGGAAAATAATATTATCGTTGATGCTGTTCAGTATTTCCGCACACAATTCAATCCAATTCCAAATAAAAATGAGAGGGACAACTATTTCCCATATCGTGTAATTTATCCCATAGCTAAGAATGTAAGAAAGGATAATGCCTTTTTTTATGATATTCCTCCATATATTGTGAGTGATTGGACTTTTGCAAACAATCAGCCTACTTAGGGATTTAAATCAATGAAGACAGCGTTTGCGACTATTAAAGGATTTGAGGTTATGCGTATGTTTAAGAAGGGCCAATTTGATCTGTGGAAGTATGGCCAAGGCATTCACGGGGAAATCCGTCTTATCACCGATAGTTTACTCACTTATTGAGCATTATCCTCATCTATTCTTACTTAATCTTTCCTCTTCTTGCTATTTGCAACAGCGCTTTTTTTATTCAGATCCAGTTCGCAACAGCCCCATAAAGTGTAACGGGCATAGCTAAGCAAGTAAGGCTGAGTAGAGAATTGCGAGCAATTTTTCAATTCGCTCAAGAGTTTATGTCCTTATTCTATTAAAGCTATATATTTCAAGTGATATCACAAGACGCAGATATATTGATTTCGGCGACAGGCGTTCCTTCACTTGTAAAAGAAAACTGGGTGAAGAAAGGAGCTCTTGTCCTTGATGTCGGTATTTCTTTCCCCGATGGGAAGACCCCTACAGGAGATGTAGATCAAATCCGTGCTCAAAAAAGCCGCTCATATAACGCTTATTCCCGAAGGAATAGGCCCTCTCACTGTCTTGATGACCATGATTAATCT
The DNA here is from genome assembly GCA_017992885.1 of Alphaproteobacteria bacterium. Taxonomy (GTDB): domain Bacteria; phylum Pseudomonadota; class Alphaproteobacteria; order UBA9655; family UBA9655; genus UBA9655. Next base: position 5,767 of record JAGONT010000056.1, read on the forward strand.
GGTTAAAGCTGCATTCTATTGTAAAGCTAAGAGAGAGTAGTGCTTCTTTATGAAGTTTCTTCATTCAAACTTTGCGAGAGCCGATCTGCAAAGTGGACTCCTTTACCGCTTTCTAGACGATAAGGGAGCCCACTTTTAACCTTCAAGTCTTTCAGCATAGGAAAATATCGTTGAAGACTTCCCAAAATGACAAAAGAATAGGGTCGGATGAATTGAGAGATTTCCTCTGTCTGACAATAAAGATTCATCGTTTTATGGTGATGAGAGAACGATCCTAATTTGCTATCCCACATTTTTAAAACAGCAAAAGGGCCCATCATGTTTGCTATTTCTATACAGACAGACTTCCATAAAGGATCTTCAATAAGGGAGAGACATTGTTTGGCTTGAGAATAAGCGATCTCAAAAGAAATTTGATCACTGGGAGGTAATTCCTGCTCAAGCTCATGGAAATGATCCTTTTTTGATGAGGGGAGAAGAAGTGTGTACGTATTTTTACATTTTTTTATGTTAGAAAAATGTAAAATTGAGAGAGGAGCCGTGTTTTGAATTGCTGTCATTTTTTTCAAACGAAAGGGTATGGTATGTATGTTTGAGTAGGGTTGGAAATAAGCTTCAGTATTTTGCACAGATCTCTCCTTCTTCGACGATCTATTCCCGCGTATTCGTTGCCTATATCACCTTAAAGGTGTATTATAACTTCCTGGAGTAAGTACTTTACAGAGATTGAAGGAGGAACTACCATCACTATCCGTCCTTCAGAAGCCAAGTTCCAGAGAGGCTAAAGCAGAGTGTTCTCAGGGAGGCTAGTGAACACTCTGCAACTTATCTCATCGATCAAATGAGAGTTTACCACCACAAACAATCTATTTACTAACTATACTCTTACCGAGGGATTCGCTGATCCCTTACTTCTATCTAATTTAGTTGTTTGAGCCATTTTTTAAAGCATTGTTTCGTTATAGGGGGTATATCCTATTGAAATAAGAATATATGAGAGAGAGGGTTGTAAAAATTTACCAATCAGTTAATCTAAAAGATAATAAAATAAAAAAGTATATTAAACAAAAGACAAACAACAAAGTAACCTAAAACAAGGCTGAAGTTTATCTATG
>JAGONT010000029.1:0-16197 GCA_017992885.1 Alphaproteobacteria bacterium
CCGCAAAAGATTTATCTGTAAAGACGTCCACAATCCAAATTTTTATGGAATTTTCTCTTATAGATAAAGCTTCATGCCTTCATGGCTGGCGGTAAAACCTAGTTTTTCATAAAAAATCTTCGAGCGGGAACGTATTTTATTTGTTGTGAGTTGAACAATATTGCAACCTTTCTCTCTTCCCTTGTGAATGGCTTTTTGGAGCATCCAGGTTCCCACGCCTTGGTTTTGAAATTTTTTATCAATATGGATATTTTCGATATTTAGCCGCCATGATCCTTTGAAAGAGAGGGAAGGCATAAAGGTTAAATGACAAATACCAATTACTTTTTCATGATAATCAACAACCAAAATAACTTGGTTTTTATCCTCCATGATAGCATGAAAGGCCCTACGATAACTTGGTAACAAAGGATCAGAAAGAAATTCTCGTGTGGATCCTAGTTCATCTTCGGCGAGTAGGCATACAATTTCCGGCAGATCTGCTTCTGTGGCGTGTCTTAGAGATAGCGTCTTCAGCATGAAGGCTCAGCCTGAGTGATTTTCATAGCAACTTCCCCATCTCAATGTCTTGAGGATCTCCTTCATAGCCATCAGGATCGTTAAAAGGCATTTCAGTGTAGTCCTGCTTTCTGTAGAACTTATAGGCTTCGGGAGATGATTGGGTCTGCAAAGACTTATATCCTTTCTCTTTAAGCCAACGCTCGCACAAGGTTAAAAAATGTCCCCCCAGTCCTTCGTTTCTAAAAGACTCATCAATCACGATGATTCGCAAGGCTGCTCGTTGTTTTGGCCAAAGTTGAATATGAGCATAACCAACGATCTTTGTGCCCTGGTAAAATATGAAATGAACATGGTCCTTATGGTCAAAGGTCCAGGTGTAGGGATCAGCCATGGGAATCTTATCAAAAAAGTACTTATTTCTGAAATGGCGTGCGGTCTTCCATTCATCGTGATGGATGCAAAACCGCATACATTGCCCCTTAAATTCAGCTTGATCTAATGTTCTTTTAATGAAGACGTCTTTTCCTAAACTATACCCTTTGAAGGGCCCCTGGATTATTTCATGAGAAGGGTCTTGCCTCACCAGCTCTCGTTTTAAAGCCGCATATTCCTCAAGAGCTTCTGGATGGTTGCGAAGATAATCGCGAAACAAAAGGTTGAGCTCAATTTCAGGATTTCCTTCCTCAAAAACATGCAAATTAATATTTGTGAGAGGAGGCCTTTTTCTAAAGCCAAGGTGAAAGGGAATGTTGAATTCTCCTCTGTATTCATAACCAATCTTTTCCAGGGGAGGGACTAACAGGGCCCGCTCCTTCACAACAGTAATGATATCAATTTTAGGTTTTGCACAAAGCCTAGGCACAGCTGTAGATCCTACATGATGAACGGCAACGCAAGCTTCATTCAGAGTTTGCTTAATTTTTTTCGCTTCTTCTGCAAACAAAGTGGGCCACTTAAAATCATAGGGAACAATTTCAATCTTGGAGATCATGCTCAAGCCTTTTTAAGATATATATTTATGAACGAACGTTTTGCGAAAGTTAATTCAAAGAATTACAAATGTTAAGAAGAAAATGACTGAGTGAAGAAGTAGTCCAGAGTTTAATGAAATAGAAAAAAATAATGACTCACGCCATTCCTTTTTTTATGAGGGAAAGTATAGATATAGAATTTAAAGAAATTTATTTAGCTTATGTAAATACATAAGCCTGTTGTAGTCAAAAATTCCCTCCGTTAAATCATATTTTAACGAAAAAAATTTGGGCAAACAAAGTTCTAAACAAAAGATACCCCGCGAGGGTAAGTCCGTGGAGAGTCGCTTGAAATTTCTCTTTTGAGGGCAATAGGGACATTTTTCCTTAAAAATAAAAAAAGAGTACAGTGCTTCATAAAAGATTTTACAATATTTTATATGAAGTTCCTGAATTACGTCGGCCCCTTACGGGGCCACGTAATTGTAAATCCAGGTTTTTAAAATTATGGAATGCTTTTATAATAACGTTAGACTAATTGCTGCCTTGATTATTATTTCTAAACCCCTTGCCTTCACCAAGTAGATTATAATCTGAATTTGCGGCATTGGTAATAGCATCTTTTTCTAGCCGATGAGTTTGGTCCATTTGCGCTTGAGGGCGAGTTTGAGGTTGCAGCAAATTCACTGCATTGTAGAATTGACTTTCAGCTTGTGCCATGCACGCCCGCAATTGAAGTTGGCCGGTAGATTCATTATCAACGCAATTCTTTAGTTCTTCGCATCGCTTATTTGCATGTACATAAAGAGGAGTCCCTTGGTGGGATACTGCCCACGCTTGACATTCCTTAAGAGTCGCTGTTGATTCAGGAATGATATCCTCTGCATAAGCATAACTTACCAAGGCAGTCATCGCAAAAAATGTAGACGCAAAAATAGAAATTTTCATGATATTTCCCCTTGTTCATATTTGATTATTTTTATAGAGAATAACAGAAAAACAGAAATTCGTCAAATATAGATCCGTTTAAAATTCCGAGTTATCCAGGAATGGGTGAAGACAAGCCTTATGCACTCCATTCCGGCATAAAATTTAAATTTGAAGCCTTTCGTGGGATGATGAAAAACTATGACCGGCTCTGTAAGTTCGAAAGGATATTGCTGATTAAATCACAAATATCTGCACATCGGTTGGGGTGTTCTTTAGGAGAACATCTGACAAGACAATTAAGAAGGGAGAGCAAATTAAGCAAATCAATTCTATAGCGCCAATTTTCTGGAAGGATCACACCGCTTTGTTGCAAGCCTTGAAGAAAGGAATCTTCAAAAATGGGGGGCATGTGATGGGCATAACGCAGCATGTTGGCGATATCACTAAGGGTTGATCCCGAATGAGCGAATTCCCAATCTAAAATAGCCGTGACTTTCCATTGCCCTTCAATCTTATCAACCAGAATATTTGCTGGATCATAATCTGCATGTACAAGATGTGTTTGATTTTCATCAGGAAAAAGAGAACCATGTTTTTCAAGAAGGCTCGTAATTTTGTCGACCGTTTCCTCCCCCATTTTCTCTAACACCGTTGAGTGAGTGAGACACTCTCGAGCAAACGTAATGTAGCTTTGCTTTGTTAGAGGTTGACTGACTTTAAGATCAGCATCAAAAAAGCCAGCCTTAGGAAATTGATACATTTGGATTGAAGCCAAAATCTGACCCGCCTGATACATGATGTTTTGTATATTGTTCTTTGAATGCTTGAGAAGAAGATCACGTAAACTCACTCCGGGCATATATTCTGTGATGGCAAAGCGAAAGTCATCCTCATCGCCAACAAAATAAATCTCTGGAATAGGAACAGAGGGCTTAATAAGGGCTGCGAGCTTTTGTTCTCGAAAGGCAGCCCCTTTATCACGTATATAAATCCTTAAAATAAAGGGATGAAGTTCATTGACGAGGTTAATTTTAATATTGAGATTGGCGCATCCTGCAGAGATGATTTTATGAGACGCCACTTTTGCTTTTGGTAAGGCTAACGCGACCATGGCTTTAATGGTTTGTGCTGAGATCTGAAATTGCTGATCCGTTGTTTCCCAATTATTCTTGAATGTCATGCCTTAAGACCGATATAGATATACAATATGATAGTGTGTATCTTATATTTTTTCGTCGTAAACTCTGTATGATAACTCTATTTTTCTCTATAGTTGCAGATAACATTTTCCAGAGTTTTTGTCGAGCATGGATCACAACATTTGGCATAAATCCTGGTATTGTGGCGCACTTGATCCGACTCCCTCTCACTATTTAGGAATAGATAGAAAAAAGAAATAAATTAGATCTTGGAATCGATCCTTGCAAAAAGAAAAATTACAAAACGAGGTCCGTTTACTAAAAAATTACCTAAGTATTTTTCAATACACATCTCAAGTTAGAAAACTTTAATGCCCATGATTTATAAAGATCTTACTTAATCGTGGGGGTGGTTTTTTAACCTTCCTGCCTCCCCTCAGTTTAGGTATGCACTAGCAGCCCCCGACTACTATATAAGACATATTAACAGACTTTTTTTCAATTTCAAGTCCATTTTTAAAAAATAAGTGATTGAATTATTTGTTTTTTCTAAAACTCTTAACTCATTTTGGGAATAAAGGTTCTCAATCCTTTTTCACAGTATTATTCTAGATCATGCCCGGAACGGACCCTAAAAATTTGGTGCGCCCTGCAGGATTCGAACCTGCGACCTGCGGCTTAGAAGGCCGACGCTCTATCCAGCTGAGCTAAGGGCGCTTATAATCGTGTATACCATACCGTAAGTCCAAAAAAAGTAAACGATTTAAAATCAATACCTCTTGTTTTTTTAAGAAAAGAATTGTTAATCTAGATTAACCCTTTTTCAGATACTGAGAGGTTTTACAAGTTAAAGTCTATGATGAATAAAATATCAGAAGAAAGTAAAGTCCAATCTGCAGGGCACCTGTTAAAAGAGGCTCGTCTGGCTCAAAGCTTAACTCTTGAAGGAGTCTCAAAACAATTGCGCATTAACACGCGCTATTTGATTCACTTAGAAGAAGATCAAGAGAATTTTACTTTTGATGTGTATACATTAGGTTTTTTAAGGTCTTATGCTAAATATTTAAATTTAGATGATGACGATATCATTCTCAAATTCAAAGCACAGATGGGCTCACTCTTGCCTACTCACGTCCCTTTTCCTGCTCCTCTCCCTGGAAAGGGGATGCCAAGCTTTCGTATTCTTGTCTTATCCTTTCTGGCTCTTGTTGTTTTCAGTATGGGATGGCATTGGTATGGCTCTAATCCTTTATCCTCTCTTCATAAAAAGAAAGAATGGGTTGAAGCGATTCCAGGTTTACCAATGCAGAGTCAACCTCTTTTTCCCTCACAAGATTTAATACTAGCATCTGAATCTCTTCCTGCCGTTTCAACAGTAAATGAAGATCCTCAACTTCTTGAGCAATACCTTTCAAAGGTTGACACATTTGCGTCTCCCCCACCCGTTATTTTAAAGGCTTTAGAAGAAACATGGGTTGAGGTAAAAGACAAAGAAGGAAATATCATTTTGCAGCGTCTTTTTAAGCCGGGAGAGATTCATGAATTTAAAACTCCAGAAAATCTTTTCTTAAAAGCAGGAAATGTAAGAGGAGTTAGTCTTATTTATGGTGAAAAAACGCATACTTTTTTAAAGAGTCCAGGGGGAGTTGTACGGAGCCATATTTCTCTTGATCCTAAAAAATGGGTTGAAGAAAGCTCCGAGAGACAGTAACTAAAGAATAGATCATCACAATTTTGCGAATATAATGACACTTTTACAACCTGTTCGAGGAACCCGTGATTTGCTTCCTTTCGAACATCAAAAGCATTTCTATATTATAACTGCTGCTAAAAAATTAGCAGAAACATATGGTTATACTGAAATTGCAACTCCCATAATGGAATTTAAAGATGTCTTTAAACGGACGCTTGGTGATGAGTCTGACATTATTTCCAAAGAAATGTATGAAATTGCGGATCGAGGAGATGAAGGGATCGTTCTTCGTCCTGAAGGAACAGCTGGGGTTGCAAGAGCTGTACTCTCAAATGGGCTGACCCAGTCGATGCCTCAAAAGTTTTTTTATGCAGGTCCCATGTTTCGTTATGAGAGGCCACAAAAAGGGAGATTAAGGCAACTTCATCAAATTGGAATTGAGCTTTTTGGAGTCTCCAACCCTATTGGCGATGTTGAAATCATTGCTTTGGCTTTTGATACCCTAAAAGCGCTAAGCTTAAGCCATCGCGGCACTTTAGAAATTAACACCCTGGGAGATGATGAAAGCCGAAAGCATTATCGTAACCAATTAGTCACTTATTTAAAGGATCATCACCTAGCCCTTTCGTCTGAAAGTCAACACCGTCTTGAACGAAACCCCTTGAGAATTTTGGATTCAAAAGATGAGGGAGATAAAAAAATTCTCAAAGCAGCGCCTCTTTTGAATGATAGTCTTAATTCCTTATCTCAAGATATGTTTATGAAAGTTAGAGAAGGGCTTGAAACTCTGCACGTTCCTTATAAACTCAATCCTCATCTGGTACGAGGTCTAGATTACTACTGTCATGTCGCTTTTGAGTTCACAACTAAAGAACTCGGAGCTCAAGGGGCAGTCTTAGCTGGTGGACGGTACGATGGACTTATTTCTACCATAGGAGGACCGGCTATCCCAGGAGTGGGTTGGGCGGGGGGTATTGATCGAATGGCCATGATGCTTTCTGATGAGGGGTTTCCTCCCCCCCCTCGACCTCTGGCCATTGCTTTGATGGATGAAGCGTATGACATAAAAGGACTAGAATTAGCACAATGTTTACGCAAAGAAGGCTATGTTGTTCAAATGACATATGGTGGAAACCTTGGAAAACGCCTTAAAAAGGCGACTCAAATGAATGCCCAGTATGTCCTCATTTTAGGAGAAGAAGAAGTCTCATCGCATACCGTGGTTCTTAAAAATTTGGATACAGGTGAACAAGAGCGTCTTTCTGTGGACCAAGTCAGTGTCGCACTGAATGAAAAGGGAATATCGTGAGTTTTGAAAATAAATTATCTCAAGTTCTTGTTCATTTTGACGAACTTCGTGAAAAACTTTCCTCCTCAATGGAAGATCCTTTAGAATTTGCTAAACTTTCAAAAGAATATTCGGACCTTATCCCCCTTGCTGAAAAAATCACAGAATGGCAAGCTTGCTCCGACGAACAAAAGAGTCTGGAAGATCTTTTAGCCGATTCTTTGATAGATAAAGACATGAAAGATCTGGCCCAAGAAGACTTGCAACGTGTTCAAGGACGGATATCCACTCTTTTGCATGAGGTTCAAGTTCTTTTGCTTCCTAAAGATGTTGATGATGATCGCGATGCCATCATCGAAATTCGTGCGGGGACAGGAGGGGAAGAAGCGGCTCTTTTCGCTGCTACCCTTTTGCGCATGTATCAAAGATATGCTGAACTTCAAGGGTGGCGATTTGAACTTATGCATGAAAATGACACAGGCCTAGGGGGCATTAAGGAAGCGTCAGCTTCTATTGCTGGAAAAGGTGTGTTCGCAAAACTCAAATTTGAATCAGGGGTCCACCGTGTTCAACGCGTTCCTGAAACAGAAGCGGGCGGACGTATTCATACATCAGCGGCAACCGTTGCTGTTTTACCCGAAGCTGAAGAAGTGGATATTCACATTGAAGAGAAAGACTTACGTATAGATGTTTTTCGCTCCAGTGGGCCAGGAGGTCAGTCTGTCAATACGACAGATAGTGCTGTTCGTATTACTCACCTCCCCACAGGCGTTGTTGTACAACAACAGGATGAAAAATCTCAGCACAAAAATAAAGCAAAAGCTTTGAAAATTCTTCGTGCTCGGCTTTATGAGCATCAGCGTGCCCAAAAGGCATCTGAACGAGCGGCAAATCGTAAAAGTCAAGTGGGAAGCGGAGATCGATCGGAACGCATTCGTACCTATAACTTTCCGCAAGGTCGTGTCACAGATCATCGAATCAATCTTACTCTTTATAAACTTGATCGTATTATTGATGGCAGCGCCCTTGATGAAATGATTCAAGCTTTAATCTCTGAAGACCAAGCCAGCCGTCTTGCTGATTTAGGAGAATAAGCATCATTTTCCAAGGTGATAAATGACAGAGACGAAGAAAGAAAAAAGAAAGACGATGAATAACATGGGATCCATGTTTTTTAAGTCAGATCCAGCGCTTACGGCTTTTCTAGGTCATGTTGAAAGAACAAAAGGTTATTTTGCCGATATAGGTGCAGCCTATGGTCATTCGACCTTCGAGGCTCTTAAATGCGGTGGCCATGTTATGGCGATTGATCTGGAACAAGGTCATTTGGACGAACTTTTGCACCTCTGTCCAGCATCTTGTCAATCAAGGCTTGAAATACAGTGTGGTCATTTTCCCAATACGCTCACATTGCCTGACAATACTTTTGAAGGTATTTTACTCTCGCGCGTTCTCATTTTTCTGACTCCCTCTGAAATATCCTTAGCTCTTGTAAAATTGTATAGAGTTCTTAAACCAGGGGGGGGTGTTTATATTGCTTCCCCCAGTTCACTTAGACAAGAATGGAAACCCCTTAAGGTTTTATACGAACAGCAAAAATTAGAAGGATTGTCCTGGCCAGGAAGAGTTGAGAACTTATGGGAATTGATTTCTGAAAAAAAAGCATATCTTCCAAATGTTATTCAACTTATTGATACGGAATCTCTACGCCGAGGATTACTCCACGCAGGCTTTAATATCGACCAGTGTGACTATTATCCTAAAACACTTCCTTTGGATAAAGATTCCTTCAATTTAACTTATGCGGTGGCCTCGAAGCAACTTTAGGAAAAGAGAATCGTTTTCCTAAGAAATAATTCAGGAAAACAACCCCAGTCTTTTGTTAAAGTTAAGAATATCCCTCATTAGTCTTCATCGCTCGTAGTTAAGGGAGGAGAAGTATCTTCTTCCCCACTCTCAGAATCACTACTAGAGCATACTGGAGTAACTACTATTGACTTTTGAGGAATTGGCTTTGGAAGAACTCTTAACCTTAATTGGGGAGGAGAAACTTCCTCTTCTTTAGCTTCTTCTGACTCATTATCTGAACCACTAGCGGAGCTACCTCCAGAGGCTACTGGTGTCACAACTAAAGTTGGCTTGGCGGGAAGTGTTAATAAGGAAGGAGAAGGTGTCTCCTCACCACGAGACTTAGACAGAGAAAGAGAATAATTTTCATTTGAACCCACATAGAAGAGCATCAATTCACATCTACCAGCATAGGTGGTTTGTTCGAAGTTTCTCTCAATTGCGCGTAAATTTCTTAAGTTATCGTCATAAACCAATAAATGTGTGATATCTGCATCTGGATATTTCACTTCGAAGGCAGAAGCTTTCTCTGAAAAAAGGGCGTCTTCGCTTTGACTGGGGAATCTCGCACTTACTAAATGTCCATTGCTATGTACTTCAACCTTCACCACCTCCTGATTTCCAAGAACAATTGCTTCTAAAGGAGCTTTGTAAGTAGATTCAACCTTAAGCAGCTTATGAATACCTAATTTGACAACTGCGTCTTGAATAGCCTGAAAAGGAAACCAACCAGAGGAGATAACAAACGGGATGCTTTGTTCATCAAGACTCTTAAGAAATTTTTTGCTGCCTTTTTTTAGGTTAAAGGGGGGCGTATGTGAGGTTTGTTCTACCGTCACTCCGTGAAAATCAATAACACACCCAGGCTTACTTCCTGCAGGGAGAGCTGTTATTTGTTTTCGTGCTTCTTCAAGGGAATCAATCTGAATGATGGAGCGAACTGCCTTAAGCGGCGTGAAGGGAATTAATAAAGCACAAAAAAACAATGTGTGAGTAAATATTTTGGCGAAAATCATCTCGGACTCATTGAATTCAATTAAATAATCAAATCCACCTTATAAGTTTATCTTTTTTTTAACAAGGGGTTATATTTATTTCCTGCTAAAAATCTTTTGGTGTTGATTTTTCTTTATCTAATGGCCTTTGACGACGCGTCCTAAAGTTAGGGCATGAACTTCGTGAGCTCCTCCTTTCAATAAAACTTTAGCACACGCGTTGAGGGTGGCCCCTGTCGTAAACACATCATCAATAAGCAAAACAGTTTTTCCAGAAAGTTGATTTTTTTTGACCTCTGGAACCTTAAACGCCTGGCTAACATTTTTGATTCGTTCTGTCTTCGAGAGCGATCCTTGAGAAGGGGTTCGACGTTTTCTAAGGAGAAGTGAGGGACAATAAATCCACCCTTTGAGTTTGGCAATTTTTTGGGCTAAAAGAGCTGATTGGTTATAGGTTCTCATAAAAAGCCGCGTCCAGTGCAAAGGAACGGGAAGACAAAGTGGGTTTTGCAGATCGATAGCGGAACGCGCCATCCAGGATGCAAACAGAGGAGCTGAATGAAGGCTATCTGTATGTTTGAATTTTAAAATCAGGTCTTTGCTTTCAGCGGTGTAAACAAAAACAGAGCGCGCGGTTTTATATAAAGGTTTTTCTTGGCTACAGCTGCCACAAAGGGCGTCTTCTGCAATTTCAAAATCGAAAGGGAGGCCACAGCAGAAACAATGAGGTTTTGTAATAAAAGAAATAAGAGGCCAACAGGAGGCACAAAGACCTTCCTTATTTTCTAAAATAGATCCACATTTACTGCATCTTAGGGGAATCAAAAGATCTATAAAGCGATTAAAGAGGGAAGGGGAGCTCTGCATAGCGAAAAGCACCTTCTAAGGTATTGCGTAAAAGACAGGCAACCGTCATTGGTCCAACGCCCCCCGGAACAGGCGTGATCGCCCCGGCCCTTTTTTCAGTGGAGAGAAAATCCACATCTCCCACAATTTCACCAGAGGGCAGTCGATTTATGCCGACATCAATCACGGTTGCCCCTTTCTGAACCCAATCTCCTTGAATAAACCGTGGATTGCCAATAGCTACAATAAGAATATCGGCTGTTTCACAGAGAAAGGGTAAATTGTGAGTTTTTGAGTGAGCCATCCACACCGTGCATTCTTGTTGAAGCATGAGGACAGCCATTGGCCGTCCGACAAGGATAGAGCACCCAACAATACCGACATTAAGCCCTGCAAGATGGGAATGAACTGTTTGGATAAGAGTGAGGCAACCCAAAGGTGTTGAAGCAACGAACCCTCCTTTTAAGCCTTGAAAAAGTTTTCCTGCATTTAAAGGATGTAAGCCGTCCACATCTTTTGAGGGGTTAATAAGAGAGAGGAAATGAAACTTGTCCAAGTGAGAGGGAAGAGGCAGTTGAAGGATAATTCCATGGATATGGGCGGCGTGGTTGAGCTCATTGATTTTAGCTTCTAAGACTTCTGCAGAAACCCAAGAAGGAAAAACATGCTCTTCAAAATGATATCCAAGCTCTTTGGCCTGAGCTCCCTTTAAATGGACATAAAGCTGACTTGCAGGATCTTCTCCTACCCTTAATGCTGTCAAACCTGGCCTAGTGCCCGTTGTGCTTTCAAGACATTGAGTTAGGGTAAATAATTTTTTTTTGAGATCTCCCGCAATTTTACGGCCATCAATGATTTTAGACACTGCTGCACCGTTACATTTTCAGCATAATTTGTCTGATAACATTTTGTAAAAACCATAAAAAAAGAATCAGAACAACGGGCGAAAAATCAAAGTTTCCCATGGTGGGGAGAAAACGACGAATTTTCCTCAACACGGGTTCCGTTGTTTGATAAAGAAAGTTTAAAATCATGATAACGAAGTTGTTATTGGAATTGATGATATTAAAATTAACAAGCCAACTCACAAGGACACTTGCAATAACAATCCATGAATAAATTCCAATGATGGCACTTACCAAGGCTAATAGAGGAATAAGAATGACATTCATTTTATGATTTTTCTTGTTTAAACTTTCTCTAATATACAGTGGTTTTGAAAGAAAACAAGATTTGAGCATAAAGCCTTTAATGAAGAGAGTTAAAATCTTTGATCAGGTATTTTTTTTCTCGTTCCTTCTCAAGCAAATTGAGTTGCTCTTCATTAAGATTGAAACCAGCGTAAACAACAACTTCTTTATGGGCAGGAATACGTTCTTGCAGATTTAGAAAATTGACTTTTGTGGTTTGATTTTCCTTAAATAAGACTTCAAGCTCTTGATTTGATTGAGAGAGAAGAGTGCCATTACTCTCTACGATAGCAATAAAGAAGGGGACTTTAAGGGTTTGCAAACTATGAAAACTAGAAAGAGGCCTGAAGCTTGTGAGACGAAGACGTAGATTCATAAGCGTTGCATTGTCTTCAGCTGTACAGGAAGAACGGAAGCTATCCATTTCTGTACGAATGAGGGTGTTTTCATGAAAATCTACGCTTTTTGAAAATTCCGCTAAAATTGCTGCTTTTGGACAAGGGACTCTTTCTTCATTTAAGATGACACATCCCGAGAGGTACAAGCTAAAAGCAATAATAAAGAATCTTTTCATTAACAAATTTCCATGTGGCTTGCATCACAATAAGGGAGGGTTTTACTTTTTTTACACCCACAAAGCCACACTTTCCGAGTAGCTTCTGTCGTAAAACAGAGAGATTTAAGACCAGAACCTTTGTGAGCTCCATCGCAAAAGGGCTGCTTTTGACTCAAGCCGCAGGTACAAAAGAAATATTTCTGACCTTCTTCAAGTTCAACTTCAAAAGGGCTAGTCGCGTTAGTGTGAGGATCAGTCATCAAAAATCTCCTTTGCTTTTTAACTTAGCGGATGAAGGGGCTCTCGACAAGATTGATTCATCTGTGGCACTTTTCATCAAGAAAGGGATTATTCATGGATGAGAAAGTTGAGATTTATACAGACGGAGCTTGTTCGGGAAATCCAGGACCAGGAGGCTGGGGTGTTGTTTTACGCTATAAAGACAGGGAAAAAGAGCTTGCGGGTTTTAGTCTAGAAACGACGAACAATCGCATGGAACTTCAAGCGGCTATTGAAGGATTAAAATCTTTAAAACGATCTATGAATGTGGATTTGTTTACAGATAGTCAATATCTTCGGGATGGGATAACAAAATGGCTTTTCCAGTGGAAAAGGAATGGCTGGCGCCTTGCCAACAAAAAACCTGTAAAAAATCAAGATCTATGGGAAGATCTCCATACTCTTGCGCAAGATCATCACATCAATTGGCATTGGGTAAAAGGACATGCAGGACATCCCGAAAATGAAAGAGCGGATGCTCTTGCGCGTCAAGCCATCAAAGATGGTTTAAAAATACCTTCATGCCTGTAATTCACGTCCGATAAGTATAGAATGGTTAAAACCAGTCTCACAGAAGAAAAAGCAGATAAAAGTTGGAGGGGTTCTCTGGGTATCTGAAAACTCTTCAATGGAGCTGAAAAAGTGTCAGATATTAAATTTCTCTTTTTTTAAAGTATTAATTTTATTAATCTCTATGCTATACTTTATTTTATAAATTTCACAAGGATGTGGTGTCCCTTGATTCAGTCATGGAGATTTAGTTTTTTAGCCTTTTGGGATAGACGTATTCTCTCGATTTTCTTCTTCGGATTTTCGAGTGGATTACCTTTTTTGTTAACCTTATCGACCTTTACAATTTGGCTTAAAGAATCAGGCGTTAATAATACAACGATTGGTCTTTTTGTGATTGTTACTCTGCCTTACACCTTGAAATTTCTTTGGGGACCGGTGGTTGATCGTGTTAAACTTCCGGTTCTTTTCACATTTTTAGGTCAACGACGAAGCTGGGCCCTTGTTTCTCAATGTGCTCTTATTTTTATGCTGTTAAAACTTGGATCATCGAATCCAACAGACCATATTTTTGAAACAGCTTTTTGGGCCTTTGGTGTGGCATTTTGTTCCGCCATTCAAGACATTGTCATAGAAGCTTACCGTATTGAAATTATTGATGAGAACCAAAAAGGATCTGCTGCATCTTCTACTTATCTTGGGTATCGAATGGGGATGATGATGTCAGGGGCAGGAGCTCTTTATCTTGCAGCAACCTTTTCATGGAAAACAGCTTATGAAGTCATGGCTTGTCTTATGAGTATTGGTCTTTTGACGACACTCTTCAGTCCTTCACCCAAATCTCTTGTTCTTAACCCAGCTTCTTTCTTTTCATTAAAAAATATGAATTCTCCCTTTCATTTCTGGGAATGGCTCAAGCTTACCTATGGTCCTCCTGTAAAAGAACTTTTAGATGCCTATGATTGGCGCGTTGTCCTTGCCTTCATCTTCTTTTATAAAATAGGGGATACGACCTTAAATGTAATGAATACTCCTTTTTTAGTGGAATTAGGCTTTAGTAAGCTAGAAATTGCTCATGTCGCTAAGGTTTTTGGTATTTTTGCCATGAGTATAGGAGGACTTATGGGAGGGCTTTTTTTGAATCGCTTTGGTATTCTTTCAAGCTTGATGCTTTGTGCAAGTCTGCAAATTTGTTCTAGCTTGATGTTCGCTATCCAAGCTTTAGCAGGATATAACCTTAGCATTCTTGTCATTACAATTGGTGTTGAGAATCTGACCTGTGGTTTAGGGGCGACGGCGTTTATTGCATATCTTTCAAGCCTTTGCAGTGCACCCCATACGGCTACTCACTTTGCTTTGTTATCCTCTTTTGGGTCTATGGCTCGAATTCTTCTTTCTATAGGAGCAGGATTTATGGCAGATCTTTTGCCTTGGTCAGTTTTTTTTACCCTAACCGCAATGGCCTGTATTCCTTGTCTTTTTCTTTTAACTTATGCATCTCACCACTTCCCTTATAAGTATTCCTTCTTAAAAGCAGCTTCTCAGTCTTAGAGCAATATTCAATGACCCTCATTTTGAAAAAAACTTTTTAAAGCTGCAGTGTTGACTTTTACAGGGTAGCGAACACGTAAAGCATTAACATATCCTATAACAAGATCAGTTTTGTAATTTTCTAATTGTTTCTCCTTAAAAGCCGGCATTTTTTCTTCCTGCACTTTTTGTGTGGGCGGTATAATTGTGTTTAACACAACGACTGCGACTCCTTCAGGTATCAAAACCTTTCCTGCATGATCAGGCTGCAAGGAAAACACAAGTTCTTTGACTTTATCTGAAACAGAAGGAGAGGGTTCAGACAAAGAAAGACTTGGCAAAAGCGTCATTAAAGAAACTTTTCTATCCCCTTGATTGAAGGATTTTACATAAGCTTTCGCTTTTTCTTGAGCTGTTCTGAGTTGCTCATTTTCCGTCCATACCTTTAGAACACGGTCCTTGATCTCTTCAAAGGGTTGGAAAGAAGAAGGAATAACTTTATCAACGCGAACGAGGTAAGATACACCCTCTGGTGATTGAGTAAAGGGACTATCGGATGCCTCTTCAAGACTAAAAGCTGTATGAAGGATTGCTTGAGCCAATTCCTTGCTTTTAGGTAATTGAGGAGATGAAGTTTGCATCCTATCAAGTCCATTTGCAGACACTTCTGTGAGCGTAATAAGGTGAGACCTTGAAACCGTTGGGGCAAGTTCTTCAAGCGTAGACCCTCCCGCAATTTTATCATCCAACTCTTGGGTAAGTTTATAAGTTTTTTCTATAGCTTTTTCCTTTTGAATCTCTGTAACAATTAAAGGAGTTGCTTCATCAATGGTTTTTTTTCCATAAATTTCTGGCTTTTCCTCATACAGCGTTTTAATTTCTTCTGCTGTGACGGGAATATCCTTGGCAATAAGAGTCGGATCAATAATAAGAGCTGTTATTGTTCTAAGCTCAGGTGTCTCAAATTCTTTTTGATGTTCATTATAAAATGTATTTAACACCTCAAGAGGAGGAAGAGAGGGTAAGGGCATTTCTTGAGGAGAAATGACGAGCATTGCCGCTTGTCGGTATTGATATTGAGCCTCAAAAAGTCGAGTGAGCATTTCATCAGGAAGATAAGCCCCGACCATAATGGCTTCAATAAGTTGCTGACGTATAAGCTCTCGACGCATTTCAGCGATAAAAGTATCTTCTGACAGATTATAAGCACGTAATCTTTGCGCAAAAACAAGTCGATCAAATTGTTTTTTTTCATTCTGAAAGGCGGGAATGGATTGAACTTGTTGGCTAATCACTTGATCACTTACCGTAAGACCTAAGTGTTCTGCTTCAAGGTTAAGAAGGATTTCTTGAATAGATTGTTTTAGGATTTGTTGGGGTAGACCTGCGTTCAAAATTTCTTCTTGCGTTATGGGTTGATCAGATTGAGCCATAATAATTTGAATTTGTTGTCTTATTTTTTCAGCAAGTTCATACCGGCTAATCGATAAATTTCCAACTTCTGCAACAGTAGCATTTGGATCATGGGGTCGAAACCAACTGCTTCCCCCAAAGAAAGCCACAAAACTTAAAGCCACAATGGCAAGGAAAACCTTTGCTACGCGAGACTGTGAAAATTTTTGAAAAGATTGAATCATGATTAACCTGCTCATTTGATTTTAATTTTGATGAATCGTACAGACTCTTGAGTTATCTCGCAAGATAAGAACCTTGACGTGTCGTATACATTTCTATAGTTGGAGTAGAAACTATGGATAGGTGGCCGAGCGGTTGAAGGCACCGGTCTTGAAAACCGGCAGACGTGTAAGCGTCTCGTGGGTTCGAATCCCACCCTATCCGCCACTTTACAGAGATTTTTAGTATGGGTTTTCCTTTCTGCGGGACACTTATGGGACACTTATGGGACACTTATGGGACACTT
>JAGONT010000029.1:16297-26979 GCA_017992885.1 Alphaproteobacteria bacterium
GGGACACTTATGGGACACTTATGGGACACTTATGGGACACTTGAGAATAACAAACCCCACATTTTGAGCAGAAATCCCAACAACCTACCCTTCCTAAAAATCTCCTTCTTCAGATCTAAAATTTTCCTGAACTGTCCCTTCGTTGTCCCGTGAAAAGAGTCTTCCTGCATTTTTTATTGTTATATCTATCAAAAATAAGCACTATTTATCGGTGTTTCCACCGACTCTTGCTGTTTTGCATGCTTCGTTATAGACTCTCCTAACTCACTAGGGGTGATTACATGGCGACAATCGAAACGCGACGCAATGCAGATGGCACAACCGGGTATCGGGCGAAGGGTCCGACTCAAAGGGTTTCCCTCCGAATCAGCCACCTTTGAGCGTAAAACTGATGCGAAGGAATGGGCAAAACAAACTGAACGAATATGCGCCAAGGAAGGCACTTTAAAACTGCTGAGGCCAAGAAACATACGGTTGGCGAGCTTATCGATCGATATCTTCGCGAGATTGAAAAGAAAAACCTGAAACGCTTTGTAGATGTCAAACCATTGTTGGGATGGTGGACAGGAGAAATCGGCGTCTATCTTCTTTCAGATGCGTCCCGCGCCCTTATCGTTGAACAACGGGATAAGCTCCTCAACACAAAGGGTCGCAATGTGGAAAGGCGCAGCAACTCTACTGTTAATCGTTATATGACAGCTCTAGGAAATGCTTTCACTGTTGCCACAAATGAGTGGGAGTGGATGGAGGAGAATCCTATGAGGAAGATCTCCAAATTATCAGAACCCCGAGGACGGGTGCGCTTCTTAGACGATGAGGAGCGTGAGCGGCTTTTGGAAGCCTGCAAAGCTTCAACTAGTCCTTACCTTCACACACTTGTTGTCTTGGCCTTAAGTACAGGGGCGCGACAAGGAGAACTCCTTAATTTGCGCTGGAGCGATGTTGATTGGCAGCGCTGCGTCATCACCCACATGATACAAAGAATAAAGAGAGACGTTTATTGCCTCTTGCTCATTATGCGCTACACCTCATGGAAGAGCACAATAAGGTTAGAAATATAACCTCAGATTTAGTTTTTCCTTCTCCCACTCATCCCATGAAGCCTTGGGACAGTCGCTCGGCCTGGTTGTCTGCTCTGAAAAAGGCGAATATTCAAGAATTTCGTTTCCATGACTTGCGTCATAGCTGTGCCAGCTATTTAGCCATGAACGGTGCTTCTCTTGCCGAAATTGCGGAGGTATTGGGTCACAAAACCCTTCAAATGGTGAAACGCTACGCTCATCTCAGTGAAGCCCATACAGCCAAAGTTGTCCAAAGTATGAATGAAAGGATCTTTGGGTGAATAAGCCGTTTGCACAAAAAATACATGAAGAGGATGTTGACTCTTACAAAAAGTGGCTATGTGACACTCGTCCCATAAAAGTTCAAGAAGGACTGGATGATATACTCTCTCACAACAATCCATCTTCTTTATTGAAGGAAATACAAATCAGACAGTTAGGAATTAAGCTAACGAGAAATATGAGGTTTGCAAGGAGCGCAATTAGAGATAAGGATGGTGTTGTAAAAGTAGATGATAGTGTCACACTTCTATCAAACTTTAACACTCCGGGTAGGTTGGGATCTACTATTAGGTCTCGTCCTCAATTTGTAAAACTCATTTATCAATACATATCATGTTTTCCAGTCGCTCTTTTTGATGCCTACAAAGAAATCACTGGAGAGAATTTAATATTAGATGATCTTTCTGAGGTAAGAGAATTTTACGAAAGTTGCTCTAAATTTGATTTATGGACCGGTCACGAGCTCTGTGCCTATATCAGTCATTGTGATCCAGACGCCTTGGATTTCATATCAGAGCATCCCGAAGCTCAGGATTTTATGTCGGAGGACCCAAAAAACCGAAATTTCAGGTTAGATAAGCTAGAAAGACTGCTTCCTAGCAGATTTTCTCGCCTCTTTCTGAGCCCAGACCTTTATGAGAAGAACTTGCCCTTAGTGAAAGCGGCTATTCTTGGAGAGGCCTTTGAGCTTATCCATCTTGATCGTGACAATTGGGCGCAAAGCTCTCTAAAGCCTAAGAAAGGGTTGGAATGGGCAACCCAGAAGAGGATTGATTATCATCCTGTCCTTGATGAGTATCTTCTCACTTTAGAGACAACACCTGTAATTTTTTCAGGATATACCACGCCCTACTTAGAGATGATGAAAGAGGTTATCAGAGAATTGGAGATATCAAGAGAAAATCAGGGAAAAAAAGAGGCCATAGCCGCTGTATTTGAAAAAAAACTTAATGATCATAAACTCACTCCTCCCAGCCAAAAACTGGCCGATGCGATGGCGACTTTAGTCCGCTTACCTGAATCGCAACAAGGACGAGCCAAACGTAAGGGGTGACCCCATCGAAAATAGTTTCTTCATATCTATTTGAATTTAAACACATTTCTGAAGGGGGAATGGGTTTCCCCCTTTTGCCTTGACCCCTATTCATATTTCTTTTCTCTCAAAATTGATTCTTACTCCAAGTAGGCAGTAATAGTGCTTCTTCTTATAACTTAATGGAGTAAAAAGAATGTATACTCATAATGAATCTAAACAACCGTCTATAAGTATAGACGATTTCGTCACCATCAGACAACTCACCACGAGTAACCCAGCCTTCACAGAAGGAGGAATTCGTGCCCTTATTTTTCGTTCAAAAAGTAATGGATTCAACAGCTGTATCCGTCGAATAGGGCGAAAGATCCTCATTTCCAAAAGTGCCTTTTCTCAGTGGATTGAAATCCAAAATGAAGGAGGGAAGTAATAATGAACTGGAAAAAAGAAAAGCCCCTCCGTGGTGGGAAGGGGCTTATCAAGCTTTCGTATTTTATTTTTAACATTGTTATCCATAGGAATCAATTGATTTGTGGTCGCTCAAAAAGGAGTATCCTTAGTTTGTTTAGGGAGATGTTCTCATGATGTCTCTCGATATTGACTTAATCGCAAACCAGCTCGGTAAAGCAACGCGTATAAGAGGCGGTTTGTCATGCCTTTGTCCTGCCCATGATGATCATAATCCAAGCCTCTTTTTATCCTTAAGCGAGGATGGGATCTTATTAGCTCATTGTTATATGGGGTGTTCCTTTGCGGATATTATGTCTGTCTTACGCAAAAGAGAAATGTTGGAAAAGAGCGATTTTCTTCAACAAAGAGACATACTCACTCAAGCATCTCAATCACCGAAAGATCCGAATAAGATGGCCTTGAGGATATGGCACGAATCTATTCGAGCAGAGGGCACAATCGTGGAGACATATTTGAGATCACGGGGGATTCAAGGTGCTATCTCCTCAACTCTTAAGTTTCATCCAAGTCTTTTTCATAACTCCAGGACATATCATCCTGCCATGGTTGCTGCCGTTACCCTATGGCCAAGCAAAACTGTTGCTGGTGTACATAGGACATACCTTACGGGTGATGGAACAGATAAAGCCATTCTATCGCCAAATAAGATGATGTTAGGCCTTATAAAGGGGGGAGCCACAAGGCTTTCCTCTCCAGGGTCAAAGTTGATCTTAGCTGAGGGCATTGAGACAGCGTTGAGCTGCTTTTGTGCAACCAACATACCCACCTGGTCCTGTCTTTCCGCATCAGGGATGATTGATATTGTCGTGCCTCCCCTGGAGATCACCCAAGAAATCATTATATGTGCTGATGGGGATAATGCAGGGCAAAAAGCTGCATATAAATTAGCGGAAAGATTGCATAGAACTGGATATGGCGTCCGTATGGCCCCTTCTCCTCAAGGTCAAGATTTCAATGATGTCTTAAGGGGGAAAGCATGAGTGTGATCAATGTAAAAGAGAGAATCAATAGAGCAGAATCATATATAGCCCTTCAGACGGAACAAACAAGGCCTCCCTTGCGTTCGTTGAATGTGAGAGAACTCTTGGAATTAGAGATCCCTCCACGTGAGATAATCCTGAGTCCCATTCTGCCTGCGCAAGGTTTGGTGATGTTCTCCGCTCCCCGTGGAATTGGTAAGACCCACGTTGCCTTATGGATGGCCTATACAATTGCTTGTGGGGGCGAAATGTTTAACAAGAAGTGGCAGTGTGAGAAACCTTATAAAGTGTTGTTCGTAGATGGAGAAATGCCCGCAAGCACTTTGCAGATGAGATTATCCAGTATTGTTGCCAGCTCAGACAAAGAGTTAGAAGATGTCGATAACTTAAAGATTATCACGCCGGACCACCAAGAGGTAGGGATTCCTAACCTATGCACCACTTCAGGACAAGAATGGCTTGAGCCTCATCTTAAAGGAACTAATTTGCTGATTTTAGATAACCTCTCTTCTCTTTGCAGGAGCGGCAGAGAAAACGAATCTGAAAGTTGGAATCCCTTGCAGGGCTGGTTGTTGAAGCTACGGAAGGAGGGTATATCCGTTCTTTTTGTTCACCACGCCGGCAAGGGAGGAAATCAGCGCGGAACATCTAAAAAAGAAGATATTTTGGATACAGTCATTGTTCTTCGAAAACCAAATGATTATGACCAAAGAGAAGGTGCACGCTTTGAAGTTCATTATGAAAAGGCACGTAGTTTTTATGGAGAAGAGGCAAGCCCCTTTGAAGCTTGGTTAAAGGGGGACCATGGAACAATGACCTGGCAGGTCCAGGAAATAGAAGACGTTCAATTAAACAACATCATAGACCTTCATAAAGATGGTCTGAAGCAAAGGGAGATAGCCCAGGAACTTGGAATTGGTCTCGGTACTGTTAATAGAGGGATCAAACGCGCCAAAAAAGAGGGGAAAGTTAAATGATATTCCCAACTTCTTCATCCTCTGTTCCACCGTTCCACTCTCTAGGGAATGGAACAGTGGAACAAGACCACGTCCTGCGACACCCAGTGGAACACTGCTGGAACAAGCTCTCTAAAAGTCTTGGCAAACAAGGTTTTGGAGAGGAACACAAAGGGGAACAACCCTGGAACAGAGACTTTAAAATCTGTTCCACTTTCTGATCAAACTGTTCCATTGCGTGGAACAAATGTTGAGGTTGGCTGCAAAGGCGAGGCAGATAATTTTCCTTATGAATGTAATGACACTGACAGATTGGGCCCAAAAACGAATGTGTCAGTAATGTCAGTTCCTTCTGCAGGACCTTTTGATAAAGAATCTCTCCTTTATGATTTTGAAGAGCGCCTTGCCATCGCTAAATATGATGGCCAGCAAAGACCGCTTCAAGCTGAACGTATTGCCTATTTGGATGCTTTTATCAGTGTATTAACAACCCTTCCTCAAGAAGCTTACGAGAACTCTCATGGAGAGGATTGGTTAGATGCTCGAATCACGGCTGCAAAGGAATGGTTCAAGGCTCAAAACCTTTTTCAGCCGAAATGAGCTCATCAATGGAATCATTAACGACAATACAGACCAAGTGTTCAATTGTTCCATCCCCTAGGGAGTGGAACAATGGAACAAGGAGGGTAAATCCCCATTAACAGCTTCGAGCAATTTCTATCCAAACTCTTAGCTCTGCTGGGAGTTATTGACTTCTTTCCCCCCTCCACTCTTTCAGCATGCGGATGAGTTCATCAACGGGGGCAGAACGGTTGGCAGATTTGAATTCGGCGTATTTAAGAGCGGCGTCTGCATCCAAGATTCCTTTGCCATACTGGGAAGGATCAAAGGCAATGTACTTCTGCGAACCGACGTCCATTTCATTCAGCAAATTAACTTCCTCTTGGGGTAAATCAACTACATGAACCGCATTCTTGCCTGAGCCTATCACGAACTCACGATTTGCAGAGTTTAAAAGGCACTCCCGAATTTCCCCTATAGAAAAGTCAGGGTGTTCCCCTTCAATTAAGGCAGCAACTCCCGTCACCATAGGTGCTGCCATAGAGGTTCCTGAGTACCATTCATATTGGTCCTGGCTGCCAGTAGACCATACATTTGTGCCCAGAGCAGATAGGCTGGATTCTTGAACTTTTCGAAGGTGGTGGTCAATTGCTTTGGGACCCTCAATGCCGCCTTCTTTCATAATCGTTTGAATTATTTCTTTTAAGGTTTGATCTGGGCGATTGCTTGAGGAGGCGAGCTTGTTTTCGCGTGTTATATTCATCACGAGAATAGAGTCCTTTAAAAACGCATCTTCTGTGACAAGAGAGGGTAAGGCTTCATAACGCCAATTTTTATCGTTATATCCATTTCCAAAGCTTTTGATATGTAGCTTTCCTTGAAATAGCTGAATGTTTTCTTGCAGTCGTTCTTTTGCATCAAGATAGCTTTGCTGAGATGCATTTTTCATCATTGTCTCCACAGCATCATCTTCGTTTGATTGAGAGTCTTTTTCATATTGTCGGAGAATGTAACGGAGACAATCCTCAAACTTATCAGAATCGCCCATTTCTCTTTTAATGAGCCACATAAGACTGATATGAAGGGGATCACTCGTATAGGTTTTATATTCATTCAGTACCTTTTTTAACGTCGCTCGTTCCTTCTCAAAGAGCAGGTGAAATCGAGGGAGCCTAAAGCCATAAGATGCATTGATAATTTTTGCTGTGGTTGTTGACATGAGACTTTTGTCAGACTCAATATTTTGGCTCACAAAAATTTCTGTTTCCGGAGCAAGTTGGTGCACAATTCCTGTGACATGAGCACCATGGCCCGTAACCCACTCACGATGATCCTTAGAAAAAGATTCACCAACTTTAACTTGATTATTATTTTTCAAAAAAGAGTGATCGCTCACCACGTCAGTTTCAATAACAAGGACTTTTGCTCCTTTGCCCTTGATATCTCTTTTGTGCACCTTATCTGCATGGGAAAATTGGAGGGAAGTTAGGGGGGATTTAAATGATTCCAAGAGAATCTTACAATTTGCAAAAAGAGTACATATGGGCTTGGTTGAGCGAAAATAGAGACCACCTATTCTAGGGCATAAGAATGGTCGTGTATCCTTTACCCACACAAGAGTCTTCATGATATTCTCAATGGTTTCTCTAGAATTGAGAGTACTGATGTGGAGAAGTGGATAAGGGAGGCTTAAATCTTCCTTGTAAGATTCTTTATAATCTGCCATCCACTCTTCTGACTCTTTTGGCCGCAGCTTTTTGAAAGAATTATTAAAGAGCTCGATAAATTCGTTTGCTCCCTTTGCCTGCTCTTTCATAGAACCCCGCACTCCTTCAAACATGGCTTGCCATTCTTCTTGGGTCACACCCTGGGGGTTCATCACCGTGTGAAGACTAACTTGAATCTGTTTGGTGTGGTTGGAATCTGGGAATGAATCATCCTCCATCGCCATGGCTTCACCAGCGGCTAAGAGAGAAACAAGAGAAATACCCATCATTAAAGAACGAAACATCATAAAAACTTCCCAACTAATAATTTGTTATAGAATATAATGTTGTTTTGATATTTCAAGGGAAAAGTTTCTGTTCTGAAGTAGTGGAGTTGAGTCGCTTCCTGAAGCCGTCTCACATCACGATGGTGAATGGACGCCTCTTCGTTAAGGCTGGGAGATCATGCACGTCAATATACCCCCGTATTTCACGTTTCATCCCCTAGGGGGTGAAACAGTGAAACAAAACTGAAATTGTGAAACAGACTATGAAACACGGATGAAATAAATCCTCTGGAGGCCCTAATTTGCCTAGATTCTTGTGAAACAGAGCATGAAACAAACTTGAAACAAAAGGCCTATTAAGTGTTTCATGGGGTGTCAGTGTGTGAAACAAAGAAGGGGTCTCCGATTTCTTCAAAGCATGAAAATCATGTTGGACTAATACACATAAGTCATGTTATGCTAACACATAAACTTCGAGTTGAAAGCATATGGCAATCCACGCAGAAAAATTAGCAACATCGCTTGGAATCCTTAAGGACCTCGTAGGAGATTCTAAACGCGCCATCTTCAAGTCGACAGAGTTTTCTCGCGTGCATAGGGAACGGCTTGTGAAGGCCGGGTTTCTCATTGAAATGAAGAAGGGATGGTTGTTGCTTGCTGATCCGGCTAAAAAGGCTGGGGATAGCACCCTTTGGTATGCTAACTTTTGGCGCTTTCTCTCCCTCTTTCTAGAAGAGCGATTTGGCAAAGCCTATTGTTTATCTGCCGAATCTTCATTGATTTTGCATACGGGTGTGACGACCATCCCCAAGCAATTGACAATCATCACTGAAAAAGCGTCTGGGCAGTCTGTTCAATTGCCTTTTCATTCCTCTCTCTTTCTCTACCAAGATGAGAAAAATCTCCCTGTTGAGCGGGATGTCAAGGAAGGGCTACAAGTGATGACCTTGTTCGAGGCCATCTGTCGTGCGCCGAAAAGTTATTTTGAACAACACCCTGATGAGGCAGTTGTTGCTTTATCCCTGATCCGGGATGCAAGCCAGTTGTTGCATTACCTCTTAATGCGGGGTCAATCGACAACGGCTGGATACCTTATTGGAGCCTATCATCATATGGAGAGAGAAGATATGGCTAACAGAATTCTCGGCGCAATGGTGGCAGCAGGTCACAAAATTAATATTGAGAATCCACTGGTACGTCCAGTGCTCTCCATTTCCATTCGCTCTCAATCCCCTCATGCCGCTCGTCTACAAGCCTTATGGAATCGTTATCAACCGCAAGTTATGGAATTGTTCCCCGAAGCTCCTGGGCTTCCTCAAGATGCTGCGTCTTACCTCTCAGTCGTAGAAGAGAACTATCGAGAGGATGCCTATAACTCTCTCTCCATTGAAGGGTATGAAGTCTCCCCCGCCTTAATCGATCGAGTGCGGAGTGGGCTTTGGGATCCATCAGAGGAATCAACAGATGTTCAACAAAAAGATGCCCTCGCTGCAAAGGGATATCGTCTTGCCTTTGAAGCTACTCAATTAAGTCTTACCCGCGTTCTTCAGGGACAGAATCCAGGACTTGTGGTCAAACAAGACTTGCCTCATTGGTATCAGATGCTTTTTTCCCCCTCCGTGCAGGCGGGTTTGTTAAAAGATTATCATTTGGCAGGATATCGTTCAAATCAAGTTTATATTCAAAATTCCCGGCACATTCCTTTTCCACAAATGGCTCTTCTGGATAGTATGGATATGTTTTTTGAACTCTTGGAAAAAGAGGAGAATGCAGCTTCACGTGCCATTCTAGGCCATTTTTTCTTTGTCCACATTCACCCCTATAGTGATGGCAATGGGCGAATAGGCCGATTTCTGATGAATGTTATGATGGCATCCGGAGGATATCCATGGACGATCATCCCTGTTGCGCGAAGAACAGAATACATGAATGCCCTCGAACAGGCCTCTTGTGAAAATAATATCGTGGACTTTGTACTTTTCATAAAATCAATATGCACATAATTAGCCTTAACGCGTTACGTGCATATCTAATTTAAAAAATGTATCTTTGGTTCTTGATTGCTTATGAGGAATCCCATAAACTAAAAATGTTCTTCCCCAATGGGAGAGCGCGCCGAACAGGTGCGACTAACACCTGTTACGACGCTAACCAAAACAGATACTGGAGGTATCCATAATGGCTCATTTACATGTAGCTCAAATCGAGTATTTATCACAAGAACTAATCGAACATATGCGAAACGCCTACAATTTGTTTGGACGTGGAACATCTGAACTTGAAAAGGCTCAGCGAGCATTAACAATGCTTGTAACTGTTCAAGATCAATGGATGAATGAGAGAGATCTGGATTCTGAGCAACGTTATTTTTTTCGCTTAATTTGTTTTTAAAGAGCTTTGTGGCTTATGCTGTATGCCGTAGCCACAAGGCCGTTTAGCTGTGAAACTCTAAGCCTATCCAGTATGTATTCATATTATAGATATAGCGCATAAAATGCTATTTTGATATGCTCATTACATATATATACCCCCATTTTCCCCACCTTTTACCCAAATGAATCAAATGGAGTATCATGACCACCCAAAACCAAACCAACAAGGAATTTCTGAACCTGGAAAAGGAAGCTTTGAAAGAAATTTCCTTGGAGATCATCAAATCGGATCTTCAGAAATCCCTTCAACAAGAACATCAAAAACAGAGGGAAGAGCTTGAGAAAAGGCTCTCTACTATTGAAGAACGATGTCGCAAGGAGATTCGCGAAGGAATTGGCACCCATCTCCATAGGCAACTTACGGAGCACTTTCGAAAAGTTGTTCAGTCTTGCCAGGGCGATATATCCACTGCCATGTCACCTCTCCTCAAACGGGCGGAACAAGACGTCAGCAACCTGAATAACACGGTCAGGATGACCAATACCCTTTGCCATGAGATCCAGGAAAAGTATTCCTTCCGATGGGAGAAGCCCTTTCTGCTTCTATTTGGAGCAACCATTATGACTGGAGCTTTGATCGGGGTGATTCTCTTTCTTTTGCAAACCTCACCCATAGCCGTGTTCCTCATGAATGAAGAAACCAGGAGAGTTTATGATTCCGGTCTTTATTGGATGGATCTTAAGAAAAGGATGATCGCTGATGAAGCTCTTAAGGCTCAAAAATCCCCTCAATCCGCGAGAGTTGAACAAAAGCCTTTAAAGCCGCAGAAGAAAAACAAGTCATAGTGTCAAGCCGCCGAGAATAGGTCCAAAAGAAATCTCGTAGTGAGGAATGATGAGCTCGCGAGCGCGCTTTTACATGGCGCTGTAGTGAGCGAGCTCATAGGGTTTGGTTTTGAAGCGAGCAGGAGGG
>JAGONT010000057.1 GCA_017992885.1 Alphaproteobacteria bacterium
GCCAAGTGGCTTGAATGGCGCAATTTAGAAATGGGAGAGCACAAATATGGTTATCTCGGAATAAAAATTCCTAAAGAAGAAAGTATAACATCTTTAGTATTATTTCATAATGGAAAAAGAAATAATACTGCTGATTTTTTAATTAAAAACATCAAATTTACTATTGAAGAAAGCACAAACAAATAAACTAACAAATAAACTAACAAATAAAAATAATAATCTACCTTGAACTCTGAAATTTTTTAAACACGTTAAGAATTCAGATTTGTATCTTTGTATGTTTCACAAACCACCCTAGAAGTTCCATACACGCGTTTCTAGGGTGGTTTGTTATTTCTTAGTATGATTCCCTATAAAAACTTTTTTTGCCTCTCCAGCGCGCTATTTTGCGCTTTAAACTGCATTTGAATTTGACAATGTGGAGTTCAAATTCAAAATCCAGTGAGGACATCACCCAGGAGGGTGGGCCCAGTGTTAAGCGCCCAACGATTTGGGGCCACTTGCGTAAAACTCACATTTGAATTCGGGTCTTTTACGAGCTATTTTGTACGAAAAAGGAGTTCCGAGAAGGCATGAAATAGGAACAGTAAAGCCTCAAATGACCGGATTATGAGGTTAATTTCACTGCAAACAAGCCATAAATTTACAAAATCACCGCACTCACTTTAA
The DNA here is from genome assembly GCA_017992885.1 of Alphaproteobacteria bacterium. Taxonomy (GTDB): domain Bacteria; phylum Pseudomonadota; class Alphaproteobacteria; order UBA9655; family UBA9655; genus UBA9655. The sequence continues at coordinate 670 of JAGONT010000057.1, forward strand.
AAAACGGTACAAGAAAAATAAAAAATCCATGAAAAACTAACAAGAAGAGGATTTTTGGGAAAAAAGAATAGACTTCATACTTTCTCTGAATTTTTTATGAACCCTGATGTAAAAAAATAAAAACCTAAGAAGTCCGCCAATTTTTTACATATATGTTCCGGATTCAAGCGTGAGTTTTACGCAAGTGGCCCCAAATCGTTGAGCGCTTAACACTGGGCCGGGTGCGCACTTATGCGCGATTCTCCGAATCGACGCGTGCTTTGCGGCCACAGGCGTTGTGAGGGCTTATCAAAGAAGACCAGAGAAAGTTCCGTAACGGAAACCAAATGAGGCCCTTATCCTCTTTCCAACCACGTTAACTTTTCGTTAACTTTTCCTCAGGTCCTGTGAATATCTCAGGGGAAACTTTGGGCGGAAGGTGTCTTTCTTTTTTTGTTTCAACCCTCAGATTCTCTCTGCCTAATTTTTAAGCACCCTTCGTTTTTTTTGGCATCTTTTTCATGGGGGCCGCCTGCAGGGCCGCCCAAGGTGATGCAAATCACCGTTAAGTGCGCCCTTAGAAATTTTGCAATTTCTGCAGGATGGACTCGCTCACTTTGTTCGCAAGCTATGGGTCTGTTTGCCGCATGCTTTATGACAACGATGGGAAGAAAAGGCTTTTCAAAAAGAGACACGGACAAAGCCTAACGTTCCTATTCAAGGCCATGCGGTCTTTGCCAAAAGCAATTGCGATTGGAATGTGGTATCGGTCGCTTGCCACAAAGCGCTGTTGCCAGAGGCAACACGTAAGCGCGCATGGTAAGCTTTTTGAAAAAGCCTCCCATGACTGTCCTTTATAACCCGATGTGAAAAAAGAATCTCTCAAGTAAAGACGAGGACAGAGCTAACGTTCCTATTCAAAACCCATCGGTCTTTATCAAGGGCAATGACGATTGGGTGGATGTAAGAAGCTTTCGGGTGTTTCAAGGCAATCCTCTTTTCATGGAATGAAGAGAGCTGTCCTCGAACATTTTAAAAATGGGAGAGGCGCGCTTACACATTGCCCTTGGCAATGACGCTTTGTCGCAAGCGACGCAGACCGTTTTAGGGCCGTTCCAGGAACGGCCCTCATAAAATCGAGGCCTCAAATTCTCAAGGATGGTTAGGACAAAGGTTCAAAGAATTCTTCAACTACGCAATATGCAAACTCAAAAATGAGTTTGCGAACCCCAGGGGTTGAGATTCTTTTTTAGTTTGAGAAAGACGTAATGGCGTCTTTTTCGCCATTACGTCTTGATGGGCAAAGAATTCCGACTCGAGCGCCTGTCAAGAGTGACCGAAGGTCATCATCGAAGATGACGCGGAGCTTTAGCGAAGCGCTCTTGTACAGGCATAGCGAGGGAGGAATTACAGAGATGTTTGATTTGTGAGCGAAGCGAAACTAAGTTTCAAAAAATATTACTTACGAGCGAAGCGAGTTAAGGGTCATAAATCGGATAAATTTTTTCCGTTTTTCGAAAAATCGTCCACAGGAAAAACCGGTTTAAAATAAGTTTAAAATAAGTTTAAATAAGTTTAGGCGCAAAAAACGCCAGTGTTTCTGCGGCGTTGAGGGGTGTTTTGGTCGGTGATATCCCCCCCAAAGGTCGGTGATATCCCCCCCAAAGGTCCGTGATATCCCCCCCAAAGGTCCGTGATATCCCCCCCAAAGGAGTTTTGTACAAAAATTATTCACATTCTCCAAAGGTCGGTGATATCCCCCCCAAAGGTCGGTGATATCCCCCCCAAAGGTCGGTGATATCCCCCCCAAAGATTATCTCTCCCAACAATCTTTATTAAGCGATTGAATACATTATATTTTTTCTTGCTTTTTTTCAAATTCTTCTGCACGACGCTCTAATTCGTGAATGTTTGAGTTTTTAAAAATAATAAAATCTTTTCCATTTTTTTCTGTCAATTTCATTGAATACTCTGGAATTTTACTTCTTTTTAATATAAATTTTAAATCGCTTTTAAATTTTTTGAACTCTTGTTCACTTCCTGACTTTTCATAAAGCTCTTCAATCGTAAACCCCCATCCATCTCTGTTTTTTCCTGCATGTTTTCGAGCTGTTCTATAGAGAAATCTTTTTAATCCTGATGTTAATGCAAAATAAGAGCTGTCTGATTTGAGAAGAGATCCTTGTGCACAACAGAGTTCATACAGCCAGTCAGAAAGAGTTATACGAATTGTTCTTATCTCTCTGTTATTCTTCCGCTCTAGGTATCCCCAGCTATCTATAAACCCAAATCCTTCTCTGTGTCTGTAATCTTTGTTATTAACTGTCGTGTTTATTCCAGTCATTTGAAGTCTAGAGAGGCTTTTCTCCAAGTCTTTTCGTTCTTTTTTTCCATCCTGCTTATGAAGAGCTTTTAAAAGTTCATGTCGTGGAATTGTTATTTTTCTGGAGGGAACATCTGAGCTGTTGTTTAGGATTTCCTGTATTTTTCCAGCAACAACCAAGATAATGTCCCAATCATAGATGCTCGCAAGAAAATGCCCAGTATGTCTTGTGATCTTTATCTTTTTAGTTCCATCTGAACTTTCATAAATAATTGGATTTCTTCTGTTTTTTGATAGGGCTAAAAAAGGAAATTCCATTAAATCTATGACATCCCTGATTGGAATTATTGGATAGGAAATTATTTCTTTTTTCTTTTTCTGGGCATATTTTTTAGTGATTTCATTGAGCTCAAGAGAAGGCACGTCATTGATAATGGCTATTTCTTTGTCTAAATTTGATTCTTGGATTCTTTCATAACCAAGGTTTTTCAGAAGTTTTTCGAAAAGCGCAGTAATAAATATCATCATAAGATTTCCTCTGTTTTTTTCTTTGTTTTCCCAGTTTATGCCATATTAAATTGATGAAGGCGCTCCATTCTCAGGGTTTATTTGCCCTGAGATTGTTTCAAAGTTAGATCTGTTCTTTCTTCTTTTCTCGAAGAGCATAATGAATTTCCGTTTGTGTTAGTCTCATGTCAGAAGCAACAAACTTAGATTGCTCTAGGAGACTCTTTGCTTGGTCTAGGAGATCATTAAGAAAAAGCATTTCTTCATCAAGACGCTTTAATAGATGGCGAGAGTTTTGTATATCGGGATCAGTCATGATCAATCCTCCTCATAAGGGTTGGTTGTGATGAGCGGCTCAGAGGTGTTAACAGCACCTTTGGGTCGCGCCCGATTAAGTTAACCCATTCTTTTGTTCAGAGCAATATGAGATGCAAACATGAAGAGCGTGTTGCCATTTTCGGCAACACATATTGCGTAGTCGAAAGATCTTCGAGTCATTCTCCTAACCTCTCTGAGGAATTCTGTCCCCTCGATTTGGCGATGGCCGTTCCTGGAGCGGCCATCAAAAAGTCGCCGAGTAGGCGAGGATGTTACCACCCCCACCCCTCACAGATCCGGACGTGCGCGATTGACGCATCCGGTTCCTCACGGTGTAGTTTCGCTCGGTTCGGTATATTTGTACTGATGAACAATGCGTGGTTGTGGCAGAGGATACTTTGCTAACAACTTTGCAAAGCGTTCCCACGGTAGGTTCCATCCTCGAGTTCTCCTCGATAACCACTTCTTCCATATTCTCCTTGCCTGATTAAAGTACGACTTCAGTTTCCTATCGTTGCTTGTAATGCCATAATAGGCGTAGTGTCCTCTCATCTTTTGGCTGAGTTTTTCATGCTGCTCCTCTACTGGTCGATGTCGGTTTATCTTGCACCACTCATTGATAGCTTTGACCGCTCTAGCGTAACGATCTTTCGCTGTATACTGACGTATAACATTCTTCCCTTGTATGGATTTTCCCCACACGTGAGTGAATCCAAGAAAGTTGAATGTCGTTGCGTGCTCTTTTGCAATCATTCGTAGGCGTTTGAAACGGAAATCGACAAGTCGCGTCTTTTCCTCATGGAGAGTTAACGCGTATCGTGCCATGCGAAGGCCTAATACACGTTGAACGCGCCTACAGTCATCATAACTTTCAAATGCCATAACAAAATCGTCACAAAAGCGTATAAGCGAAGCTCTTCTTCTAAGACGTGGTAGCACTTCATTATAGAACCACTCATCGAGTGCATAGTGGAGATACACGTTGGCAAGTAGTGGGGATCCTACCCCCCCTTGGGGGGTTCCGAAAGGACTCCTTATCAGTTGTCCATCTTCAAGTATCCCTGCCTTTAACCATTTATCGATCATCTTCCGTACAACACCATCTCCGACTCTTTTAGCTACAAGACCTCTGAGTATACCTTTATCAATCGTGTCGAAAAATCGACGTAGATCTACATCGATGACCCACTTGCAATTACATTGCATAATACTGCTTCGCAATTGTTCGAGGGCTTGATGTGCCGATCTCCCTGGCCGAAACCCAAACGAGCAATCTTTAAAATCTTGCTCGTATAAAGGTTCCAGAAGTAGGACAATCGCTCTCTGCGCTACCTTATCTTCAAATGTTGGAATGCCTAAGGGACGTTTTGATCCATCCGCTTTTGGTATATAGACACGTCGAGCTGGCTGAGCTTTATATCGTCCGGATTTAATCCGGTCTAATAAGCTCTTTAAGTTTGTCTGCAAATTACTTTCGTATTCTGCAGCCGTTTGACCATCGATGCCTACTGCCCCATCTTTTCGAGTAAGATCATATGCGTATCTCATCCATTCTTCATCCAGATAATGGTTTAGCGAGGTTAAAGGTTTACCTTTATATCTATTCGCTAACTCAGCTATTCGTTTCTGTTTCGTTAACACTGTTTTAGGTTTCAAAGCACTCTCCGTGTTTCCCATAAACGATTCTACATCCGTGACGCTTCCCTTCCCTCCGCTGGGTCCTCGTGAGTCGAGTTCCCCACCATCATTGGTACTATGAAAGCGCTACGACTTCCCATGAATTTCCACTTGTTGACTTATGGTTTTCGTCTTCAAGTCCCACACGCTTTCTCTCTTTTTTTATTTTCTTGAGTTGAGAGATAACTCAAGTTCCAGTCCGTCTCGCGGTACCATGCGTTTCTTTGTGTGGCCACTCATGGGATCTCACAGGTTCCTGATCAACCCATCCTATACTTCTGCTCTGCTCTCGGACCCCGGTCGGACTATTCACGTCTCGCCATTTTGATATACTTATCGACGTGATTAGTGCTGTCCCCAGTGACTAAAATGTGAAGACTCCAACGGTTAGCAAATTTCGAGGCTCTATCACACAGCTTTAGTATCTACTGTTTACGCTTCACGAATGTCGTTACCGACACCCATGCAAAACTCGTTTCTGGCTGATGGCTAGTCTTTACCAGAAGGGAGTCGAACCCTTTGGGTTGATATGAAAGGTTTCCAATACTATGTCATTTCTCTTTCCCCTTTCTCAGGCTTTGCCTGTCGCTATTAGTCGCCTGCGACAAGCGCCGTTGCCGAAGGCAATGTATCAGCGCGCCTCACTAAAACTGTTCGGACTACTCTCGCTCGCAGGTGCTCGCTAGCTTGATTCTTTCATTCGAGGTGTTTAGATCGGTTCATATGTTTAGGTGGAGCAAGATTGCGTCCTGAGGAAGTTGAAAATTTTCAAAAGGGCACTTAACCATGATTTGAGATCGTGTTGCGCGGTCCTGCACACAGCCTAAAACTCGCTGACCTATTTTTACTTT
>JAGONT010000004.1 GCA_017992885.1 Alphaproteobacteria bacterium
GGTTCCTATGAAGAGCTTGAGGGATTCTTACAAGCAAAATACGGTTATCAAAAAGAACAAACTCAAAAGGAAATTCAGAAATTTCTTGATAAGAACAATTGGAAACTTAAATAATAATACAATTTAGGAAGGGAGAAAAATGACATTTTCAAAAAATACCATGATGGCAGCAGCCATCATTTTCCTAAGCTTGAGTGGTATCGCAAAGGCTAAGGGAGAAGAAAAAAGTGCCGATCCAAAGCAAGCTGAGGAGATCCAATCAATACTCAACGCCTTTGAGGATATTGAAAAGTGTGATGGATCACAAAGGGCAGAAAACATTTGCAGAAGCAAATGTACAGGCGAAGGTCATCTTTGGGGTAAAGGAACCTGTAGTCAGCAAGAAGTATGGGATGTCTGTTCAACTCATTGCCGCGCAGACTGGATCAAAGATTGCGTTGCAACAGCAACTAACAAAACAAATAATTTAAAAGGGACTGCTGACTGTAAATAATCGGTAAATATACCTATCGAATATGTTAATTTGAAAGGAAAGAGGGCCTTATTTTTGGGCCTTCTTTCCTAAAAGTTCAAAAGCGGAAAAACTTAGGGAGGCATAAAAATGTCATTGGGAACGATTCTTTTAATTATTCTAATCCTTATCTTAGTTGGTGCTTTACCAACATGGGGGCATAGTCGTGAGTGGGGGTATGGACCCAGTGGGATTGTCGGCGTTATTCTTATCGTACTTGTTATATTGCTCCTTTTAGGACGAATATAAACTCGTTAAAAAATAGGCTAACTTTGACCACAAAAGCTGCTCGATCAAAACTCATATGAAAGATAAATCCATAATGAGAAACACACTTTTTTCATTGGCAGAATTAGAAAAAACTTTTGATTTTAAAGAGTTTAAAAAGGAATATCACCGCTTAAAAAGCTGGGGGGGATGCTCACCTCTATCGATCTAAAAAAGTGTAGCCCCAAGATAATTAGATCATATGATCACTTAAAACAATATATATTTGACCTTTCTGACCTTATCGATATGAGAAGATTTGGTGACTCCACAATCATAACTTTTGGCGAAAAAGATGAAGTATTAGGGTACTCTATGACCCAATTCATTGAGACTTCCCTTATTTCTGGACATTTTGCCGACGAGACCAACTCAGGGTTTATTGATATTTTCAGTTGTAAAGTCTACAACCCCATGAAAGCCGCAACATTCACCAAAGATTATTTTGAAGCAACTAGCGCTAAAATTGGGGTTATCTTTAGAGATTAAAAAAGAACTTTATTTCACAGTCTATATCTCCGCCTTCCCCAAAAGATGGCAAGAAGGCGGAGGTTAAAGCCTTAAAGTTATATTCGTCCTAAAAGGAGCAATATAACAAGTACGATAAGAATAACGCCGACAATCCCACTGGGTCCATACCCCCACTCACGACTATGCCCCCATGTTGGTAAAGCACCAACTAAGATAAGGATTAGAATAATTAAAAGAATCGTTCCCATTGATGTTCCTCGCAGGTTTTTCGTTGGCCCCTAAGGGGAAGCAACAAGTACTTCCCTTCAAGATGTTATTAATACTATAGCTTTTTAGCTATTTTATGTGATGACAAGTCACCTTGATTCTAACTTGTTTTCCATCAGAGCGCAGATCGTAATACATCTCTCCGCTTTTCGTTTGGCTTCCAATAGATTTTATTTCAAGATGAGGGTCATGGACGATTGCCAGAAGATTTGCATCTGTTACGGCAGGTTCTTTCAAGATAAATTCCTTATCCCCTTCTATGGCTTTTCCATGCTGTTGAACAAGATCTTTAATGTCTTTCGTAGTAAAATTCTCTAAACGTTTGTGAGTCTCTGATGTCGTATGATGAGTTGTCATAATTTATCCTCCAATTATGAAGTTTCAGGCTAGTACGCTGGATGTAACCATAATCAATTTGCGTTAATATTTAGTAAAAATATATTATCTAAAATTAAAAAATTATTAAATTTTTAGTGTGAGCTTTTTATTTTGGAGATTGATTTTTATCACTTTTTTGATCGGCAAAAGATTAATAACTTTGTCGTAACGGATGAGATAGAGATAGAAATATAAAATTTGAGGCCCCCTCCCAAAATTTTTTCACCGGTGGGAAGAGAGGTGAGTTACTCCATTATACCCCAAGAGCACCGGAACCTCTTGGAACATAGGTAATAGTTAATCCGATGTTAGGCAGCCCCCTGCGTCAAGTTTTTTCGCTATTTTTCCATCTTTCATTCAGCACTTCCCTCACTTCATCAATTGAAAGATTTTCCATATAACAATGGGTATCTTCTGGTGTTTGTTCAATTTTTTTCTCAGGTAAAGGCATAGCCCGAAGAACCCGATGAGGTGACGGCGTTTGATCTGACCAAGGGCCGTAAATTTGATCGTTCGATGGACCGAAAAGAGCAATCGTTGGTGTTTTGACCGCCGCACTGAGGTGCATCAGCCCTGAATCATTTCCTATAAAAAGACGAGAAGATTTAATAAGAGCCGCTGAATCTAATAAATGCCCTCCGATTGTATTAAGGCATTGGTTTTTAGGAAGAGCGTGAAGAAGAGGCGCAACGAATTCTTTCTCATTAGGAGCCGCAAAAATAGCGACTTGAGCGTCAGGATTATTTTGACAGAATTCACGCAAAAGAGTGATAAACCTATCAAGTGGCCACTGTTTACCAAACCATCCCGCTGCAGGAGCCACAGCAAGAGTGGGGCGATCAAGCTTTGTGCGGGAAAGCCGCTCTTCAGAAAACCACAATGTTGGCGAGAGGGGAGATCGAGCTTTCAAACAACGGCTAATTTGCAGGACTTTATGAGGACGTGAGGAAGGCTGCTTCCATACATGTTTTTCCTTAGCCTTCAGAAAAAAAGGCAGCAGTGATCCTCTAAAATCAATAATCCGATTCCAATGTTGGTTATGAGTTTCTTTCCATAGGTCAATCCAGTGTTTCTTCCAAGGGTGCTTGCCTTTAACAATTAACTTTTCAAGATGAGGAAGATCTGCAAAAAGCGGAGCGGTTAACGGCGTCACAATAATAACGCAGGGTTCATCCTTATACTTATCAATAGCCCCTGTGGTCATCATGGCGTCTCCCAAACGAGTGGGAAGAATAAAAAGATTAGTCATTAAAATCTACCTTGTGTAAAAAAATACTTTCAGCTCAATGGCCTTTATAAAAATCGTCTTTATTCCATCTTCATCATCAGTTCTTAAAAGTCGATGTAGGACGTAACGTCTTGAGATGATCTCTTAATACTATCGAAAACGAAGGTAAGATTCAACAAAAAGAGGCATTTCTTCAAAACGATGAACTAAAAAGCTTAATAGCGGAAAGCACTCCCCTATGCAGATTTAATCCATTCAATTAGAGCTGTCTTTGATTGAACACCGACTTTTGTTCCCACCATCACTCCTCCTTTGAAAAGCATAAGGGTGGGAATCGATCGAATACCCAATGATGCAGGTGTTTCAGGATTTTCATCGATGTTCAGTTTAGCAATAACCGCACCATCTTTAATGTCTTCAGCGACTTCCTCTAAAACAGGAGCAATCATTCGACAAGGACCACACCATTCAGCCCAAAAATCGAGAAGAACAGGCTTGGCTGACTCCATAACATCTTTTTTGAAAGAGGCGTCTGTTACTTTTAAAATACCCATGAATTCATTCCTTTTATCTTAAGCCATAATCTCTTCAGTGTAAGCCCATCGCTGATTTTCGTCAATTAAAGGTATAAATTTTTTTAAAAGAGATTCAGGAATGAGATCAAGGCGAGGACCTTGCGTCCATAAAAGCCCACAGAGCACGGGTTTGTGAGGATAAATCTTAGAAAGAGCCGCTTGATAGAGAGAAAGCTGTTTCAGATAAACGTGAGGGATATCTGCAAGCGTCCCAGGAACAGAGGAGTGTGTTTTAAAATCTACCAGAAGAATATGGTCTTCATAAATAATCAGACGATCAATTTGTCCTGAAAGAAAGATTTCTCCTATCTTTCCAACCACCGGAACCTCTCCTTGAGACAAAGAGCTAAAAAGCTCAGGGTATGCATTCATAACTTTTAAAGCCGTTTCCACTATTTCAAAGATAAATTCTTCAGGCACGACTTCTTTTTCTAAAAAGCGCTGAGCGAGGCTTTTCCGCAAATCTTTTTCAACTGAAGGAAGAAAGTCGAGAAGCTTGTGGATCAAAATTCCTCTCCTTGTTCCAAAAGATCCAAAGGGAGAAGACTCTATCTTATCTTCATCTTCCCCTTGAGACGGTCTTAAAATCTTCGGAAGTTCTTCTGGCGAGGGAGGCGTTTTGAGCCATTGAGGGAGCAAGAAGGAGGCTGGCTTTTTAGAGTCAACAGCAGGAAACTCTCCTTCTTTGACAGACGAAAGACGCCACCCCTTGCCTTGTAGGGCAGAGTCATTAAATTCTATCTCTTGCCCAATTTTTTTGAGGCCTTCTTTCACAAAATCATACCATGTGTCTTGTTGGTTAGATTCCCACCCACAGATATACAGAGCGTCTTCAGCACGGGTCAGAGCGACGTATAAGAGACGATAATATTCCTCTTGTTGTTTGTCCCTTATTTTTTTCTTAATTTTCTGCGTAAGGAAGATATCTTTGGCCGCAGGGGGGAGCCACAGCAAGGCTTTCTCATGAAATTCAAAAGGAGGAGTATCCAGAGGAATTTGGGTTGTATCAGGCAAAAAAACAACAGGGGCCTGTAACCCTTTGGATCCATGAACTGTCATCACACGAACCTGATTGCTTTGGTCAAGATCACGTTTGAGTTCAATGACCTCTTGCGATATCCAATGGAGAAACTTTTGTAGAGAGGGGGTCTGCTCTTGCTGAAAAAACAGGCAAAGATTTAGAAATTCGTCAAGTGAATCTAGCACTTCAGGACCTAACCGAGCTTGCCATTTTTTTCTGCCTTCAAGGGGTCCTAAAATCGTGCTAAAAAGAGCAAAGGGAGTTAAGAAGTCAACACGTGAGAGAAGATCAACTAACACACCTCTCACAGCCTTATAACTCTCATGATTTTTAAGGTGTTGCCATAAAGATGTACTTTCACGACCTCTGGCAAGGATAAAAAGATCTTCCTCAGTCAAACCAAAAAGGGGCCCCTTGAGCACAGTCGCAAGGGTGAGGTCATCTTCAGGAAGCACTAAAAACTCTCCAATTTTGAGAAGATCTTGGATAGCGATGCCATCAAGCAGCCATAATCGATCAATTCCAGCAACCGGAATGTCGTATTCTTTAAGGGCGCGGATAAGTGTATCCACAAAAGTTGTTCTTCGTCGTACCAAAATAAGGATATCTCCTGGTGAAATGGGTTTTGCAAGAGGTCCATTTTCACAAAGCCATTTTTGAATGGTCCCCGCTATCTGTTGAGCCAACCGTTTTTGCGGAGAGTCTAAACGGTGGTGAAGAAGCGGAAGTTGCCAAGGCTCAAGAGGAGGATCTTTTTCCTCTTGTAAAAGGGGCCAAACTTCTACATGTCCTTGCGCCTCTTTTCGAAAAGGAATGTGCTCTAGGGGAAAAGAGGAGAACGGACGAGCAGAAAAAATTACATCAACAGCAGCCAGAATTTCTGGCGTTGAGCGAAAGGAAACAGAAAGATCAACATCTTGCCATGTTTTTCCCGAACGCTGAGCAAAAGTTCTTAAATCAGTCTGCATTTGAGTAAAAACAAGAGGGTCTGCCCCTTGAAAACTATAAATGGATTGTTTGCTATCCCCCACAATAAACAGCGTTCGATGACGCTCATCCGTTGCGGCATTCGCATAAAATTCTTCTGCAATGGTGCGAATCACCTGCCATTGAGCAGGATTTGTGTCTTGAGCTTCATCAACAAGGATATGATCTAATCCACCATCAAGTTTATAAAGAACCCAATGACAGCCAGGATTTTTTAACAAAGCAACCGTTTTAAGAATCAAGTCGTCATAATCTAACAGAGATTGGGCTTTTTTAAGCTGTTCATAAACCTCTAGAAAAGCATGACTAAAACTTAAAAAAGCTTTAGAAACAGTCGATATTTCCAAAGCATTGTGCTTTTGTACCCAGTCTTCAAGCCGTAAAGCTTCAGTTTCTAACAAATCTTTAAGATCCGGACTTGAAAGAGCAAGCTTTTGGGTTAAAAGACGAGCTCGCTTTTCTCCTTGTTGAGTAAGAAAGAGAGAAAGATAGTCTTCATAATTTTGATGTTTTTCGGAGTTGGAAAGAGTGAAAAATTGGATCAAAGATCTCGCACGAGCTTGATCTGTGATCCCTCCTGTCTGTAAAAGCTCACAATGATTTCGAAAAACTTGCTCAGGAATTCCCCTAACAAGAGAATCTAAAAGACCTTTTTGTGTCACATGCGCTGTGTTAAGAGCTCTCTCAATATCCTGCGGAAGGCTATCTTCAAAGAAGAGCCTGTGTTGTAAGACAAAGTCAGTTAGGTCCCTTAAAGTAGTCTCGCTAAAACGAATGATAAGCTCTTGAAGAGAATTTTGCAGCTCAGGAATCTCCATCACCCGGTGGGAAGCCTCTTTAATAAGAAACTTTTGTTTTGTGTCATCCGCAACTTCAAAAAAGGGGGAGAGCTCTGCTTCTAAAGGAAATCGCTTTAAAAGGGATTGGCAAAAGCTATGAATAGTTTGAATCTTAAGACCACCCGGCGTATCCAAAGTTAAGCTAAAAAGCCTGCGCGCCTGTTCTATTTTTTCATCAGAGGGAGTAAAGCCTTGAAGAATTTGGAGTGATCTTTGAAGATCGCTTTCAGGTAAAATGGCCCATTCCCCAAGTCTGGCGCGCACCCGATTCGCCATCTCAGCAGCAGCAGCTTTTGTAAAAGTAAGGCATAAAATACGTTCAGGAGGACACCCTTCCAAGAGAAGATTTAAAACGCGATCCGTAAGCACTTTTGTTTTCCCTGATCCTGCAGAGGCAGCAACCCAAACTGAGTGATGAGGAGAAGCCGCTAAGCGTTGAGATGTTGCAGCTGTTTGATGAGGCATTAGAGTCTTCCCCATTCTTGGAGGCGCGCAAGATGCGCATAATCATTATATTTAAGCCCCTTTGTAGGAAAAGGTCGTGGAGCATAAGGCGTATTTTCATCTTCAAACAAAAGAATCATACGTTGAAGTCCAGCAAGAGCCTGCGAAGAAAGATCATGAGGATCACCCGACAGTGATTTAATGATCCCTCCTTTTTTATCTCCTTTGAGCCACCAAAACTGCAAACGTGCAAGTTCTGTATAGACAATACCTTCAAACCCTTGGTGAAGGGCAATCGCTCCTTCCAAAGGCAATTGAGGAGAAAAGCCAAGCTGTACATCTTGATCTGACGGAGGCACGCCTGTTTTATAATCAAGAATACAGAGCCTTCCATCTGGCAAAAGATCTATACGATCCGCTTTCGCAACACATTCAAAAGGACCGAGAGGAGTTTCAATCGTTAGTTTTCCTCTAACCTCTGTCAAGGTTTGTGTACCCGGAAGACGTGTTGCTCTTTCATAATCAATAAACCAACGGGCTAAATGACAAAATCGCGGCCACCAATAAAGCCTAGCTGAAGGATCATGCCGATAAGGTTCAAATAAAGTTTTGCCGATAAGCAGTAAAATGTCCAAGGCCTCTTGACGGTTAGGGTCAGGACAAATTTTAAAAAACTGATCTAAGGCATTATGAATGAGCGTTCCTCGATCAGCCGCTTCAATGGGAGCATTCAAAGGATCGAGGGGGGAGAGAGATAGAACATGCCGTGCATAAAGAGCGTAAGGATCACGCATCCACGTTTCAATTTGTGTGACGGATAGACGCCGAGGACGAGCCTTCACTGGAGGTTTTGGCTGAGGAGGAACTAAAATTTCCTGTTTTTCTGGAAGATCAAATTGCTGAACCCATTGAAGAATGCGCGGTTCTAACGGGAAAGAAAGACCCCAAGCTTCTAAATAGACGGTCAGTCTTTCCAGCCACCGGCAGGCAATCGTCGGTGTGCCATCAACTTTTAAGGCACGCGTTAAATAAACTTTTGGATTGCCAAAGGCTTGACAGAAATCATGAGAGGAAAGACCAATCCGTCTTTCAGGGGATGGAAATCCCATATCCTGACGCATAGGCCGATTAAGCCAAGGATCCACATCAATGGTTGGTGGCCACGTTCCTTCATTGAGTCCCCCTAAAATCATAACATCCGCATGAAAAAGTCGGACTTCAAGAGGGCCAAGAATAGCAAGTCGTGGATGTCTTTGAGGACGAAATCTCAGCTTTTGCCCTTTAAAGAGCTCATTCAAAAGAGAGGAATAGTCGACAAGAGAAACGGCGGGAAAATCAGCTGAGGCTTCTTGCAGATCATCAAAAAAAGTTTTGACGGCCTCTCCTTTAGCTCCTTTCCAAAGCTGACATTCTCCTTTGTCATCCATCGAAAGACTTTCAGTGAGCTCAGCGTGAAGGGTGAGAACGTCTGCAAAAGGGGCTTTTGTGACCGCTCTGAAGCGATGGATAAGATCATAAAAGTCTTGAACCCACGGAAACATTTTTAAGGAATTTTTTCTGATAACGTTTTTCTCAAGTTGATAAATTTCTGAGCGTAACGCACCAAGAGGTTTTCCCATACGAAAGAAGGGGTGTTTGAGAAGAGAGAGAAGGGCTACCTGATCGTGAGGACAAGAAATAAATTCAGCACACAGCTTTAAAAAGACCCCTGAAGGTGTCAAATCAAGAGAGTCTCCTGAAGAACTATCAATTTCAATCCCCCATCTTTTTAACTCCCAAGTGACACGTTCAACCAACTTTAAATCTGAGGTTACCAAAGCAATCCTTTGGTGAGGAATTTCAAGCTGCTGGCGAAACAGCAGAGAAATGGCAAGAGCTTCTGCTTGTGGAGATTCACAAGGAATAGAGTAGACCCCTTCAAGAGCTTTATCAGGAGGAGGCCCCGCAAGATCAAATGAAGGCTTCAATGTTTCAGCAAAAAGTTGAAATCGAGCAGCTCCTAGATTTGCTTGTTTATCGAGTGCAGGCCACTTGGAAATGCTTGAGGGGTGTAAGGCCATTTTTTTGAGCAAACGGGTCAGAGCATATTGAGGGTGACAGGCAGAAAGGGTTTCTATTTCTTCTGCTGTTAATGTGGTATCTAGCCCAGGCAAAAGAACTGTTCCTTGAGGGAGCGTAGCAATTGTTTGTAAAAGATAGGCTGTTGCCGGCATAGTGCCTGTTGATCCTGCAGCCACAATAGGATGGGAGGGAGATGTTTTTTCCCACCGAGCTACCATCCCCTCAACCAAGCGATGATGGCGCACATAAGGCTCTATAAAACCTTTTTCTTCTAAAATGTGGGGCCAATGGGTAGTAATAATCTCAAGAAAATTGAGTGTGAGTTGCCAATGGCTCGCAAACTCTGAAGGAACAAGGTGGATTAGTCCCTCCCAAGGAACCTTTTCAATAGCGGCTTGATCCATCAATTTGACAAGGCTTTTGGCAAGTTTGAGTGCTAAAGCCGGAGAAGACAAAACCCCTGTTTTTTTTGCATAGCCTTCAATAAGGTTTGTGAGAAGGGCGAGGCGTTTAAAGGGAGGAACAACAGGCTTTACCTCAAGCCCATCTTGGAAAGACTCTAAAAGTTCAAGGCTTTCCTCAAGATCACCTAAGGGAGACAGCTTTGGCAGAAGAATACATTGTCCTTCTCCCTGACGCATAAAGGCATTCTTCAATTCAAGACAGGCCCGCCGCGTGGGCAGAAAAACTTCCATTTGACAAAGCAAAAACGGATCTGCTTTTCCAACTTGTAAAAGCCCGTTCGCGAGACTTTCTAAGAAGGGATATCCTGAGGGAATGTTATAAACACCAGCCATTGCTCATCCTAATCATGCTCAAGGTAACTATAGCGAGGATTCATCGGTTAAGCAGTAGGATTCTTATAAGGCATTATGATGCTTTCATAAATTGTCTCACATTAAAGGCAAATAATGGGCTTATCCATACTCATTAATTAGAAAACAACGTTTCGATGTTTTACAAATTTTGTTCTTGCCAAGTTCGAACATAATAGTGTTTCATACCCCTTGAAAAAGAGGGAGAGGACCCCATAATTTTTTGCTTCCTTTTGCTAGGCACATACGTTTATGTATCTTTTCAAACCATGCTTCTTTTAAAAAAGCATATAGCATTTAGTTTCACTGCTTAAAGATAGAGAGTTCATGAGAGAAATTCTTCCATTAACGAGCATAAGAGGATTAGCTGCTCTATGGGTAGTTCTTTTCCATATTTATACGCCTTTTGTGAACGATACTTTTATATATTACTTTTTCAGAAATGGAGGACAAGGTGTGACCTTCTTTTTTGTATTAAGTGGATTTATTCTTTCGTATGTCTATTGTGATAAACTTCAAAAAATTAACTGGAATAAATATTATAATTTTATCCATAACAGAATAGCAAGAGTTTATCCACTTCACTTCACTACATTCCTAATTTCTCTTCTGCTTTACAAAGGAATTTCAAGCGATCAAATCTTCCAAAATCTATTATTAATTCAAGGGTGGGGAGTCTTTGGGCTTAATAAATTTAGTGGTAACACTGTTGCTTGGTCAATAAGTGTGGAGTTTTTTTTATATCTCTTGTTCCCTTTTTTTATTTATTTTATAAATAAAACAAACAAAATCACACGTTTTATTTTTCTTTTTTCTGCTTGCTTGCTATTTAATAATTTTACTTTTGAGCCACTTTTTCCTAACTTACCTTTTCTGGTTTGGGGAAATGAGGCAGATACTCTATATGCCGGTAAAAAAATTTATTTTTATGGTATATATTTTTTCTTAGGGGCTCTGACTCACTTATGCTTTAAAGATATTCCAGAAGGAAAGATTTGGGACCTCGGTTGTATTATTGCATTTATTATGATAATATTATTGTTTTCTTTTAAAATATTCACTTTAGACTCTTGGTATTTTAGAGCCTCTTTCGTTCCGTACTTGATTTTAGTTATTTCTTTATGTAAAACCACCGGTTTTTTTAAAAATCTTTTTAGTCGAAAATCATTTGTTTTTTTAGGCGAAATTTCTTTTTCAATTTATCTTACGCATAGCTTAGTACTAACGGTGATGCTATATTTTGTTCCAATATTTTCAGAACTGCCAATCTTTGGCCCATATATTTATGAAACAATAAAATTTTTAAGTATTCTAGTAATAATTCCTGTTAGTGCATTTTTTTATTATTATATCGAGAAACCAGCAAGAAAGTTTTTCAGGTCCCACCTCTTAGATAGTGGAAAAAATTCTTTGAACGATCTTTCTTTAAAACCGTTTAAGCAATGAGAAAAAAATTAACATTACTCATCGTGAATGAAAATTGGGTGTAAGACTTTGAATAAAAATTAAAAATGTGTTAATAATGTACAAAAGAGAGGAAGAATTCTAACTTCATTCTCCAAATTCATTAGACATAAGGTTTTTTGACATGGCTGGACAATTTTTCTACACTACAATAAAAGATCAATAAAGGTAATTAACCCCAATCATAACTACAATAGCTTCTGCACTAAGTGTCGTGTTCTTGGCCATTCCATTTAAAACACCCTTGCCATTATCTGTGATCTTATTCTTAAGGCCATAGATAGCATTTATGTTAAGTGACAAAGGTTGAGAAACTTTATAACTTACACCAGTGGCAATGCTATTTTTAATGAGAGCAAGGGCAGGTGAAAAGGAACTAAACACAACATTATCCTGTGGTATCGGTATTTTATTGTAAGAATACCCCAGGCGTAGGATCCAATCCGCATTAATGGAATGATTAATCCCTGTCATAATAGCAAACGTATTTTTCCATCCTAAGCCTCCCTTAGCAGGAGAGTTTCCAGTGCCTCGGCTTTGTTTCCAAAAATAGCCTTCCACATCTACAACCAAATCAGTGCAAGGCGTTAAATGCCAGGAGGTCCCCAGGCCAGCCCGCATAGGAACCACAAACCTATTCTTCACTAAATCTCTGTATTTATGGTATTTTTGGAAATAAATAGGGGTTGTAAAGGTGACTCCCACGGATAAAAATGAGATAAGATCCCACAAACCTCCAATACGACCTCCCACGCCATATACGGCATCTGATTTGTTCCTTCCTTGGCTAGCCTCTCCATTAGGCAAATTCAAGTTTGTCTTTAAGCCAGCCCTACCAATAATCAAGCTAAGACCATAGGACTGCTTTGGTACAGGCCTCCATGACACAGAAATCGGTACAAGCATAACTGCAGACTCATACTTTGAACCAGTTTTAATTGCAGGTGAAACCGGAGAAGAATTATATCTAGTACGACCCCCTCCTCCAGAAAGCGAAATACCAAGGGAAAAATCAGACTGCATATGATAAGTCGCTCCCGCTAAAACGACAGGAGTAAACTCGGCTCTATTTCTTAAAGCCTCGCCTTGAGTTGGAAGTGGAGTCCCTTCAGTAAGGTGAGTATGAGAAGTATCAACCTTTTGATTTAGATGGCCAACACCCGGAAAAATCGAAATCTGATTTTTTAACCTTACCACCAAAGCGGGATTGATATTATTGCCGGTGACCTCTAAAGGTTCAGCAATACCAGCTCCTGCAAGTCCAGTGTTATTTCCCCCTGCAGACAAAGGCAAAGCCCCATTTGCATAAGCTTCGTAGCTATTGAAAACACTACAGATTAGAAACCATGAAAAAACTTGAAGCTTGCTGTGAGAAAAAATTGAGTCCTTCATTTTATATACTCTTTTTATAAATTTTCAGAAGAATCAGAATTCTTCCCTAACTCTCTAATATCTATCTTTGGGTGAATATTTCCTTTGTTGAGAGGGGAAAACATCAATTTCTTGTTCTTTAGCCTTTAGCTTTTCATAATTTTCCCAATTTCCAGCCGTTCGCGCCATTATCTTTTCTTGTTGAAATTCTTGCTGAGGACTCAGTTGACCCTGACCTTGATTAGAGTTTTGACAAGCCGACAAAAATGCAGAGAGAGAAACAAGAATTAGAGGTTTTTTCATTATTAGCTCCTAAAAAACAAATTTTAATTTTTAAATTTCATTCGGAGATTCTAGATTCTTATGTGCGAAATCCCAGTTCACTAAATGATCTAAAAAAATCTCAACATAATCTTTGCGACGATTTTGATAATCAAGATAATAAGCATGTTCCCAAATATCGCAGGTCAGCAAAGCTTTTTGTCCATGAATTAAAGGCAAGTCGGCATCACTCGTGGAGATAATTTCAAGACCTCCCTTTTGGTTCAAAACAAGCCATACCCACCCACTGCCGAATAACTTTGTTCCTTCAGCAATGAATTTCTTTTTAAAGTCCTGATAACTGCCGAATTGCTTTGTTATCAATTCCAACAGCAATCCCTTAGGAGACCCTCCCCCCTGTGGTTTCATCGATAACCAATAAAATGTATGATTCCAGTCTTGAGCCGCATTATTAAAAACAACTTTTAAATCCAGATTTTTAGCGCTCAATTTAATAAGTTCTTCTAAGGTGACAGAAGGTAACTTTTTTTCTTTCATAAGGGTATTTAAAGTATCCACATAGCCTTTATGATGCTTACCATAATGAAAGCTGAGCGTTTTCTCAGAAATGTATGGCTCAAGTGCATTTTTTTGATAAGGAAGAGGAAGAAGCGTAAAAGGAACCACGCCTGAGGGTTCATTCGCTAGACTTAAGGTATTGAAACACAATAGATAGGTAAAAAAGAAAGCGGCGATCCTCTTAAATATTTGCATAAGCATTTCCCTTAATTCTGATATTTTTCCTCATACCACTTTTAAGGGAAAAAGAATAGCCCTACTCTCCCTCTTCTAACACTCTTGCTTCATCCGTCAGCATAATAGGAACTCCATCACGAATGGGATAAGCTAGCTTTGCCCGTGGACTAATTAGCTCTTTTTTGATGGGATCATATTTCAAGGGCCCTTTGGTAAGCGGGCAAACCAGCATATCAAAGAGTTTTGAACGTAAAGAAGGTTGCTTTTTCATCATCTTACCTCTTAAGTTTCATGAACAAGGCTTTGTAAAATCAACCAGAAAACCCGTCTGTGTCATCTCCTTCATGCGCGGGGATGACACCCAAGTGAATTTTGGAAGGATCTCAGTCACAAAATTGATAGCCCTTTTCTTCTACTCTTAAATTTTGTTCACACAACCTAATGGAGCATTGGTCTAAGCCCTCTTAAATGAGGAGAAGCCATTTCCATAAGAGCAATCATCATATCACACCTTTCAGAAAGAGAGGAGATCTCCAAGAGAGCTTGTTTTTCAACGGGTTTAAAGGGACAAGCCATACTCAGCGAACTGATGATGAGATCATCACTTGCATGATCAATTTCTTCCCAATTAGCTGTTATATTTTGATCATCCAAATAGTCCTTTAAAAGATTCAAAAGCCGAGAACGATCGACAAAAGGATCAGATGCAGATTCTTCTAAATCACTTTCATACCCTTGATAATTAACTTTGGCTATTTTTACAGGTCCCTCTTCAAGAATTTCTTCTATTTCAAACCGGCAAAGGCCTCCAAGGGTAATAAAAATTTGGGCACCATCTTGAAAGTTAATAATTTTGCCCGCACAACCTTTTTGGAAATGACCTCCTTCTGGATTGCCTTGGATCACTCCCACAAGTCTATGTCTTTGTTGAAAGGCATATTCAACCAAGTTCACTTCACTTTTTGCCTGGAGCAAAAGCGGAAGCTGTGCACGAGGCAATAAAATTGTGCTATTGGCTGCATAGAGAGGAAGACTCAAAGGAAGATCTGAAAATTTCATAGGAATACTCACTTCTGCTTTCTACTCATTATATAAGAGCTTGTCATTAACTTGGCAACTCTCCCCATTGTTTTTTAAGTGGGCTCATTTTCATCCTCTCTTTAAATCCACTCAGCCCCACTCTCTAAAATAACAGGATCAGGCACTTTAAAGAGGGCGTGAAAAGCATCCGTGATGGATGAGACAAATTGAAAATACTTCTTATGCTCAGGTTTTGCAAAATGTTGCTCAATAATAGTGTTGATAAGTTCTTTGAGAGGTGACCAATATTCATTAACATTAATAAAAATAATTGATTTTTCATGAAGTTCTATTTGTCGCCATGTAATCAATTCGAAAACTTCATCTAAGGTTCCGAAACCCCCAGGAAGTATAAAGAACGCGTCAGAATTTTCAAATATTAGACGTTTTCGCATATGCATTGTCTCTACCATATGTAACTCCGTAATCTCCAAATTGGGTTTTTCAATATTACTTAGGTTCTGAGGCATGAAACCAATGACCTTTCCTCCATTGCTCATCGTCGCATGGGCTAGCTCTCCCATGAGCCCTTGGTCTCCCCCTCCATAAATGAGAGTTATTTCACGCTTCGCCAGTTGTTCCCCGAGTTCGAAGGCAGCTTGTTTATAGATATCACTTACCGTATCGTAAGAGCTACAATACACTCCAATGGATTGAATCTCTTTCATTTTTTCACCCTTTCGAAAGACGATAGCCAATTTGAAGGAAAACGACTATAAAATCCATATGTTTTTATAAGGAGAATTCATGAAAAGTATTATAGCTCCCCTCCATCGTGCCGGATGGCTTTTTATTGCTCTTTTTGCTGGGGTCACACTTGCCCTCATGTTATTTTCTCAAATAGGAGGAATCATTGGAATCGTATTAACGGGCTGGTGTATTTACTTTTTTCGTAATCCCCGCCGTGTCACCCCTCTGATGGAAGGCCTCGTCATCAGCCCTGCTGATGGGATTGTCACAAAAATAGAAAAAGCAACTCCTCCTAAAGAACTTAAATGGGAAAAAAAGTCCTTAACCCGGATCAGCATTTTTTTAAATGTTTTTGATGTCCATGTTAATCGCATTCCCATAGATGGGATCATTACGAAGATTCACTATCATCCTGGAAAGTTTTTTAATGCTTCTTTGGATAAGGCAAGCCTTCATAACGAGAGAAACTCCCTCATCATCAGAACATCTTCAGGTCAAGACATTCTCGTCGTCCAAATTGCAGGGCTTATTGCCCGACGAATCTTATGCGAAGTGAAGACGAATCAACAGGTAAAAGCTGGAGAAACCTATGGAATTATTCGCTTCGGCAGCCGCGTTGATCTTTATCTTCCAGAAGGAATTAACCCCCAGATCGTTGAAGGACAGCGAATGATTGGCGGCGAAACCATCCTTGCAGATCTTAATTCTACAGCCCCTTCTCGTTTAGGAGAAATTCGCTCATGAAAAAACCTATCTCATCAAATGGGCTTAAAACTCCCCGTCTTGTGCGAGTCATCCCTAATGCGATTACCATTACAGCTCTCTGTACAGGCCTAAGTTCCATTCGATTTGCTTTAATTGAACAGTGGGAGTTTGCTGTCAGTCTTATTTTGATTGCCGCCATATTAGATGCTCTTGATGGCCGGATTGCTCGCTTTCTCCGCGCTGACAGCCCTTTTGGGGCTGAACTTGACTCACTCTCTGATTTTATCAGTTTTGGAGTGGCTCCTGCCGTTGTCCTTTATCTTTACAGTCTTTACCTGTGGAAAGGAACGGGATGGGCGCTAGCTCTTTTCTATTCAACCTGCATGGCCTTACGTTTAGCACGCTTTAATACGAACATAGGCGCGTCAACCCCCGATTGGGCAAAGCGCTTTTCCGTAGGTGTTCCCGCTCCCGCAGGGGCTGTGATAGGACTTTTACCTTTGATGCTTAGCTTTGCTTTTGAAGAAAGCTTTCAAAATTACCCCTTTCTTTTTGCTATCAGTTTATTAACGAGCGGTCTTTTGATGATCAGCCGTATTCCTACTTTTATTATTAAAAACGTTCCCATTCCTCATCACTACGTACGTCTTCTTCTGATGTTCGTTGCCATCTTTATGGCTGCTCTTTTCAGTGCCCCGTGGTGGATTTTAAGCCTTGGAGGCATTCTTTATCTTGTTTCAATTCCAACAAGCCTAATGTCTTACCATCGACAAAAGAGCGCCGTTCAAGAAAAAAAATAAGGGTCCTTCACGTTTTTTATTCGTTAGAGATCTATCCATATTTTGCAGCAGAAACAATAAATGCTTTTGGAACTGTTAGAACTGCAAGCAATGAAGAGGCTTTACCTCTTCATATGCACACTTCTTTCTCCTACCGACCTGATTGCCTTCGCAAAAATGCAGGTATTTCGATAGATTCGTCTTCATCTTCAGATACTGACTCAAACGTTGATTGAACCATTGCTTGGGGAAAGGGCCTTTTCAAAGCTTCTGGTGCCGCACGCACAGACTGATTTTTACGCCCTATTAAACGTTCAAATAAGCTCAATGAGCGACCTTCTTCTTGCTCAGAAGGAGGAGTCGCATATCGATATGGATCTTCAGGTAGCTTTTCCTTTGGAGTCTGAAGAGAAGGATCCGTCTCTTTAAACGTCATCTCTCGATCTTCAAAATTAAGTTCAGCGGACACCTCTTGATGTAGATCTGGTGAAGATTCAAAGGAAGTTACTTCAGGAGTTTTCATGATTGAAGCTTGTATTTCCTTTTCAAGCTCGGAAATACGGGCCTTACTTAAGAGACTTGCTGCGTGAGCATCTATACCTGTTGCCACGCATGAAACACGTATCCGTCCTTCAAGACCTTCATCAAAAGTTGAACCAAAGATAATATGAGCATCTGGATCAACTTCTTCTCGAATACGATTAGCCGCTTCATCGACTTCGTAAAGAGTCATATCAAGGCCCCCGGTAATATTAATGAGAACAGCTTTCGCTCCGCGCATGGAAACATCATCTAATAGTGGGCTTGAAATTGCCGCTTCGGCAGCTTCAATAGCCCTTCCCTCTCCTTGCGCTTCTCCCGTGCCCATCATTGCTTTACCCATCATACCACCCATCACGGCCCGTACGTCAGCAAAGTCAAGATTAATCAACCCAGGTTTCATCATCAAATCAGTGACACTCCGAACACCGGAATAAAGAACATCATCAGCCATTTTAAAAGCATCTGCAAAGGTGGTTTTTTCATTAGCTACACGGAAAAGGTTTTGGTTAGGAATAATGATGAGAGTATCGACATATTGTTGCAGCTCTTCGATTCCTTTCTCAGCCGTACGCATCCGATTCGTTCCTTCAAAGTGAAAAGGCTTTGTGACCACACCAATTGTAAGAACGCCCTTATCTCGTGCCGCTTTTGCGATAACGGGAGCAGCTCCCGTTCCCGTTCCTCCGCCCATGCCTGCTGTCACGAATAACATATTACTTCCGTCAATATGCGAAAGAACATCTTCTATACTTTCTTCAGCTGATACTCTGCCTACTTCTGGATGAGATCCTGCACCAAGCCCTTGAGTTGCTTGAAATCCAAGTTGAATTTTAGCTTCCGCTAAAGACAGCGAAAGAGCTTGAGCATCGGTATTCGAGGTAATAAATTTAACGCCCTTTAAATCACCACGAATCATATTATTAACCGCGTTTCCTCCAGCCCCCCCTACTCCAATCACCGTTATGCGTGGTTTAAGTTCCTTTTGCAGCTCATTTTGTAATACTGTTAGTGTCATATTCATATCTCCATCATCACTTCATTTTTTGTATCATCACACAGTCAACTTCAAAAAACCATCACCAAATTTGCTTAAAAAAGGAGCCAATTTGTGAGATAATTTGTTTTGTCCTTCGCTGTGGAAATGCTTGTAAATAGGCAACATGTTCTGCTTGTCCATAAGACAATAGCCCTGCGCATGTGGAAAAAGAGGGATCTTGAGAGAATTCTGCAGAACTCACGTGAAGCGGTTTTCCAAGGCGGATATTTTTACCCAAAATCATTGAAGCCACTTCCCGTGCACCCGCAAGTTGACTCGCACCCCCAGTTAACACAACCCGCTGCCCCATAAACTGATTAATTCCTGCTTTTAAAAGGCGAGCTCGAACATGTTCAAAAATCTCTTCAATTCGTGGTTTAATAACAGAAACAAGCGCTGAACGAGGCATTTGATTCATTCCCTCCCCTCGCTTCTCTCCAACCAAGGGAACAATGATCATTTCTCGATCATCTGCCACTGAAGGTATAGCACTTCCATAGAGCGTTTTAAGTCGTTCTGCATTCATGAGAGTTGTTGAAAATCCTCGTGCAATATCCATAGTGACATGAGATCCTCCTATAGGAATGCACTCGGCATGACGTAATTGCCCTTCATGAAAAACGGTTAATGAAGTTGTACTTCCTCCCATATCAATAAGGATGACGCCAAGTTCCATTTCATCTTCCACAAGACAGGCAAGCCCCGAAGCATAAGAAGCCGCCACAAGGCTTGTGATTTCAAGGTGGCTTCTTGCCACACACGTACTTAAGTTATGCAAAGGACTAGATTTGCTAAAAAGAGTATAGATGGAAACCCAAAGACGATCTCCAGACATTCCTCGAGGATCCCTTATACCTTTAGCTCCATCAAGAGCATACCCTGTCGGCACCGTATGCAGAGTTTGTAGGGAAGGATCTTCTTGTGCAGCTTTAGCTTGTAATAAAATCCGACGAATATCTGTATCATCGATTGGATGACCAGAAACATTCATCTCTACTGTAAAATTAACTGATTTAAGATGGGGCCCATTAACACTCACAATAACATCACGGATAGTCACACCTGCCATTTTTTCCGCGGTATGAACAGCATTGACAATTGAGGTGACAACTTCCTCCATATTGATAACAACACCTGACTTAACACCCCCTGAGAGTTGCTGCCCAACCCCTAAAATTTCAAAATTGTGTTTTCCTTGTACCTGTGCAATAGCGCAACACACCTTTGATGAACCGACATCTAAGGCAGCAATTAAGCCTCCACGCATTCTCGAATGATGTCGTCCCCAACTCCACATCCCTTTTAGTGACTCCTCTTAAGCATCCTTACCCGTGTTATTTTTTCTCAGGGCCGCTTCTGGCGTTAAACGCAAAATTAATTGTCTCGGCAATCGCATATCAATAGCCATAACTTCTCGATCCATCAAGTTATGTTGCTTTTCAAGATCGAGAAGGTAGGCTAAAGCACGCTCAGCCTCTTTTTCTGGTAATTTGACATCCACCTTATTATCAAGCCTTAAATCCCAACGCGTTGATCTTATATGAGCTGCAGCCGTCACACGGCTTTTAATCTCAGGAAACTGGTCAAGGAGAGTCATAAGACTAGCTACATGGCGCAACGCCTTATCTCCTGTCATAAGTAACAAGCCTTCGTACTTATGAGCTTCACTTATTTCCATAAACTCACCATCACGGTCGACAAGATAAGTTTTCCCTTGATTTTTCCAAAGTGCCACAGGCTCCTTTTCTGAAATCCGGATAAAAATGGTATCAGGAAAACGTCTTTCTATACGCACAGCATTCACCCATGAAAGCTCTTCAAGTATGGATTTTGCTTCGGAAAGGTTAATAGAAAGCAGAGACTTACCCCGCTCAAGTTCTAATTTTTTTAAAATTTCATTTTTATCTGTACGAACGCGGCCTTCAACAACAACATCTTCAAGTCTAAATCCAAGAAATTGGGACGTCATTCCCAAACTTTGTAAAGCATGTGTCACTAAAGTTGACCCATGAAAATAAGTCCAAAGAGAAAAAACACAAATCCCCATCCCCAAACTAAAAGAGGTTAGCTTGCGAACACCTAGTCCTTGGAAAGATGTACGCTGAACTTTTTGCCGTTTAGAAGAGGTATGCAGATAGGACTTCATCGATGACATGAAGCATCCTCAACCATCCATTGAACGAGTTGAACATAGCTCATCCCTCCATGCGCCACAATTTCAGGGACTAAAGACAAGGGAGTCAACCCTGGCTGAGAGTTTGTCTCGAGGTAATATAATACACCGGGTTCACCTTGAGTATCATCATAACGAAAATCTGATCGCGTCACCCCTCGACATTCAAGAGCTTTATGAGCTTTTTCTGCCCATTCAAGAACTTGAGTATATGCGTCATGATGAATTGGTGCCGGCATTAAATGATCAGCCTTACCTTCTGTATATTTAGCCTCATAATCATAAAATGTACCTTTAGGTCGAATTTCAATAACATCAATCGCTTTACCCCCCATAACAGCTACCTGAAGCTCTCTCCCAGGTATATATTTTTCTACTAACACCTCATCTTCAAAGAGCCACTCTTGGGGATGAGGAAGAGGTGTCGTTTCATCCAAAATAATATGAACGCCTAAACTGGATCCTTCTCCAATAGGCTTAATAACAAAAGGTCGCTCCATAACATGGCCTGCACAAACATCTACAAGCTTGGCAACCCGACCTTCAGGAACACGAATTCCTTCAATTTGACACAACTTACGAGCAAAAACCTTATTCATGGACAAAGCAGCTCCTAAAACACCAGAGTGAGAGTAAGCAAGCCCCATCATTTCCAATAAACCTTGAACGTAGCCATCTTCACCCCATCTCCCATGGAGAATGTTCAAAACCACATCTGGCTTATGGATCTCTAAAGTTTGAACCAGTTGCCCTATGTTTCGTGTAACATCAATAGGAATGACCTCATAGTCTAATTCTTGAAGTGCTTTTAGAACACCTTGAGCACTTGAGAGAGAGACCTCTCTCTCTCCTGAAAAACCACCCATTAAAACAGCAACTTTTTTCTTCATGCAGCCTTTTCTCCTATGTGAGACAGCCCTTTAACACCCATTCTTTCAATCTCCCAACGTAAGTCGATACCTGTTGTCTCAAGAACTCGCTTTCGAACTTCTTCCCCTAAATCTTCTAAATCTGAAGCCATAGCGTCCCCCATATTAATCATAAAGTTGCAATGCAACTCTGACATCATCGCGTCGCCCTTTCTAAAACCACGACAACCCGCTTTTTCAATGAGTTCCCAGGCTCTAGCCCCCTCAGGATTGGCAAAAGTACTGCCTCCCGTCCTCGTTTTAACAGGTTGGGTCCGCTCGCGCTCAGCAAGATGTGTGGAAATTTTTTCCTTAATCTCTTCAACATTACCAACTTGCCCTTGCAAACGAGCCCCAATAAAAATCCAGTCTTTTGGCAGGTCACAATGTCGATAAGAAAGTCCCAGTTCCTGAGATGTTAAACGATGGAGATGCCCCTTGGGATCAATCACTAGCGCATATAACAAAACTTGAGAGATCTCCGATCCATAAGCTCCTGCATTCATCCGCAAAGCTCCCCCCATCGTCCCTGGAATACCACACAAAAATTCAAATCCTGAAATTCCAGCTTCTGCAGCTACCGCTGCTAAGTTCCGATCTAAGACAGCCGCTCCCACATCAATTGTGGTTTCATCAATATAAATATTTGTAAAACCTTGACCGAGACGCACAACAACGCCTTCTATTCCCCCTTCTCTTACCAAAATGTTTGAGCCAACACCAACAATATGTAAAGAAAGATCCTTAGGTCGATTCTGAAGGAAAAAGCACAAATCTTGAACGTCTGCAGGTTTAAAAGTAACTTGCGCAGGTCCTCCCACACGAAACCAGGTTGTAGACGCCAAAGGAACATTAAAAAGATAGCGCCCTCTAACCTTAGGTAAAAGCATTTTTAGCTTATCAGTTGTTATCATCATTCCGCCTCAAGCACATTTTCGTGGATAAAATTTATTTAATTGCATAGGCAAGGCACGAGCAAGAGCAGAAATAGACCCTGCCCCTAAACAAATGACCATATCTCCTGCTTGTGCGAGCTTATGAACAAGGTGAGGAAGTTCCTCAGGCCCATCACATCGATAAACCTCCCCTTTCATAACCTTAACTAACTCTTCATGATTCATCCCTTCTCGAGATGTTTCTCGAGCAGCGTAAACAGGTAAAACAATTGTAAGATCTGCCCCTTCACAACACGTCGCAAAATCGTAAAAGTGAGTTGCAAGACGACTATATCTATGGGGTTCTAAAACTGCGATGACACGACCTTTAGTTGCTGCTTTTGCGGCCATTAAGGTGGCTCGAATCTCAGCTGGATGGTGAGCATAATCATCTATAATAGTCATGCCTAGCGGCTCTCCCACTTGCGTAAAGCGGCGCTGAACACCTTCAAAAGAAGCAAAGGCCTCTTTTAAAATATTTCTCTCAATCCCACACTCAAAAGCAACTGCAGCAACCCCCAACGCATTAAGAACATTATGATGTCCATAAAGAGGAAGACTGACTTCAAAAGAGTGCCCTTCATTTACCAGATCAAAAACAATGCCCTTTAAACTCGTGCGAATATTTTCTGCTCGCATACTAGCTTCGGGATGCAAACCATAGGTTATACACCGCTGCTGTGATTGAATCTTCTGCCAGAGACTATAAACTTGAGAATGATCAATCCCTAAAACCGTCACTCCTCCAGGCTGAAGATGCGTCGCAAAAGTTTCGAAAGCGTTATATAATCGATCGGCATTTCCGTAATAATCCATATGCTCAAGGTCAATATTCGTGATTACGGCAATCTTTCGGGGAAGTTTTAGAAAGCTTCCATCAGATTCATCTGCTTCTGCTACACACCACTCCCCCTGTCCAATTTTAACATTAGATTGCCAAGTATTCATAACACCACCATTGATGATGGTAGGATCAACTCCTGCACTTTCTAATACCCACCCCATTAAGGCAGTTGTTGTTGTTTTTCCATGAGTTCCTGAGATGGCAATCCCTCCGTACCCCTCCATTAAAAGAGCTAACATTTCAGCACGATGAAGAACAAGAAGTCCCCGCAAACGTGCTTCCCTAAGTTCAGGATTGTTTTCTTTAATATCCGTTGACACAACAACAATATCTTTTCCATCAAGATTTGCAGGACCGTGGCCGATAACAGCATGAACACCTTTGCTTTGAAGCCTTTCTGTGTTGCTATTAAAAAATAAATCACTCCCACTAACCTGATGACCTTTCTCAACTAAAAATTGAGCAATTCCACTCATACCAATGCCACCCACCCCAATAAAGTGAATGCGTTTATTATGAAGTTCTTTAAAATTCATTCTATCATCTTTCTTAAGGTGCCATCAGTTTTACAAGGTGTGCAAGCCTTAACGATGCATCTGAAACGGCTAAAGAGTGTATATTGACCGCTGCGCTCATTAATTTCCAGGGAGAAGTCATCAATTCTGCTAAATAAGTAGCTAATATATTAAAATTAAAATCTTTTTCCTTCATCATCCATCCCCCTTCTAGATTAATAGCTTGCTGTGCATTATAGACTTGATGATCATCCATTGCATGCGGATAAGGTATAAAAAGCGCTGGCCTTCCCACAGTAGCAACTTCAACAACACTCGAAGCCCCTGCGCGCGAAATCACAAGTTGCGCTTTTTTATACCGTTCTCCCATATGATCCAAAAAAGGAGCAAGCTCAACGTGAGCTTGTGTTCGCGAATAGAGTGCGCGCGTTAATTCTATAAACTCTTTTCGACATTGCTGGCTAATATAAAGTCGTTTTTGAAGAGTCGGGTCTAAAAGAGCCACAGCTTGAGGAATAACTTCTCCAAAAATCTTTGCTCCTTGGCTTCCCCCCGTTACAAGAATATGAAAAGGAGCGTTATTTTCAGACGACACGTAAGGAGCAGGTTGAATATCAGAACGAACAGGTAGCCCTGTAAAACTTACTTTATGTTGGCATGATGTTGGAATATTTTTGACTGATGGAAAAGACGTTGCAATCCGCATAATAAATGGAGCTAAGAGACGATTTGCCCTGCCAAAGTAAGCATCTGCTTGATGAATTATTGTAGGGAGACGAAGAGCTGCCGCCCCCATCATGGTGGGTAAAGACGCATATCCTCCAAATCCTACAACAACACGAGGCTTTAATCGTCGTAAATGATAAAGGGCCAGTCCAAGTCCTTTTATGACTTCTAGTCCACCTTTTAATTTCTGATCCATTGACCCCTTAAGTTGCGAAGCAGGAATCTTAACTTTAAAAAAAGAGGACTCATTAAACCGATGACCCCGATCATCACTAAATATAAAAACATGATACCCTTGCTCTACAAGCGCACTCGCTAAAGCTTGGGTCGGGAAAACATGTCCTCCTGTCCCTCCTGTCGCTAGGACGACACGTTTTTCAAATTTCTTCATAAGTCCCCTATCCTTCGCCGGGTAAGACTTAAGACCATCCCCATCCCTATGGCTTGAGCCATCATGGAAGACCCTCCATAACTAATGAAGGGTAAGGTCATCCCTTTTGTGGGCATAAGACTTAAGGTTGATG
This sequence comes from Alphaproteobacteria bacterium, assembly GCA_017992885.1. Taxonomy (GTDB): domain Bacteria; phylum Pseudomonadota; class Alphaproteobacteria; order UBA9655; family UBA9655; genus UBA9655. Next base: position 25,175 of record JAGONT010000004.1, read on the forward strand.
CCATATTAATAACTGCTTGTAACCCAAACTGAACAACAAGCCCCACACTCGCAAGAACAACAAACATATTGTTTTCATCAAAAAGACGGCTAAGGGAACGCAAAAGAATAAAGGCAAACGTACAAACAAGCACAAAACACAAGATCATTCCAAATTCTTCACCAGCAACTGCGAAAATAAAATCTGCGTGTGCATCAGGAAGATATTTTTTCACCGTCCCTTCTCCTGGCCCTTGACCAATGAGCCCTCCATTCATAAAGGCATCCAAGGACTGGTTAATTTGATATTGATCCCCAAATTTATTTCCTCCCTCAGAATTTAAGAAATGATCTACACGTCGCGTCACATGAGGAAAAAGAAAATATGCTGAGATCAGTCCACCAACACCACAGCTTGCAGCCGAAATGACCCAAAAAAGAGGAAGACCTGCTAAAAAAAATTGAGCAAACCACATGACTGTAATTAAGGCCGTCATTCCCAAATCAGGTTGACCTAGCAAAAAAATAATAACTAATAGATAAAGAGCAATGGAAATTAAGTTACCAGGAAAAGAAGATTGAGTTTGCTTTTTAGAAAACAACCAAGCACTTATAATGGCGAAGGAAGGCTTAACAAATTCAGATGATTGAATAGAAAACCCTCCTATTTCAAGCCATCGACACGCTCCTTTAATTTCCGAACCCATAACCGCCGTAAAAGCAAGACCTACGAGACTCATTCCAAAAATCCCAAGAGCGAACCATTTAATTTCATGTAAGGAGAGAAAAGAAATACCAATTAATAAAGCAAAGGTTGGAATCAAAAAAATAAGGTGCTTTTTAATAAAATGAAATGAGCTCCAATGATGTTGATTCGCAACCGCAGGACTCGCAGCCATAATAAGAAAAACCCCCATAAGAATGAGAAGCATCAAAGCTGCCAAAGTCCATCGATCAATCGTCCACCACCATTGTCCAATTAAATTAGTATTTGTTCGTGCTAAAGATAGCATTTTATTTCTCTAGGTCTCTTTTTTCTAACTCGATGATTTCTTCGACATAGTTACAAAAGACCTTTCCCCTTTCTTCAAAATCTCGAAATTGATCAAAGCTTGCGCATGCCGGAGACAAAAGAACAACTGCCTTCTCTTTCTGATCACGAAACGCCATATTTGCAGCTTTTGTTAAAGCTTCTTCAAGAGTTTCACAAAATGTATAAGGAACAGTTCCCTTTAAGGTAAGCGCAAAGCTTGAGGCCGCTTCTCCAAATAAAAAAGCGTGTTGAATAATAGGGAAGTAAGACCTAAGATTTGTAATTCCGCCCTCTTTAGGGCGCCCTCCAAAAAGACAATACAGCGAAGAATCTTGATAACAAGCAAAGGCTTTTGCTGTCGCTTCTGCATTTGTTGCCTTACTATCATTCACAAATGTTACAGCTTTATAACAAGCAACAACTTGTTGACGATGAGCAAGACCAGGAAAGGATGCCATATTTTGAGTAATAACTTGTGGTGCAAGTCCCATAGATCTTAGAGCCCCATAGGCTGCAGCCATATTCTGCCAATTATGTTGTCCCTTTAATCGTTCAACATTTTTCAAATTGATAATGGGGTTAGCGTTCTCATAGAGAATTCCCGCTTTTACAGAAATACCCTCTGCAAGAACCTTACAAGTGGAAATAGGCACAAGCTTGACTTTCTCTGATGCTTTTAAAGCTTCATAGATTGTCAAACATGGAATATCGTCCACACTTATCACCAAAGTATCTTGTGTCGTTGCCTTCCTATAAATAAGTTTTTTCGCCGCAATATACCCATCCATTCCTCCATGCCGTTCCAAATGATCAGGCGTAATATTTAATAAAATACCAACGTTAAAATGCAGGCTTGGCGATATTTCAAGCTGATAGGAGGACACTTCCAGTACATACACACCGTCTTGTTTTAAAGGATTGAGTTCCATCACTGGAATCCCCAAATTTCCCCCTATTTCAACGGACATACCCTTCTCTTTTAGAATATGCCCGATCAAGGTGGTCGTCGTTGACTTTCCATTCGTTCCTGTAATCCCAACAAATTGAGCTTGAGTCTGACTTAGAGCCAAAAGTTCAAGATCGCTTATAGGACGTAACCCTGCAATTTGCGCTCTTGCCACAACAGGATGAGGAGCAGGATAATGATGAGGAATCCCAGGACTTAAAATCAGATGATCAATAGTTTCCCAGTCAACAGCATGAAGATCGTAAAGGGGAATTCCTTGATTATGCGCTTCAACTCTGGCTTTTTCTTGATCATCCCAAGCAAAAACGTGAGCGCCTGCTTTGAGCAAACTTTCAACGACAGAGCGTCCTGATCGACCAAGTCCTAAGACTGCAATTTTCTTATCTTTAAGCCATATGGGAATGATCATCTTCTTAACGTAACTTCAGGGTTGAAAGACCAATTAACGCTAAAACAATAGCGATAATCCAAAAACGAAAAACTATCGTTGGCTCTGACCACCCTTTTTTTTCAAAATGATGGTGAATAGGCGCCATAAGGAAAACGCGTTTTCCTCCCGAAAATTTAAAATAGCCAACTTGGAGGATGACAGACACGGCTTCCATCACAAAAAGTCCTCCAACAATGGCTAAAACGAGCTCATGCTTTGTGATCACAGCTACCATGCCTAAGGCTCCTCCAGCAGCTAAAGATCCTGTATCCCCCATCCAAACCTTAGCCGGCGGAGCGTTATACCATAAGAAACCCAAACTTGCCCCGATTAAAGCACCACAGAAAATCGCAAGTTCCCCAGTTCCTGGTATAAAGGCAATTTGAAGATAATTGGCAAAAACATGGTTTCCCACAAGGTAAGAAATCAAAACGAAACAAGCTGAAACAATCATCACCGGTCCAATAGCTAGACCATCTAAGCCATCTGTTAAATTAACAGCATTTGAGGCCCCTACAATAACAAAAATTCCGAAAGGCACATAAAACCATCCTAAATTAAGAAGGATATTTTTAAAAAATGGAATAGATGTGCTTGATGCAAACTGGGGATCTCCAAGCTCCATCACAGCATAGGTTGCAAGACCACTCATTGCAATCTGCAAAAGAAGTTTTTTCTTACCAGAAAGACCTTTTGAATTCCGCTTTTTAAGTTTTAGATAATCATCAAGAGCACCCACATAGCCAAATCCAAGCGTAAGAATAAGGACAATCCATACGTACATATCTGTTAAATTAGCCCACAAAAGAGTACTCAGTGTTAAAGCTAAAAGAATGAGGCTGCCCCCCATTGTTGGGGTGCCTTGTTTTGTCACTAGATGGGAAGCAGGACCATCCTCCCTGATGGGCTGTCCCTGACGTTGCTGATTTTTAAGCCAATTTATTAAGGAAGGCCCACATAAAAAACTAATCAATAGAGCTGTCAATAAAGCTCCAGCTGTCCGAAAGGTAATATATCGAAAAAGATTAAAAACTACATTTTCATGGCCCCATAATGAATAAAAATAATAAAACATAAAATCAGTTTACCTTCTTAACGAATTTTTTTGAAGATCTAAAAGAGCTTCAACAATAGGTTTTGCTTTCGTCCCTAAAGAAGCTTTAACGCTGATAACGTCTCCAGGTTCAATAGCCTTTACAATACCTGAAATTAATTCTAGAGAAGTTGGAGCATACCCTCCCTTCATAGAGCCTGGGAGCTGTTCATATAAATAAGCCATATAAGGACCACAGCAAAAAACCTGATCTATCTTATTCTCAAGAAGAGGATTGAGAAGCTCTTCATGATGCTTTCGGGAAAGCTCTCCCAATTCACGCATATCTCCCAAGACAGCTATTTTACGGCCTTTCCCACTTTGCCCCAACACAGCGAGAGCCGCTCGCATTGAGGTAGGATTCGCGTTATAACTTTCATCAATAATGACAAAATCACCTTTATAGCGCTTGCCTCGACCGGAAGGCGCTTTTACTGTTTCGAGGCTATGAGCGGCTTGCTTTATATCTGCTCCCAATAAAGCTACGGCTCCTAAAACGGGAAGGCTATTCAAAGCCCAATGAAGGCCAGGAACAGGAAGAACATAGGAAATTTTTTCTCCGCCAATTTCTGCTATAATCTTACTTTTCTCTGCCTCACCTTCCCACGAGAGAAGGCGATAATCTACATTTTTAGATTCTCCAAAACAAAAAACACTTAGTCCCTGTTCTTGGGCTAACATGGACAAAAGCTCAAAATGAGGGTTATCTCGATTCAAGAGAACAGCCCCTCCCCGCACCATTCCTTCAAATATCTCAGCTTTTGCCCGAGCGATATCTTCAGTGGATTTAAAAAATTCACTGTGCGCTTCAACAACCGTTGTCACCAGAGCTATGTTTGGCTTGATCATCTGACTTAAAGGTCGAATTTCTCCCGCATGACTCATTCCAACTTCAAAAATAGCAAACTGCGTTCCTTGAGGCATCCGAGCCAGTGTTAAAGGGACCCCCCAGTGATTATTATAACTGGAAATACTTCCATGAGTCTGTCCTTGATCTTTAAAAACCCATTTTAACATATCTTTTGTACTGGTTTTTCCGACACTCCCTGTCACAGCAATACGGTGTGCAGAACATCGATCACGCGCAGCAATACCAAGCTTTTCTAGTGCTTTTAGCGTATCTTCAACCCGCAAAAATGGCAGAGAAACCTCGATGGTCTCAGAGACAAGAGCGGCGGCAGCCCCCTTTTTGATAACTTCATGGAGAAAAGCATGCCCATCCCCTGTCTCGCCTTTAAGCGCTACAAAAAGGTCTCCTTTTTCAAGCGTGCGACTATCAATAGAAATACCAGAGCATCCCCAAGGTTCAGAAGAAATTCCTCTTATCACCTCATCTGCTTCTTGCGAAGTCCAAAGATCTCTCATTTTTTCACGCATTTTTGCACTTCTTCCACATCATTAAAGGGGAAAATCTGATCTCCCACCTGTTGATAAGTTTCATGACCTTTTCCCGCAATCAACACCACATCGCCCTGCTGCATACTTTCAATAGCCTTGACTATAGCTTGACGTCTTGAGGGAATCTCGCTTGCTTCTGGACATTTTGCAAGAATTTGTTGTCGAATTTCTGCAGGATTTTCGTAACGAGGGTTGTCATCAGTCACAATGACTTTATCAGCAAGTTTTGCAGCAATGTCTCCCATCACAGGCCTTTTAAAAGGATCACGATTACCCCCGCATCCAAAAACAACCCACAACTGACCTTTTGTGTGAAGACGTAAGGTTTTAAGAGCCAGTGAAAGGGCCTCGGGTTTGTGAGAGTAATCCACATAGACTCCTGGAGCTGCTTTTTCAAGACGGCCAGGGACACCCCTTAAATGGGAACAAGCCTCAATGGCTTGTGTCAGTTTTCCTCCACACATAATCACAGCCGTTAAAGCAGCGATGACATTATAAACCTGGAACTCCCCAACTAGAGGTAAATTAAAATTATAGGATTGACCATCAATACTTAACAAAACATCTTGACTATCAACTTGAGGAGTGATGGAAACAAGGCGTACTGTCGCTCCTCCTTTTCCGAAAGTGGCTGTTCTTAAACGCCGTTTTTGGCATAAAGTTAAAAGTCGCTCATATTCTGCAATATCTGTATTTAAAATAGCATAGCCATTGTGGCCCATGATCTCTTCAAAAAGACGAGACTTCACCTCAAAATAGGCCTCCAATGTATGATGATAGTCTAAATGATCACTCGAAAAATTCGTAAAAACAGCCGCCTTAAGACGAACAGCCTCTAAGCGCTGCTGGTGGATACCATGACTAGAGGCTTCGAAAGCCAAATGTTCAATCCCTTGCTCTTTCAAGCTCTGCAGAATTTGATGGAGCTTGATAGGATCAGGCGTATTCAAGCCCCCTGTTCCTGTGGGAGGAGGAAGTGGTCTTCCCTCTATGATCAAACCCAGTGTCCCCAAACTTGCAGCAGGTATATCTAAATGATGCCAAATCTGACGCATGAAGGAAACAACAGATGTTTTTCCATTTGTACCCGTAACGGCAACAATATTATCTGGCTGAAGGGGATAAAAATAAGCGGCGAGACGACTGAGTGCCTTACGAACTTTAGGCGTTACGAAAAAAGCAACACCCGGGTATCGTTCTTTCCAAAATTCAGCTATTTTTTCGCCTCCTTCTTGTGGCAACAAGATAGCCTTGGCTCCTCGACGCAAAGCTTCCTCAATAAAATCTGTCCCTTCACGCTGAACTCCCGGAATTGCAATAAAAAGTCCATTTTTTTCAACAGTTCGTGAGTCAATTGAAAGGGAGGTAACCGTCTGTAGACTCCCACCTTCAAGAGGAATCAAAACGCCCTCTCTAATAAGGGGTGCAAGGTCCATAAGCTTAATGACCTCTCCCTTGAAGTACACGCGCATCAATTAACATAGGATGGGGTTCTGATCCCACTCTCCCTTCATTCGTAGGCATAACATGAAGAAGAGGAGCTATTCGACCAATGACCTTCCCCGCAATGGGAGCTGCGTTCCACCCTGCGGCATTAAATCCATATGTTCCTTTAATTGCTTGAGGACGATCTATCATAATCAGTACCGCATATCGAGGACGACTCATCGGAAAGGCTCCCATAAATGACGTTATGTTGCTGCCCTTTTTATAAGCCCTTCCTTCAAGCGTATTTGCTGTGCCTGTTTTTCCGCCCACTTCATACCCTTCTACTCTCGCTTTTTTACTCCTCCCTTGAGCAACCACCATATACATAAGTTTACACATAATTTCCGAGGTTTTTTCTGAAATAACACGAGTGCCCTTCCCTAGCACAGAAGAAGTCTCAATTTTCAAAAGGGTTGGCTGCAGCATAATACCCCTATTTACAATGCCTGCCATGGCAGTGACAAGCTGTAATGGACTAATAGAAACCCCATATCCATAAGCTGCTGTCATTATTGTTGAATCGCTCCATACTTTAGGATAAAGAGGAGAACCAATTTCAGGGACTTCAAAAGAAGGGGCACGGAAAAACCCAAGTTTTTCAAAAAACGCCACCTGAAGATCTTTCCCCATTTGCACGGCCATCTTCGCCGCGCCAATATTGGAAGATTCTGTAAATATTTCTGCTACCGTCAACGGATAATGAGCAGGATGAAAATCAGAAACTCTAAATCGTCCAATGCGCAAATGAGCTGACACATCAAATTTTGTCGAAAGACTCCCCACTCCACTTTCTAAATAGAGAGCCGTATTAAATATCTTAAAGCTGGATCCCATTTCATAGGTACCTAAAGTAATACGATTAAAAAGGGCTTGCTTTTCAGATCCCATTTTTCCTACCTGGTTGGGATCATAATCTGGCAAGGACACCATGGCAATAATCTCACCCGTTTGCACATCCATGATGAGCCCTGCTCCTCCTTGAGCTTTAAACTTTTCAATGCCTGCTAAAAGCTCATCTCGTAAAACATGCTGGACACGAATATCTAGACTTAGGCGTAAAGGATCCCCTTTTGATGAAAGAATCTCATCAAATTTCCGTTCAACTCCCCCCAATCCTTGGTTATCAATATTTGTATACCCCAAAACATGGGCAAACAGCTCGCCATGCGGATAAACGCGTCGTTCATCTCGTTGTAAATAGATTCCAGGTATACCTAAACGAATAATCTCTGCTTGTTTTTGAGGGGTTAAGTGCCTCACAAGCCAAACAAATCCCTTTCCAGATTGTAGGCGTTGAGTGATCTCTTTATGATTAAGTTCTGGTAAAACTTGAATCAACTTATCTGCGGCTTCTCGAGCATCCAAAACCTTGCGCGCATTTGCATAAAGAGAAGATGTACTCAAGCTTGTTGCCAGAAGCTCTCCATTACGATCCACAATATCAGCCCGGAAGGTTATCCCTTTAAGGGCTCTGGCACGCGCAAGAATTTCTTCTCCTCCTCCTCTTAAAAGGCTTACATCAATAAGCCGACCTGCAATCACTAAAAAAGCCACCACAAAAGCGCAAGCAATGACAAGAAGGCGCGTCTTTGCCATATCCAACGTTTGACGAAGCAATTTTGCCTCTGTCCAGCGAGGCGTCTCATAAAAACCTTGAGGAACATAAAGCTTAGGTCGACTCATTCTTTCTCTCTCATCGAAGCTAATTGAGCCTGAGGCAGAAAATCCTCAAAATTATCTTTCTTTTCAAAAGCTTGACTTGTAGCAGCAAGTTGAGTGATTTTCATTGGCCTAATGTCCAAAAACTTTTCGGCTAATTTTTGCAGTCGTTGGGGCTCGTTTAAGTGGCTCCACTCTGCCTTCAAAATATGGATATTTTCTTCCTCAATCTTGATCTGTTCTAAGGTTTTAGCTAATTTTTGCTCAACTTCAACGACTTCATATTTCACCTTAAAAAGTACAAATCCAACGAGAAGAGACAAGAGAAAAAAAAGAATGGTCGAACGTTGCATTAAATATTCTCCTGAACGCGAACGCCCCACCTCAATCGAGCTGACCGAGCGCGAGAGTTATCTTTTATCTCTTCTTCTTGAGGGAGTAAGGCTTTTCGACTTTTAAGTTGAAAAGTTGACCGCAAGGATGGACCTTCAGGAAGGTAACGTGAAGACCGCGGCATCTTACCACTTCTTTCTTTAAAAAATGTTTTTACAATTCGATCTTCAAGGGAATGAAAGCTCACAACAACGAGCCTCCCTCCCTCTTTGAGCAGTTTTTCAGAAGCCTCAAGACCTCGCTGTAGCTCATCCAATTCCTCATTCACATAAAGACGAAGGGCTTGGAAAGTACGGGTTGCGGGATCAAACCCTGGTCTTTCAAACCCAACAATGGCTCGAACCAAATCAGCAAGTTGAATTGTGGTTTCAAAAGGTCGCTGTTGAACGATAGCACGTGCCAAAGCACGAGACCGGCGTTCCTCCCCATAGACCCACAAAATACGACTGATTTCCTTTTCCTCAAAAGTATTTACAACATCAGCAGCGCTTAACCCTTTTTTTTCCATACGCATATCCAAAGGACCTTGAGCTCTGAATGAAAAACCTCGCTCAGCCTTATCCAATTGAGGAGAAGAAACTCCTAAATCGAAAACAATGCCATCATATTTCAAGGAAGGCACAAGTTGACTCATATCTCCATAACGACCGTCACAAAAAGTAAACCTGTCTGGATACTTCTCCTTAAGAATTTGGGCGCTCTTTTGTGCTTCAGGATCACGGTCCAAAGCCACGACTGAACAGTGTGCACGTTCTAAAAGTGCCTCAGAATACCCACCAACCCCAAAAGTTGCATCAATGTAATTTTCTTTATCCCGCGGCATCAACGTTTCAAGGACTTCTTGAAGCATCACGGGTTTATGCATGATCCGTCCTTAATCTAAGGGTTGCTTGCTTGTCCTGCACTCTTTGACGAGCTTCCTGCTGATGATCTTCAAAAGCTTCTGGATTCCAAATTTGAAAGGTAGCTCCTCGCCCCACGAAAGCCACTGTCTCTTGAATTTTAGCGTGGTGGAGTAAGAATTGCGGCAATATAATGCGTCCATCACCATCAAACGCCAGCATTTGTGCATCAGCAAAAATGGTAGCCGTTAAATCATCTTGAGCTTCAGAGAAAAGATCTAATTGATCTACACTGTCACTCATGCGCTGCATGCGATCCATTCCCATGCCTTCTATGGCAGTCAACTTATAAGAACGAAAGGCAATAATGCCATGAAAACTCTGCCCTGAAAGGGCAAGACGAAAGGGAGCAGGGACACAAACACGTCCTTTTTTATCCAACTTATTAACAAATGTGGACAGAAATAAAGTCATTTTCTCTCTTAATGAATGCCAAAGCGCCTTTTCAAAAACCGACGCCTTTTTATGGTATAGCATGGGCCATTCTGGGATTCAATGGGATAATCTGGGATGAAAATGATAACAATTTTATCCACAGGGAAATAGGCATAAAATGACACTTTCTATTCCTATTATTCAAATTAACATATTGTTTTTAAAAAATTTTTAAGAATGGGGATTTTCTTTAAAGAAAGAAACAGAAGCTGGATCTAAATTTATCCACTGGCAATAAAGTATGATAAAAGAGAAGGAAATAGTTAGAGAGTTGGTATCTAAAACCGCCACCAGGACAGAAGAATGAAAAACGGTAAGAGAATGCCAACTGACCAAAGCATATAGCCAAAGAAACTAGGCATTGGAATTTTTTGGCTTTCAGCGATGGCCTTTACCATGAAATTAGGAGCATTGCCAATGTAAGTCATGGCACCCATAAAAACGGCTCCTAATGAAATAGCTTCTAAGGTACGTGCCGAAGAAGACATCAAAACCCACGCATCCCCCCCTGCCATATGAAAAAACACAAGATAAGTTGGAGCATTATCTAAAAAGGAGGAAAGTCCACCGGAAAGCCAAAAATACATCATATTTTGTGGAATACCTTTTACATCCACAAGAGAGATTAAAGGCGCCATCGCCCCTTGAAGCCCTGCATCTAAAATCGCAATCACCGGAATCACAGTCATAAAAATTCCAAAAAATAACTTTATCACTTCTTTCAAAGGCTCCCATGAAAAATGGTTCGCCTTATGAATAAGAGAGGGTGTGAAAAAGAAGGAAATAAGGGCTAAAAACACAAGACCGAGGTCTCTTCCTACGTTTTGAGCCTCAAGGACCACTCCCCCTAAATGGATATCTATGCCCGGCTTCCAAATCCCGCTGACAAGTACAAGCCCAATAACCCCCAAAAAAAGAAAACTATTCAAGGCTCCTTGAATTCGAAGACGTGGCCGCAAGCTCTTTAGCACCCGCCCTTCTCGTTTGACAAAAAAAGTATCCAGCCCATAAAAAAACACAAGAAGGGGAAGGGTAACAGCAATCATTGGCCCACTTAAATGTTCAATTGGCCAAAAAAAACTCACGCCATTTAAAAACCCGATAAAGAGAGGAGGATCGCCAAGTGGAGTCAACGCCCCTCCAATATTTGCGACCAGAAAGATAAAAAAAATCATGTGATGAACCCGATTTTTCCGATCTCGATTGATATGAAGCAAAGGACGGATCAAAAGCATGGAAGCTCCTGTCGTCCCAATCCATCCCGCCAAAAAAGTCCCTAGGGCCAAAAGACTGGTATTCATCAACGGCGTCGCGTGGGATTCCACCTCAATCCTAATTCCCCCTGCAATTATATAGAGAGCTCCAATCATAATCACGAAAGGCAAGTAATGATGAAAAAAAGTTCCTAAAATAACGGCTTGTGAGAGGGAAAGTCCAAAAAAACTTATGAGAGAAATGATCGTTAAAAATGACCACCCTAAAGCTATTTTCCCGTAATGATCTTCCCAAAAATGAATCGCAAATAGTGGCATAAGAGCTAAAGAGAAAAGCATGCCAATAAAAGGCAAGATCCATCCTAAACTTAACGTATGACCCGGCAGCACTCCTCCTGTTGCGAGAAGGGGAGTTGGAAGAAAGAGGATGAGACTTAGCAATAAAAATTTAAACCGCATTCCTTATCCTTTCATTTTACGAATAATACTCTAGAATTAAGGAGATGTGTTAGGGAAGAAGTTTTTGCACTCTTCCCCCATTGAAAGTGAAGCCCCTTCTGTTCCCACACAACGTCTATCATTCCCCCATAGGTAAGAATCTATAAAATAGTTTTTTATTACAGATAGTTATATTGAATCCCCACGAGTTAAGAGCATAACATGGAGGGAATAAATAAGATGTTTTTTAAAAACTGGAGGAAACTAAGAAAAATATTACAAAGAATATAGCTTTTTATCTCTTCTCAAATTCCTAAGAAATGGTATAGTTATACAAAAAATCGCATTAGCATATGAATAATAATGAAAAAATACTTAATTATTTTATTTTGTTTTATTACTGTATCAGTAAATTTTTCAGTATTTGCCTATGAAATAGGCGATTTTATTAACATATTTCAAGAAAATCCTGCAAAAAATGTAGGGGTAACGGTTAAGGGTACGGCTGAAGAAGAGAAAAATAAAAAAGCAAAAGAAATATTACTAGGTGAAGAGAAAGAAATATTACCAGATGAAGAGAAAAGTAAAAAAGTAAAAGAAATATTGCTAGGTATATTAGAAAATCGTGATGGCCAAGATTTATTTAATCACGTTTCTTTACTAACTGGGACTATAAAACAGGTTGAATATGCCTCATGTTGTTGGTATGCATCTGGGATTTTGGCTGTTTTCGACCTATCACGCCTATTACACCTCATACCTGATCCACCTGACAAAGGTTTAATTATAAAAATAAATACTGTTTCATTAAACGAACAAAATTATTCTTTTCTTATTAACATTGAAGAATTTTGTGCCTACGAAAAGATAGAGTTAGTGCTTGGTTGTCGATCAAAAACTAGAAATCCGACCTATCAAGGTAAAAAGCTTTCAAGTCTTTTGCAAGGTAAAAAAAGTCAGACATTAAAAACATTATACTCCTTATAAACAAAATTTTTGAGAGTTTGCCTTGTAAACCCCCTACCTCCTCTCGAAATTTCGATGGCCACGTGTAAATAAAAATTAATTTCCTAGCTATTTTACAAATTACACACTACATATAACTTATATTTATTTACACCCCTCACATCTTGGTAACTTAATGAAAACTTTCTCCACATTTGATATGCCTTCTTTTCTTAATGACTCTCTTGAGCAGCTTGGCATTACAACGCCCACGCCTATTCAGGCAGACGCTATTCCTGCAGGCCTTGAAGGCGTCGATGTTTTAGCTTCTGCTCAAACAGGCACAGGCAAAACAATTGCATATCTTCTTCCCTTAATTACGAATTTACTCAAAAGCCCTCAAGCATCCGCCCTGATCCTGGCCCCAACGCGGGAACTTGCAGCACAAATTCAAGAAACAGCGCGCGCACTCCTGGGTAGAAAGATTGAGGTCGTTCTTTTAATTGGTGGAGAATCGATGTTCAAGCAACTTTCTGCTTTAAAGCGTCGTCCCCGGCTGGTCATTGGCACACCCGGTCGCATTAACGACCACTTGACAAGAAAAACCCTTCATTTGCAAGAAACTCGTTTCTTGGTTCTTGATGAAGTGGATCGCATGCTGGATATGGGCTTCAGTGAAGCATTAAAAAAGATTGTCGGCTTTCTTCCTAAAGAACGTCAAACATTTATGTTCTCTGCAACAATGCCGGAAAGTATTCGAAAACTTTCCTTCACCTATCTTACAAACCCGAGAGAAATTTCAGTTGGTTCCACAACCGAGCCAATTTTAAAGATAAAGCAGGAAACACTTCAAACGTCTTCTACCGAAAAATTTTCTTGTCTTGTGAAAGAATTGAACGCACGAGAAGGCTCCGTCATCATCTTTGTCAAAACCAAGCATGGCGCTGACCGACTTGCCGAAAAACTGACGCGTCAAAATCATGAGGCCTCAGCGATTCATGGCGATTTGAAACAGCGTAAAAGAGAAGAAGTGATTAAAGGCTTTCGAAATCTTAAAAATCGTATCATGGTCGCCACAGACATCGCAGCACGCGGACTCGATATTCCCCACGTTAAGCACGTCATCAACTATGATCTTCCACAATGCGCTGAAGACTATATTCACCGCATTGGTCGAACAGGGCGGGCTGGCACAAATGGCTTTGCGCTTTCTTTTATTTCCCCTGAAGATGGGCAAAAATGGAAGCAAATTCATCGTTCCATTCAACCGGGAGCAGAACAGTTTTCTCCTGCCGGTCCAAGCAAAAGTAGGAAAAAAGCAAGATATCGCCCTTTCCAAGCCCCTACAGAAGCAAAACGAGATTTTTCAAAACGCAAACCCTTTAAACAGCCGCATAGCTTTAGGTAGATTTTGCATCTGCTTAACTTCTAGCCTATAACCCGCTCACCCCTCTACAAAGGGGGGGCTGCAGTCAATCTTTTAGGCTGACGGCTATTCTATTGAACGCGTTCATAATTGCAATACAAGCCGTAATATCAACAATCTCACGTTCACTAAAGTAATTTGAGAGATTGGTTTTCTTAACTGTAGGGTTGTCACTTAATGTTGTTAAGGACTCACTCCAAGCCAACACTTCTTTTTCCGCGTCAGAAAAAAGGGCAGAGTGTTTCCATTGTGGAAGCTGCTCAATTTTAAGGGGGTCAACACCTAATTTTTGAGCTTCTTCAGTATGTAATTGACAGCAATCGCTGCACCTATTTAATTGTGATACATGCAGTTCAATCATGACACGAAGTTGCTGGTTCAATGGCGACTTGTTAAGGCTTTCATAAGTTTTATACAAGTTTAGGATTGTATCTTTTGATATTTCATCATAATTCATGGCTTACTCCTTTTACTCATCCTTTTGCGCTTTCACCATTTGCTAAGCGTACTTCCACAACGCAAAAATAAGGTCCTTTTCTTATTCAACTTCTTAGCTGTGCTGCTACAATTGTCAACCTAAGAAAAAGAGGACTATTGCATAAAGAACCTAATTCTTCCTTCCCTTCGAAGCGGTTTGATAAAACCAAAAGAGAACCCCAATCGTAACCAAAAGACCAAAAACATCTGTTGATCCTTCAACCACTTGCGGCACAATTCTAAACACGCTGGTATCCTGATACATCACAAAAGGAATAGCTAACAAAATTCCAATAAGTGCTTCCCCCGCAATTAAACCAGAAGCAAAAAGAAGTCCCTGTCGTTCAACTAAAGCTTTTTCTGCTGCATCTGCTTTTCTCTTGATAAGAGATCTTTGAGAAAAATAGGCAAGAAGGCCACCGAAAAGAAGCGGTGTTGTCACATCTAACGGCATATAAATCCCGACAGCAACAGATAAAATGGACAACCGCCAATTAAGCGCTGTTTTCTTTAAGACTTTGTCTATAATAACCACCACAATACCAAGCCCAACTCCAATGCTTACCAGAGTCCAGTCCATCGATTGGGTAAATATCGCCTGGGAAAGAGCAGCCATAAGAGCTGCCTTTGGCGCACTCAGCGCTTGTGTAGGATCCATCCCCTCACGCGGCAAAACATCGCCAATTCCATAGGCTTCAAACAAAATTTGGAAGATAGGAGCGAGAATAACCGCTGAGGCCAAAACACCTACGATCAACATAACTTGCTGTTTCCAAGGAGTCGCTCCGACAATTTGTCCTGACTTGAGGTCTTGAAGGTTATCTCCAGCAATAGCCGTAGCACAGCCAATTAAAGTCGCTATAAGAATCGTAATACCAGCCGCACTTAATGCGGAGTCCACATTGACAGAAAAGTTTATTTGAATACTTAAGAGTAATAAAAGAGCAAAAGAAACAATCAATGTTGTCATTATCAAAACCCCAGAAATAGGATTTGTTGTCGTTCCTAATAAGCCACACATGTAAGCGGAAATGACCCCTCCCAACGCACTAAGAATGAACGCAAGAATCGTAACGATCAACGTCGTTCCAATCAGCATACCCGTGGATAGCTGGATACCACTTGTCACAAGGACATTATCAAACACTAGATACATAGGGATGATCAAAAGGGCTGTCCCAAAGGCAACGTATGTTATAGGAATATCAAAATCAGTACGGAGAATGCTCGCTCTTCCTTCGACTTTAACTTTACGAACAGAACCTAAAGAGGACGCAATCGCGTAACGTATTGGCTTTATAAGCTCAATTGTTGTCCATAAACCACCAAAAACCATCATCCCCACGCCAATGACGCGAATTTTTGTGTTCCATATACTCACTCCTGCAGCATATGCATCTGTGATATCCAAGGGAAGACCATAGAAAACTCCATAAAGGGGTACCGCAATATACCAGGCAAAGATCGCACCTACAAATATGGACGCTGTAACTTGAAGACCAACCACATATCCGGCTCCCATCAGAGCAAAAGAAAATCCAGAAGTGACGCCTACAACTGTATTTCCAACACGACCCCAAAGATGTATGCTATCGGCAAGAATTTGAAATCCGCTTTGACAAAACTTAACGAGCGCTGCAACAAGCCCCGCATAAAGGATTCCCTTAGCAGCGGCACTTTCATCTCCTGCTTTTAAAACCTCAGCGGTGGCTACGCCTTCTGGAAATTTAAGCTCACTTTCCACCATCATAGCCCGCCTTAAAGGCACAGATAGTAAAACCCCTAAAAGACCTCCCACAATAGCAAGACAAGTCATAATAGTATAAGAAAAAGCGCTCCAATATCCAATCATAATGAGCGCTGGTACAATAAGAGCAAGAGCACATGCAAGAACTTCTCCTGCTGAAGCTGCCGTTTGAACGATGTTGTTCTCAAGAATATTAGAGTTTTGAAACATTTTTAAAACCGCCATCGAAATAATGGCCGCAGGAATACAAGCCGAAACACTTATTCCTACCTTTAAGACAAGATATGCATTTGCCGCTGCCATCAGCATGGAAAGAAGAACCCCTAAAATAAAAGCTTTAAGAGTAATTTCCGGCAAACAGACTGAAGCTGGTATATAAGGCACAATGCCCTTCGAAGATTTCTGTTTCATTAGTATCTCCTAAATTTGACCAAAAAAAAAGATAGAATTCAAATTAAAAAACATTTACATAATGCCCGAAGCTATGCAAGAAAAAGATGCTTAAGTTTAAGAGTTACTTTTGAATATTCCCCCGCGCATCTAAAGCACCTTGAAGGATATAAGAAGCCGCTACTTTATCAATAACTTGAGACCTTTTTGCTCTTGAAAGATCTGCTTCAAGAAGCGTTCGCGTAACAGCAAGAGTTGAAAGACGTTCATCCCACAAACAAATGGGAAGATCTTGCAAGGTTATAAGGTTGGTAACAAACTGCCGGGTTGACTGACATCGCGGACCTTCACTTCCATTCATGTTTAAGGGAAACCCTACCACAATTCCTCCAATATGATAGGTAAGGATAATTTTTAAAAGAGTCGCAGAATCTTTCTTCCATTGAGTACGATGAATAACTTGAAAAGCAGTAGCGATTTTTAGAGTTGTATCAGAAAGAGCTAAACCTATCGTTTTTTGCCCAACGTCACAACCTAAAAGTCTCTCTTCTTTACCAAAAGAAAGGAATGAAAATTCTTCAAAAGCTAAAAGAGGCATTTTTCATCTTTTTTTAACATCTCACGATCTATAATGAACTCAATAATTCATCTCAGGGAGCTTGCTATGACCTTATCACGACAATCAGCTGAAATTCTACTCGATCTTCTCGAAATTAAAGTAGGGGCACTTCAGATTCAAGATCGTGATGATGCACGAGAGCTTAACAAGCTTAGGAAGTGTCGACAAGAACTGCTTTCAGAGCGCAATCAAAGCAATCCTAAGCACAAAGAGAAATGTGAAGAACCAACTCCCTTTCAACAAAGAACATATCGCAAAACGTCTAATTCAACCTACTAAGGTGCTGGAGGGGCTTGCGTACTTCTCTCTCCAAACAATCCTTGAGTACCAAATCCATGACCAAACTCTCCAACATTTTTAAGAAACAATGTGACAAGGTAAAGAGTTTCTGGTCTTAAATCTCTATCTTTATAATATTGACGTTGAACTGAAAAACCAAGTCCAAAACAATCATCTCGATAGACAACCCCAACACCACGTTGGAGAGGCCCCCCCCCTATATTTTTTTTGTTTAAATCTCTCTTTTTTTTGTTTAGGTTTTGTCTGGCCATCCCAATAATAGTCCAATGCTTTATGATTTGTGATGAAAGAACCACGTTAATTTGGTTCAAATCTCGTTTATCCGTGGTTCCTGCGTGCTTACTAACAAATACATAATCAACGGCAAGCCTAGCAATAGCTGGACCTATTCCCGCTCCCACTTCACCAACCCGAGTGTTTAAGGTTTTTTGATCCAAGCGAAAACGATAATAGAAGTTAAGCCACGTAAATGGGTTCGCTGCAATGCGCCCTACATAATCTGAAGCGTAGTGCCCAAACCCTTGACGAATATTTTTAGGGTTAGGTTTTGAAAATGAATAACTTTGCCCTAAAAACATCTCGATATCTCCAAGCAGGCCACCTGTCGTCAGAAACTCTCCTCCATAAACACTTCTGCTTCCTGTATCAATACGGTCATATCCTGGGAAGCGATCCTTACTAAAAAGGTTAAGATCATTAAATTCAAAATCCGTACTATCTTCATCAGGAATTCGGCGAGCGCTCACCCCAATGGCTTTATCAGGAGAAAAAATCAGCTGTGCTACGGGCTGTAGGATAAAGCTCTGACTCTGGTATGAGTTAACAAAAGGCCAACGCCAATTAAGTCCCGCTTGTGGAAAAAATCGTGCCCCCCCTCTTTTTCTCATATTTTCTAATTTCTGCTTAGAATCAAGTCTCTCCGGATCAAAGTTTTCTACTTGATAAAGGTCTCCCCTGACCGAAGCAAACAAAGTATAAACTTGTCCTAAGGAAGAAGTCCAAGGACGCTGCCAACCCGCAATCCCAATTCCTCGTTGTACATTAATTCCACTCTTACGATACAAATTTAAAATATTGCCATCAAATTTAAATCTTCCTCCCCAAGGATCAACAGCTGAATACCCACTATATTCTAAGTAAGGAAGAGGCGAAGATATGTGTTTTTGCTCATCAGTATCCCTAAGCCCTTGAAAATGGTAAACTTCGGCAACCGCATAATCCCTTTGATTTAAAAATCCTTCTAATGTTCCTTCAGACGTTAAATTTGACTCATTTTTCCAACCTGAAAATCCATATTTACGAAAAAATGTCTTGTCACTAACATATCCTCCGTCAAAACTAACCCGCCAAATGTCATTTAGATTAAACTGTCCTTCACCCAAAATGAAATTTCGCCATTTAGGGATGCTAAAGGAGTTCTTTTTGTCTGCTTCCTTACTCTTTTTTACAGCTGCTCTATCCTTTGAGGATTGTTTATATTGTGTAATCGCTCCATCAGCCCGAATGTAACCATTGTTAAAAGCTTGCCGATATTGCCCTAAAAACAAAGGGTTTTGTTCTGTATATAAAACAGTAGATACAGTCATATCCTTATCTTCAGAAAGAGCAATAAAGTAAGGAATTTCTATGCTTGCTCCTAAAGCAGAACTATTTTGTGGCTGGGGAACGAGAAAACCACTCCTACGCTCAAGCGGCTGTGTAAAATAAGGGAAATACAACACTGGAACATCAAGAAGTCGCAATTGAGCATCTGTAAAGTGAATGTCTTTATTGACATTGTCTTTTACTGCACGTCGTGCATTAATTTGCCAGGTCGGGGATTTGTCACCACACAATTCACAAGGGGTGTAAACAGCTTGGTCAAGCTCTTCTCGATCTTCAAACTTACGCCCCTCAAGCGCCGCAATTTTAGAATTATCTTCTAAAAGGGTACGTAACTGAAGAATGATTCCCTCCTTCATATCCCCCGTTAATTCCATATATTCTGCAAAGTTAACATCTCCACTTAATTGTCGAAGCCTCACATTGCCTGATGCTGTGACAATATCTGAAATTTCATTATACGTAACATAATCCGCTTCTAAAATATCTCCTTGATAATCAAATTCAACATGACCTTTTAAAATTAAAATACCTAGCTCGCGATCATAGGTTTGACTATCCGCATAAAACAAAACAGGTTGATTTTCATCACTTTGTTCTTGCTGTTTTCCATAAAGGGGCGACAATAAAACCCAGCTTAGCCAAAGAAATGATGATATTAATTTAAACTTCATTTTATCCATCTTCTTGATTAAATACCATTACAGCTCCCACCATGGCAGTAACCATAGAAGGAAGCCATGCTGCAATCAAAGGAGGAAGCCCTCCCGTTGTTCCTAGAGCAATTGTCATATCTTTAAAAAAATAAAGAAAAAATCCAATAACTAGGCCAATCAAAACCAACAAGACCGTCTTTCCTTGACGCAAAGGACGACATGAAAAAGCAGCAGCCAATAAAACCATTGCAACAACCCAAAAAGCGCTCGCAAGCATAGAGTGCCAATACATCCGATATTTAAGACTATATAAGCCTGAAGCTTCTAAAAGAGCAATATAGGAAGGCAATTGCCAAAAAGAGAAAATGGCTCGATTTACCTGCAAATTTTCAATTCTATTCCGATCTAAAGAGGTTATGATAGATTTCTGCGAAAACTGTTCAGCAGGTTTTCCAGCTTGCAACCACCAGCCGTTTTGTAATTCCAAACGATCTCCTTGAATTTTAGCTAATTTAGCGTCAATTCGTTCAATAAATTCATGTTGAGGCGATATTACAATAATGTTAAGATATTGAAATTCCAATTTTTTTAAATCAACTTTACTCGCCCGAAAAATAACTTGATTCGCTCCCAATTTTTCACTCAACCATAATCCTGTTTGGGCCACTTTAATATCTTCCCCTGCTTTAAAAGATTTTTTCTCTAACTTTTCGTATCGCGCTTGCATTGCACTTGCAAGAGGATTAAAGGTCGTCAAATCAACGAGACCTATCACAAGAGCTGTTAAGCTAACGGGAAGAATAAGTCGCCATAAAGAAACGCCAATAGAACGACAAATCACAAGTTCATTTGACCTATTCATCCGCCAAAAACTATAAAGCGCAGATAAAAAAACAAGAAAAGGAAGAACTTGTTCTAAAAAAGAAGGAGCCCTCAAAAACACCATATTAAATTTCATGGCTAGCGTAATTTCTTTAGACCCTGCTCGTCTCTGAAGTTCTGCAAAATCAAAAAGAACAATTATAAAAAAAACACACAATAATGCCACACAAAAACTCATTAAAAAAGAACGGCTTGCATAGCGAGAAAGAAGACTAAAAATCTTCATGATCGCCTTCCTTTCAAGGATGCATTTATAAATTCAGTCTTTAATAAAGAAAAAATACAAAGACATATTGTTATAATAATAAGACCATAAGACAAAATAATCATTGTATTAGCATACTTTAAAGTATGCAGAAAAACCATGGCCCCAATCTCAATAAGGCTTGCGACAATACACGCTATTAAAATTCGTCTAGCTTGTCCCTTTCGATTAAAGTGCCCCAAGATCATGCAACACACTCCCAAAAGCCCAAAAGCTAAGGCATAAAGAGGTGAAATTAAACGTTGATGAGCCGCTGAAAGAAACTCCAAACGAGTCGAAAGCGATATTGACTCTTGGGGATTTAGTAAATCTCCAACATAGCGTTCATACGTTTTTAAGACACGCCCCCCTTTCTCTCCACTTGATGGTTTTTCCTTAGGTTCAATAGCGTAGCGATCAAAATATAAAATAGAAGGTTTACCCGTTTTTACGTCTTCCTCTTGACGATTTCCATTAATCAAAAGAAAGTTCCCCCCTTCCTCTTTACTAAAGACGAGTCCTTTTTCAGCCATAAAGAGAAAAGACTTATCCCCCTGACTCCCATCATAAATTATGACACCTAAAAAGTTTCCGGCAGAATCTTGTCCTTGCGCATACACGGTATATTTACCAAATGTATTAAATTGACCAACTTGAACGAGACTTGTTAAAGATTTTTCCCTTAAGGCTAAAGTTATCTCACGATATTGCCTAAAGGAAAGAGGAAGAATATAAAGCGTAAACAAATAAATAAAAAAAGTAAAAAAAAGAGAAATTAAAATGGCAGGCTTAGCTAACTGCCAATAGCCTAAACCCGACGCTTGCATAACAACAAGTTCATGATCTGTTATTAGCTTATTATATATGAAAAGAACTCCAATAAGAACTGCTATAGGGGCTACAATCACTACCAAGTTAGGTAAAAGATAAAGGATCATTTCCAAAAAAAGCAGAAGGGGAACTCCCTTATTTGCTATCAAATCAATGTACCGCAATGATTGTGCAAGCCACATAATAGAAGTAAGAACGATAGTTGCAGCAAAAATTGTAAAAAAAAGTTGCTTGAATATATACCGTGAAAGTTGTTGCATAACACTCATAAATTTAGGTATGAATACGTGACAATCCTTCAGTTCGAAAAAAATTTCAAGTCTCTTCCTATAAATTATTTTATATCAAATTGAAGGATGGGGTAGAAATGCGTTCAATTTCACCTTTATTCAAACAAGATATTCCCTAAAATAATAAGAGGGACTATATTGGCCTCACTTTTGTTAACCTAAGAGGAAAATCATATGCGTTGCGTTTTAATTTTGCTTAGTTTTTTAATTTGCGGCAAACTACTCCAAGCAGATTCTTCCCCAAGTCGGATTGCCGCGGTTGTCAATAACAGTATCATTACCAAAGCTGATCTAATGAATCGCTTACGCTTTGCAGCTATAAGCTCGGGACTTGAGCCAACACTTGCTAATCTTGAACAAATCAAACCTCAAATGTTACGTGTAATGATTGATGAACAGTTGCAACTTGATTTAGGAAGAAAGTTCGGAATTGAGATTGGCTCTGAAAATATTAAAGCAGCAATAAAAGATATCGAGTCGAGCAATGGAATGCCTGAAGGTACAATTGCTCGAATGATGAACGAAAACAATATTCCTCTTAAAGTATTTGAAGATCAGATAAAAGCTCAATTAATTTGGGTCATTTTTATTCGGGAAAAATATCCTCTTAAAACACTTGAAGATCAAGTGAGAAAAAAGTTTACACAAGAAGTCCTCCCTTCCCTCCAAATTGCCGATTGGGAAATTGATCAAGAACTTAAAAGTCAAGAAGCTAAAGGAACAAAAACCCAATTTCATTTAGCTGAAATTTTTATTCCTGTGGACCAATCAGACCAAGACACAAGTATAAAGAATAACATTAACAACCTTATTGAAGAACTTCAAAAGGGAGCTCACTTTTCAGCACTTGCTCAGCAATTTTCACAATCAGCCACTGCTGCTCAAGGCGGAGATATGGGATGGCTTTCAGAAGATCAATTAGATCCTATTGTTGCAGAGGCTCTTGCACATATGGAGCCTGGGCAACTTTCCGTTCCTCTTCGAACTTCTCAAGGGTACGTTATTGTTGCCTTTATTGAACGAAAGCTTCCCGGTGCCGATGGACAGATTTTTGTAACGATTCAGCAAGCCCTCTTCCCCTTTCCTAAAGATGTCACAGAAGAAAAAGCTCGTGAAATTATGACGATAGCTGAGACAGTTTCTCAAAAAGCAAAAAGTTGTCCTGACCTTGAAAAACTAGCTAAAAATACCAATCCGTCAGCTTCTCTTCACTTAACGGAAAATGAATCTTTATCCAGTTTTCCGGCTCCGCTCCAAAAAATTATTCATTCCCTTGAAACAAACCAAACGAGCCAACCATTATTAACTCAAGAAGGCGCCCTTCTTGTTACGATATGTAATAAAAAACATCAAAAAGCAGATGTTTTTACAAGAGAGGATGCCCAAAATCTCATTATCAGTCGTAAGCACTCTCTTCTTGGAGCCCGAGAGCTTAGAGATTTACGACGTCATGCCTTTATTGATATTCGCATGTAGATGGAACCTTTAAAAGAGGTTATCAGTGCTTTAAGAGCTAAGAAAAGTTTGGGACAAAATTTTCTTATTGACCCTCACATCTTAAAACGTATTGTCCAAAGTGCTGCTCCTTTAGAGGACTGTACGGTTATTGAAGTGGGGCCTGGGCCAGGGGGGCTGACACGTGAAATCATCAAGCATCCTGCTCAAGAAATTATTCTTATTGAACAAGATAGGCGGTGTATTCCGTATTTAGAAAAATTAAGAGACTCCTTTGAAGGAAATATAACTCTCCTGAATGCAGATGCGCTGACCCTTCCCTTACATACTTTCGGTAACGCCCCTCGAAAGATTATTGCCAATTTACCTTATAATATCTCGACCCCCCTTCTCCTCCAGTGGCTAAAACACATGGACGACTTTGAAAGCCTAACTCTTATGTTTCAAAAGGAAGTAGCCGCACGCCTTGTGGCTTCACCTCACTCATCAGCATACGGACGTCTTTCCGTAATCTGCCAATGGAAAGCCAATGTGAGGAAGCTTTTTGACTTATCTCCAGGAGCTTTTATACCCGCCCCTAAAGTCACCTCAACACTCGTACAGTTGACGCCTCGAGTTTCACGAGAAAAGGTGTCATGGGAGGCTCTGGAGAAAGTAATAAAGGCTGCCTTTTCTCAAAGGCGCAAAATGCTACGATCGAGTTTAAAAGGACTCACCCCTGATCCTCAACGTCTTCTAGAGCAAGCCCATCTTAACCCTGAAAATCGGGCTGAAGATCTTTCTGTACAAGATTTTTGTACCTTATGTGCCGCTTGGGAAAACAGCTTAAAAGAAAAAAGCACCTCATATTAACGGAAAAAAAATTTTTTCCGTTAATATTCCATGATGTTAATATTCAAAACGTTAAACAAATAAAATAGGAGGAATGAATGACTCATTTGTATAAAAGAAACCTAAATAGAAAGTTATGGTTGTGTACGGGATTAGTTGTAGGAATAGCCGCCTCTTTCTCTCAAGCTTATGCTGAGAGCGATCATGACAAGTGTAACGATGCTTGTATACAAAGTATGTCAGCTGGTCTGGCGCAATGCCACGATAACTTTAAACAAGATAGCCTACACCATTGCAAGCAAGCCATAGACGCAGGCGAGGCGGCCTGTAAAAAAGAATGCAATACGCTGTTTCCAGCATCACAATAACTGTTAAAAGATGACAAGTAAAAGAGCCTATAGCTAAGGTTGTTTTGTATCATGATTGTCAGGCAAATTTCAACGTCCGCAGCCATAAACACGGAACGAGTGCAAATCTGAATTTGCACTCGTTCCTCAGAGAGCTTTTTTCCTGTCTTAAATGTTGAATGATGGCTTCCCAGCTTCTTTCTTTTATGTAATAGTTTTTCCCAGATTTTTTCTTGTTTTCAGCAAAAAATGATCAGTTTTTTTAATTTTGCTCACGGAAATTTATTCAAATGATACATAAGTCTATTATATTTCTCCTTAGCTTCCAGCTTATGCCCTCTTTTGCTCTCTTGGCGACCCATCTTATCCTTAGCTGTCCTCACAAAGATATTCCCCTGACGGTCGAAATCGCCCGCACTCCTCAAGAGCACGCAAGCGGCCTCATGTTTCGAGAATATTTAGCAGAAGATGCCGGCATGCTCTTTCTTTTCCTAAAACCCAAGGCAGCCGCAATGTGGATGAAAAACACACCCCTCTCTCTCGATATCATTTTTTGTAACTGGAACGGCCAGATTTTAGCGATTTATGAAAATACAACTCCCTTTTCTTTAGACACCATTGGTCCCGTAAAAGGAACCGCACAAGTTCTTGAGATCAATGGAGGAACCGTACAAAAGCACGGAATCTCAAGAGAATGTTGGCTAAGGCTCGGTCCTTAAGATATCTACTCTGCTCATGATATGCTTATTTATACCCTTTACGAGAAAGAATGACCCTTGCTCCTTGAGAATAATTAAGGTATATGAATGATGTTCGGGGTGTAGCGCAGCCTGGTAGCGCGTCTGGTTTGGGACCAGAATGTCGGGGGTTCAAATCCTCTCACCCCGACCATTTGTCAATAACTTGCAGTCTAATAGAAATCTTGACATTTTTCATTTTCCCTCCCATTACTTGAAAGCATTTAATTGTAAGTATAACTCACAAAGAGAAGATATATTCATATGAAAGCATTTCTTTTTCCTGGACAAGGTTCACAAAGTATTGGCATGGGACGAGAAATCTATGAGGCCTTTCGCTGTGCCAAGGACGTTTTTCAAGAAGTTGATGAAGCGCTCGAGCAGAATTTAACAAAGATTATCTTTGAAGGACCTGAAGCTGATCTGGTCTTAACAGAAAATGCCCAACCCGCCCTTATGACCGTCAGCATGGCCTTAATACGCGTTTTAGAGAAAGAAGGGGGACTGAACCTCTCTCAAACTATTTCTTATATGGCAGGTCATTCTTTAGGTCAGTATTCAGCTTTATGTACCGCAGGATCTCTCAGCCTTTCTGACGCTGCTCAGCTTTTAAAAATTCGAGGTCAAGCCATGCAAAAGGCTGTCCCCAAAGGAGAAGGAGCAATGGCGGCCCTTTTAGGTCTTACAATGGATGATATACAGAAAATCGTTGCGCAAGCCACTCAAAGTCAAGTCTGTGAGATTGCCAATGATAACAGTCCAGGCCAAGTGGTCGTCAGTGGGCATCGTGAGGCTATTGAACGCGCAATTGAGATCTCTAAAAGTTATGGCGCAAAGCGTAGCATTTTGCTAAACGTCAGTGCGCCTTTCCATTGTTCTCTTATGCAACCTGCCCAAGACCAAATGGAAATAGCATTTCAAGAAATCGATGTAAAAAATCCCTCTATTCCTATCCTTGACAACGTTTCTACTCAGGTGATTAGAAAGGGGGAAGACTTAAAGTCTCTTCTCATTCAGCAAGTTACAGGGCAAGTTCGATGGCGAGAAAGTATTGAAAATCTGGCAGAGCTTGGTGTTATGACAGCAATTGAGGTCGGCGCAGGAAAAATACTCACAGGACTTTCCAAGCGCATCGCTCCCGCACTTGAAGCCTTTGCACTTAATACCCCCTATGATATAGAATCTTTTTTAAAGAAACCTCTAGCTGCCTAAAGGAAAAACCATGTTTACATTGAAAGAAAAGAAAGCCCTCATTACAGGAGCAACAGGGGGCCTAGGTGCCGCCATTGCGCGAAGTCTTCATTCTCAGGGGGCACACATTGCTATTTCAGGAACCCGCAAGGAAAAACTCGAAGACCTCGCGAAAGAACTAGGGGACCGTGTGAGCATCCTTCCGTGTGACCTTTCAAATGCTGACGCAACGCAAAACCTAATTTCTGAGACAACGGCCGTCCTTGGCGGACTGGACATCCTTGTCAATAATGCAGGCCTTACGCAAGATGGACTTATGCTACGCATGAGTGATGAACACTGGTCCAAGGTTATAGAAGTGAACCTTACTTCAGTTTTCCGTCTTTCCCGCGAAGCCATTAAAGGCATGATGAAACAACGAATGGGGCGAATTATTAACATCACTTCCATTGTGGGCGTAACAGGAAATGCAGGGCAAGCAAATTATGCGGCCTCAAAGGCTGGGCTTATCGGTCTTTCAAAATCTTTAGCCGCAGAGGTGGCAAGCCGAGGCATCACAGTGAACTGCATTGCACCTGGTTTCATTGAGTCTCCTATGACAGATATATTAAATGATAAACAACGAGAAAAAATTTTAAGTGAGATTCCTCAAGGACATATCGGATCCCCCCTTGATATTGCCGCTGGAGTCGTGTACTTAGCCAGTGATCAAGCAAAATATGTAACGGGACAAACCCTTCATATTAATGGCGGTATGGTTATGGTGTAGAATTTTTTTCACTCTAGGCTAGCCAAGTAAGAAAGAGTATGGTAGCAACCTAGAATTGAAAATAGGTAAAAGTAATTTTACCTATATGATGTAATTGCCAACAACGTAAGGAAGAGAAGTTAAGATGAGTGACGTTGCTGCACGAGTAAAAAAGATAGTCGTTGAACATTTGGGCGTCGATGAAGACAAAGTTACAGAAAACGCCAGTTTTGTAGACGATTTAGGCGCAGATAGTTTAGATACTGTTGAGCTGGTCATGGCTTTTGAAGAAGAATTTGGATGCGAAATTCCAGATGAAGCTGCTGAAAAAATCCTGACCGTAAAAAATGCAATTGATTACGTACAAGAACGTGCGCCCAAATAATCATTGATGGTGTAAAACTATGCGTCGTGTTGTTATAACTGGTATAGGCCTTGTCACTCCTTTAGGAAATGGCGTAGACACTACCTGGAGGCGGTTAATTCATAGCGAATCAGGAATTCGACGTATAGACACCTTTAATACGGAAGGCGTAACTTCAAAAGTTGCGGGCCTTGTCCCGCAAGGGAATGAAATCGGTCAATTTAACTCTGATGATTACCTTACTCCTAAAGAGCGGCGGAAAGTGGACGATTTTATCGTGTATGGAATTGCCGCTGCTGAAGAGGCTTTAAAAGATTCAGGATGGGTTGCTGAAACCGAAGAGCAAAAAGAAATGACAGGTGTCATGATTGGCTCAGGTGTTGGAGGCCTTCCGAGAATTTATGAGGCTTCAGTAACATTAAGAGAAGAAGGCGCACGCAAAATAAGCCCCTTCTTTATCCCTTCATGCCTTATCAACCTTGTTTCAGGACAGTTTTCTATTCGCCATGGATTCAAAGGCCCCAACCACGCTGTTGTCACCGCCTGTTCTACAGGTGCTCATGCCATTGGCGATGCGGGCCGACTTATCCAATGGGGAGATGCAGACGTCATGATTGCAGGGGGAGCCGAAGCTTCTGTGTGTGAGATTGGGGTCGCCGGATTTTGCGCTTTACGGGCTCTTTCCACAAACTTTAATGATGAACCTACCAAAGCCTCTCGTCCTTGGGATCAGGCAAGAGATGGCTTTGTCATTGGGGAAGGTGCTGGCATCGTTGTATTAGAAGAATATGAACATGCTAAAAAGCGAGGCGCTAAAATTTATGCTGAAATTTTAGGCTATGGTCTTTCGGGGGATGCGTATCACATTACAGCCCCTTCGGAAGACGGCAATGGCGGGTTTCGGGCCATGCGCAATGCTTTAAAACGTGCTCAACTTCAGCCTGAAGATATAGGCTATGTTAATGCGCATGGGACATCAACACCCCTGGGAGATATGGTTGAGCTTAATGCCGTAAAACGGCTATTTGGTCAAAATCCAACTCAATTGAGTATGTCTTCCACAAAATCTGCCATTGGTCATCTCTTGGGAGCAGCCGGTGGTGTTGAAGCCATTTTCTCTATTCTTGCGCTACGGGATGGAATTTTACCCCCAACTTTAAACTTGGAAAATCCTTCTGAAGGATGCAAAGACATTGACCTTATCCCTCTTAAAGCTAAAGAAAAAAAGGTACGTTACGTGATGTCAAATTCATTTGGATTTGGAGGCACGAATGCATCTTTGATCTTTGGGACAGTTTAATCATTGCCGAAAAAAGGGAAACCACTAAAATCTAAAGGCACACAAAAAACTCCTTTATCTCCCTCTCCTTCCAATGCAAAAAACAAGCGTCCGCTTCCTTCTTCCAAACAGCCCTCTACATCAAAAAAATTCCAGTTCTTGAAAGGCTTTAAAAGCATGAAGGTTATTTTTTCCCTTCTTGCTATTTTACTTATGATTCTAGGCTTTCTCGCCGCTGGAGTCGCCTACTGGTATCAACACCCTCAGAAAAACGTGAGTGAAGTTGTCATCATTGATAAAAGAGCTTCCCTTTCTCAAATCACGTTAACATTAACGCAACATCATCTCTTAGACTTTCCCTTCCTCTTTAAAGGAATTTTATTAGGCACGGGACAATGGCGAGATCTTAAGGCTGGAGAATACTTAATCCCTTCTGGTATCACGCCCGCTCAACTGATTCATATTTTACGATCAGGCAATGTTATTCTTCATCCTGTCACCCTCATCGAAGGAGAGACAAGCCATCATCTTATGCAAAAGCTTCAGGAGAGCTCTCACTTTCAAGGTATTTGTGAGGTACCTCCTGAAGGTAGCCTTCTTCCTGAAACCTATCATTTTCCCCGGGGGACGAGCTGTCAAAAAATTGTCGATCGCATGCAAAAAGCCATGCAGAATGCCCTTACAAGTATCTGGACGACGCGCGCAAAAGATCATCCTTTACGCTCTCCCCAAGACCTTTTAATCCTTGCTTCGATCGTCGAAAAAGAAACTTCTCTTTCTCAAGAAAGGCCGCTGGTTGCCGCCGTCTTCTTAAATCGTCTTCAACAAGGAATGCCTCTTCAAGCTGACCCAACAGTTATTTATGCCTTCACACAAGGGAAGGACGAATTAGGACGAGACTTGAATCGCCAAGATCTAAGCGTTGATAGTCCCTACAATACATATCGCACACTCTCTCTTCCGCCTACCCCCATTGCAAATCCAGGCCTTGCTTCCTTAAAAGCAGTCGCCAATCCTGCTGAAGTTTCCTATGTTTACTTTGTAGCGAATGGATCAGGGGGACATATTTTTGCCACGACTCTTCAGGAACATCAAAAAAACCACGCAGACTGGCGAAAAATCAGAGAAAAGAAAGAATGAATCTTTCCACTTTCATTAAGAGTGGAGAAATAGCCTTCAACCCATCTGGCGAAAGCGACTATCTGTTAATTGTTCGAATACAATATAAACATGAATTTATCAATTTTTTTACTAGACTGATGATTTGTATATTTTGAATATTTTTTCTCTCTTTTATTTCATAACCTGAGTTTTGGATAAATAATTTCCTTTATTATTTAAAAGCAAATAGTTACTGTCATTGCTGTAAGGGTTAGATAATTCGTTGGCAAGATTGTGCCCCCTTATCCAAAACTCACGTTAAATTACCACCCCAAGTTTTGAGGAGTGAGCCCAATCTTTTCTAGAGAAGAGGCAAAAAGCTCCACAAGTGTAGGATACATGAAGCGTGTCTTTCCTTTTGTACTTGCTCCTCTTGAATGGGGTTTTTCGGTATGCACAACTTTTCGAGCGATAGTATAATCAAATTTTTTGTTTTTTCTACAGTCTTTCAAATAATTATTATAATCATCTACTGTTACAAACTTGGCTGGTTCGCCTCTTTGTTCCCGTAAGAATACAGCAAATTGCCTCTTTGATCCTCCTGTAACCCCATACATTTTACCGTTAAAAGCATTCTGCATCATCGATTTAACGTCATTCCATGCAATTTTTTCAAAGTTTTTTTCACCAGAAAAAATATTATTTAATAACCCTCTATACTTTGAGGAAATAGAAGAAATGTCAAAAGCTGGCACCGAAGGTTTAGAAACTAACACATTTGATTTTTGTTTCTTGTCTCCTTTAAACATAGGCGAGGTCTCATTAATCTGCCACCCTTCAAAAGATATGAAAGTCTCAACTTTCTTTCCTAATGAGTTTTCTGATTCTAAAACTTTTTCACTCTCTCTCTCTATGGCTTCCTGTTTTAATTCTAAGGCAGGCGTGACAGGAGACATAGCTGCATCTTCTTTTTCTGAATTAACCCCCTTATCACTAACAGGAACAGTACGTTTACTCACCTGAAGGGTTGGAACAATGATCGACGATTTAGAACCACCCTGAACTCTTGGTGCTTTTTTTGCTTTTTCTCTTGGTGCGTTTTTTGCTTTTTTATTAGATTTTTTAGTTTTAGAATGTTTCTTTTTGGTTGCCTCTTTCTTTTCAGTTTGTTTGAGCTCTTCAGCTTGCCTTAACGCAGTATCATTTTTAACTTTATATGTATTATTTTGCTCTCGTACTTTCTGACCAAATATTTCTGCGTCTTTTTCATGTTCTTTTATCCAGTAAGGATAAATGAGCCTCTCAATATACTGATAAAACATAATTTCATCATTATGAAGTCGAGACAAATGTTCTGCTAGAGGAGATCCTAGAGCCTCAACATCATCATACGCTTTAGATTTTTTATTCTCATTTTCTTCAAGTACAGCTGCAGCGGAAATTAAAGCGGCTCCTACAGCTGTACGAGGATATTTAAACTCCCCATCCAGAGTTTCAAATAAATCTCTGTGGAAAGTTGTTGCATTATAAATAACCACTTCGTATATTTTTTTCACACGCATTATGTCCTTAAGAAAAGCCATATCATCCGCTGGAGCAATTTTCTGCCCGTAAAGCTCATTGAATACTGCTCGAGCTTGGGCTTTTTTCTTGCTTTTGTTTAAATTATAAATATCATTTATTAAATTTAATGTTTTCTGAGAATATCCAATACTTTGCTCAAAATACTGACCGATCTCTCCAATTGTCTCTTCAAGAGAGCCTTTTTCCAATGGAAGTAAAGTAAGAGATTGTTTTTCTAATTTGGACTCAGGCTTTAATGAAGGTGATGTAGTAACTTTCATATGAGGAGATTTATCTTGTTCTTCCATAGCAACGAGACCGGACATTCCAGACAAATAGGCGCTTCCTAATAGAGGGAATAAATATAATTTCTTAAGCATAAGAGAAAAATCCTTTTTAAATAACAGATTAATAATTTTTTATTATATTAATAATTATATGGTAAGTAGCAATAAAAATTTCAAGTTATTTATTCATTAATGAAAAATTATCACGCCTCTAAGTTAAGATCTAAACCTTATCTCGTGATAAATTTATATAAAATCCGAAGAAATGAGGTTTAAGTAAGATCAAGCAGAATAAGGGAATGTCTCTTCACTCTTTTGGGAAAATTGGGCTTCGGGAAATCATAGACAAGTTGTTGTTGATACAAGATATGACGTAATTCTTTAGCGAACTTTCTAAGCTTTATTAAGCAGCCTCTATTATTTTCTATAGTGAGACACGTTGTTTTCTCGGGGCTTTTGCCGAAGATATTCTTGCAACTCGTACATCAATTGAACACTTCTTGAAGCAACTTAAGGAAAATAAACATATTGCTTTTAGGACTGACAAACTTAGTGCCGTCTTCTCTTCCTTTCTTTCTCTTTCTATTATCAAAGCTCTTCATGGACCTGACACAAAAAGAGAATACATAATTTCTTCAGGAGAACTCCTTATTCTCGAATATCATCCCCTAAAGACGGGAGAATCCAATGCAACTATCTGTAATAACAAGCTACTTTATGAATTCCCCTCTCTGTGGGAATGACAAAATTCAAAAATACACCCCGCCACTTAATTGGGTATATATCTTACGCGCTAACGCCATCCACATTTTTAGGTTCTTTTTTACCGTAAATAAAGAGGGGATCCGCCTTATTAAGGATCACTTCTTCGTTGACGACAACTTCTTCTACATTTTCCATCGTGGGAAGATCAAACATTGTATTCAAAAGAGTAAACTCAAGAATAGACCGTAACCCTCTCGCTCCTGTCTTTCTTTCAATAGCCTTCTTAGCGATCGCTTTAAGCGCGCCATCTGTAAAAGTTAGCTCAACACAATCCATATTGAAAAGACGCTTATATTGCTTAATTAGAGCGTTTTTTGGTTCTGTTAAAATTTGAATAAGAGCGGACTCATCCAAATCATTGAGAGTTGCAATAACTGGCAAACGTCCAATAAATTCTGGGATCAGACCAAACTTCAACAAATCTTCCGTTTCAAGTTCTTCTAAAAGCTCGCCCGTTCGACGATCTTCAGGTCCCCGCACATCCGCGCCAAAACCTATGGCAGTCCCCCGTCCACGGGCAGAGATTATTTTTTCAATCCCCGCAAAGGCTCCACCGCAAATAAAGAGGATATTTGTCGTATCAACTTGTAAAAATTCTTGTTGAGGATGCTTACGTCCTCCTTGAGGAGGAACAGACGCAACAGTTCCTTCCATGATTTTTAGAAGAGCTTGCTGCACGCCTTCCCCTGACACATCACGTGTAATGGATGGATTATCTGACTTACGAGAAATTTTATCTACTTCATCAATGTAAACAATCCCACGCTGAGCCTTTTCGACATTATAGTCTGCAGCTTGGAGAAGTTTGAGAATGATATTTTCAACATCTTCTCCCACATAACCCGCTTCTGTTAAGGTCGTTGCATCAGCCATGGTAAAGGGGACATCAATGATACGTGCAAGAGTCTGAGCTAGAAGGGTTTTTCCACACCCTGTTGGACCCACAAGCAGTATATTAGACTTTGAAAGTTCAACATCACTCGAATGCGTTCCATGCTCAAGACGTTTATAGTGGTTGTGCACGGCAACAGATAAGACCCTTTTGGCACTGTTTTGGCCAATGACGTAATCATTTAAAACGTCAAAGATTTGTTGTGGCGTTGCCACTCCGTCTGGAGAGCGAACAAGAGGACCTTTGTTTTCTTCTTTGATGATATCAGTGCATAAATCAACGCATTCATCACAAATAAAGACCGAAGGTCCAGCAATAAGTTTTCGAACTTCATGCTGACTTTTTCCGCAGAAGGAACAATAAAGAGGGCTTCTTGGATCTTCACTTTTACCTTTTGACATCATACCCTCCTTCAGTTCTCTTTTGGCTCTTCTTAGCAAGATCAATCATATTTTGAATTTTTTTTCTCTTCCTATCTTTAGAATCGCATGGATCTACCAAAAAATAGTTAATGAAAGGGATAAAAACATGATTTTTTGATACATTAAGCACTTTTACTCACATCAGCTGAGTCAGGTCGATGAGAAACAACCTCATCAATAAGGCCAAATTCTTTGGCTGCTTCAGCCGTCATAAAGTTATCTCGATCCATAGCTTTTTCAATGACTTCAAGAGATTGACCTGTGTGATCCGCATAAATTTTATTCAAACGAGCTTTCGTATATAACATTTCCCGCGCATGAATTTCAATGTCAGAGGCTTGGCCTTGAAACCCTCCCCATGGTTGATGAATCATAACACGACCATTGGGTAAGCAATATCGCTTTCCTTTCGTTCCTGCTGAGAGGAGAAAAGATCCCATCGAGGCAGCTTGACCAAAGCAAAGTGTTGAAATATCGGGACGAATATAGTTCAACGTATCATAAATGGCAAAGCCTGAAGTTACAGAACCTCCTGGCGAATTGATATAAAGATGGATATCCTTATTAGGATTTTCTGACTCTAAGAAAAGAAGTTGAGCGCAAACAAGACTTGAGACAACATCATCAACCGGTCCATTAAGAAAAATAATTCTCTCTTTTAAAAGACGTGAAAAAATATCAAAGGATCGTTCTCCACGAGCAGTTTGTTCAACAACAATAGGGACTAAGGTATTCATGTACATTTCCATAAGAGATTGCTCCTTTTAAGAATCTTTTTTCTTTGATGGTTTTTTAGTTTTCTTTGCCTTAGCAGAAATCTGCGTTTCTATTTCTTCTTCTTCATGGGCAATAAGTTTTTCGAGATCTTCTGGCGTAATTGATTTTTCTGTGACCTTACCTTGACTCAAGATGAACTCTATCACTTTGTTTTCAAAAATAGGAGCTCTTAAGGTGGCGAGAGCTGCTTCGTTATTACGATAAAAATCGAAAACTTCTTTTTCCTGACCAGGGAACTCACGAGCTCGAACTGTGAGAGCGTTTAAAAGTTCTTGATTAGTTACTGAAATCTGATTTCGCTTCCCAATTTCTGCAAGAAGAATCCCTAAGCGCACACGTCGCTCAGCAATCATAAGGTATTCTTCGCGCAGCTCCTCTTCGCCTTTACCAGTAGATTCTTCGAATATTTTTGAGTTTGATTTTTCTTTAACATTCGAATTGGCAGATTTCTCTTGAGTAATGCCAAGCTCCTTACAGAGTTGCTCCCAGATGTTATTAAACTCAAGGTCTTTCATATTTTGAGGAACATCAAAGGTAAACCGCTCGGCTAGAGCATCTAAAACATGCCGTTTCGTATTTAAAAAACTTTGAGCGGAGTAGTTTTTAACAATGTTTTGTTCAATCCATTCTTCCATAGCCTTAAGCGACTCAAAATCAAGTTTTTTGGCAAGGGCTTCATTAATCTCTATCGGCTCAGCTTCATGAATATCGGTAATCGTTACATCAAAGCGAGCCGGTTTATCTGCATAATGTGCTTCATGATAATCTTTGGGAAAGGTCACTCTAACATCTACTTTATTGCCTTTTTCCTGATCAATAAGTTGATCTTCAAAACCAGGGATAAAAGCTCCTGAGCCTAGCTCTAAAGGATGGTCTTTACCTGTGCCACCTTCAATAGGGGTGTCCTCAATAAAGCCTTCAAAATCAATGATAACTATATCTCCTTTTTGTGTTTTACGAAGCTTTTTAAGGGAGCGTGTTTCACGGTTTTGTCGTGCAATATTTTCAAGAGCCCGTGAGGTGACCTCAGGAGGAACAGTTACAATATGTTTTTCAAAGGAAAGATCTGCAAGCTGAATGTCCCCTATTGTCGGGAGAATTTCCAGATCAATATAAATGGTGAGATCTTTTCCCTCTTCAATGGACTTGATATTGGCTTTCGGTTTAAGGGAAGGAACAAGCTCATTGTCTTTAAGAACTTGTTGGACTCCCTTTTCTAGACATTCTTCCATAACCTCTGAAAGAGCCTCGGCCTTATAGCGTTGTTTCAGCATAGCAAGAGGGATTTTTCCCGGACGGAAGCCAGGCATTTTAACTTTTTTGCCAATGGCTGCAAGACGATCATTGAGCTTTGACTCAATCTGATCTGTGGGAATAATAACTTCAAATGACCTTTTTAGGCCTTGAGAGAGGGTTTCTATAATCTTCATCATTTACGGCTCACTTAAGTTACGAACGAAATTGAAAAAACCTTACTGATCCTTTGACGCTTTGTACAGTAATTTGGTGCGGGCGAAGGGACTTGAACCCCCACGACTTTCGCCACCAGATCCTAAGTCTGGCGTGTCTACCAATTCCACCACGCCCGCATTGCCTATGAACCATATCATGCTCTCCCTAATTTGGAAATGTTGTTTAGGCAAGTTACAAAAAAAAAGGTGGGGCGATTCATATTGAGAGACATTATTAATATTTGAATTATATACTTTTTTATGATGATATCTTTCTTAATTAAATCTTAATAAAATGTTAAATTATACAGAATTATTGTTAGACAAAAGAAAGACTCCATTTAAAAGAATAAAGGGTATTTCCGTAAACATACGACACTCCAATCAACGTAGCTGTAATCATTATAAAAGGTAGTATTTGACTGGCTATATCCAGAGCATTTAATGTTTTTTTTCTTAGCATATTCTCCTCCTGTTGCAACTTATGCTGATAAATGGTGGAAAGCAGTTTGACGTGAATTAGTTACTAAATTATTAACAAACACGTTAATAATTAAGCCATGGCAAGCAAGGTCTTATCCAGTCTTGGTAAGAAGCAATTTTTTCTCCACTTGTTTGCCCTCACAAACACTATAATTAATTTGCCTAACTTCAACCTTCTTCTGGATCCCCATCTGCACAGATTGATAAAAAACGAGTACTATCTATTAGACTTAGATAGAAATCAGAGTGATTAATTACATAGTGAGCTAAGGGAAATTCTCACTTGCCTAACGTAAAGAAGTCTTTTACAAGATCTCTTATATTAATATTTTATGCATATAATCGAAATGTTTCGCGAACAAATGTATCATATTTATTCAAGAGGAAATTATCTATGAGCAAAATGTTTAAAAGAACACCTCTTCTCATTGGAAGCGGTATTATTCTTTTACTGACCTTTCTGCTTTATGTATCATTCGATGCTTTTTATGGAGGGAATAATTTCCGTACTCTCCAAGATAAAATTTCTTCTACAGAAAGCGTAGATTTAACAGGCCTGCGGGAAATTCAAGCTTCTGGAGGAAATGCTCCTCGTTTTGCAGACGTTCAACAAAGACTCAGCCCTATTAAAATGCAAAAAATTATCGTCGATGTGAAATGCGAACCTCATGGATATGTGTATGAGATTCCTACAACTTTTTTGGGTTATGGCCAACCTAAGCCAGGATATCGACATTATGTTCGTCGACTTTTTTGGACAGGCACAATTCATGAGAGACCAGAACTCGTTATTTCAGAATCAATTGAAGCAAAAAAATACGGGTTTGCTTATAAAGCAGTAAATATAGGAAGCAAATTTTCCGCTACTGATAATAGCATTGATGATATTGTTAACTTTTTTGATACCTTGCCAAAAGACGTTTGGCTCCATATCCATTGTACAAATGGTAAAGGAAGAACATCAACCCTTCTTGTGATGCTAGATATGATGAAAAACGCTCCTCGTGTTAAATTAGCTGATATTATAAAACGCCATCACCTTCTTGGATCCGTTGATTTGTTAAATACAACTATATGGAAAAAGGGCACTTATTTACCTGAGCAACTCGTCGCTCGCAAAAAATTTATAATAAATTTTTATGACTTTATTTGCCAACGAAAAGCCGGAGGAATCCAACGCTGGTCAGATTGGCATCTTCAAAAAGCGAATAAGATAGAACTCGATGAAATACCTTTTAACTAAAAAAAGAGTTTTCATTGGGGTAAGCCTCATTAGTCTTATTATCTTAATTCTCTATGTATTTTTAGATATTTTTTATTGGAGTCACTTTCGCTCCATGCAAGATACTCTTTGGACCCTGCAGAGCATTGATGTAAGAGGACTCCGAGAGCTTAAGGCTTCAGGAGGAACATCCGTTCGTTTCTCAGATCTTCAAAAACGGTTAAGCCATATCCAAGGGCCTAAAATTATTGTTGATGGAATGGCAGAATATCATGGATATATTCACGGCATTCCAACCAACTTTTTTGCCTACCAACGTAAAGGATCTCCTGAATTAAAGCATCTCATTCGACGGTGGTTTTTTACAGGCACCACGGCTATCCAGCCTGAATTAGTGATCTCTGAATCCGTAGAAGCCAAAAAGTATGGTTTTGACTATAAAAAAGTTAACATTGGCAGTCAGTTTATTGAAACTGAAGAAAATATTGACGAGATCGTCTCTTTTTTCGATACCCTTCCAGAAAATGTCTGGCTTCATTTCCACTGTGCTCATGGACAAGGACGTACCTCTATTTTACTTGTTATGTTAGACACGTTTAAAAATGCCCCTCTTGTTTCAATCAATGACATTGTTAAACGTCAAACGCTTTTAGGTTCAGAGGACTTATTTAACACTGACGTTTGGAAAGATGGAACCTATGACAAACAAATGCTTGAAGCTCGAAAAAGATTTATTGAAGAATTCTACCAATTTGTTTGTCAACGAAAGGCTGGAGGAATACAACGCTGGTCAGATTGGCGCCAGTCAAAAAGACCCCATGCATGAAGGCAGCACGAACTCATCTATCATTTCGAATTCTCTTCTCTAAAATCAAAGTGTCGCTTTAAATTGGGCCAGAAGGGCTTGCTCATTTGCTTTGACTGCATGCAAATGCCTTTCTTTCACATGTCCATAACCCCGAATGTGCTCAGGAAGGGAGGCCAGAGAAAGGGCAATCTCATAATTATCAGGCGTAAGATGGTCTAAAAGGTAAAGAATCAGGTCCTCGTAATCCTTGATCAAGGCACGCTCTTTTTTCCGATCTTGCGAATAGCCAAAAATATCAAAGATGGTTCCTCGCAATCCCTTCAGTTTAGCCAAAAAGCGAAAGGCATACATCATCCAAGACCCATACTTCTTTTTCTTTAATTCGCCCGAAAAGGGATCTCGTTTGGCAAAAAGGGGAGGAGCTAGGTAAAAATTCAGTTTAAGTGGTCCCTCAAATTGAGAACGAAGTTCTTTCATGAACGTCCCATCCGTATAAAGTCGTGCGACTTCATACTCATCCTTTATCGCCAGCAACTTTGCATAGTATTGTGCCACACTGAGGGAAAGGTCTTTTCGTTTTAGCTTTTGATCGACAACTCGTACTGAGCTGACGAAGGATGCATAGCGTTCTGCATAAGCTTTGTTTTGATAAGACTCTAAAAACGATTTACGATGAACCAGAATATCCTCAAAGGTTGTCGGAATTTGTATGCGTTTTTCTTCATCCCCTATGGCTGCGGCTTGCTCAACAGCTCGCAAATCAAGGGCTGCCAGGCGTCCCCAACGAAAGGCCTGAAGATTAAACAAGACGGCAATGTCATTCATTTCAATTGCTTTTTCAATAGCTTGGTGAGAAACGGGAAGCAGGCCTTTTTGATAAGCGTATCCCACCATAAAAAGATTAGAGGCGATAGAATCACCAAGAAGTCCTGTCGCCAACTGAACGGCATCAATAAAATCCACCTGACTGTTTCCAGCGGTTTCAAGAATGTTCTTTTGTAAAGTTTCATGATGGAAATGATAATCCGGATTGTGAATAAACCCACTCGTGATGGATTGGTCTGCATTGATCAGAACGAATGTCTTTCCTTTTTTTATTTTATTGAGAGTATCAGGCATCCCCGCAACAACAAGGTCACACCCAAAGATCAAATCCGCTTCCCCATTATACACGCGGGTTGCATGAATATCTTCTGGCTTTTGCGCGATACGAATATGAGAAACAACAGCCCCCCCCTTTTGCGCTAAACCCGTCATATCAACGGTAGAGCATCCCTTTTTTTCCAGGTGAGCCGCCATGCCGAGAATCGTTCCCACTGTCACCACACCCGTTCCACCAACACCTGTCAAAAAGATACAATAGGGCTTATCAAGGCTTGGAAGTTTTGGATCAGGAAACGAATCTCTCACCTTTTCTGGTTTAACAGAAGGAGAAGCCTTTTTCAGTTTTCCGCCCTGAACATTGACAAAACTGGGACAAAATCCATTCACACAGGAATAATCTTTGTTGCAACTGGATTGATCAATTTTCCGCTTTCGCCCCATTGCCGTTTCAAGAGGCTGTACGGAAAGACAATTCGATTTCACACTACAATCCCCACACCCCTCACAAACGCGCTCATTAATAAAGATGCGTTGATCTGGATTGGGCAGAAGGCCTCGTTTCCGCTTTCGCCTTTTTTCGGCCGCACAGCCTTGATCATAAACTAATACGGAAATCCCAGGCCATTTTTTGATATCTTCTTGCACTTGATCCAGTTGATCTCGATGCCCAACTTCAACACCCGGGGCAAACCCAAAATTCACCGGATATTTATAGGGATCTTCACTCAACACAACAATTTTGCGAACACCTTCCGCATAGATTTGTTGGGTGAGCATCGCTACATCAAGGGGTCCGTCAACGGGTTGACCTCCTGTCATAGCAACACCATCGTTGTAAAGAATTTTATAAGTCATATTGACCTTAGCCGCAATTGCAGCGCGAATGGCCAGAATCCCCGAGTGATAATAGGTTCCATCTCCCAGGTTAGCAAAGATATGAGCTTCGTCTGTAAAAGGAGCCTGTCCAATCCACGGAACTCCTTCCCCTCCCATTTGGGTAAAAGTAGCCGTATCTTCAGCGATCCAGGTTGCCATATAATGGCAGCCAATTCCTGCAACAGCACGACTGCCTTTGGGTAAATGGGTTGTAGAGGTATTGTGAGGACACCCCGAACAATAATACGGAAGGCGGACGAGTTCTGGCTGGGTCTTCAGCATCTCTCGAAAGAGCCGATCGAGCCTTTCCATCCCCTCTTTAACAACAGATGAATCCGTAAAACGAAGGAGTCTTTGGCCAATCACATGGGCGATTTCAGAAACATTTTGCTCAAAAATTTCTGGCAACAAGGGTTTTCCGTTTTCATCTTTTTTACCTATGACACGGGGTCGTTTTCCTTCAGGTAACCCATAAAGAATGTCCTTCATTTGACTTTCAATCAGGGGCCGTTTTTCTTCAATAACCAGAATTTCTTCTAAGCCTTGGGCAAACTCTTGAAGCCGCATCGGTTCAAGAGGCCAACTCATCCCCACTTTATAAAGGGTAATACCAAGATCTGCCGCTTGCTTTTCCCCTAAGCCTAAATCTTCAAGAGCTTGGCGAACGTCATGAAAAGTCTTTCCACAAGTTACCAAACCAAGCCTTGGGTTTTTCCCAAGAAGCATTGCTTTATCCAGGTGATTAGCTCTAACAAAAGCTTTTGCAGCATCCAATTTATAAAGACGCAACCTGCGTTCTTGTTCAAGAGGCGTATCGGGCCAGCGGATATGCACGCCACCTTCAGGCAGATGAAAATCTTCTGGAAAAAAAAGAGGAGATCGTTCGGGAGAAACCGTCACGGAAGCAGCAGTGTCCACCGTATCAGCAATCACTTTAAAGGCCACCCAACATCCCGAGTATCGTGAAAGTGCCCATCCATAAAGACCCATGTCAAGTATATCTTGCACATTTGAGGGCACTAAGACCGGAATTGAAGCATCCATAAAGGCGTATTCACTTTGATGAGGCAGAGTTGAGGATTTACAAGCATGATCATCGCCGGCAAGGGCTAATACCCCTCCATACGCTGATGTTCCAGCCGCATTAGCATGTTTAAAGGCATCCCCACATCGATCAACCCCTGGCCCTTTCCCATACCACATGGAAAAAATGCCTTGAACACGGGCACCCTTAAACAGAGGAAGTTGTTGGCTTCCCCAAACGGCCGTCGCCCCTAACTCTTCATTAATACCAGGTGTAAATGTGATTTGATTTTCTTCTAAGGATTTTTGAATTTTCCAAAGGGTTTGATCAAATGCCCCTAAAGGAGATCCACGATATCCTGATATAAAACCAGCAGTATTGAGTCCATGAGCCAAATCTCTTCGCCGTTGCATCAAGGGAAGCCGGGCCAGCGCTTGAGCTCCCGTCAAATAAATTTGGCCGTCCTCAACTAAATATTTATCATCCAAATCGACGTGCCGAAGGATCATGGAGCTCCCTTTCTGATTTTTTTTTCGGATCTTATCGTCCTTTTGTCGTAAGGCAAAATTCTAAAAATTTAGTTAAGAATTCATCCTCTTTTAGATTTCCTTTTAGAGTTTAAAATGTAATTGATAAAAAGAAATTGAAAACCCCTTTAAATTTCTAGAAAAAAGACTTATACTTAAGATGTCAGGGTAACTTGACTATAGTGATAAACGTCCTACGGAATAGGCGTTACGGACTCGGGGGCGGAACCCGGCACCTCCACCATTAAGGTATTGATTATGGGGGTGAATTAGGATCGACGTGCGTAGTAAAGGTTAGATTTTCACTCGGCATGGTACCACCGTTATCGGACTAAACACATAAATGCAAAAGATTTTAATGCATTTGGTCGTGGAGCGGCAAACTTTAGTGCGCTCAACTCCAACGAGGTTAATGTCGCTGCAGCTGCAGCCGCTTAACCTTAAGGTGATCGCGGTTCGAGGGGCACCGGGCAACAGAAGCCCCTCATTGATTGACAGAAAAAAGGAAGAGATCTGTGGACGGGTTTAATTACGAAGAAATGGTGCAAGAAAACTTGCGGAATGTCGTTCGCGAAGCTTTGCAATCAACTGCTATTAACGGCCTGCCAGGGCCTCATCACTTTTATATTGCCTTTAATACGAATTACCCTGGCGTTCAGCTCCCTGATTATTTGAAAGAACGCCATCCTGAAGAAATGACCATTGTCATTCAACATCAGTATTGGGATTTTGAAGTGGATAACCATGGTTTTTACATAACCTTAAGCTTTAGTGATTCCCAAGAGCGCATTTATGTTCCCTTTCACGCTTTATTGAGTTTTATGGATCCCTATGCCAAGTTTGGTCTTCAATTTACTCCTCCTCCCTACACTGAGGAAGAAGAGGCTATCTTCGCTGGCGTCGCTCCTTCAGAGAATACGGACAACATCATCACTCTGGATAAATTTCGCAAGAAATAAGAATATCTTCATCAACCATGCAAATCCTATTGTGTTTTTTCTGATAACATCCTCTTGACACGCGGAAATCCAAAGGAATTATTTGAATAAAATATCCATTCTATATATTTCCGCCTTCGCGGGAATGACACCCGTCGCTAGGAAACATGATATCTTCAAATTCAATGAGTGTGTCTCCCCCTAAAGTAACTTCATAGCTTGTTGTCAGTGTCTACGTTCGTCCGAGCAAACCATTAACTCATTGAATTTACGCTCTAATTGTGCAGATATCATGCTTTGAGAGGCAAGTCTCTTCAGCACAGCTTTGCTTCTCACTCATCCTCGTCATGATAAGGGGCCTTTCCCTTCAAGATTTATAAGCCTCCTTGCGTAAGATTATATATCTGTTCAATTGTGTTTTGATC
Organism: Alphaproteobacteria bacterium; assembly: GCA_017992885.1. Classification (GTDB taxonomy): domain Bacteria; phylum Pseudomonadota; class Alphaproteobacteria; order UBA9655; family UBA9655; genus UBA9655. Next base: position 68,629 of record JAGONT010000004.1, read on the forward strand.
AGCTTCACGAATGAATTTTTTTGCATTTTTGAAGTGAACATTTAACCAAGCTCTTTTTTGAGAGGGTGTCCTCACGCGAAGGGTTGTTATATTCTCAATAAATTGAGCATACCTATCATGAAAAAATGTATAAAATGAAGTAAACTCTGAAGGCAACGTTAAAAGTGCAACACAAGCTTTAACATAAAGAGGACAATCGCTCATCACATTAAAAACAATTGCAGCAGTCGGAATTGAGAAAAAAGTTGAATTAACAAACGACAGAGTGTTTGTCACCCACATGACAGGCCAAAAGGGCATTTTTGTAGAACCAACGTCACGCAGGCTTAAAAAAGTATCTTTTTGTACATACCATTCGGTCATTGCTCTTAAGACAACATCTATCGCAGCTGCTCCAAAACTAACATATAATGCAGGATCTTCTACAACTCCCATATACATTAAAACCTTAGTGACTGCCCAACACGTAACAAAAAAGCGACCTGGAGTAGCCGCTCCATGGATAAAGGTAGACAAGTTTTCAAGCAAAGTTCTTGCTCCCGTTTCTCCTCTCTTTTGATCAATATCTGTAATAAGCTTTGCCATCCCAGGAACTTGGAGACTTCCAATCTGCTCCACGATTGGCCGCAAAGACACGTCGGAATATGCGTGTTCCGCAAGCTCGTCTTGAATGTTCTGAAATGCTGAAGCTTGCGTAAGTTTAATCATAAGTGCACTAAAAGCGGAGATATGCCTCTTCGGATCTTCATCTACAAGCAAGTTCTTTTTTTCCAGCTCTTCTTGAATGAGTGAATAAAGTTTTTCAACAAGAGCATCACTGGCTTCAGCACTCGCACACCTCTCCAATGTTTTAATACGTTCCCTTAAAATTTGTTTCTTTTCTTTAACCATAGGCAATGGTTCAGTGGCTCGTTGATGAGCAAAGACATTGCAAAAATTCATACTTTCTTTATATGTTTTTACTACATAAAAAACCACAAGAGGGCCTAAAAAAGCATTTCGAAACTCTGGAAAAGGTGTTTCTGCTTCCCACCATAGGAGTCCCATAGGCAAAGCACGAAAGAGGGCACTCGTACATGAAAAAATCATAGACAGGGTATTTGTAGGAATATTAATATACCTGCAACATCGTTGGTAACCTGTTTCTATTTCAAAGTCTGTCTTTTGAATGTGAGGCCCCTTATCACCTGTACTGGGGGTAAAACCGTTTTTATCGAAAAAATTTTTTCCAATATCATTCATGAATTCGCCGATTTGCTGCATGCAAGGCAGAGTGGAAAACGCTATCACGGTATAAACAAGACCTTCAGAAGCGAAACCGCCTACTGGAATAAAAGTGAGGAGATTCTCTCCCAAATACATGACAAGAGGACTAATCCCCCAAGGGGCTAATCCTCCTTCAATGGCCCCTAGGGTGATTAACGCGATTCTTTTTTTGGACATTGGGTGATTAAAAAAATTCTTATCAAGTTCAGCTAAAAAATAAGCAGTGTCCGTCCATGCAGCAGGCGCTGCAATTACACCTTTTCCCTTATCATCGGAAACGGGTCTTGTGATCTTGGAAAGATCATAAACCACAAGAGCCGTTTCAAAACTAATATCCTCACGGTGAAGATGAGCGTTTTTTGGGTTAGCTAAAAGGTTTTCAAGCAGTCGGGTGATACCTATTCTCTGTGCCTGGTTAGGGTTTATGTTAAGAATAGGAATAGCTGAGGAAAAATTTAGGTCCTGTTGATGGCCTGAATGTCTCCTCTTCACCACAGAAGAAACAGGAGCACGAGGAAGCTCATCCTCCTCAGAGGAATCCTCTAACAGACTGATCGCACCATATTGAGAATTATCTTCGGAGGATGGTGGGGGGAGAGATTGTGATTTTTCAGAAGCATTGCTGTTACTCTTGGTTACAACGCCGTCGCTGCGGCGCTTGGCTACACTCCGTAAAGGATGGATAGCACTGTCATCGCTAAGAAGAGGGGTTTTAACGCTAAGATTCTCTTCGTCGGAACTGAAGAAGTCGTTCATTGCCTCACAAAAAGTGTAAGGCTGAATCAATATAATTGAAAATAGAAAAAAGAAATTCTTAATAGAAAACTGTGAAAAATTCATTATTCTAGCTCCTTTTTTTCTGATGAAAAGAATTTTTACTCTTACGGCTCATCACCCGACATTTTTAGAGGTAAGAAAAACAGCCATTTTTCGTCATTGCGCGGAGGGACGAAGTCCCGACAAAGCAATCCAGTTTTTGGCAGATTTCCTGGATTGCTTCGGAGCTCACGCTCCTCGCAATGACGTCCTCGGAAAAAACGTCGGGTGTTAAGCTCTTACGGTAAATAACCTTATTCTTATATCAGCCCTAAGCTATACATACTTTTACAAGATTGTTAACTAATTTTTAATCCTGAAGCCCCACAATTACTTTAATTCAATTAATTTAATTCAATATATATTTACTTATACAATGCTTGAAATGTCCCCTTCTGATCTAAAGTGGATGCTTTTTAAATGGCATAAGGAATTAGGACTTACCCTTTTGCTCCTCGTTTTCTTTCGCTTCTGGTGGAGACAATATAATCTTGTCCCTATAGATTTTGAGAAAGCTCCTCGCTGGAGTCATATTTTAAGTAAAATTAATATTTGGACTCTTTATATACTTATGTTTGTTTTTCCTCTAACAGGTTTGTTGATGTCTATTCTTGGTGGACATCCTGTCGATTATTTTAATCTCTTTACAATTCCGGCTCTTATAAACGACAAAGATAATGCTTATGCTGCGTTTTTTTAACAGCTCACATAAGAATTTCTTATGTCCTTTACGTTTTTGTAGATCTGCATATTCTTGGGGCGTTTTATCATCATTTTATTATACGAGATAGGGTCTTTTCAAGAAGACTCCATCATGTATAATATTTTTTAAAGAATAAATTATTTAAGAAATAAAAAATGTGTCCCATTAAAAGACTTAACAAAACAGCGATAAAAGAAGTTCCAAGCCATACGTCTATATAAGAAGCCCATAGGAAAGTGGTGAGGCTCCCTAAAATGATTCCTCCCCAGAGATGTAAGGATAAGCATCAATAACACAAACAATATAATAATTATTCTTATCGTTCGTGATTGTATCTTTTGAAAGATGATGACAATCAATGTGAGCAAGTTCCTCAGTCTTCTCTTTGATAATCCTACGCTTTTCTTCTTTCATGGGCTCTCCTAATCGGTTCTTACCATGTCTCTTGAGAATATTATAAATTCCACTTGGGGAGGATGTAAGAGAGTTAAGCTTTGCTTGCAAGATATTATTAATCTCAAACTTATTACAGCCCCTCTCACACACCTCCAAAACCATTTTCTCTATTTCTTCGCTCGCTCGTCGTGTTTTATATTTTGGGCCACATTTTCCAGGCAAAAATAGGCCTCTCCATCACTTGCTTTGTATCTTCCATAGTATTTTAAAAATGTTTGAGGACAGGTGTTATGGGCAAGGTAAAAATGTTTTACTTTCTTAAAGTTAGGGTGCTTCTTTTCCTTTACCAATTCGTATTCAGATACTAAAAATTGGTACTTTTGCAAGATTGTTAACTGATTTTTAATCCTAAATTTCTAATATTAATTTAAGAAAAAAAGTAAAATGAAAGGAAAAGACATGAAAACAGGACATATATTTATAATAATGACGCTATTTATTTTTGCAACAACACAACTTTTACATGCTGAAAATCATCAAAGGTATTATCAACATTCGACCCTAAGAGCATCTAGCGAACACGAAAATACGACAAGCGGGTGTAAAGCTATAGATCCACGCTGCTCTGATAGACTCTAAATCTGAAGAGCAGCTTTTGTTTCCATAGAATGGTTGTAATTATTTATAGCATCCCGCCATGGCGTAAAATAGTGGGAACGTCTATGAGCACTTATGATTATGATCTAAAATTAAGTCTTCCTTCAAAAAGCTATGGCACCATAACTGTAGAATTTCCGGCTTTTTTAATATGAATAACCCCTGCCCACAGGCACATGACGATAGCCGTTTCATCAATGGCCGGCAATCCTTGCACCGTTACATCTAAGGCTTCAGAAACCCAAGGCGCAATCACATTAGGAATGCAAGGCATCGGGGTTAGCACGCCTGCAGCTGCAGTTGTTGCTGCATCCACTTTAGGGTTTGTAAGTGAAGAACACATTCCAAAAGTCTCGATATTCGCCAACGGGTGTTTATCTTCGATATTGCCCATGAGCATCTCTTCAGCTATTACTGTTCGATCTGGGAGAACGACTAAGGGCGTTGGAGCAAGGCCAAAGGAGCATTTGATGAGTGATGTTCCCCCAACAACGGCAAGGCTCATGCTTCAATTCCCAATGATGTTGGATTTCCTTGTGTGTCAAAAAGTTGAGGCTTACGCACCAATCGTCCATTGTCAAAAGTAAGAATTTGCCGAATGATCCCATTTTCATAATAAGACTTAAAGTCTCCCTCACGTCGGCCTTGGCTATAGGATCCTGATTCAAGAAGCGATCCGCTGGGGTAATAAGACAGGACAGGGCCATTTAAAAGTCCTTGCTGGTAGTGATACACTTTGATGACGCGGCCCGACATGTCATAGGAAATAGCGGTTCCTTCTTTAAGGCCATGTTGAAATTGAACTTGGGCTCGAATCATACCCCCTTCATCAAAATGCGTAGTTGTGCCATGTTGCTTGCCTTCATGAAAAAACGTGTGAAGACGAGAGCGCCCATTTTTATAAAATTCAGCGGGTCCATGGGGAATGCCTTGATGAAAGGTCATTCTTTCCTTTATCTGTTGATTTGCATCATATCGATGAGATTCTCCATGAAGTTGACCTTTTTCAAAGTTTTGGCGAGATAAAAGATTGCTATTTTCATCATATTGCTCCAAAGGACCGTGCAATTTTCCCTCAATTTTCTGACCTAAAAATCGACTTTTGCCAGAAAACGGCGCTTCTTTTTCTTCGAGAATCTCTTGAGTTGCTTTCTCAGCTTCTAAAAAGTCTTGTTCAATCTCATCTGTCATGCATTTCTATCCATTTAGTAAAATCTCAACCCTCGTAACCTTTAATTTAGGGAAATCGCAGCCCCCGAAATCTCTACAGTGGCCCCTTTCAAAGAAGCCGTTCCTCCGCCTGAAAGTTCAAGAGCTCCCCCTCCCTTTACAGAAGTATCTCCTCCGCCTGTGATCTCAACAGCTCCTCCTCCTTTCAAGGTGGCGTTTCCTCCTGCATCGAAGGTTGCGTCTGCTGAAGCTGTGAGACTAAAAGCTCCCCCTGCTTTTTCAGTGATATCCGTTGTTGCAGTGGAAGAAATGCTTGTTCCTGCTGTAAACGAAATGGCTTGCGTTGCGTTCACACTAAAATTACCGGAACATTTAAAGGAAATATCACCAGTTACATCAAAGCTAACATTCCCACTCGCACAGGTCACACTTATGTTTCCTTGATTTAATAAAATCGTATAGTTACCTTGGGTAATTGTTAAAGATTTATCGCCATTTGCCAGCGTTAAACTGTCATTACTTTGTTGGCCGGTTCGAGTTTCATCTTGTTCATCTTGCGACTGCAAAACAATGGTTCTGTTTCCCCCAACGATTGTAATGTTTTGATCATTTTGCACATAAACATTATAATCTTTCTGAGCACGGAGAAACACTTGCTCCGATCCTGCCAAATCATCAAATCCAAACTCGTTATAGGCAGGAACTGATGAATTTGAGTTTATGCTCGTATTGCTCTTTATTGTTGATTTCGTTGGTGTTTGAGGTAAATAAGGGGGGAGATTTACGCCATTATAAACTGTTCCGACAACCAAAGGATTATCAGGATCACCATCAATAAAGGAAACAACCACTTCTTGACCCACCCGTGGGGTGAATAAAGTTCCCCAGCTTTGTCCTGCCCAAAGGGTAGCCACACGAATCCAACATGAGGTCGTGTCATCTGTGGCCGGGGAAGGATCCCAGTGAAACTTAACTTTAATGCGGCCATATTGATCAGTACAAATCTCTTGATTTGTTGGTCCCGTTACAATAGCTGTTTGTGTACTATAGATTCGTGGTTTTGGTGTTTTTTGAGCGGGCAGGAAAAGTGTTGTTGATGTGAAGGCTTTATATTTATTCTCATAAAGAGGTCTTCCTGGGCCAGGGGCTATTAAACTCGCTTCATGAATAACCTCATAAAGGGTATAGATCGTATTGGCGTCTGTCCGAGGGTGGTTTTGTAACTCAAACGTAAACCCGGGAAGAAAAAAAGGAACGGTTGACAGACCTTCCACCATTTTTTGTGGAAATTCTTCCGATTGTAACTTTGTAGCGACAAGAGGAGTTCCCTCAGATTGCTGGGCATAAATTTCATCATACGTTGTAATGGTTCCTCCGCCAGCATCAGTTGGACCTGTCGCTGACGCCTGTAAGGGATTTTGAGGCGCTAAATAATTAAAACTGACAATGGTATTGCTTTGAGGAACAATGCGCTGAGTCAGAGAACACGATTCAACCATTAAGAGAAACGGCCGCTCAGTATAGTCATTCTCAAAATTCACAGTGGAAACACTAGGGCAAGGTGAATAAGCCCCAATTGCATCTGCAAGAATAAGGGTATTTCCATTTTCTGTCTGTTGAAAGAAATAAAAAATCCCGTTAGTTTCCATTAAACGACTTATAAAATTAAAGTCTGTTTCATTATATTGCACACAAAAAGGAACAGGTTGTGTTCCTGCATTTGAAACTTGATTTGAGTAAGTGATTTGAGATTGATCAAGAATGCTTGTAATAATGGAAACAATGGATTGATTTTGGAAAATACGACATTGACCCGAAAATTTTAAAAGCCAGAGATTAGGATAAAGTGTAGCACGATATACCGTAGGTTCGTTAACAGTCAAAAGTGCGGCTTCTTGTTCAAACTTCCCAATGATTCCATTAAAATAGCGAGTTTCAGAATTTATGGTGATGCTAACGGTAGCGCTCTGACCCATCAAGCTGTCAAAATTAGCATCATTGTCTGTTGTTGTCATGAAAAGGGTGTATTCAAAAAGGTCTGAAATACGTTCAAACCCCTGAAAAATATTCAGTGTAAAGGAATCTCCTCCCGGAAAATTTAGACCTAAAAAATACGAAGAGTCTGTTGGTGCTGTTTCTGCCATTACGCCTCTGTTATATTTTTTTAATTTAAAGAGAGTAAACTTAAAAAATTCCCTTTAAGAAATAATCTAAATTCACTCTCTTTATGGCGCAAGCGTTTATTGGCTTTTCTTGAGATAAATCTTACGAACCATTGACATACTCTTCTGTTTTTTCAGGAAACTCTATGGCAGGAAGAGGCATGTCTTTGTTTTTTAAAATGCGATCTACCATACGTGCTGTTTGACGTCCTAAGGCGATTTGATTGGGCCCTAGAGCGGCTAGGGCTCCTTGATCCACCACATCAAGATCGCTCACAAAGGCTGGAATGCTGCATTCGTTTGCAGCTTTGACAACACTTTTAAAGGCCGATAAAGCAGTATTGTCATTGTTGATAAAGAGGGCATCAACCTTACCACACAAACTTCGACTTGCCGCTAACACATCACTCGATTTAGAGGCTGAGGCCAGAACGAGTTTTAGATCCATTTTTTCTGCGGCTTTTTCCATAAGATGATTAAGTGCCGTAGAGTTGTCTTCTCCAGGGTTATAAACAATGCCTATCGTTTTTAAGGTTGGGAGGAGTTTTTTAAAAAACTCAAACTGTGATTCAGGGCTTACAAAGTCAGAAATCCCCGTAACATGGCCTTCTGGGGCTTTCAGGTTTGTCACCAGCTTTGCCCCCAACGGATCACTCACAGCTGTAAAGACAACGGGGATAACCTTATCCTTCGTTGCTGTAAGCACGGCTTGAGCAGCAGGAGTTCCAATAGCGACAATAAGATCTGGGTGGTTTGAAGCAAACTTTTGAGCAATTTGTATAGCTAAAGCTGGGTTTCCCTGGGCCGATTGATAATCTAAAATTAGATTTTTACTCTCTTTGTATCCTAAGCTTTGCAGCTCTTCCACAAGGCCTTGACGTGCTTGATTTAACGCGGGGTGTTCACTGGTTTGAAGGATTGAGATTTTTAGGGGAGTACTTTGAGCAGAAGAAAATGAAAACAAGAAAAGAAGAAGTGTCGTTTTAAAGGTTTGAATCACGTTTTTAAGAGTATACATTTTAGGTTCCTTATTCTATCAAGTTGATTTAATTTAAAAATTTGAAGGTTTTTATGATGACTATGATGTCGATGCATGAATGTTCTCCTCTATTATCGGTTAAGACTCTTTTATGAAGTCTATTTTTATATTACATAAATTCACGATAGAAAAAAACAGGTAAATATTTTTTGCCGAAACCAAATTAGATTTAGACTTTTTCTGACTCTAAAGTTAAGGAACCTATGTCTGATATGATAAATAGCTTAAAAAAATTTTTCAACTTTTGAATGACTTAGCATGTTTGTCTTGTCAAGCCTAGCCTTCCTCCTTTAGATGATGTTTCGTTAATGTAAAGAGTCCTCCCCTTTTGTTTGGAGTTTAATAAGTGACAGTTGCAACACTGACCAATGAATCTCTAAGTCTCCCCCACAAGGGAGGTTATATTCGGAAAGTTATTTTTTCGTGTATGATTGGAAATGCGCTAGAATGGTATGATTTCGCCCTGTATGGGTATTTTGCCACCACAATCGGCCAGCTTTTTTTCCCCAAATTCAGCCCTTTTGCTTCTCTTATGGCCACCTTTGGTATTTTTGCTGCTGGTTTTATTATGCGACCTCTTGGTGGCGTTATTTTTGGCCATATTGGTGACAAAATAGGACGTAAAAATGCTCTTTTATGGTCTATTTATTTAATGGCTATTCCTACAACCTTGATAGGTCTTTTGCCCACCTATGAGCACATTGGTTGGCTTGCACCACTGCTTTTAACGTTCATTCGTTTAGCCCAAGGCCTTTCTATGGGAGGCGAATTTACAGGATCTATGATTTTTGTTGTTGAGCATGCACAAAAAGGAAATCGCGGTCTTTATGGAAGTTGGGTTGTTTTCAGCCTACTTATCGGAATTTTAGTAGGATCAGCGATTGCGACCGCGACCTGCTATTCTCTCTCTGAAGATCAGCTCTTCGCTTGGGGATGGAGAGTTCCGTTTCTTCTGAGTATTGTTGGGGGCTTTGTTGGATCATTTATGCGTCGTGCAGTTAAAGAGCCTGAACAGTTTTCTAAAGCGAAAGAACAGCATAAAGAACACTCTACACCCGTTGTCGAACTCTTTAAGAATCATTTAAAAACAATAATTTATGTGATCACCATTGAGTTGTCACTTTCCATTGGTTTTTATCTGATTGTGACCTTTATTAGTAATTATCTCACTGTTCTTCTTAACTTTGATATGGTTACGAGTCTTACAATGACAACCATTGGTATGGTTGCAATGGGAGTTGCTATCCCTATTGCTGGATGGCTTTCTGATCAATACGGGCGAAAGATTGTCTTAATTGTAGGTTCTTTGGCTTTTACTTTCTTCGCTTATCCCCTTTTTATGGCTTTTGAAGACGGTTTTACCAGTGCTCTTTTAGCCCAAGTATTTCTTTCCTTTATTATGGGCGTTTTCTTTGCCCCCATCCCTGCAACACTTGTAGAGCTTTTTCCTCTCAACGTTCGTTATTCTGGTCTTTCCATTTCTCATAGCATTAGCATGGCCGTTTTTGGTGGCAGCACACCTTTTGTTGCAACATTTCTTATTCAACACACAGGTAACAATGCGGCCCCGGCGCTTTACTTAAGTGCAGGGGCTTTAATAGGCGCAATTGCTCTTTTGTTTCTGAAAGATCGATTTAAATCAGAGTTGCTGTAAAAGCATCTGTCGTAAATAATTTGTGCAAAAACTATATCCACCACCTCTTCGTCATTCTATAAATCTCTATAGCACTTCGAAAAAAGATGGCCTATAACAAGGAAAGCAAACTTAAAAGCGAGGAGAGAGTATGGCAGGTAGCGTAAATAAAGTTATTCTGGTGGGCAACTTAGGTAAAGATCCAGAAGTACGCATGACTCAAGATGGAACCAAGATTGTAAACTTTTCCTTGGCTACGTCAGAACAATGGCGCGATAGGGAAACCCAAGAACGTAAAGAGCGTACGGAATGGCACCGCGTTGTCATTTTCAATGAAAAACTAGCCGATATTGCAGATAAGTACCTGCGTAAAGGAGCAAAAATTTATATTGAAGGACAATTGCAAACACGTAAATGGACCGATCAAACTGGGCAAGAACGTTATACTACCGAAGTCGTTGTCCCTCGTTTTCGTGGAGAAATCACAATGCTCGATAGTCCGAAAAATCAATCTATGGAGGGTGAGTTCGCACCCTTTGAAAAGTCAAGTTCGAGTGCCCGAGAAGCCTCCCCTTCTCTAGGTGAGATTGACGACGAAATTCCATTTTAAGCCCTAAACACTTTTTAAGAGGAGCTTTCTGTTGAGCGAGAATAAAGCGATTGCAGTTGTAACTATTGAAGAAGAGATGAAAAACTCTTATCTTGCTTATGCGATGAGCGTCATCGTAAGTCGTGCCCTTCCTGATGTGCGAGATGGCCTGAAGCCCGTTCATCGGCGCATTCTTTATTCGATGTACGAATCCGGTTATGACTTCAATCGTCCCCCTCGAAAATCGGCCCGTATTGTGGGAGATGTTATTTCCAAATATCACCCGCATAGTACGGATGCTGTTTACGAGTCTTTGGTTCGGATGGCGCAACTGTTTTCTTTACGCTTGCCACTTATTGATAAACAAGGAAACTTTGGATCGATGGATGGGGATCCTGCAGCAGCTATGCGGTATACAGAAGCCCGTCTTTCCAAACCAGCTCATTTCCTTATGAATGATATCGATAAGGAGACCGTCGATTTTCGGCCCAATTATGATGAATCAACAGAAGAACCCGTTGTCCTTCCAACACGCATTCCTAACCTTCTTGTCAATGGGAGCGGGGGTATTGCTGTGGGTATGGCGACAAATATTCCCTCTCATAATTTAGGAGAAGTCATTGATGGCTGCTGTGCCTTGATTGACAATCCTGACTTGACCCTTGAAGAGCTGATGGACTATATACCGGGTCCAGATTTTCCAACAGGCGCCCTTATTATGGGACGTCGTGGTATTTATAGCGCCTTTAAGACGGGGCGTGGCTCCCTTATCGTTCGAAGTCGTTCTCATATTGAGACTCTTCGAAAAGACAGAGAAGCTATCATCGTTACAGAAGTTCCTTATCAAGTCAACAAAGCCAAAATGATGGAGCGTATAGCCGAGCTTGTCCATAACAAGGAACTTGAAGGCGTTCATGACTTACGAGATGAATCAGACCAGCAGGGAGTGCGGGTTGTTATTGAGCTGAAGAAAGATGCCATTGCTGATATCGTTCTTAACCGACTTTATGCGATGTCGTCTCTTCAAACTACCTTTGGAGTGAACATGCTGGCCTTAAATGGGGGGAAACCTCAGCAAATGGGCCTTAAGGAAATTTTAGAGCTCTTTATCCTCTTCCGAGAGGAAGTTATTACCCGAAGAACCCGTTATCAGCTTAAAAAAGCCCGCGAGCGAGCTCATGTTTTAGTAGGTCTTGGCATAGCTGTTGCAAATCTGGATGAAATGATCATCCTCATTCGGCAAGCCCCTGATCCTCAAGTGGCTAAAGACGAAATTTTGGCGCGATCTTGGAAAGTGCAAGATATCGCCCCCCTTATTCTTCTGATTGATGAGCCAGGTTATCCCATTGTAGAGGGGGCTTACCGCATGTCGGAAGCTCAAGCTAAAGCCATTTTAGACTTAAGACTTCACCGTTTAACAGGTCTTGAACGGGAAAAAGTTGCTTCTGAACTCACTCAAATTGTGGAAGAAATCAAAGAGTATCTTTTTATTCTAGGATCTCGCGATAAGCGTCTTGAAATCTTAAGGACTGAACTTCTTGAAATAAAGGAAAACTTCGCCACCCCTCGACGTACCACCATTGAAGAGGGTGAGATGAATGCGGATGAAGAAGATTTTATTCAACGCGAAGATATGGTGGTAACGGTCAGTTTGGGTGGGTATATCAAACGAGTCCCTATCAGCACCTACCGAGCTCAAAAGAGAGGTGGCAAAGGTCGTTCAGGCATGGCAACGCGGGAAGAAGATACTGTCTCTGAAGTCTTTATCGCTAATACGCATACACTCATGCTGTTTTTTACAACTTCTGGTCGTGTGTTTGGAATGAAGGTTTATAAATTACCTTTAGGTACACCACAAGCTCGAGGTAAAGCGATGGTAAACCTTTTGCCTCTTGAAAAAAACGAGACTATTTCAACTATTATGCCTATGCCAGAAGATGAAGCTCAATGGGCGAATATGTACATTTTCTTTGCGACCTCTTCTGGACATGTGCGTCGTAACGCTCTTTCAGACTTCACCAATATTCGAGCCAATGGAAAAATCGCTATGAAACTTGAAGAAGGTGAACGTCTTATTGCAGTGAGTTCTTGTGATGAAACGAAAGACGTTTTGCTCACAACTCGAGCAGGACGCTGTATCCGCTTTGGTGTTACGGACGTAAGAGAATTTGTGGGAAGAACATCCACCGGTGTCCGCGGTATTCGTCTTGGAAAATCCGATGAAGTGGTTTCTATGACAATTCTCACTCAAGTTGACTTTACGATTGAAGAAAGAGATTCTTATCTTAAACAATCTCAACGTTTACGTCGCCAAGAAGAAGAGCAAGAAGCGACCGGTAATGAAATGCCTCTGTCTCAAGAACGTTTTGAAGCGATGGCTGCTTTAGAAGAATTTATTCTTACAGCCAGTGAAAAAGGGTTTGGCAAGCGCTCGTCTGCTTACGAATACCGCTGTACCAATCGAGGGGGTCAAGGCATTACGACCATGGAGGTAACAACCAAAACAGGTCAAGTGGTGGATTCTTTCCCTGTAAAGGACGAAGATGATCTGATGTTGGTTACCAATACGGGCAAACTCATTCGATGTCCTGTACACGATATTCGTATAGCTGGTCGCAGAACTCAGGGTGTGACTCTTTTCCGCGTTGATAAAGAAGAATCTGTCGTTTCTGTTGCACGTATTCAAGAAGATAGTGACGAAGTTGACAATGTTGACGAGATCTAAGCACCTTCATATTGGCGTTTATCCAGGAACTTTTGATCCGATTACGTTTGGTCATCTGGATATTATTCTGCGTGCGACGCGTCTTGTTGATCGACTGATTGTGGCTGTTGCAACCAATGTAATGAAAGATCCCCTTTTTTCCATCGAGGATCGCCTACAGATGATCGAACAAGAACTTAAAACAGTCTCTCTTCCCCAAGATAGGGAAATCATTGTTAAACCTTTTAGCTCTCTTTTGGTTAATTTTGCAAAAGAGGAGAGAGCCCAGGTGCTCATCCGCGGACTTCGGGCTGTCTCAGATTTTGAATATGAGTTTCAAATGGCTGGAACCAATCGTAAACTGAGTCCCGATCTTGAAACCGTTTTTCTGGTAGCTTCTGAAAGTTATCAGCTCATTGCCTCAAACCTAGTCAAAGAAATTGCTCGTCTTAAGGGCAATACCACCCCCTTTGTTTCCCCGCAGGTAGCAGAGAAATTAACACAGCATTTTGCAGAGACAGCCTAAATCAAAAACAAATACCAGAATCTGGAAATGGGGACCAAAAAATAATAATGTTTTTCTAAAATCAAGAATAAAAAATTATGGCCTTTACTCCTTTTTTATTAAATTATTTACTTTTTATCGTTTTAATAGGCGTGAGCTTAAAAGACATTAAGGATGGGATCATTCCTGATGTGTTGCTGGGAATCATCCTCATTCTTGGTTTACTTCGATTTGGGGGTGATCATAGTGTAAGCGTTGTGATATTAGCCACTCTGGCTTATGCTCTTTATAAAGTCTATCCTCTGCTCAGAGGGAAAGAAGGATTAGGGTTTGGGGACGTAAAACTCATGGGCGTTTCAGGGTTTTGGATTGAGCCTTATCAAATTCCCCTTTATTTAGTGATAAGTGGGGGATTAGGAGTGGGAATTGGCATTTTGTGGTATACTTTCAAAAAGGAAATAAGGTTTCCTTTGGGGCCAGCTCTTGCACTTTCTCTTGGGATTTGTAGTGTAGGAAATCATGGATTGTCAAAAGGAGAAAATAACATGACATTGACTTTTTCAGGCCCTCATCTTCCTCCAGCTTCAGGTCATAAACCAGATTCGATCGTTGTTCTCATCCATGGATATGGAGCCGATGGAGACGACCTCCTCTCCCTTGGAAAAGCATGGGCTTCCATCTTACCCAATACACTCTTTGTCTCGCCCCATGGACCCAGTCCCTCTGAACTCAATCCTTATGGCAAACAATGGTTTGGTCTCGGTGACTGGAACCTTAATAAAACTTCGACACCCGCTCAAACAGCTCGAATGTTAAAGGAAGTGCAATCATTAACACCCTCTTTTAATCGATATTTAGATGAACTTTTAAAAGCTGAAGGACTACCACCTGAAAAGCTAGCCCTTGTGGGGTTTTCTCAGGGGGCTATGCTCGCTCTTCACATCGCTCTTCACCGTCCTTTATGTGCAGGAGTTGTTGCTTTCTCAGGAGCTTTTTTAAATGATCCTACGGAAGTCATCATGGCTCGTCCGCCAGTTTTATTGATTCATGGAATGGATGATCAACTCCTACGTCCTTTTTTCTCTCAAGCGGCAGAGGAAGGATTAAAACATCTTCACGTTCCTGTAAACCTTACCCTCCTTCCAGGACTCGAGCATGGAATTGATGGACGAGCCCTTGGAATGGGGGGAGCTTTTTTAAAAGACCATCTTTATAATAAGACCCCATCTGACTTGTAGGAACAAGCAAAAGAGAGTAGTAATTGACTAAAATAACAAACAGGAATGCGTCATGAAGCGACCAAAAATAGCCCTTATAGGAGCGGGAAACATTGGAGGAACTCTCGCTTATCTTGTGGGGTTGAAAGAACTCGGAGATATGGTTCTCATTGATGTCATGGAAGGAACTCCACAAGGAAAAGCCTTGGATATTGCTGAAGCGTCTTCGCTTGAAGGATTTAATGGCGTTTTTAAAGGAACAAATGAGTATAAAGATATCGAAGGAGCTGATCTTGTTATTGTCACTGCAGGTATTCCTCGACGACCTGGGATGAGCCGAGATGACTTGTTGGACATTAATACGAAAGTGATTCGCCAGGTTGGTCAAGAGATTCGTCGTTATTGTCCTCATGCTTTTGTGATCGTTATCACCAATCCTTTGGATGTGATGGTAGGGATTATGCAGGAAGCTACGGGAATTCCGCATGAGCGCGTTATTGGTATGGCGGGGGTGCTTGATAGTGCCCGATTCCGCTATTTCTTAGCTCAAGAGTTTAATGTATCCGCTGAAGATGTTTATGCATCTGTTCTCGGTGGACATGGAGATAATATGGTACCTCTCATTCGATATTCGACGGTGGCAGGCATTCCTCTCCCCGATCTTATTCAAATGGGGTGGACAACTCGAGAAAGAATCGAAGAAATTGTTCAGCGAACGCGCCAGGGAGGAGGAGAGATCGTAAACCTGCTAAAAACAGGATCGGCCTTTTACGCACCTGCCTCTTCTGCCATTGCTATGGCAGAATCATATTTAAAGGATAAAAAGCGTATCTTTCCTTGTGCTGCATGGTTGAATGGAGAATATGGTGTGAACGATATTTACGTCGGAGTACCGGTGGTCATCGGATCTAAAGGTGTTGAAAAAATTATAGAAGTTCCCTTAAATTCTACAGAAAAGACCTTGTTTGATCAGTCAGTTAAAGCCGTTAGAGACCTTGTTGCTGCTGTTAAATCGTTGGATGAAAGAAAGAATAAGGTTTCATAAAATGAATATTCACGAATATCAAGCCAAATCTTTACTCCGAACATTTGGCGTTGCGGTGCCTGGAGGAAGAGTCGCTTTTACCTCGCAAGAAGCGCGAGAGGTTGCAGAAGCCTTAAAGGGGCCGTTGTGGGTTGTGAAAGCACAAATTCACGCGGGGGGACGAGGAAAAGGAGGAGGCGTAAAGCTCGCAAAGTCAATAGACGAGGTAGCCTCAATAGCTGATCAAATTTTAGGAATGACCCTTATTACGCCTCAAACAGGGCCGCAAGGTCGGCTTGTTTCAAAAATTTATGTGGAAGAGGGATGCTCTATCGATCGAGAATTTTATTTAAGTCTCTTAGTTGATAGAATCACCTCTCGGGTGACCTTCTTGGCTTCAACGGAAGGGGGCGTTGAAATTGAAGATGTCGCATTGACTCATCCAGAAAAAATTATAAGAGCGTCTATTGATCCTGCCGTAGGATTTCAATCCTTTCAGGGTCGAAAACTAGCTTATGGGTTGGGGCTTAAAGGTGATCAAGTCAAAGAACTCATGCGTTTAGCCAAAGGCATGTATGAGGCGTTTCTCAAGCTTGATGCTAGCCTCATTGAAATTAATCCCTTGGTCTTAACCCGTGAGGGAACTCTTCTCGCTCTTGATGCAAAGATGAGTTTTGATGATAACGCCCTTTATCGCCATCAAGAGATAGAAGATCTACGAGATGCGACTGAAGAAGATCCGGTAGAACGACACGCTTTTCTTAATGAGCTGAGCTATATCAAACTCGATGGTAATATTGGATGTATGGTGAACGGAGCAGGGCTTGCTATGGCCACCATGGATATTATTAAGCTTTATGGAGGAGCTCCTGCTAATTTCTTAGATGTTGGGGGAGGTGCCCCACGCGAAAGGGTGACCGAAGCTTTTAAAATTATTCTTTCTGATCCTCATGTGAAGGGCGTGCTCGTCAATATTTTTGGGGGAATTATGCGCTGTGATATTATAGCTGAGGGCATTGTAGAGGCTGTGAAAGAAATTCATCTTCAAATCCCCCTTGTCGTCCGTCTTGAAGGAACGAATGTTGATCTAGGAAAAGAAATTTTTACCAAATCGGGACTGCCTATCATTTCGTTAGATGATCTGTCTGAAGCTGCTCAACGTATCGTCGAAGAAGTCAAGGAGGCAGTTTAATGTCTATTCTCATCAATGCATCAACAAAAGTAATTTGCCAAGGCTTCACTGGGGCTCAAGGAACTTTTCATTCAGAGCAAGCAATAGTTTATGGCACAAAAATGGTGGGAGGCGTTACCCCTGGTAAAGGAGGAACACAGCATCTAGGCCTTCCTGTTTTTAACACAGTTCAAGAAGCTGTGCAAAAAACTGGAGCCACAGCTTCTGTGATTTATGTTCCTGCTCCTTTTGCTGCAGATGCTATTCTAGAAACCATAGATGCTCAGATTCCCCTTGTCATTTGCATAACAGAAGGTATTCCTGTCTTGGATATGATGAGAGTGAAGAGGGCTCTTTCTGCATCGTCTACCAGACTGATTGGTCCAAACTGTCCGGGAATTATTACGCCTGGAGAATGTAAAATAGGCATTATGCCAGGATATATTCATAAACCTGGAAAGATCGGCGTTATTTCACGTTCAGGGACTTTAACGTATGAAGCTGTTGCTCAAACAACTGCTGTAGGCTTAGGGCAATCCACCTGCATTGGTATTGGAGGAGATCCCATCAATGGCACGAGCTTTGTCGATTGCCTTGAACTTTTTCACCAAGACCCTCAAACGGACGCTATTGTCCTTATTGGAGAAATTGGAGGGACAGCAGAAGAAGAAGCGGCCGCTTTTTTAAAATCATGTAAACACCCTAAGCCTGTCGTCAGTTTTATTGCAGGTATCACCGCTCCCCCAGGTCGAAGAATGGGGCACGCAGGAGCTGTGATTTCTGGGTCCCAAGGGAGAGCTGACGAGAAAATAGAAGCTTTAAAAAGTGCAGGGGTTACTGTTGCAGATTCACCCGCGAGAATTGGCCAGACTCTTGCTGAAGTTTTAAAAATGGGGGCTTCTTTTAAAAAGGGGCATAAATAAGTGATGGATACGAGAACACCTAAAGCTTCGGCCACGTGGTCAGATGAAAGCCTCTCTTTTTTAACGGGGGATAATGCTTGTTACATTGCCCAAACCTATGCATCTTATCTTGCTGATCCAAATTCTGTGAGTTTTGAGTGGCGCCAATATTTTGCGTCCTTAGGAGATCAAGAAGCCGATATTTTAAAGGATTTTCTGGGTCCAAGCTGGGGTGCGCCTTCTTATTCTCAAGATAAAACCGCTCCTTCTCCTCATCTTGCCGGAGAAGAAGTCTCTCCTGAGGCTGTGAAAGGCGCTATTCTAGACTCAATTCGTGCCATTATGCTTATCAGGGCTTACCGGGCTCGTGGGCATATGATTGCGAATCTGGATCCTTTAAACTTGATAAAAAAAGAATATTATGCTGAGCTTGATCCTCAAACGTATGGTTTTAAAGAAGAAGATTATGATCGTCCGATCTTTATTTATGATGTTTTGGGCCTTCCTTATGCAACCTTACATGAAATTATTGATCGTTTACGCAAGACCTATTGTGGGACAGTCGGAATTGAATTTCTTCATGTCCAAGATCCTGAAAAAAAGTTATGGCTGCAAAAACGCATTGAAGGGGAAGGAGAGCTTGGCCTTGCCGAACCCATTCATGACATTCAATGGAAAAAAAGAATCTTAAAAGGACTCACAAATGCTGAGGCCTTTGAAAAGTTTTTGCATGTCAAATATCCTGCTGCGAAAAGATTTGGTCTTGATGGAGGGGAAAGCCTGATCCCTGGTCTTGAGGAAATGCTGGTTACGTCTAGTCGTGCTGGCGTTGAAGAAGTTGTTTTAGGGATGACCCACCGGGGACGTCTCAATGTTCTTGCCAATATTATGGAAAAACCTTACAGCGCCATTTTTTCAGAATTTCAGGGTCAAAACTCACAGCCAGATCAGGTGCAAGGATCAGGAGACGTAAAGTATCATCTAGGGGGATCAACGGATCGATATTTTGAAGGAAGGAAAATGCATCTTTCCTTAACAGCGAATCCTTCCCACTTGGAAGCCGTTGACCCTGTTGTCACTGGAAAAGTTCGAGCAAAGCAAACACAATATGTGGATCAAGAGAAATCAAAGGTCATCGGGCTTTTGCTCCACGGAGATGCCTCTTTTGTAGGTCAAGGTCTTGTGGCTGAGACATTTATGCTGTCTCAGCTCCATGGATATCAGACGGGGGGTACCTTCCATGTCATTATTAATAACCAAATTGGATTTACAACACCTCCTGCTTTTGCACGCTCAACCGCCCATTGTTCCGATTTAGCGATGATCGTTCAGGCTCCGATCTTTCATGTGAATGGTGATGATCCTGAAGCTGTCGTTAAAGTGATGCGTGTTGCTGCAGAATTTCGCTATACTTTTAAGTCTGACGTGGTTGTTGATCTGATTTGCTATCGACGTTTCGGTCATAATGAAATTGATGAACCTGCCTTCACGCAGCCTCTCATGTATAAAGCGATTCGTGCCCATCCTTCGACGCGAAGTCTCTATATTCAAAAATTGATTGAGGAGGGATCATTCACTCAAGTTGAGGTTGATACACTTGATAGAGCTATTGAGAAAAATCTTCAAGAAAATTTTAAAGAATCTCTTTCTTATAAACCTTTAAAAGCAGACTGGTTAGCTGGACGATGGCAAGGATTTTCTCCAAAAACAAGCACAGAACAAAAGGCAAATACAGGTGTTAAAGAAGAAACGCTGGTTGCTATTGGGGTGGCTCTTAGTAAAATTCCAAAAGGATTTCATCTTCATCCAAAACTGGAACGTTTTCTCTCAGCACGTCGACAAATGGTCACAGAAAATTATCCCATTGATTGGTCTATGGGGGAAGCACTAGCATTTGGTTCTCTTGCTATGGAGGGTCATGTTGTACGTCTTAGCGGACAAGACAGTGGCAGAGGAACGTTTAGTCAACGGCATGCAGTCTTAAGAGATCAAGAAACAGAAAAAAAATATGTTTCTTTAAACCATCTCTCAGAGAATCAAGCTTACTTTGAAGTTTGGGATAGCCCCTTAGCGGAGGTATCAGTTTTAGGATTTGAACTTGGGTATAGCCTTGCTGAACCTCGGGCCCTCGTGCTGTGGGAAGCGCAATTTGGGGATTTTGCAAATGGAGCGCAAGTTATCATTGATCAGTTTATCGCGGCTGGAGAATCCAAATGGCTTCGGATGTCAGGTCTCGTCTTGTTATTACCGCATGGATATGAGGGGCAAGGACCTGAACATTCATCAGCACGACTTGAGCGGTACTTACAACTTTGCGGTGAGGATAATATGCAAGTTGTGAACTGCACGACCCCTGCGAATTATTTTCATGTTTTACGACGTCAAGTTCATCGTAACTATCGCAAACCTCTGATTGTCATGACGCCAAAAGTTCTTTTGCGCCATAAACTCGCTGTTTCAACTCTGCAGGAATTTAACACAAGTAGTCATTTTCAAGAAATCTTGCCAGACTCTTTAACGCCCTCCTCGGGCTTTCGTCGAGTTATCTTGTGTTCAGGAAAAGTTTATTATGACTTATTGGAAAAGCGAGAAGAGGAAAAAATAAAGGATATTGCCATTATTAGGCTTGAACAGCTTTATCCTTTTCCGCATAAAAAATTAGTCCAAACCCTTCGGCCTTATCAACAGGCCAATATTATCTGGTGTCAAGAAGAACCCATGAATATGGGAGCATGGACCTTTTTAGATAGGCGTCTTGAAGATGTGTTGGTTGAAGCTAACATCAAGAGTAAACGCCCTATTTATGTGGGCCGACCCGAAGCCGCCTCTCCTGCAACGGGCCTTATCAGTCGTCATATTTTAGAACAAAATCTCGTTGTTAACCAAGCTCTTGACCTTATAAAATGAGGAAAAAATGAATATAAAAACCTCTTCACCTATGCAAAAAGATATTAAAGTCCCTTCTCTGGGGGAATCTATCACTGAAGCGACGATTGCCCGTTGGCTTAAAGGACGAGGCGATCACGTTACGTTAGATGAACCTCTTGTGGAACTTGAAACGGATAAGGTGACGCTTGAGATAGGAGCTCCGTCAACTGGCATTCTTACAGAAGTTCTGGTTCAACAGGGAGGCGTTGTCGAAGTGGGAGCCCTTATTGGCCGGGTTACGGAAGAAGCTGAGGGAGAAACTCCCATGAAAACTACTGAAAAATCAGTTCAGAAGGAACCTGTCCGTGCGTCTACACCGCCTATTGCAGAAAAGATTTCTCTTTCTCCTGCTGTCCGAAAACTTGTCGAAGAAAATCAGGTTAATCCTGGTCATATCAAAGGACAAGGAAAAGCGGGCAGGCTTACGAAAGGGGATGTCCTGTCATTTTTAGATAAAGGAACAAATGAACAAGCTTCCTCGCTTGCTTCAGCTTCTCAGCAAGGGAAAGAGGGTCGAGTGGAAAGAGTACGTATGAGCCGCCTTCGTCAGCGCATTGCAGAGCGGTTAAAAGAAGCTCAAAATACAGCCGCAATTTTGACAACTTTCAATGAAGTAGATATGACGGCTGTCATCACTTTGCGAAATCGCTTTAAGGATGTTTTTGAAAAAAAACAAGGAGTTAAGCTTGGATTTATGCCTTTCTTTGTGAAGGCTTGTCTTGTAGCCCTTAAAGAGTTTCCTACCGTCAATGCGGAAATTGATGGAGAGGACCTTATATACAAAAACTATTATGATATAGGTATTGCTGTGGGAGCACCTCAAGGACTTGTTGTTCCCGTCATTAGGGATGCGGATCAAAAGGGCTTTGCTCAAATTGAAAAAGATATCGCCCTCTTGGGGCAAAAAGCCCGTGATGGAAAACTTTCTATGCAAGATCTCCAGGGAGGAACTTTTACCATCTCGAATGGAGGTATTTATGGATCTTTGATGTCAACACCCATTCTTAATCCCCCTCAATCAGCGATCTTAGGAATGCATAAAATTCAGGAACGTCCAGTGGTAATCGAGGGTAAAATTGACATTCGTCCTATGATGTACCTAGCTCTGTCTTATGATCACCGCATTATCGATGGCAAAGAAGCCGTTACTTTTTTAGTGCGTGTCAAGGAATGTCTTGAAAATCCGGAACGCATTTTAATGGATGTTTGATAATGGAAAAAAATAAAGTTGATCTTGTCGTTATTGGAGCTGGTCCGGGGGGATATGTCGCCGCTATCCGAGCGGCTCAGCTGGGAATGACCGTTTTGTGTGTGGATAAACGCAAGACATTGGGAGGAACTTGCCTTAATGTGGGGTGCATTCCTTCCAAGGCTCTTCTTGACTCTTCTTACAAATACTCAGAAGCAGAACATCGTTTTGCGGATTATGGCGTTAAGATAGGGAATCTTTCTCTTGATCTTGGCAAGATGATGGAACGAAAAGATAAGGTGGTAGAGCAATTAACGGGTGGTATTGACTACTTGTTCAAAAAAAATAAAATCACCCGTGCTTTTGGCGAAGCCCGCCTGCTTTCTAACCAAAAAATTTCTATCGGCGAGGATATTTGGCAAGCGCAATTTATTCTTATTGCCACAGGCTCTGAAAGTACCTCTCTTCCTGGGATCAAGATTGATGAAGAAAGAGTCGTTTCTTCAACAGGAGCCTTAGCTCTTAAAAAAGTTCCTGAATCCATGATTGTGGTGGGAGGAGGCTATATTGGTCTTGAGATGGGCACTGTATGGCATCGCTTAGGAACAAACGTAACGGTCGTTGAATTTATGGATCGTCTGGTCCCTCAAATGGATCATGAGCTTGGAACAGCATTGCAAAAATCACTTATCAAACAAGGACTTGAGTTTAGGCTTTCGAGCAAGGTTAAAGAAATTAAGAAACAAAAAGATAAACTCTCTGTGGAAGTTGAAACTTCTCCTGCAAAGACAGAAAAATTGGAAGCGGATGTGGTCTTAGTGGCAACGGGCCGCAAACCCTTTACTCAAGGACTTGATCTCGAAAAAGTAGGGGTAGCTCTTAATGAAAAGGGCTTTATCAGGGTCAATGAACGATATGAAACCTCGATCCCCGGTATTTATGCCATTGGAGATGTCATTCCTGGTCCAATGCTTGCCCATAAAGCTGAAGAGGAAGGAATTGCTGCTGTTGAAAATATGGCGGGTCAATACGGCCATGTGAATCATAACGTCATTCCCGCCGTTATTTACACGCATCCTGAAGTGGCGTCTGTTGGCTTAACAGAAGAAGAACTCAAAGCGGGAGGCCGGACTTATAAGATTGGTAAATTTCCCTTCTTAGCAAACAGCCGGGCGAAAGCCATTGGTGATACAGAAGGCTTTGTTAAAATTCTGGCTGATCCTGTGACGGATGAGGTTCTTGGGGTTCATATTATAGGTCCTGATGCGGGCACTTTAATTGCTGAAGCAGCGCTTGCCATGGAGTTTTCTGCCTCAGCTGAAGATATTGCCCGAACCTGCCATGCTCACCCCACCTTAAATGAAGCGCTTAAAGAAGCCGCGTTGGCTGTTGCAGGACGTGCCATTCATATCTAGGTTACACTCACAATGACTTAGGCTCCTTGATACTTCTGAAAGCAGCCTTCAATACGCCAGCCATTAGGATCAATGATAAACCCCCCATAATACCCAGGATGGTATTCGGGTCTAGGACCTGGAACTCCATTATCTGTCCCCCCTAATTCCAAACATTTTTGATGCCACTGGTGAACAGACTTAATATCAGGCGCTGAAAATCCCACATGAAACCCTGCCGCTTGACCAACATATTCGCGTTTATCTTCTTCTGCTAAGATTTTTTTAACCCCAATCCAAAAGGAGGGTTTGCCGTTCTTGCCATAACCTGCCACTTGATGTTTCTCATCATCAAAAGTCACTAAGCGTTCATAACCAAGAATAGATAATGTTGGGTCATAAAAGTCCCGGCTTTGTTGAAAATTTTTTACGGCAAATGAGATGTGATCAATCATGAAGTGTCCTTTCCCTTGATGTATGCAGATTAAGTTCTTTTACTTTTTGCGTAAAGGATAGTGGATATTTATAAGAAAGCCTTTGCGATGCCTCCTGAGGGAAAACCCAAGAATAATCTGTATGCTCTTCACTTAATTGAATGTTAACAGAATCATCGACAACACAATTATAAATAGATAAAATAAGCCCTGCTTTTTCGTCACCTTTCAAAGGTATTTCTATATTTGAAATAAGAGTATCCCACGGCTCAACAGAATCAAGAACTGTGATTCCAGTCTCTTCTGCAATTTCCCGGAGTAAGGTTTCTTCGACGCTCTGACCCTTTAAAACTCTTCCTCCTGGAATATCCCAATATCCTCCTGGCTTTGGATTTTTGAACATCTCTTGGTTCACTTCAAGTAACAAAATCTTACCCCTTTGATTGCGGATAAGAGCTTTAATACCTAAATGATAAATTTTTTCTTCCATGTGCTATTCCTGATTCTGCGTGCCCATTAATGAACCTTGTTTTTTCAATTCATGAGCGTTGATTTATATCACAAGAGACTTATGATGGGTATGCTTTTGAAAACTTGAGAGAGGAAGTTTTTGATCATGAAATCTATTTTCCCAGATAAATTAAAGGTTGGCGATGAAGTTCGCATCATCGCCCCCTCTCGCAGTATGGGTATTATCTCAAATGCCAACAGAGCCTTAGCCATCAAAACTTTAGAAAGTCTTGGGTTACGGATTACATTTGGACAACAGGTTGATGAACAGGACATCATGCATTCATCTTCCATTGAGTCTCGCCTAACAGATTTACACGAAGCTTTCGCCGACAAAAATGTTAAAGCCATCCTCGCCGTTATTGGGGGGTATAATTCAAACCAACTGTTGGATTTTATTGACTATAATTTGATAAAGCAAAATCCTAAAATCTTTTGTGGATTTTCAGATATTACAGCTCTTGGAAATGCCATCTATCATCAAACAGCTCTGGTGACCTATTCTGGGGTCCATTTTAGTTCCTTTGCAATGCAAAAAGGATTTGAGTATAGCCTTGAGCATTTTAAAAAAATATTTTTTACGACAGACAAAATTTCTCTTCTTCCTTCAGAAGAATGGTCGGATGATGCCTGGTACTTAGATCAAGAGGAAAGGATATTTCATCCACCCCCTGGTTATAAAGTCATCAATGCCGGTCAAGCAGAAGGTAAGATCATTGGAGGAAATCTTGGAACTTTTCGGCTGTTATGTGGAACGCCTTATAAGCCCGCCTTAGATAACACTATTTTGTTTCTCGAGGAGGTGTCCAACGCAAGCGGCACAGATATATATGAATTTGATCGCAACCTTCAATCATTAATTCAAGACCCTCATTTTGACAAAGTTCGAGCAATCGTAATAGGACGCTTTGAAAATAGCTTTGGGATGACAGATGAAAAACTGCGCTATATCTTTTCCACTAAACCGGCTTTAAAGGCTATACCTATCATTACTGATGCAGACTTTGGTCATACAACGCCTATTTTTACGTTTCCTATTGGTGGATTCTGCCGTTTACACGCCGAAGCATCTGAAAGTGTGCTTCTTTCTATTGAAAATCATTGAATAAACTTTTACCTCCCCCATCATTTTTCTCGAGTAAAATCAATCTTATAAACATAGAAAACAAACATTAATAATTTTTCATTGATGTTTTTTGCTCTCATGGTACATATTAATTGAATTCAATAAAAATGAGCTTATTAAATTTAAAGGAATACTTTTATGAGAAAAGAATTTTTAGCGTTACTTACAGCCATCTTTTTGCTTTCTCCAAGCTATTTATGGGCAATGGAACCAAACAATGAACCTCACGCTTCACCGAAGAAAGCAACTAGAAAATCTATCCCTGTTCCAACAAAACTATCTGCTGAAGTCATTGAAGAACTCAATTTATATCAGTCCGTTGTCATTGAAGGCGAGGAGTATGAACTTCCTCCAGCTGGAAATAACTCCACCTTCTTCTCCTGTGACCTACCTCCTTTTTCATCTTGTGCTCTTTACCCCAATCGAATTGAGTTTTATTGGCAAGTACCTCGCGCACCGCTCAAAAAGAATCCTCTTTGGAATCCTGATCAACCACATGAATCTCCAGAATTCATTTATGACCTTGAATACGTGGGTGACAATCCGAATCCATTTCCAGTAAGCTTAATCCTTATAAAGAAGCCTTCTCTTATTGATCTCTTCCAATCAAATTTACAGCTTTAACTATTAAACCAGACCTTCATTTAAAAATGAGGGTCGGTTCTCTATCTCCTTTTCCTCATCAAAATTGTAAAGTTTTGCCAGCTCCCCCCCGCTAATCTGTGAGTTTATCCTGACTGAATAAGAACTTAATCAATACCACCTTTAAGGAAAATATAGCCTTTTGAACCCTCTTTGGTATATACTGGATTAATTAATGTAATTGAAACGAGGGCATATGTTTACAACACTTTTTCGCAAGGTTTTTGGCTCAGCTAATGATCGATATATCAAGGGCCTTAATCATATTGTTGAGCAAATCAATACCCTTGAAGCCTCCCTCGAAAAACTTAACGATGAAGCTTTACAAGCTAAAACAGAAGAGTTCCGTGATCGCCTTAAAAAAGGAGCGCGACTTGATGATTTGCTGATTGAGGCTTTTGCTGTTGTCAGAGAGGCATCAAAGCGAACCCTCGGCATGCGTCATTTTGATGTTCAGCTTAAAGGGGGTATCATTCTTCACCGCGGAATGATTACAGAAATGAAAACCGGTGAAGGTAAGACCCTTGTTGCGACTCTTCCCGTTTATTTAAATGCCCTTGAAGGCAAAGGGGTCCACGTCGTTACGGTCAATGATTACCTTGCTAAACGTGACTCCGAATGGATGGGCACTCTTTACAAGTTCTTAGGCCTTACCGTTGATTGTATCGTTCATGATCTTGATGACCTTGAACGACAAATCGCCTATCGATGCGATGTAACCTATGCCACTAATAACGAGCTTGGATTTGATTATCTTCGAGACAATATGAAGTTTCGGCTTGAAGAAATGGTCCAAAGGCCTTTTCACTTTGGTATTGTCGACGAAGTTGATAGCATCCTTATTGACGAGGCCCGTACTCCTCTTATTATTTCAGGCCCAGCGGAAGATTCTTCTGATCTTTATGTCATTATTAATAAACTTATCCCTGAACTTTTGCCTGAAGATTACGAAAAAGATGAAAAAGCCCGTGCGGTTACCCTTACAGAGCAAGGCATTGAGCACATCGAACAGCTTTTAAAGCGAGAGAGTTATTTAAGCGATTCTTCTCTCTATGACATTCAAAATGTGCCCATTGTTCATCATGTCAATCAGGCTCTTAAAGCTCACAAGCTTTTTGCCCGCGATGTCGACTACATGGTTAAAGATGACAAAGTCATGATTATTGATGAGTTTACAGGCCGTATTATGGAAGGACGACGTTATTCAGAAGGTCTTCACCAAGCTCTGGAAGCAAAAGAATATGTTGAAATTCAACAAGAAAATCAAACTCTCGCCTCAATAACATATCAAAATTATTTCCGCCTTTACCCCAAACTAGCCGGCATGACTGGAACCGCTGTGACGGAAGCCGCTGAGTTTGGCGATATTTATAAACTTGAAGTTCTTGAAGTTCCCACCAACGTTCCCGTGACGCGCAAGGACATGGATGATGAGGTTTATCGAACCGCAAAGGAAAAATATGAAGCTATTCTTAAGTTGATTGAGGAATGTAGAGAACGTCAACAACCCGTCCTCGTTGGAACGGTTAGCATTGAAAAGTCAGAACTTCTTTCCTCTATTTTAAAGCAAAGAAACATTCCTCACCGCGTTTTAAATGCAAAATATCACGAACAAGAAGCTAAAATAATTGCTGACGCTGGTATCCCTGGTACAGTGACCATCGCCACAAACATGGCAGGTCGAGGGACGGATATTAAGCTGGGTGGTAATGCCGATCTGCACATTGCTGAAGAAATAGCGCGCATAAATGATACTGAAAAAGCCACCATTCGCGTTCAAGAGATTCAAGCAGAGGTCATCACTCGCGCAGAAGTCGCCAGAATGTCAGGAGGACTCTTTATTATCGGCACAGAACGTCACGAAAGCCGTCGAATTGATAACCAGCTTCGCGGCCGAGCCGGTCGTCAAGGTGACCCAGGAGCTTCAAAATTCTTTCTCTCTCTCGAAGATGACCTGATGCGTATTTTTGGTTCTGAACGCCTTGATAGCTGGCTGCAAAAACTAGGTCTTCAAGAAGGTGAAGCCATTATTCACCCTTGGATTAATAGGGCTCTTGAAAAAGCTCAACAAAAAGTTGAGGCGCGAAATTTTGATATTCGGAAGCAACTTTTAAAATATGACGACGTCATGAATGACCAACGAAAGGTCATTTATGAACAACGCCGAGAAATCATGGAAGTCGCTGATGTTCACGATTTTATCGAAGCGATGCGTGAAGAAGTTATTCAAGAGCTTGTTCAACGTTTTATTCCGGAAAATGCCTATGCTGATCAATGGGAAACCTCAGCCCTGCATGAAGAGTGCTTAAGAATTTTTGGTTTAAATCTACCCATTAAAGAATGGGCTGATGAAGAAGGTATTGCTGATGCGGAAATTAGAAGTCGCATCCAACAAGCCATCGATACTCTTATGGAAGATAAAGAAGCAACCTACGGACCTGAAATGACGCGACTGGCCGAGAAATCTCTGCTGCTTCGTATGTTGGATCAACAATGGAAGGATCATTTGCTTTCCTTAGATCATTTAAGGCAAGGTATTAACCTACGTGCTTATGCGCAAAGAGATCCTCTGAATGAATATAAAAGTGAAGCTTTTGAAATGTTCCAAGCGATGCTTTTCCGTCTGAGAGAAAATGTAACTGGTGCCCTTGCTCATCTGCAAATGGGACAAACAACGCCTGAAAAAATTGTTGCAGATATTTTTGAGCCAGAGATGGAACAAGAAATGATGCTGCATCAGCACCAAGATCCTTATAATCCTGGAGAAATTGAGGATGAAATACTCATCGGTCCAGAAGATTGGCGAAATACTCCTCGAAATGCTCCCTGCCCTTGCGGATCTGGTAAGCGCTACAAACAATGTCATGGACGACTAGAACAAGAAAATCAAATAGACCCACAAGATATGTAAATAGCAAGCCCAGGTAAGACCAAGTAAGAGAACTTTATGAAACAGCTAAAAAACAAAGAGATAAAGCATTTCTATCCTTTCCAATACAAAGGAAACACTGTATTATTTATCTTGTTATTGATTTTCTTTTTTCCACTAGGGATTATTTTAGCGATAAAAAACGGAGTCTTTCTAAAAAAGGGCAAATATTTTGCCTTTTCTTACCGTGGAAGTTTTGGTTGGCTTATTTTCTGGGCGATTCTTTTCTTTCCCCTTGCCTTCATTCTGATATTCGTCAACGGGATTGATGTTATCGAAGGCTCAGATCATTCCTGAACTCCACAATTTTTATTGCCTCATAGAATGAGAAGAGATATAAAGTTGATGTTGTTTTTCAATAGAGGTTTCTAATGAATTTTAAAAATATAGCTACGCTTATTATAGGAAGTACTTTCCTTACGGCTTGTATGTCTGCCCAAGAGCACAAACAGGATGTTTCGGGAGGCCCTTCAACCTTTACTCTTGGAAAGGTCCAATCCTCAATCCAAAAAGGGATGTCGCAAAATCAAGTTATTGAAGCCCTTGGCTCTCCAAATATTGTCACGAATGATGAATTTGGCAATGAAACATGGGTTTATGACAAAATCGCTACCGAAGGAGCTTACTCTAAGAGTGCTATGGGAGGCGGCCTTATTTTATTTGGGGGACAAAAAGATGCTGGGGCTTATGAAACAACGCAAAAGACCTTAACCGTTATGCTTAAATTTAATCGCCAAAAATGCATTTCCTCCATTAACTACCATCAAAGCAAATTCTAGGAAGAACCTATGAATAAGATTATTTGTCTAGGAGTGATGTCTTTATTGGTGGCCTGTGTACCTATGTCTACCCCAAATTTAAAAACACAATTACAAGTTCGCGAGTTTCAAACACGTACCTTTGATACAACACAGACAGATCAAGTGCTCTCTGCCGTTGTGGATGCTTTTCAAGACCAAGGTTTTATGGTTAAAAATGTTGTCCCGCAAGTTGGCCTGGTTTCTGCCTCTCGGGAAGTGGACGTAGAAGATACGGGTCAAATGCTCTTGCAGACTTTTGTCTTTGGGCATAATGCCGTCTGGGGAAAAAACGCTATCATCGAAGCCAATGCTAACGTAAAAACACAAGGCAATAAAACTAAAGTCCGAGCCATATTCCAAGAAAAAGTCCTCAACAACCGAGGAGATATGGACACAGTCCATACCATCGAAGACCCTAAGTTTTATCAAGATTTCTTTGAGAAAATTAGCAAGAGTATCTTTATTGAAAAACAAAAAATATAAGACTGTCTTCAATTTTTGCCTAAGACTGACAAGTGAAAACAGCCGTCTTTTATCGTTTTCCCTCTTGAGCCTTTTTTCTGAATAGATTACTCCTTGAGAAAGCAAAGAGGTTTTTTATGGCACTGACGCAAACACAAGAGCAAGAAATTCAAGACAGTCAATCGCAGACAAGTTCCACACGTCGCGACACATCCCCACGACTTGAAGAGGTTCTTTACGAAGCCTTTCCCGTCCTTGACCATGGGTTCGTGCGGGTTATTGATTATATGGGGACAGACAGTGCCATTGTTCAAGCTGCCCGTGTTTCCTACGGAAAAGGAACTAAAAAGAGCACTGAAGATCGAGGACTTATTCATTATCTACTCCGTCACGCCCACACCACCCCTTTTGAGATGTGTGAAATTAAGTTTCACATTAAACTTCCCTTTTTTATCGCTCGCCAATGGCTTCGTCATCGAACAGCCAATGTTAATGAATACTCTGCTCGTTATTCTATTTTAGATAAAGAATTTTACATACCCTCCATTGAACATTTAGCGGCACAATCTTCTACAAATAAGCAAGGGAGAGGCCAATTACTTTCCCCTGAATACTCTCGATATGTCATTGATTTATTAAAAAATGATGCCGAGCATGCCTATGCTCACTATGAAGAACTACTTAATGAAGACGCAGAGGGAAGCATCCGCAATCCACAAAAGGAAGGGCTTACCCGAGAATTAGCTCGTACAAACCTTTCCTTGAATTTTTATACACAAATGTATTGGAAGATAGACCTTCACAATTTAATGCATTTTTTAACCTTAAGAGGAGATGCTCACGCTCAGTACGAAATTCGAGCCTATGCCGACGTCATGCTCACTCTTCTTGAGCGCTGGGTTCCTTTTACCTATGAAGCCTTTCTTCAATATAGAAAAGAAAGCGCTCGCTTTTCCAAGAACGGTGTAGAAACCTTAAAAAGGCTTTTAAAAGGTGAACCGGTTACCCAAGAAACCAGCGGCATGAGTAAAAGAGAATGGCAAGAATTTTCAGAACTACTTGATCTACCCTTGTAGACCTTCTATAAAAGGCTTTCGCTCACCGACTAAAAATCGGAAGTTAAATACTTATGGGAGTAAGTTAATTTATGACCTCAACCACACTTATACTCGCCCCACAGGATGCAGCTATTGTCTTAAAACAAGACGGATCATTTGAAGCTTCACTTCCACAAGTCCATGGTGAACATATCCCTGATAATATTATGCTTGGCGCTGCTCTTGCTTTTGCACTGCAAAACGAAAATCTATGTGCCCTCATTCGAGAAAACTTTGACCGCGAGTGTGCTGCTCAAGCGTTATTAAGTAACATATAAATATTTTTTAGATAATCAATCTATAAACCCATCGCAAGATCTTTTGCTTGTGAGGCCACTTTTATTTGCATTCGGATTTACTAGGCGTTGAAGCTTCTTGCTAACACTGAAGCCTCTACCATTTGATGTCTTAAGACCTGGTCGTCTTCATGGACCAAGAGTGCATGGCCTACCTTAGCTTTCATGGGAAGCCTAACATCCACTCCTTTGTCATAGGCGATCAGTTCCTTCACATAAGAATTATCCCGTAACGTTTCCAGTTCCCGTGAACTATAGCAAAAAATTAGACCTGCGGTTAAACGTTTTGTTCTTTGAAGCAAAAGCGGTTGGCCAGAGAAAAGTCTTAAGATATTGTCATAAAGATCAATTCCTGATGCCTCACGTATAAGATTTGAAATGACGCTTTCCACAAAACCTATTGAAATATCCACCAACAAAGGCCCCTGTTCTGCAAGCCTAACATCCATATGAAAAGGCCCATTGTTTAAATGAAGAGCCATGATGACTTTTTTAAGATAAGATTCAATCGTTTTAACAAGAGAAGGTTCATTCTCTGAACACACAATGGCGCCTATCTCTAAGAAATCCTGTTCAAACAACATAATTTTTTCTGTGATATTGACAATTGAAAGGACATTATTCTGTATAAACACCTGAACGCTATAGTCTATTTTTAATGTCTTCAAAGCATCCTCGACAATTTTTCTTGGTTCTACTTTCCGAGAGTACGGAATGGGGATCATGTGTGTTTTGAGTCTGTGCATGACCTCTGGCGATATTTTCGGCTTTTTTAAATAAATCGCGACTTTATAGGTGAGAGGTACAGCATAGGTGTTTCCTGGAATAACTCCATCAATATGAAATTTTTGCGAAATTTTTTTAACCAGCTCTAACACAGCTCTATCGTCATTTGTATCAACTTGAAAAAATGCAGAAAAAGTATTGATGATTTCCTCAGGTAAAGAACACTGGCTATCAAGAGCAGAAATAACAAGAATATTATATCTCTTTTCTTGAGCTTTCAGAATCAAAGGGAAAATTGGCAAAGAAGGTTTAATAAATAAGAGTGCTTTTTGACCAAAATGATGCATATATTCTTATCTTTTCTGTCAATTAATTGTATGATCTTTCAGAGAATAAAATACTGATAAGACTTTTTTACTTATATTAATCTAATTTAACAAAGGTAAAAATGTCAACAAACATATAATGATAAAATGAATCTATTTTGATAATTTATTATCCAAAACCTTACGTGATCAGAAAATTTTTGATCAAAAAACAACTTCACTGAAAATATGATCTAAAATACTTTTCTAGCAAGAAATCCTAAACAAACACCCTTATCTCTAAGGCAAAAAACCACCCACCTGTGCAGTCCAAAGTGTCTTGTATAAACCGTCTTGAAGCAATAGTTGTTCATGGGTTCCATCTGCAACAATCTTTCCTTCGTCAAAAACAAGAATACGATCCATGCGCAATAACGTTGAAAGGCGATGAGCAATAACAATTGTCGTCTTCCCTTGCATCAGAGTCCACAAAGAGTCTTGAATGTAATTTTCTGTTATAGAATCCAACTGAGAGGTGGCTTCATCGAGAATAAGCAAAGGAGCATTTTTAAGGATAGCTCGTGCAATAGCAATCCGCTGACGTTGCCCTCCTGAGATCTTTACCCCCCTCTCACCCACAAGGGAATCATATCCTTCATTTAAATGAGAGATAAACGCGTGCGCATGAGCCTTTTTAGAAGCTTCAACAACCTCCTCATCTGTAGCTTCCCATCGACCATAACGAATATTTTCCATCAGCGTTCGATGAAATAGCGAAGGATCTTGTGGAATCATGCCAATATTCGCCCGCAAAGAATCTTGCGTTACATCGCGAATATCCTGACCATCAATCAGAATGCGCCCTGCCGTAACATCGAAAAGCCTAAGAATAAGATTTACAAAAGTTGATTTACCGCTACCCGAATAGCCAACCAATCCTACTTTTTGACCGGGAGCGATCGTAACTGATTTATTTTGAAAAAGAGCTTCAGCTCCCTTATAGTGAAATCGAACTCTTTCAAAAACAACTTTACCCTTGTCAACGACAAGTCCCTTTGCTTGTGGCTTGTCTTGGATTTCTGGAATGACAAGAATTGTGCGTAAAGCCTGGGCAATCTTACCAAACAATTTAGAAAATTGAGAGAATTCTCGTGTAAATTGCCAAAGAAACTCCACAATGGCGATATTAACCGTTAAAACAAGGGCAAAATCACCAATTGTAATCCATCCTTCGTGTCGTCCTTTGATTAAAAAATACAGATTCATCCCTTGAATGATGACAAACGAATACCCATAGAAAATCCAAATCCAAAAATAAAGCCACTGCAACTTTTGTTCAGCTTTAATCGCTTTTTGCAAGGTTTGTTGAAGCCCTTTTTTTTCTTGCGCACTTCTGGAAAATAACCTTACAGATAAGATATTAGAGAATACATCCACCATCTTTCCCGTAATGCTGGATCCCCACTCTGACCATATATCGGAAAGGTGGGATAGTTTTTTAGAGAGAACAAGAGATCCTCCAATAAATAAGGTTGTCCAAATCAGCACGGCCAGAGCAAATAGGCTATCCACTTGCCAGAGTGTTAAAATAGCAATGACAATCGCCAAGGCATTGCTCAAGAAACGATCGGTAATGATTTGAATAATATCCGGGATACTGCTTGTTAAGTCATTAATTTTATTCGCAAGACTTCCTGAAAACTGATTTTGATAATAATGATGACTTTGTCTCAACAAAATTTCAAAACATCTTGTGGCTATTTTTTCACGTAGTTTTGGAATCATTTGTATTTCAACAAAATAGCCATAAAGCCGATTCACCGTAGACGCCAAAAAAGACAAAAACAGATAGACGGCTGCTGGAAAGGCTAAATAGCTAAAAATATCTTGAGACAATCCTTCCACGGTACGATTTAAGATAATTTTCAGGATATAGGGTCTTAGTGATAAATCTAAGGCCCAGACGAAGGCAACAACAACCATAATTGTTATTGCAATCGGAAAGGGTCTTATCATTTTTCCAATAAACACAAATACTTGCTTTGCTGAAGGATCGTTCGGCATTCGTTATTTTCTCCAAAATCTTATCGTGAAGACTATCCTAACTTTAACGCGATAATTTACTGTTATTCTTGCCAATATTTTGACATATTGTTGATATGACGTCACAGATCATTCATAATTTAGGACATAACCTAGAGTTTTTAAGAAAAAGTCGCGGACTCACTCAGAGCCAACTCGCCCAAGTTTCTGGAATTCCACGATCGACTCTCTCCTATATAGAGTCAGGACAAGGCAATCCTTCTTTAAAAGTTCTCATGAAAATTGCCACCATCCTCGGCATCACGCTGGAAGAGCTTCTTGCGGCTCCCCGTCCCTCTTGCTTACTTATTAAAGAAAATCAGTTAAAACACCAACGCAGATCTCAAGGTAAAGCCATCAAGGTCAGTCTTTTACCTGATCCTATCCCTGGGTTACAATTTGAACGCATTACCCTGAAGCCAAAGGGGTTTATGCTTGGAACACCTCATTCTAAAGGAACGAAGGAATATTTTACCTGCACCCAAGGGTGTATCTCCATTTTTGTGGAGGGAGAGGATTATACTCTAAATAAAGGAGACGTGCTTGCCTTTCCTGGAGACCGCAAGCATTCATATCATAATCTAGACAACAGCGAAAGCCAAGGGATAAGCATAGTAGTTCTTCAAACGGGTTAAGTCAACCCTATTAAATTTCTACAACTCCTTAGTAAAATAATTGAGAGAAAGTTTAAAAAGGACTTCATCTTTCTCTTACTAATCCCTCTTCTCTAACAAAGGAATCCATTAAAGAAGCCTTTTTTATCCTCCCAAAGCCACAAGATCTTCTAAAATTTTGCGGGTGCCGAGGAGGCGACTTTGGGAAGTTTCCAAGGACCTTATATACACAATTTTTTGATCGGGCCGAATTTTTGCTGTGCCTCTTTGTTGAGCAATATGGTCAATTAATAAACTGGGGTTTTTGGGAGTATTTTGATGAAACCCAATCAAAATACCTTTTGGACCCACCTCAATCTTATCAACATTCGCTTGGCGAGATAAAGATTTGAGGTAGATAATTTCTAAAAGGTTTTGGGCTTCAGAAGGAAGAGGACCAAACCGATCAATAAGTTCAATCGCAAACTGATCAATCTCTTCCCGTGTCTTAAGATCGGACAAGCGCTTATAAAGATTTAAACGAAGACCCAGATCAGCAACATAATTTTCTGGAATGAGCAGGGAAAGCCCCAAGTTGATTTGCGGGATCCACTCTGAGGACACATAGGGCTCCCCCATCCCTTCGCTTTTAAGAGATGCCATCGTTTCTTCCAACATGTGCTGATAAAGTTCAACACCAACTTCACGAATATGGCCTGATTGTTCTTCCCCAATAAGATTACCCGCACCACGAATATCCATGTCGTGACTTGCAAGGGTAAAGCCCGCCCCAAGGGTATCGAGGGATTGAATCACTTCAAGACGTTTTTGAGCAAGGGGAGATAAAATCTGCCCAGCAGGATAGGTAAGATAGGCATACCCCCTGACTTTTGCTCGACCTATCCTCCCCCTTAGTTGATAGAGCTGCGCAAGACCAAACAAATCGGCGCGATGAATTAGGATCGTATTTGCCCTTGGAATATCGATACCTGATTCTATGATATTCGTACTTAACAAAACATCAAAAGCACCATCATAGAAATCTGACATCACGTTCTCAAGAATCGTCGGCGTCATTTGTCCGTGAGCAACGGCAAATTTTACTTCCGGAACAAATTGACGAAGGCGTTCTGCAACCTTATCAAGATCTGCAATCCGAGGACAAACGTAAAAAGTTTGTCCTCCTCTGAATTGTTCACGTAAAATAGCCTCTCGCATCACCATCCCATCAAAGGGCAAAACAAATGTTCGTACAGCCATTCGATCAAGGGGGGGTGTGGTAATCAAGCTCATTTCGCGAACACCTGCCAAAGCCATCTGCAGCGTCCTCGGAATCGGCGTTGCTGTAAGGGTCAAGACATGAACATCTGTTTTAAGATTTTTAAGTCTTTCTTTTTGGGACACGCCAAAATGTTGTTCTTCATCGACAATAAGCAGGCTTAGATCCTGAAACTCTACAGATTTTGCCAAAAGAGCATGGGTCCCAATAATAATTTGAACTTCCCCTTTTTTCAGTTGTTCTTTAACACGAGACGCTTCCTTGGGTTTCACCAAGCGCGAGAGTTGAGCAACTTTGATTCCTGAATCCTTAAAGCGAGAAACAAAAGATTGATAGTGTTGACGGGCGAGAAGAGTCGTCGGCACAATGACTGCAACTTGTTTGCCACAAGAAGCGGCAACAAACGCAGCGCGAAGAGCCACTTCCGTCTTACCAAAGCCCACATCTCCACAGATCAACCGATCCATGGGCTTTCCTTCCTCTAAATCTTTAAACACATCCTCAATAGCGGAAAGTTGATCGTCTGTTTCGGGGTAAGGGAAGCGCGCTGAAAATTCTTCATAAAAACCTTCTGGCTTTTGCAGAACATCGGCGACATGTAGTTTTCGCTTCGCTGCAATTTTTAAAAGATACTCTGCAACTTCTTTCAGTCGCTTTTTAACGCGCGCTTTACGGGCTTGCCAAGCAACGCCTCCCAACTTGTCTAAAGCTGCTAAGGTATCTGCAGCTCCATAACGGGATAAAACCTCAATATTTTCAACAGGAACAAAAAGTTTATCGCCACCATCATAAATAATCTCGAGACAGTCATGAGGAAAATCAGCTACATTTAGTATCTTAA
Organism: Alphaproteobacteria bacterium; assembly: GCA_017992885.1. GTDB lineage: Bacteria > Pseudomonadota > Alphaproteobacteria > UBA9655 > UBA9655 > UBA9655. The sequence continues at coordinate 106,216 of JAGONT010000004.1, forward strand.
GACCTTCATAGCGTCCTATTCCATGTTCCACATGAACAACGAGATCACCCATTTGTAGCGTAGAAACTTCTTGGATAAAAAGGTCACTTCGCTTTTTAGACTTGAGAGGACGCCCCATCCTTTCCCCAAGAATATCTTCCTCCGTCAACACAACCAAACCAGGAACTTCAAATCCACGATCCATTTCAAAAACACCCAAGGCGGGTGTTTTATCTTTTAATACTTCTGAAAAAGACTGAACTCGCTTGAGAGGTGCAAAATGATGTTCTTCTAAGATGTGAGCAAGCCGTTCAGCGGATCCATGAGTCATGCCAACAAGAAGAATGGCTTTCCCCTCTTTTTGGTAAGCTTCTAAAGTCGTTTTAACGGAATCAAACAGATTATCACGAGACACACGAACGTTGGCGAAGGAAGGACTTACTTTCCCTTTCGCATCCACAATATTGCCTTTGAAATCTGGATGTGAAAAAGGAGTCAATGTGAGTTTACGAAAAGAAGAGAGGCGCGTTTCCCATGTTTCCTCTCCTCTATAAAGACGTTCAGGCGGAAGAGGATGATAAGGAATTCCCTGCTTTTCAAGAGATTTAAACTGAAGACGAGTTTGATAATGATCTTGAATTTGCTCCATATAAACGTTACGCGCATCTTGCAAATGGTCATCAAGGCAATAAAGAGCGCCTTTTGTATAGTCTGTTAGCGTTTCTAGCTGATCATAAAAAAGAGGGAGCCAGTGTTCATACCCTGCATAAGGTCGTCCTTCAGATATGGCTAAATACAGAGGATCTTTAGGATCAGGTGTCCCAAATTCCTTCCGATAACCCTTACGAAATCGTTCGATGGTTTCAGACGTTAAGCTCACCTCTCCCATCGGCTTCAAAGTTAAGCTTTCAGCTTTTCCTGTACTTACCTGAGAAAGAGGATCAAACGTTCTTAAACTTTCAAGCGAATCTCCAAAAAAATCCAACCGAAAGGGTTGAGAATAGCCGGGAGGGAATAAATCCAGTAACCCACCGCGAACAGCAAACTCTCCCCATTCCCGCACGATCTCTCGACGCACGTACCCATTTTTAAGAAGGAAATCAAGAAAGTCTTTGTGATAGACTTCTTGGCCTTGTTCAAGCGTCCAGGTTCTTCCCTCAAGGGCTGTATGCGGAGGAAGTTTTTGGAGAAAAGCTTGAAGGGTTGTAATAAGGAGATAAGACTTTTTTTCGGCAAAAAGAGAAGTAAGAACGTTTAGTCTTTGAGCTAAAACATCAGGATGGGGAGAGACGCGATCATAGGGTAAACAATCCCAACTCGGAAAGAATAAGACGTCACGTTTTGAGTCAAAAAAAGTGAGCTGCTGCTTCAGACGCACAGCTCTTCCCTCATCTCGAGCTATATAAACAACACGATCTTCACGTTCCGCAAGCTCAGATAAAAGGAGGGCATCATATCCATCAGGGACATTTGTCAGAAGAGCGGGTGCTGTGAAAGGAGGAAGGAAGCTCATCTATCTCTCAAATCTTGAAAAACTATTTTAGTCAAAAAAGGTATATCCATCAGACCTGAAGATACCGTATTTTGTTTTTCTCTGGTGTCATCCCTTTGACATGCGAGGATCCACTCAAACTATCTATAACAAAACAACTATTTCATGGATTCCCAGCTGCGCAAGAATGATACACGTCAGTATGAAATAGGGTATCTTCAAATTCAATGGATATAAGATAAGATTTAAGAGGTGAGTAAGAAAAGAAAAATCTTTGCAAAAGAAGAAAAAAGAGGAGAGAAGCTATCTCTCCTCTTTTTTGGATCCCTAAAAGTCATACCCCACGCGGATCAAAGCATCGCCGAGTTTTTGGCCACCGCCGAATTGAGAGCTGACGTTACCGATGATGTACAAGCCTTTGGCAAACTGGACGGTTAGGGCAAGACCGGGGGCCACTTGGTTGCGGGTGCGATTGTCTCCTGCAACACTCAGAGATTGGGCTTGACCGACGAGGCCCCCCTGAACTTTTGCGGAGTTCGGGCCCATGGACCGCTTATGTACCCAGGAAAGTTGCAAGGCAGGACGAACCAGTGCATCACGCAAGACATAGGTCTTGTAGACTTGCGCACCAATCTCTCCTCTAAAGAATTGGGACATCCGACCCTTAATCTTAAAGTCTAAGCTTTGCGCGCCTTTTTCTCTAAATCCACTTTCATTAACGAACATATAGGTTGCATCCGCATAAGGTTGCACCGTTAAGTGTTTCAACGACCACACATAGCCTGCTTGAAGATCGGTAGAGAACTGCCCTCCATTGTGGCTTTGTCTTGCTTTGCGGTTCACTC
>JAGONT010000058.1 GCA_017992885.1 Alphaproteobacteria bacterium
CCCTTTAAGAGAAGGATCTATGTCATAAACATGAATGAATGAACTTCCAGCTCCAACTCCCATCCTTCCTTTATGATGGAAAGCCGTTTCAGGATCATCAAATTTTACCATTTCCCTCGCGCGATTAACCAAAATCGAAGCGATAAAATCCCGCAGAAGAGTCGTCTTCCCCGTACCTGGAGGACCATTAACGCCCATTAGACCTTCTTCTCGGAGTCCTGTTGCTCCAGCATTCACAACGGCTTGTTGAAGTAAAACCAAAGAATGTTGCCCTGGTGTCGGCCAACGCCCTAAAGGAGTTCTCGGATAAAGTTTTTTACCCTCTTTTTCACGTGCTATTCCAAAATCATTCAAAGACAAAAAATGTTTCAGTGCTTCTGTCCCGTCTAAAACGTTCACTTTCGTTTTTCGTGTTGTGTGCCCCATATAAAGACTGAAGGCCGTTCCAAGCGAGTTATTCGCAAAAGTTGGTGATGGAGCTGAAATAGGAGGTGGCGTATCATGGCGGTGAAAGACCTGCCATAACCCTTCAAAAGGAAAGGAATGATACGCCGTGAAGAAAGATAATGTAATTGAGCTGATTCAGCCAGGAGAATTTAAGGACCATCTCACAGAAGTTTTACGCCGAGGTGCACAAGCCCTTGTTTTACAAGCCGTTGAAGCTGAATTTTCGGCCTTTTTAGAGAGCCATTCTGGTGAGAAATTGGAGGATGGTCGCAAGCGGGTTGTGCGGCACGGGCATTTGCCAGAGAGGAAGGTGGTGACAGGCATTGGAGCTATCCCTATCAAGGTTCCTCGCTCAAGAGATCGTAAGAGCAGTCAAGCAGAAGATGCGATCCGCTTTACCTCCAAGCTCCTTCCTCCCTATGTTCGGCGCAGCAAAAGCATTGAAATGGCTCTTCCCTATCTGTACTTGAAAGGTATCTCCTCAGGGGACTTCTCAGATGTCATGCCTGTTTTACTTGGCAAAGATGTGGTTGGGTTTTCGGCTGATACGGTGCTTCGATTGCGCAAACAATGGAAAGAGGAATTGGATCAATGGAATAAGCGGCGTTTGGAGAGCAAAAACTATGTTTATGTTTGGGCTGACGGCGTTTATCTCCAAGCGCGCCTGGATGATGACAAACAATGCATACTGGTCATTATTGGGGCAACGCCTGAAGGCAAGAAGGAACTGGTTGGCTTTATTGATGGGTACCGTGAAAGTTCTCAAAGCTGGGGAGAGCTCTTGCTTGATTTGAAGGCACGTGGACTGAGCATCCCACCAAAATTAGCCATTGGTGATGGCGCTTTGGGTTTTTGGAATGCTTTGGAGAAAGTGTGGCCTCAAACGAGTCAGCAACGGTGTTGGTTTCACAAATCAGGGAATGTTTTGAACAAGCTCCCCAAATCTCTCCAAAGTAAAGCAACGGCGGATCTACACGATATCTGGATGGCTGAAACCAAGGAAAATGCAAACGTCGCCTTTGATTTGTTTGTTGAAAAGTATGAGAAAAAATATCCTCAGGCAACAGCTTGTCTGACCAAGGATCGTGGTGAACTTCTCGCCTTTTATGATTTTCCTGCCGAGCATTGGAAGCATATTCGCACCACCAATCCTATTGAAAGCACCTTTGCAACGGTCAAGCATCGAACCAAGCGCTCTAAAGGATGCTTAGGCCGAGAGACTGCGTTCATCATGGTTTTCAAGCTGATCAAGGATGCAGAGAAGAGCTGGAGGAAACTTGATGGGAATAATCAATTGCCAAAAATTATTTTAGGTATCAAATTTACTGATGGTTTGGAAGTTGTTGCTGAGGATAAAGACATTGCCGCTTGATGCTGTTAAAAAATGTGAATCAACAACAAAAATACTCTTGTATTTCTTAAACATAATAACTATGTAGATATCAAGTGTTGTTATATTTTATTAAAGGATGATTGTTATGAAAAACCAACTTAAACTTCTTTCCACCTCTTTGATTGTCGCCCTCAGTTTTGCCTCTTCCCAGGCAAGTTATGCTATGAAGGAGGATGATCAAGACAAGAACAACTTAACAATTTCACAGACAAAGCAAGTTCCATGGAAAGAAGAAATCCCATGGACGGGGTATGATGATAAGAACAAAAAACAGATCAGTAATGTCGGCGAATTCTCTAAATTGCCAAAGCCTTTGGTGAAGAAAATTTTAAATATGGCTATTTATCAACAAGCAATTGACGATGGAGAATATCCAATCAATATTGAGCTTATTTGTAAAGTATTTCGACACATTTTAGCAACAGACACAGAAAAATTTAACAAAGAAGAAGCGTTTGCATTCAATACAAGATCTGCTTTTTTAGAAGGCTTAAAAGTACATTATAATATAACCACTCAAGAACAAATAGAGGTATTTAATAAATTTTATAAGGGCGAATTGATTTATAAACCAGATCCCAACAGCGATAATGGGAAAATTGAACTGCTGATATCAGGGTTAAAACATCCCCTAAAAGGAGAATTTGGCCTTTCAAAATGTGGTGGTACAGAAGAAGATCTGAGCATTAACATGGGGTACCGCAAGGGAAAGAACTCTAAAAATGCCAAGAAGGTCGAGATATGGTTTGCGCCACGGTTCTTGATTGCAAAGGATCTCGACACCACGGCTTCGCATTTCAAGCCAATTATGGACGACTGGAAACCAGAACAGGGCCCTCTGGGTATATTCTTCACTTGGGGTGGACGGGATAATTTAGCTTGGTATGATTATTTAACTACCGAATCTATGGACGAGCTGTCAGAAGGAAATTTATTTCAAAAATATAAAAAAAGAGGGAGTATGCACGGCGGCGGCGCGCCCATATTCGAGGGTGTGCTAAATGCACTTCACATTTCGTTTGTGAACTAAAATAGGAACGTCAGCGCGATACCCCAGACGAGTCCGTCTGGGCGCCCGCGCTCCAATGTAAAAAAAGCGAGGGCAGAAAAGCGTGAACACAGGTTTCAAGCTCTTTAATCATCGTGAGTCCCAACTTTAGCCAGCACGTCCATTGATCGATGTACTTCCGCAGCCGCTTTAGTCTCTCAGGTTGTTGAGCTGCCGCCAGAAGAGGTAAGAGGATATTTTTGAAATCCTCATCTTTTGGAGCTCCTTCATCAACCTGATAGAGAGATATGTCTCGTGTATTGAGAGATTTCATATATCGCCCAGACGTGATATTTGTTCGCGGGCGCTCGTAAAGCGCGGCAGCACGTTCGTGAAAACGCCTGATGGTTTCTTTTGCAGGGAGAATTTTTTTATCGTCAAAATAATAGCCTAAGAAATTAAAGCCATGCCTTATTTTGCCAATGTAAGTCTTCATCGGGTGAAGATGTAATTTTTGTGAATTAACAATTTGATGGGTTAGTTTGATCACCTTACGTAAGGCCGTCTTACTTTTCGTCAGAACGACCCAGTCATCCATAAATCTGGCATAAAAAACATCTTTGATTCGTCCCATCTCTTGATCCAGGGGCATTAAGGCGATGACTCCATGGACACAAAAGGGAATTTGCATTAGCAGTTTCCTTTTCTGGTGAGCTATGAGAATTAGAAGGGGTGCTCTTATTGTGTTCACCAGGGAATTGACGCCCTGAGATAGAGTGACGGATTATAATTTTGTCATCACCAACCACAACTTCACGAACAAGTAGCCGGACGATTTTCTGGCGCTCTAAAGTGTCAAGGCTTTTAGCATTTGCATGTAAGCGGTTTTGAAATGAAGAAAGAGTCTCCGCTAACTTTAGATAAACTAGATCATTTGCAGCTTGAGTGCTTGCAGATTGAAGCTCAGTGTTTACGATTTTCTCTCGCTTCCTCAGTTCAGGGAGCCGAGTGCGAAGTTCATCCAGAGAAAGGAGATCGTCTTGATAGGCATTGAGTAGGCGCTCTATGCTCTTTCGCACTCGTGTTAGCTCTAACATAAGTGTTTCTTGTCGGCGCTTTGTAGGAGAAGATTTTTGTGCCACTTCCAAACGTCTCTCAAGTTCAGCCTGAATAAGAGTAGGATCTTCGATCAGTTTAATAACTTCAGACCATACGATGTCGTCCAATATTTTCTGCCGTATTGGCTTTTGATCACAAATGGCTTTTTTATCCGGGAACTTCCATGCCTGTGATCCTGTACAGCTATAATAGCTCCAGACTGTTTGTTTATTAGCTGATTTCTTCGATGCCCGATTTAGAGTATAACTACACTTCTGGCAATATACAATTCCCTGAAGAATGCTAGGCTCAGTTGTCCTTCGTGCTGAAAGTTTTTTATTTTTTTTAAATAATTCTTGAGCAATTGCAAAAGTATCCTCGTCTATTAAAGCTGGAACTGGAATTTCAATCCATTTTTCTGGTGGCAATTTATAGAGTGGGTTAGTATTAACTGGAACTCCTCCTCGCAAACGGATAGGACGTGTTATTTTTTTGTTGCGCTGTGCTGCAGTAGTTTTTCCAAAACACGCTGTGCCCTTATAGGCTGGGTTATGAAGTATTTGACTAATAGTTGAGGTTCTCCAATAGGCTTTCTTCTTTTGAGTAGGATAACCGAGATCACTTAACCGTTGACAAATTTTGCTTAGACTCAATCCAGTAACAGTATAAAGCTCAAATATCATTCGCACAACCTCAGCTTCAGATTCAATGACTTCATAACAAGCAGGGGTGCCATCATCTCTCTTTTTTTTATATCGATATCCATAAGGAGCGCCTGATAATACGCTAATTTGCCCCTGTTTTGCTCGATGTATTTTACCACGACGCGTACGCTCTTGAATTTGTGCTCTCTCATATTCAGCAATCATTCCTTGGAATTGAAGCAACAGTTGGTCTTCTGGGGTTTCAGATTGTGGGGATTTAATAAATATTGCATCCACTCCCTGGCGAGCTAATTCTTCTGTAAGCAAAACCTGATAGGCGTACTTGCGGCTCAGTCGGTCTGGAGAATAAATAAGAACCGCTTGGATTTGCCCCTCTGCAGCTAAATCACGAACACGTTCAAGTCCAGGTCGAATAAGGCTTGCACCACTACAGCCATCATCCTGGAAAATCCATTCCTCTGGAACCTCAAATCCTTCGGTTTTTGCAAATTCCGTTAAGGCTGCTGTTTGGCTGGCAATGGTTCCTTCTTCCCTTTGCCTGTCTGATGAGACCCGGCTGTAAATTGCGGCTATCTTCATGATTTTTTTCCTTTAATACACAAAGTTTTCCCAAAGCACGACTTTGCTTTGGAACAACAACCTCATAGGTTTGCTCAAGTTTTTTTTCCAAGTAACGATCAAAATGCGGTTCCAAAAAAATCTGACGATTTTGCTGGAAACCCTCAGCCATGATATCCCTCGCTCGCAAGGTAAGCTAATACTGAATGAGTTATAAGGTCTCCGATAGTCAGATTGTGTATGTGAGCGTAAGTACGAATCTTCAGAGCGATGTCTTGGGGGATTTTGATGGTCATAGGTATAGTTGGCTCTGCAATAGGTACAGGGTTCCCAGCCTCTTGAGCTTCCAGGAGATATCGGGAAGCTTGGCGAGGAGATATGCCAAATTGCCCAACCAATTCTTCTGCAGCACGAGGTGCAGTATAGCCATTGGCAAGAAGATCGAAGGCTCTGTTTAGTCTTTGACTTTTTTCGTAGTTTGTTGAACGTGTCATTAGACACAAAAATATTTCTTTTTATGACATAAGTCAAGAACTGAAATTGGCTCTTTTTTGAACTGCATTTTTTATTGTCATCGAAATGATTTTGAGCTGCTTCGTAATGAGCCTTCAATTCCTGGAAAATTATAAAAGAAATTTCACAGCACTGCTCATAGCATGGCCTTTGAAAAACACCTTGAAGGATTTTTTTAGTCTTCGATCTTTTTCGTAATTCAGTGAGAGAGGTAGTAAACATAAAAGCTTTACTCCTTACGATGTAAATTGAGGGTTGATGTTAAACGACAAAAATTTATTTCCCGATCAAATTCAAATTTGCCTTTTGTGTCCATAGAGTCAT
>JAGONT010000030.1 GCA_017992885.1 Alphaproteobacteria bacterium
ATGATCTCGATTATAGATAGGTCGGTTTTCCTTGGCCCACATTGTAAACACCTCCTTTATTTTGGCTTAGGTGCAGTGAACCATAAATCGACCTACTTATTCAAAAAGTCTTTGGACGGACTCTAAGTCTATGGATAAAAATTACCTGTTATAATTTTATCATTTTTTTTGGGTTTGAGAAAGCCACAGATATGTATTAGATTTTAAAATGCATTTAAGAATATTCATTTAACAAGAGGCAAAGAAGCCCCATGACACCTAATATTTTTCTGGAAATCATCACCCTTTTCATTTCTTATCTTCTTGGATCTATCCCTTTCGGACTTTTAGTCAGTCGCTATTATAAGCTTCCAGATCCACGTCAAACTGGATCACATACGATTGGCGCAACCAACATTTTGCGCTTGGGAAATAAGGGCGCCGCCTTTCTCACTCTTTTTCTTGATGCTCTTAAAGGAAGTATCGCCGTTATTTTTTCCCTTATTTTTGCTCCCTCTCTTGCCTTATTTGCAGGCATTCTCGCGATCGTTGGCCATATTTGGCCCATTTGGTTAAAATTTCAGGGAGGAAAAGGAGTTTCTACTGCTTTTGGTGTCATTCTGATTTTAAATTGGCCTCTCGCCATAAGCTGTCTTATGACCTGGGTTATGGTAGCAACAATCACCCGTTACTCGTCTTTAGCTTCTCTTGTCACTATGCTTTTAAGCCCTCTTTATGCTGTTTTCTTAACGGATACAGAGCTTGTGATTCCTTGCTTAACAATTGCTCTTCTGCTCATATTGACCCATCGTGAGAATATCGCGCGCTTAGCCTCAGGGAAAGAACCAGTAATTGGCGACATCAATACCGCAAATCCTTCATGAGTCTGAGGAAGACCTTCTCAGCTGGCTTCAACTCGCACGATCTGAAAATGTTGGGCCTCTGACATTTCATCGTCTCCTCACACGATATATCACGCCGCAACAAGCTCTAAAAGCCTTGCCTTACTTAGCCTCTCAAGGTGGATTAAAACGCCCCTTAAAAATCGCTTCTTTTGCTGAAGTTGAAAATGAGCTTGTCGCCACACGTGCTTTTGGCGCTGAAATTCTCACATTCAATAATCCCCTTTATCCTCCTCTTCTCCGTCATATTGATTCAGCTCCTCCTGTCCTTACGGTTAAAGGACGTCTTGAGCTTTTGCAAAAACCTCTTTTTGCTATTGTAGGAGCTCGAAATGCTTCTGCTATGGGAAAAAAAATGGCTCAGCAAATGGCCGATGGTCTTGGAAAGCAAGGTTGGGTTATTCCTTCTGGGCTCGCTCGAGGAATTGATGCAGCTGCTCATCAGGCAGGTCTTCCTCATGGAACCATTGCCGTTCTTGCCGGCGGTCTTGATGTAATTTACCCTCCTGAAAATGAAGCTCTTTATGCTCGCATTGCTGAAGAAGGCGTCCTCTTAGCTGAATCCCCTTTTGGCACACAACCCCAAGCCACCCTATTTCCTCGACGCAATCGCATTATTTCCGGAATCTCTCGCTGTCTTTTGATTGTTGAAGCGGCTATTAAGTCTGGTTCACTTATTACAGCGCGCTATGCCTTAGAGCAAGGACGAGAAATCTTTGCCATCCCTGGACATCCCTTTGATCCTCGCTCTCGAGGCTGCAATCAGTTAATTAAAAGTGGGGCTACCCTCGTTGAAACACTTGAAGACATCGAAAAAGAAATTTTGCCCTCAACACCACTACACCTTGAAGAAACCTCCCCTTCTGTTAATACACCTCTTTTACGTCCCAATCTAGATAAAGCGCGGACAATTATTAACGAAAATTTAAGTGTTGTTCCGATATGTGTTGACGAATTGATCCGAGAGTGTCAGTTGTCGGCATCAGATGTATGGAGCATTCTCCTCGAAATGGAAATTGCAGGACGCCTTGAGCGCCTTCCAGGCGGCAAGGTCTCCCTTAAAGAAGATTGGAAATGATCATGAATGTTGTTGTCGTTGAATCTCCATCAAAGGCAAAAACAATTGAGAAATATCTAGGCAAGGACTACACCGTCCTCGCAAGTTATGGCCATGTGCGCGATTTGCTTTCAAAAGAAGGATCCGTAAAACCTGATGAAGGCTTTGCCATGATTTGGGAAGTTGATGAACGGGCTAAAAAGCATCTTGATACAATCATCAAAGCCCTGAAAGGGGCAGACAACCTCTACCTTGCCACCGACCCTGATCGAGAAGGTGAAGCCATTTCTTGGCACATTCAAGAAATCCTCTCCAAAAAAGGTATTTTAAAAAACGTCAAATCTCAGCGTATCGCTTTTAATGCCGTCACAAAAGAAACAATTGCAAATGCCCTAGCTCATCCTCGAGACATTGATAGTCAGTTGGTCGAAGCTTATTTAGCCCGTCTTAGCCTTGACTACCTTGTTGGATTTACCCTTTCCCCTATACTGTGGAGAAAACTGCCCGGTAGCCGTTCGGCAGGTCGCGTCCAGTCCGTGGCGCTACGCCTTGTGGTTGAGAGAGAAAATGAAATCGAAGCCTTTAAATCTCAAGAATACTGGACTGTTGATGTTGAGTTCCTCACAGAGGAAAAGAAGATTTTTACCGCGCGGCTAACTCATTTAGAAGGAAAACAACTTAATAAATTTTCTCTTCCCACAGAAAAAGATGCACGTGAGGCTGAACAAAAAATCGCAGCTGAAAGTTACCATATTGCCTCCATTGTAAAAAAGCGAGTTCAACGCCATCCACGCCCCCCCTTTATTACATCAACCCTTCAACAAGAGGCCTCTCGAAAATTAGGATTTAGCCCGAAAAAAACCATGCAGCTCGCCCAAAAACTTTATGAAGGCATAGCTGTTAGCGGTGAAACAACCGGTTTGATTACCTATATGCGTACCGACAGTATTCAGGTCGAAGCAAGTGCTATTACGGCTTGTCGGGACGTTATTAAGGACACCTTTGGAGGTCAGTACCTCCCCTCAAGTCCCCGCCAATATAAAACCAAAGCTAAGAACGCACAGGAAGCCCATGAAGCTATTCGTCCTACAGATCTAGCACGCAAACCTCAAGATATTTCTCAGTATTTGGATAAAGATCTTTTTCGACTCTATGATCTTATCTGGAAGCGAATGATGGCTTCTCAAATAGCAAGCGCTGAGATTGATCAAACAAGTGTTGATGTGGCCTCTCAAGGACAAAAGATTGTGCTCCGTGCAACTGGATCTATCCTCGCTTTTGACGGTTTCTTAATACTCTATCGAGAAAGCATTGATGAGGATCAAGTTGAAGAAGATGATAACAAGCTTCTTCCCTCGCTTCGTGAAAAGGAAGTCGTTGAAAAACAAGAAATTCTGCCTGAGCAACATTTTACCCAGCCTCCTCCTCGCTATACAGAAGCGAGCCTTGTGAAAAAAATGACAGAATTGGGAATAGGTCGGCCCTCTACTTATGCTCGCATTCTGCAAGTCCTCCAAGAACGGAAGTATGTACGAAATGAAAAAAAAGCTCTTCAACCAGAGGACTTAGGGCGAATCGTTACAGCTTTTTTAATGAATTATTTTCGCCAATACGTAGAATATGATTTTACAGCCCAACTTGAAGAACAACTCGATGAAATCTCGAGTGGTGACCTCTTTTGGAAAGATGTTCTCAATCAATTCTGGACCTCATTTCATACCGCCACCGAGCAAGCAAAAGAGCTTAAAATTCAGCAAGTTCTTGAACAACTGCAAAAGGATTTAGAACCATTTTTATTTCCTCCCTCTACGGATAGTAATGATCCCCATGTTTGCCCACGCTGTGAAAAGGGTCAGTTAGGATTACGTTTGAGTAAATTTGGCGCTTTTATCGGCTGTTCAAACTATCCAGAGTGCAAATTCACACGACCTCTCCTCGCTTCTGAGGAAGGAACTCCACAAGGTACGGAAGAACCCTTTGAGCGAGTTTTAGGAACTGAACCAGGAACAGGCATCCCTGTTATGGTGAAAAAAGGACCTTACGGATTTTATATACAACTTGGAGAAGCCCTTTCGAAAAAAGAAAAACCAAAACGAGTGGCCCTCCCTACAGGAACCTCTCCTCATGACATAACGTTAGAAGCCGCGCTCTCTCTTGCTGCTCTTCCTCGACAAGTTGGCCTCCATCCTGAAACAAAAGAAGCCATCACAGCTGCCATTGGGCGTTTCGGTCCTTATATAAAATTCGCCAATACGTTTGTGTCTCTCAAAAAAACGGATGACGTTCTCACCATTGATCTTGAACGAGCCCTTGAACTTATTGCAGCTAAAAAAGCGGCGCCCTCTAAGAAAGCAAAAGGTGGTCGTGGTAAAAAAGGGTAAACATCTTCCTACATCTCAAGATATTCTCGAGTTTATTCAATCTTCCTCCACGAAAGTTGGTAAACGTGAGATAGCCAGAGCTTTTAACTTAAGAGGACAAGACCGACTGTGGCTGAAGGACCTCCTTAAAAATATGGGAGAAGAAGGCCTTATTGAACGTGGCCATCAAAGAAAACTCCACTCTCAGACCCATCTTCCCTCCGTACTTCTCGTGAATGTTTCTGCCGAGCTTTCTGAAGAAGGTGAAGTTCTACTAACACCCGTTGAACCACACAAAAACACATCTCCCATTCTTCTCACCGACAAAGGAGCGGCGCGCGTCAATCCTGGAGATCGTCTTTTGGTTCGCGTAAAACTCCATAAAAACGGTCATTATATAGCCCACCTCTTAAAGAAACTTGTGAAAAAATCAGCAACCCTAGTGGGAGCCATTATCAAAAGTCGGGGCAAACTTTATGTACAGCCCTGTGATCGTAGACGGCAAGAAGATTTGTCCTTACTCGATCCTCAGGAAAGTGGCCATGAAGGAGAACTCGTCCTTGCCGAGCTCAGCCAGCATTTGCGCACAAAACAAGCAAAAATTATAAAAAAATTAGGGACTTTAAATGATCCTCGCGTAATCAGCCTTATTTCCATTTATCAAGAAGGAATCCCTCATGAATTTTCTCAAGAAGCTTTAAACGAAGCTGAACATGTCCGCACATTGCCCCTTGAAGGGCGTGAAGATTTAAGATCCATCCCCTTTGTCACCATTGATGGCGAAGATGCCCGTGATTTTGATGATGCGGTGTGGGCAACCCATGATCCTGTAAAAGGATGGCACCTTATGGTCGCCATTGCTGATGTTTCCCATTACGTCAAACCAGGCAGTGCCCTTGATAAAGAAGCCTATTTACGCGGAAATTCAATCTACTTCCCGGACCGAGTTGTCCCCATGTTACCTGAAGCGCTCTCGAATGATTTATGTTCCTTAAGGCCAAAAGAAGATAAAGCCTGTTTTGCCGTTCATCTGTGGCTTGATACAAAGGGAAGACTTAAACACTATCAATTTGTGCGTGGTATTTTGCAATCTGTCGCTCGCTTGACCTACACCCAAGTGCAAAAAGCAATTGATGGAAACCCCGATGATCAGACAATACCTCTTCTTGATCCCGTTCTCCGACCCCTTTATGGCGCTTATGCTCTCCTCAAAAAAGCCAGAGAATTTAGAGGAACCCTTGATTTAGACCTCCCAGAAAAGCAAGTTATCTTAGACAAAGCAGGACATATTCAAGACATCCATCCTCGCCCACGTTTCGATAGCCATCGCTTGATTGAAGAATTTATGATTCTAGCGAACGTTGCTGCCGCTCAACAGCTTGAAGCCCTTAAAGCTCCCTGTATCTATCGTATTCACGATGTTCCTAACCCTGAAAAGATCCTCATGTTCCAAGAATTTATAGAAGGATTAGGGTTTTCATTTCCAAAATCTCAAGCCATTACGCCACGCTCTTTTTTACATCTTCTAAAAGCAGCTCAGAATACCCCTCACCAAGAGCTGATTAATCAGCTCACTTTACGAACCCAAGCTCAAGCTCTTTATCATCCTGACAATATTGGTCATTTTGGGTTAAGTTTAAAAAAATATAGCCATTTTACCTCTCCCATTCGCCGCTACGCCGATATTATCGTCCATCGTAGTTTGGTTGCCGCTTTGAAATTGGGTGAAGATGGCCTTCCTAAGGATATTGACCTCAACAGTATAGGTGAACAAGTTTCGTTTACTGAAAGACGGGCCGCAGCTGCGGAAAGAGCGTCGCTTGAAAGATACGTTACAGTTTACCTCAAAGATAAAGTTGGTGAGACCTTTGAGGGTCGCATCAATGGGGTCACTTCCTTTGGGCTTTTCGTCACTCTTAAAGATTCTGGTGCGGATGGATTGATTCCTATGTCTTATCTCCCCGAAGACTTTTATCATTACGAAGAAAAAAAACACTGTCTCATCGGCCGCCGTCATCGCCGAGTCTATACACTTGGTGATTCCTTAAGCGTAATCTTAAAGGAAGTCGATACCTTCACAAACTCAATTACATTAGCTCCCACAGGTTCCTCCTCTGCAAAACGCAAGAAACGTTCATCAAAATAAACAACAAAAGAAAATTAAAAGGGTAAAAACAATGGATCTTTTTCGGGAAAAACAAAATCAAGTGCAAAGCGAATAGACCATTTAGTTTTTATAGTTGAAGGGACTAAAGCATTATAAAAATATTGTATACTACCAACTACATACTGATTATTGATTTTAAATAGACGTCCAATTCCTCCCCCAACGGGAATAATCCATTTCTCTGATCCACTAATTTTCCAGTTTGCAGCTATATTAGGCGTAGACGCAAGAAACCAATCATTTGAAAGGTTATAATAAACAAAACCCGAAAGGTTAAACACATTAACACTTGGGCGGTTACGGCCCCCCGCAAAAGACCAAAGATTATTAGCATAAAAACCAAACACCCAGTTTGTAGGCATAGCTGCGAATACGATTGCTGGTCCTGCACTTACTTTCCCAGTTCCTATTTGGCTATGTGTTGCCGTTGGAAAGGCAAATACTGGACCAAAGCCAATTGAAAACGTTTTTTGGACAGCAGAAGAAAAATAAAATTGTGGGTTTAAATCTCCTACTCCAAAAACATGCCCCTTTAGTTTAGAGGTGTTAATTTGGTAGAGAACAGGAAGAATAGGACGAAAAAGTAATCTTATTTTCTCAGTAAGTTTTATGGGTATTTGAGGTTCTATTTGAAGAATATCCTGAGGTTTAGACTTTCCTAAAAAATCAAAATTTAAATTATCTCGGAAGGGTAAAACAATCACATTTGAAAGAGGATTTTCAGAACCTTCTAATACTTCAATGTTATCAACACCATACAAAGGAAATACAAATAAATTCACTAAAAATATATCAAAACATATAAAAAATAATATTATTTGTTTTTTTTGCGTCATTATCTCTACATATTTATAATATTTTTTTCTATATTCTCTACAACATCTAGTCCCTTAGACCAAGAGTTTATCTTATTAAAAAGAAGACACTCTTCCTAAGCCTGAGAGGAGACCCTGTTGTCAGGCAAGATTCAGTATGGTAAACCAATAAATAATAAATAATTCAATGGGGCATGGTCAGTGTCAGCGGCAGAGACAAAACGAGATGCAATTGCAAAGAGATATGGTGGCGTTCTTTTTACGTTAAGCCAAGAAAGCCAGAGCTTAAAAGCAATTTTAACAGAAGCTACACTTCTCCATCGGTATCTTCAAGAAGCCTCTTCCTTTTGGGCGCGTTTGGTTAGTCCTATTGCCTCTCTTCACATCCAACATCAAGTTGTTGAAAGTCTTGTTTCCTCTTTAAAACTTGGGAGTCTAATGAGGCGATTTCTCATGATTTTGTGTCAAAATCATCGTCTGCAAAATTTAATGTCAATATTAGATAATTTTACCCTTCGGGCTCAAGGAGCAGAAGGCATTGTGGGAGGCGTCTTAGAAACAGCTATGACGCTTTCGAACAAGGAAATTGAAGAACTACAAGATTCTTTAACAGTTCAATTAGGTAAGAAAGTTTCCTTGCAGCAAGATGTGAAAGAAGGCCTTATCGCGGGTGTTATTTTACATATTGGATCACGGATGGTTGATGCGTCTCTAAAAACGCGATTAAATAAACTTCGACAAGTCATGAAAGGGTAGGAGATGGAACTGCGAGCCTCCGAAATTTCCTCAATTTTAAAAAAGAAAATTGCCTCATTTGATACAGATGCCGAAGTTGACGAAGTCGGACAGGTCCTTTCTGTTGGAGACGGTATTGCGCGTGTGTGGGGACTTGATAAAGTTCAAGCGGGAGAACTGATCGAGTTTTCATGTGGCGTTCTTGGAATGGCACTTAATTTGGAAGAAGATAACGTTGGCATCGTTATTTTGGGTTCCGATCAAGAAATCCGTGAAGGAGAAACGGTTAAGCGAACGGGACGCATTGTTGAAGTACCGACAGGACCAAGTCTTTTAGGTAGAGTTGTTGATGCGCTGGGAAATCCTATTGATGGGAAAGGCTCCCTTAAAGATGTAAAGATGGCTCGCGTTGATGTGAAAGCGCCGGGTATTGTTGAGCGTCAATCCGTAAATGAGCCTATGCAAACAGGACTTAAGGCTGTTGACTCTTTGGTTCCCATTGGGCGAGGACAACGAGAACTGATTATTGGGGATCGACAAACAGGCAAAACAGCTGTTGCTATTGATGCCATTCTTAATCAAAAGACAACCAACACATCAGCCTCAGAATCTGAAAAGCTTTATTGCGTGTATGTTGCCATCGGTCAAAAGCGTTCAACTGTTGCGCAGATTGTGAAAATTCTTGAGGAGCACGGCGCTATGGAATACACCATTGTCGTTGCCGCAACAGCTTCAGAACCTGCCCCATTGCAATACTTAGCTCCTTATACGGGCTGTGCAATGGGTGAATATTTCCGTGATCATTCGCAGCATGCGCTTATCATTTATGATGACCTTTCTAAGCAGGCAGTTGCTTATCGCCAGATGTCCCTTCTGTTACGGCGCCCCCCTGGGCGTGAAGCGTATCCTGGAGATGTTTTTTACCTTCACTCACGTCTCTTAGAACGGGCGGCCAAGTTAAGTGATAAAGAGGGAGGGGGATCTTTAACCGCCCTTCCTATTATTGAAACACAAGCGGGCGATGTTTCTGCTTATATTCCCACGAATGTGATTTCAATTACCGATGGGCAAATTTTTCTTGAAACAGACCTTTTTTATAAGGGGATTCGACCCGCGATTAACGTCGGACTTTCTGTCAGTCGTGTAGGATCAGCCGCGCAAATTAAAGCCATGAAGCAAGTCGCTGGAACCATTAAGCTTGAGCTCGCTCAATATCGAGAAATGGCTGCTTTTGCTCAATTTGCCTCTGACCTTGATGCCTCGACACAAAGACTTCTCAACCGAGGGAGTCGCCTCACTGAACTTCTTAAACAGCCCCAATACAATCCTCTGTCTGTGCAAGAGCAAGTCGTTGCCATTTTTGCCGGGGTAAAAGGATATTTAGATACTCTTCCCCTGGGTGAGGTTAGCCGTTTTGAAAAATCTGCCTTAAAGACTCTTTGGCTTGAACAGCCAGATATTTTAGAGACCATCCGTATAGAAAAGGCGCTTTCGGAAAAAACAGAAGAACGCCTCCATGATTTCTTTAAGAATTTTGTAAAGATATTTGTCTGATGACAACACTAAAGGAACTGCGCGATCGCAGAAGATCAGTTCAGTCTACACAAAAAATTACCCTAGCCATGAAGATGGTTGCTGGAGCCAAGCTAAGGCGTGCGCAAGAATTTGTTGAAGCGGGTCGGCCCTATGCTCGTTTGATGAAAGTCATACTAGGAGACTTGGCAGCAAAATCTCAATCCTTTGACTGTCCTCAGCCCTTACTCGTCGGGACAGGTAAAAACGATACCCATCTTCTTCTTGTGATGACTTCGGATCGCGGGCTTTGTGGCTCTTTTAACGCATCCATTGTTCGTCAAGCACGAAAACTGATTGTTTCTTTAGAAGAGCAAGGCAAAATAATAAAACTTTTATGTGTGGGACGCAAAGGAAGAGAAGCTCTTTTACGAGACTATGGTCATCTTATTGTGGAATCTTTTACAGATATTGGTCATCCTCGTTTACGTTTTTCCGATGCTCAATACGTTGCCGATAGTTTATTAAAAATGTATCAAGATGGGCTTTTTGATATCTGCACAATCGTTTATAATCACTTTAAGTCAGCAATGACTCAAGAAGTGATGAAAGAGCAACTGATTCCGATACGGGTAGACCTTCTCTCCATACAATCCCTAGAAGTTCAACCGATGAAGGCTATCTATGAATATGAACCGACTGAAGAAACGATTTTAAATCAGCTTCTTCCCCAAAATATTACGGTGCAAATTTATAATGCTCTTTTAGAAAATGCGGCGAGTGAACAAGGTGCCCGAATGACAGCTATGGATAGTGCCAGTCGAAATGCCGGTGAGATGATTCGCAAACTAACGCTTACCTATAATCGGACACGACAAGCTCATATCACACGAGAGCTTATTGAAATTATTTCTGGGGCTGAAGCCCTAAGCTGACAAAAGGAGATACCTATGGCAACACCCATATCTAAAGGGCATATTGTTCAAATTATTGGCGCCGTTGTGGACGTGTCTTTTGACGGAACTCTCCCTGAAATTTTGAATGCTCTTGAAACGCAAAACCAGGGTAAGCGACTTATTCTAGAGGTTGCTCAACATCTTGGAGAGCAAAAAGTACGAACGATCGCTATGGATTCAACGGAAGGCCTTGTCCGCGGGCAAGAAGTTATGGATACGGGTCAACCTATTCGTGTCCCTGTGGGACCTGGAACTCTTGGTCGGATTATGAATGTGGTGGGTGAGCCTATTGATGATTTAGGTCCTATCAAAGCCACTGAATATCTTCCCATTCACCGAGAAGCGCCAAAATTTGTGGAACAGTCTACAGAAACGGAAGTTCTTGTGACAGGTATTAAGGTTGTTGACCTTCTCGCTCCTTACGTACGAGGAGGAAAAATTGGCCTTTTCGGTGGGGCAGGTGTCGGAAAAACCGTTATTATTATGGAATTAATTAACAATATTGCCAAAGCGCATGGAGGATATTCCGTATTTGCTGGTGTGGGAGAGCGGACGCGGGAAGGGAATGACCTTTATCACGAAATGATAGAATCTGGAGTGATTGACCTTGAAAAAGGCAACTCTAAAGCTGCTTTGGTTTATGGACAGATGAATGAGCCACCAGGAGCTCGCTCTCGCGTCGCGCTTTCAGGTCTGACAGTTGCTGAGTATTTTCGTGATCAAGAAGGGCAAGATGTTCTCTTTTTCGTCGATAATATTTTCCGCTTTACCCAAGCGGGTGCAGAAGTTTCAGCTCTTTTAGGCCGGATTCCTTCAGCCGTAGGGTACCAACCAACTCTTTCAACGGAAATGGGACAGCTACAAGAAAGAATTACCTCCACAACAAAAGGATCCATTACGAGCGTACAAGCCGTTTATGTTCCCGCAGATGATTTAACTGATCCTGCTCCAGCAACGGCCTTTTCGCATTTGGATGCAACAACGGTTTTAAGTCGGCAAATTGCAGAGCTCGGAATTTATCCAGCGGTAGATCCCTTAGATTCAACATCCCGTATTTTGGATCCAAGGGTTGTGGGAGATGAACATTATGCTGTTGCGCGAGATGTTCAAAAAATTCTCCAAACATACAAATCCTTGCAAGATATTATTGCCATTTTAGGGATGGATGAGCTATCAGAGAATGACAAATTAACGGTGGCGCGCGCTCGCAAGATTCAACGCTTCCTTTCACAACCCTTCCATGTGGCGGAAATTTTTACGGGAACACCAGGTGTTTTTGTACGTCTTGAGGATACGATCGCAGGTTTTAAGGGCATTGCAGAGGGAGCGTATGATCACCTTCCTGAGATGGCATTTTATATGGTGGGAACGATTGATGAAGTTGTGCAAAAAGCCCAACGTTTAGCGAAAGAGGTTGTGTAGGCAATGGCAACCCTGCCCTTTATTTTAGTCTCGCCTGAAAAAGTCCTTTTTGATCAAGAGGTGAGTATGGTAGTAATTCCTGGGGCGGAAGGGGATATTGGTATTTTACCTCAGCATGCTCCTTTACTGACTCTTTTGCGTCCTGGTGTCATTACAATCTATGAGGAAGAAAAAATTTTGGTTAGAATATTTATTGATGGTGGATTTTCTGAAGTGACATCCGAAAGGTGCGTTGCTCTTGTAACGGAAGGGGTTCCTCTTGAATCTATGGATAAGTCATCTTTGGAAATTGAAATTAACAATTTGTTAGAAGATTTAGCTGATAGTAAAACACCAGAAGCTCGAAAACAAACTGATCAAAACTTAGAGATTTCTCGAGCCAAACTTATGGAACTTATCGCCCATCAAAAAATTGATTGAGAGTAAAAAAAATGTCTCAAAAATGGAAATTTGAAGATATCAATTGGTCTTTATTTGATCCTCAAAAAGTAAATCCTGAGTTACTACGACTAATCAAAGCGGGAAGCGTTATTGAACACAATGGTCCTGACTATGGGCTTTACCTCAGAGGTGTTTTTGCCAGTGATCCCCTTTTTGATAAGGAGATTGATGGGTGGGTAAAAGATGAAATCAAACACGGAAAAGTTCTCGCTAAATGGGTCGAACTAGCCGATCCCACCTATGACTTTGAAGGCCGTTTTAAAGCTTATGTTGAAGGATTTTCCATCGATACGGAAGCGACAGAATCGATCCGTGGGTCTTGTGCAGCCGAGCTGCTGACGCGTTGTATGGTTGAAATTGGAACGAGTACATTCTACACATCGATTAAAGATGCCACGGATGAGCCACTCCTCAAGCACATTTGTCAAAAAATTGCAGCTGATGAATTGCGGCACTACAAGCTCTTTTACACACATCTTCAACGTTATCAAGCCAAGGAGCGTTTAAGCTTCTTTACGCGCTTTAAAATCACTTTTAATCGACTTTTAGGAAGCCAGGATGATGAACTCCCGTTTGCTTACTATATCTCCAACAGTGAGACCAGGCCTTATACGCGCCATCATTATACCAAGGTTTACGGGAAGATTATGTATGGTTTGTTTAGGAAGGATCATATTGACCGAGCTATGGGTCTCTTTTGTAAAGCCATTGGTGCAAACCCACAAGGGTGGTTTCACAAGGCGCTCTCTTTTGCAGTTTTTAGGATGCTATCTTCAAAAGCTAAAGCGTATGCAAAGGCTATCGCTAGTTAGTGATCTAAGAAACATTAATGAAAAACTAAAGTGGTGATGTTGTATTTTATTGGCTAAGTCTCCTGAGAAGCTTAGCCTACCCTGTCTTTTCTTTATTTAAGACTGATGTTATTTTATTGTTTTTAAAGGAGTGTTTTGATGATAAAAAGTTTTTTAACCTTTTTAGGAGTCATTCTTTTTCCAACTTGCTTATGGGCGATGAATTCAAAAGAATGTGACCTTCCAGCGATAATACAAGTTAGAAATCCCATAGCGATAGACTATAGTAAACTTCTCAACACAAAAATTTCAGGTTATGCAACCTTTAAATTATTAGCAGACATTGTTGCGCATGGCTATCTTCTCACCACAGAAGGAAAGTTTGTGCCTGAGGATTTATCTAGCGTAACGAATTATTTTCGTATCCTTCAAACCTTCTCCTCTCTATTGAAAGAAGATATAGATCGTACTGGTTTTGTAGCCGTCTGCACAGAGTGTACCTTAAAAAACCGTAGGAATCCTTTGACTCCCCATGAATCTTTGGGTATCTATAAATATCTATTTTTTACTTTAAATAGATCAGGAAAATCAGTAAAGAATTCAAGTTGGCTAAATGAAAACTCGCAATGTTCGCCGTTTCTTGGTCGACAATATAGCTTTGGCTTAAGGGAAGAATGAACCCTCAAAATTTATAAATCTAAAATTTTTAAATGAAAAAAGCCTTCTTGCATTAACTCTGCATATAAGCGCGTCATAAACTCTTCTGCAGATAAATGAAAAATATCTACAGACTGATAAGAATCAAATTCAGGAAGGGTAAGTCTTGTAACTTGTGCTATTTCCAGAAGAGTCTGCTCTCGCCTGTCACTCAGCATTTTGAGCACTGCTCTATCTGAGTTGCCTTTCCCCATTTCATGAAGAATGTCTTGGTTATCCTTTAAGAGAGCGCTAAGCAAAGGTTGTGTCTTTTGTATAAGCTCCTTAATTTCATTAAGGCTTAATCGACTATCGAACATTTTTGAGGTACGCACCCCTTTTTCAGATTCAAGCGTATTAAAAAAACGAATACTCTCCCTTGAAATACATAGAGCTCTGGCATGAAAACCATCATTATTAACAATAGGGTTATCAAAAATGGTGTGGAAGTCTTTTAAAAATTCTTTTTTATCAAATGCTTCCTTTACATCTAAATCAAACAAAACGGGTTTTCCTGAAAGAATATCTATAGTCGTGGAGTTTAGGGGAGACTCTCCTCCTTCAGAATACGTGACATTAAGCTCAGTGGCAGGAAAGTCAAAGTCACCCATATCTTCATCCTCAGAAGCTTCTTCTTCCTCTTCCATAAATTCTATGAGATTTTGATAAGCAGCTGCGAGAAGACGAAACCATGGAGAAGCTTTTGTAAGTTCAGCAAGAGGCTTATGTTCCAAAATGATTGCCTTATCTACTTTATACACCGTCTTTACAAGATGCTGAGCTAAATCAAAACGTTGATGACAAACACCTCTAAAATTTTCTAAAAAATCTTCTATATTTTTAATACCAAAGGGCTGCGGAGAAGGAAATTTAATGTAGACAAAGTCATCGTCTTGTCCCAGGAACATGCTTTTTAGATGAGTTTTGCCCTTCTTACTTAATAGCATGGCACAGATGCGTGAAAAAAAATTGCAAGCTTCCGTTTCTTCTTGATCATATTGTTGAGGAACTTTTAGGGTTAGGGGAAGCTTAACAAGGGGTCTTCTTTCCAGTTTTTGGAGAGAATTTTCTGGTTTTTTATCTTCTGAAATCTGCATTACTGGCTGAAGAGCATAATTTTTCTGTATTAACATTTCTTCCATTTGAGGATCGTAGGGAATTTTTGCGCCCCATACAGTTTGATACAAAAACAGATTAATAATAAGAAATTTTAATGTCTTTTTCATAATAACTCTGAAATAAATTAATAATAATTAAAATATAAATATAAATATGAACAAATCAACATTAATATTAAAAAAAGCTATAAGGATCAATATCAATCTGCAGTCTTATAGACGATGGCAGAGGCGTTTGAGCCAGCCACCTCTTCAAAAGAGGTTGAGGAGTAATATTTTTAGGGGTTTTGACCAAAAGGCGCCAACGATAACTTCCTCTTAAAAAAGGGAGAGGAGCTGGAGCGGGACCCAATAATTCAGCTATCTCTGTCAAAGGAAATGTTCTGGCAAGTTTTCTTGCTGTTTTTTCAACTTCCTGTTGGTGTCTTCCTGAAAGAATCAAGGCTGAAAGCCGCCCATAAGGCGGGAAACCATGGAGAAGTCGTTGATCTGATTCAAGGGCAAAAAACTGGCCACGATCTTGATGCACTAGAGCCTGCATAACGGCATGCTCAGGGATATGCGTCTGAAGCAACACTTGACCTTTTCGTTTTTCTCGCCCCGATCGTCCTGAGACTTGATGAAGAAGCTGGAAGGTTTTCTCTGACGCTCGCAAATCACTCCCTGAAAGAGCGCTGTCTCCATCCACAATCCCCACCAAAGTTAAGAGAGGAAAATGATGTCCTTTAGCCATAATTTGCGTGCCAATCAGAATATCAACATCATGATTTTGAATACTTTGAATCTGTTCAAAAACTTTTTGCGACGTTGTGAGTTGATCACTTGTCATCAATGCACACCGAGCCTCAGGGAGAAAAGTTTTGACTTCCTCATAGATGCGCTCAACCCCAGGACCTATAGAGCTATAGGTTCCTTCTTCATGACACGCTGGACAAGCCGTAGGCAAACTCGCCGTATAGCCACAATGATGACACAAAAGTCTGTTTTGCAACTTGTGATGAACCAAAGAAACATGACACTGGAGACACATAAGCCGATCTCCACAGTTTTGGCAAAGCATTAAAGGAGCATATCCCCGGCGATTAAGGAAAACCATCGCCTGCTCCCCTCGTGCAACCGTTTCTTGCAGAGCTTGGCGTAAGGGAGCCGAAATCCATTCTTGACCGTTTTTTCGCACTTTTCGCAGATCAATAAGCTTAACTTCAGGTGGTTCAGCTTCTCCATACCGATCATTTAATTGAATATGACGGTATTTTCCTGAACGAACATTCAGTTCAGTTTCAAGAGATGGCGTTGCGGAGGCAAGAACACAAGTCGCCTGACTTAACCGAGCGCGAATAACCGCCATATCTCGCGCGTTATAGATCACTCCTTCTTCTTGTTTATAAGAACCATCATGTTCTTCATCCACAATAATCAGCTTCAGGTCCAAAAAGGGAAGAAAGAGAGCGGATCTAGCCCCAACAACAACGGGGACTTTTCCTTCAAATATAGCTCGAAATATGCTTTGCCGTTGGCTTTTTTTTATATCTGAATGCCATAGTGCGGGCTGAAAGCCAAAAATTGCTTCAAATCGCTGCAACCATTGAGCCGTCAAAGCAATTTCTGGAAGTAACACAAGGGCTTGCCCCCCCGTTTTAAGGATTGAATCAATAGCTTCAAAGTAAACCTCTGTTTTTCCTGACCCTGTCACTCCTTCAAGCAAGAAGGTATGAAATGTTTCAGCCGCAAGGCTTCTCTTGATATCTTCTGCCGCCACCAGCTGATCTAAGGAAAGATGAGGTTTTTGTGGAGACTGCGAGGAAGAATCAGAAGGCATCACCCAAGGACGTTCGCCTTGAAAAGAGAGAACCCCTTCTTTAACAAGGCTTTTTAAAATACTTTCACTCACCTCTGTCTTGTCAGCAATCTCACTTAAAGAAAATGACATTGAAAATTCCTTAAAAAAATCAATGACTTTTTGCCGTTTTGCTGTCATTCGTTGAGGCGATTTTACCAAACCGTAGAGGCTTTCCCCCTTGGCTTCAAAAACTTCAGGAGCTGGAAGAACCATCTTTAAAATCTGCCCCCGAGGAGACATCGTGTAGTCACTCACCCAGTCAATGAATTTTAAAGATATTTCAGGCAGACACACACCTGCAAAAACACGCCCAATGGATTTTAAAGATTTAGAGGAAGAGTGAGATTTTTCAGTCCACACAATTCCATAAAGCTCTCGAGATCCCAAGGGAACTTTGACTAATGTTCCTGGCAAAAGATCCTGATCAGCCTTATAATCAAAAGGATGGTCTACAGGAATCGGCAAAAGGACAGAGACAATTTTTGGTGCCTTTACATCAGATATGTTCAAACCCATACTATATCCATTCTTAATTAAAAAGGATCATAACTCATGAAATTTTTTGTTGATACTGCCGATGTAACGGAAATTCGCGCCCTTATAGAAACTGGCTTTATAGATGGCGTCACAACGAATCCAACCCTTGTCGCTCATGCTCATCGACGGTTTGAAGACATTCTGGCTGAAATTTGTGCTCTTGTCCCCGGCCCCGTAAGCGCAGAAGTAACAGCAACAGACCTCAAAGATATGCTCATCGAAGGACGATACCTTGCAAAAATAGCCCCCAATATCACAATCAAAGTCCCCCTCACCCCTGACGGACTCAAAGCTTGTCGAGCTTTAACCCAAGAGGGAACTTCCGTAAACGTCACCTTATGTTTTTCAGCGGCTCAAGCCATTTTAGCCGCAAAGGCAGGAGCTACCTTCATTTCTCCTTTTATTGGTAGACTTGATGATGTGGGAACAGAAGGCATGGCTCTCATCGACCAGATTGTCAACATTTACAAAAATTACCCAGATTTTAAAACTCAAGTTTTGGCGGCCTCAATTCGAAGTCCACTCCATGTCGTAGAAGCTGCCCGTTTAGGGGCTGATGTTGTGACCCTTCCACCAAGAGTTTTACGTCAACTTTATAACCATCCTCTCACTGATAAAGGACTTTCTGATTTTTTGGCTGACTGGAAAAAATCAGGGCAGAAAATTGTGACCTCTTAAAATGGAAGCACGCGCCCTTCGTCGTCTTCAAGAAACTCTATCATTAGTCTCAACAGATTTAAGAACCTGCCTTGAAGCCTTCTATCAAAAGTTGGTTTATGAACGTCGAGCCTCGTGGCATACCGTTCATGCTTATTTTTCTGATCTAAAACAATTTGCTATGTTTATGACAGAATACAAAGGCGCGCCCCTCAATATAAAAGACTTTGCCAGTTTAAAGCCCATGGAATTACGCGCCTTCTTAGCGGCCCGCATTAGAAAAAACTCCAGTAAACGCACAAATGCACGCCATCTTTCAAGTTTAAAATCCTTTGTAAAATATTTAAGAAGGCACGGTCACCTCACCTCTTTTGCTTTCGAGGCAATCTCAACCCCCCGCTTAGATAAACGACTTCCTCGTCCTTTATCAAAAATCCAATCCCTTAATCTTATGAACCGAAAGTCCGAAACATGGACAGAGCTACGGGATCAAGCTCTCTTTATGCTGCTTTATGGATGTGGCTTGCGTATTTCCGAAGCTTTAAATTTAAATGGAAAGGATTGGACGCCCCCCTCTCTTCTTATTAAAGGAAAAGGAGGGAAAGAAAGACGCGTCCCCGTTTTGGCGTCTGTCATTCAAAAGATAGAGACTTATCTTAAAGCCTCTCCCTATCCCTTCTCTGCTAGCCAGCCGCTATTCCGTGGCATACGGGGCGGAAGACTGAACCCTGTTATGGCAGAACGTACTTTACAGAACTTACGGCTTGAGTTGGGTCTTCCTGCAACAGCAACGCCGCATGCCTTACGCCATAGCTTTGCCACCCATCTTTTAGAAGGCGGCGGAAATTTAAGACATATTCAAGAACTCTTAGGACATGCCTCCTTAAGTTCAACACAGATCTACACTGATTTAACGCAAGATACACTCTACAAGGCCTATCAAAATGCTCATCCTCGATCAAAGACCAGTGAATAAGGCCTATGACAATCCATTGTTATTGAAATCATCCACAGGTTAAAATCTGCGTTTCATTTCTCAGGCTTAATCTTCCGAACAATGCCCGTGGACTCTGCACTCCCTGTCATCGGATACTGCCCGAGTAACGTCTCTTGCCATGTCCGCACCTTTTGGAAGTACGCAGACGTATATTCATCAGGAAGTAATCTTCTACCCTCTTCAAAATATTCTGGAAAACGATCACGTATCACCTCAAGTTTTTGTAGAGAAGCGAGACGAACATCATTTGGTGGTAGTACAACTGAGCCATCATTCTTTTTTATTTTCTTTATTCTTTTCACAGAAAGAAAATAAGGAGGTTCCTCAAGAATTTCACCATTAACTTGACCATACCCTATCGCAAAAAAATCATGACTTTGGGGAGCACTAGAGCTAGGACTAGGACCAGGATTAGAACTAGAGCTAGGATCGGAGCTAGAGCTAGAACTATCGCAAGGGACCCACAAGTAATCAAAGGGTGTGCGATGAGCAGCCCCTATAAAACATTCAAAGAGGTCTAAATCACTCCTAAAGAACACTGGGCGTCCAAATTTTTCAGGATGAGTGGCCATCTCTCCTAAGAGCTTTTTCTGTAATTTAGAGTGACTTATCATAAACTCCCCCCATCCAAGCATGTCTAACCCTTTAGGGGTTTGGATATAGGCGGGAGGTTGATTGGAAAGTGCCTCTTCAATAAAATACTGGCGGAGCTGAAATTGGGTGTTACTTTCGTATATTAGCTTTGTAGGAGGGAGTGTGGGTACCTCAAAGGTATCTCGGGCAACCCGAGAAGCAGCAAGTTCATGAATAGCTTGAGTTAAGTGATAACCTCTCTCAGGAAGGCCACTACTCGATTCCGAGACTGGTATAGGCTCTTTAATGACAATTTTAATACCATTTTTCAAAATACCTATATAAAGAGAAGGGTTTCTGTTGGTAATGCCTTTAAATCCTTTTAATCTTAAATAATTTGCATAAAGCATCTTTACATGGAGAGGAGCTGCGAGGAGATCTTGAGCTTGAACAGCGTCAAACTGATCATTTGTTTTAAGGACAGAGTTTTTAGCCGCGTCTATTATCTTAAATAGAGCTTTGTCTTTGCGAGTTACCCGAAGGTGAGAAATTGAATGTCGGTCAGAGTCTTTTCCATCTGTCCCTGAACTCGATGCGGCATTCCCAGCAATAAGTGAAGGAGCGGACCCAAACAAAAAAACTGAGGAAAGTAAGGAAAAACAAACTTGACGATAAAACATATTGATAGCCCTTCAAATAACATTCTAAAAAAAAATGACTATAATAATTGAATTCAATATAATCAATATCAAGTTTTTGAAAAATTGCCAATCCAACTCCGTTCTGTGAACAAAATTTTGGAAGAAAAGACGTCTAGGATTCTTCTTTATCAATCAGCTAATACAAAAGCATAGGCTCATATACAATAATACAATCCAAAGAATTAAGAAAAAAATATCTTTGGCCATTTAAGCTATATTTCTTTTGTTTTTTACTATCTTATGATTTAATGATTTTAGATTGTTTTGAAAATGATCTTTTGGGCTCAGAAGAGCGAAGGAAAGTTTCTAAAATGATCACAGACAGGTTAAAAATTAAAAAAATTGAGGAAGCGATCATAAGCTAGCCACTTTCTTGGTTTTTTCTTGATACGAAATCTGTCGACTTAAGAAGAAGGAAAGATTTTTTCAGCATCTCTTTCCAATTTCCACCGTGTTGCAACACAAAAAATAATTAAGGCCACCTTTTGATCCCGGGATCATCTTATGCATAAAAGAACAACAAGACCTGACAAAATGACTTAAGCTTTTTAAGCGACGCCTTAAAAAAAGGACTCCTTTTTTTACAGGATTAGCTAGTGCCCTATAAAAGCATGCATTTTCATTGTGATGAGGGACAAACTGATGGATGATAAGATCTTCTCTTGATTTCTCGATCAAGACAGGTCATGAATTAAGTTAAATTTATAAAATGGGTTAATGATGCAACTTCAAAATAACCATTCCTTCGGAACAAAGCTTTTTATTTTAAGAGCTCTCAGAAATCCTCGTCAGTTGGGAGCTGTAGCCCCAAGTTCGCGCCACTTAGGCGCTCTTTTAGCACGCCATGCAACCATTGATGATAGCTCTCCCATTGTTGAACTGGGAGGCGGAACAGGAGCCCTTACACGCGCCCTTATCAAAGCGGGCATTGCCCCCTCACGGATTTATGTCATTGAACTGGACTCAACCCTTGCAGAATACTTAAAAACGGCTCTGCCAAACGTCAATATTATTCACGGCAATGCAACCGAGCTTAATAAAATTCTTCCCCCCGAAATTCTTGGTAAAGTTCCAAGAATTCTCTCTGGTCTTCCCATGATCAACATGCCAGAACCCATTCGCCGGAAAATTTTAGAAAGTTGCTTTGAAATTATGATGCCAGGGGGAGCCTACATCCAATATACCTATTCTCCTCGATCTTCAATCGATGCGGAGGCCTATCAATTAACGAAAAAACGCCTGGGAACAATCTTTCTCAATCTTCCTCCAGCGACCGTTTGGCAATATACAAAAGAGTAAGAGAATTATTCTATCATCCCATGGGCAATGATAAAATTCCAATAAGATTCTACTTTTCGTAAAATCTTAAGAGTTTCAGTCAAATTCTGATCAACAACCCCATTATATTTTAAGTTAGACGCTTGCTGAGTAAAAATTTTATCTAGCTTATCATAAAGTTTGGTTCCTTTGTCTGAAAGGCGAATTTTGCTGGCTCTTTTATCATGTTTAGCCTGTTCTTGAATAAAATAACCATTTTCCACAAGTTTTTTCAGATTATAAGAAACATTAGACCCTAAATAATAGCCTCGGTTTGAAATTTCTCCAACTGTCATTTCATTTTTGCCGACGTTATATAATATAAAGCATTGTACATTGTTAATATCAAAAATACGCAGGCGATCCAACTCGGTTTTCACCACATCTAAGAACAGATGGTGAAGCCGTTCAACAAGCGTAATTGTTTCAAAATAAAGAGCTTTCATGGTACATCTCTTGCTATTTCATCCTCTATTTATAAATATAGCAAAAAATGTGTTAAATTTTATTTAATCTAGAGAGATTATCTTTTCTCGTTGAAATCAATGAGAAAATGATTTTTGAGGGGTTTCGCTGTTTTAGTTGGCGAAGATACACTAATATTCGAACAATTATTTGAGGATAATCTACATAAAAAATGTTGATTTCAAGAGAAGATAATTTTATAAGTAACTTTTGTTGGATCATTAAATTTAAAGGATGTTTATATTATGTTCTTACCTAAGATGGTTGTTAAGTTATTCCTTTTATTCACCCTTTGTCTAAGTTCTTCTATACTTTATGCAGACTCTATACCTATCACAGAGATTGAAGAAGTCGTCGAGCACGTTAAGACCCTTCGTCGTAAGGGCATAAAACCTGAAAGCATCGGCGTCATTCTTGATTGCCATGGCGTCGTGACAGAGGAAATAGGGCACAGTACCTCTCATACATTAAAGGGCAATATTCGAGAAGCTCTTACCTATTTTAAAGAGGAAGGAATTTGTGTTGTCATTGCTACAGCGTGGGATAAGCTTGATGAAGTTGTCGAACATGCTATTGTAGCCACAGGGTTGGGTCATTTTTTTGGCGTAGAACCTGGAAGAGAAACTAAGCTAGAAGATTTTGCCGTTGGTCCCGAAGGTAGTGTCAAACTGAAAGGACATCGAAACGGCAAGGTTGTTGCCTTAAAAAATGCTGATGACTTCGCGGATCCAACATACTTGGCGAATTATCCTTATTTTCGTCAAAAAGCCTTTGCGCTAGAAGTTGCCTATCCTGGACAGGTTTTGACGGATATTTCTGGAACTGATGACGACGAATATAACTTAAAAATATTTAAAAGAAATTTTCCACGCACCCGACACTATTCTGAAGAATGCAACCTCACGCTCTTTCACCTAAAATCTCCGAAAGTTACTGTTTCTCTAGAAAGTGGACTTAGTTTTTGCCCACCACCACTTCAACCCCTCTCCACTGTCCGTCTCTACCCACCATCGAGTCAATCTTCTTCTTATCAAACCCCTCCTCTTAGGACTGTTATACCCTATCATGTTCCTACCCCTCCTTCGAGCACTTGTATCCCGTTCATTTTTCGCTCTAACTCATCAACTCAACCTACCCCCTTCCATGTTCCATCTCCTCCTCCTAGCATAACTGTTGAGTATAATGAGGAAGAGACTTATTCTGGCAATGAATCTCCTCGTGGGGATAATTTTTATGATGGATACGGGGATGATCCTGATAATGAATAGTATAAACAATGCCTACAAAAAGATCTAAAACGATAATAGAAAGAACCCTTGAGATGACACAACCTCGTCCTGCAAAAACAGCCTTTAAGGGTCGCACGGCCGGACGCCTCGCCGCCGTGCAAGCCCTCTTTCAAATTGAACAAACCCAAGGCTCATCCTCTTCTGTCGTTTTAGAGTTTTTAAACCATCGACTGAAAGATCCAACAGAAAACCACGTTAAAATAGATACCACTTTTTTTACAAAACTGACTGAGGGAGCGTGGGCTCTCCACCAGCGAAGCGATGAAATAATTGAAGGCGCCTTAAAAACCGGATGGTCTCTTGACCGCATTGAATCCGTAACACGGGCTATTTTACGCGCAGCGCTTTATGAAATCTTAGAGACTCAAACGGACTCATCAGTCATTATTGATGAGTATCTAAATATTACCCGTAAATTCTTTGATGACAGGGAAGTGGCTTTTGTAAATGGTATTTTAAATACCCTTGCCACCAAAATAAGAAACGTCCCTGCAGCATAAGGATTTTGGTGCATATCATCCGAGGATGACATTTCCTAAAAAAATGCGTAAGATTATTTATCTTAAGCAGGGATTCGTTATCTATGGAAAAAACTAAAATGCGTTCTCTTCAAATCTCACCTTCCCTGCTATCTGCAGATTTTGCCCGCTTAGGTGAGGAAATTAAGGCTATTGAGCCTTTTGCCGATATGATCCATATAGACGTCATGGATGGGCATTTTGTGCCAAATCTAAGCATCGGTGCCCCTGTTATCAAAAAACTACGACCCTGGACGAAGCTGCCTTTTGATGTCCATCTGATGATATCTCCCGTTGATCCTTTTATTAAAGACTTTGCGGAAGCAGGAGCCAATAGCCTAACAGTTCATCCTGAAGCAAGCCCGCACATTTACCGCACCTTACAAGCTATCAAAGCGGCGGGATGCAAAGCAGGAATCGCTCTGAATCCAGGAACATCTGTTGAAGTGATCAAACCTTTGTTGTCTGTGGTTGATTTAATTCTAGTGATGACCGTTAATCCTGGTTTTAGCGGTCAAGAATTTCTGGTCAGTCAACTCCAAAAGATCAGAGAGGTACGAACCTTGATTAATGAAGCGAAGCTCCCTATTTTGTTACAGGTTGACGGAGGAATTTCCCCTCTTACAGCTCCTTCTGTCATCAAGGAGGGGGCTGATATTTTAGTTGCAGGACAGGCCATTTTTAACACCAAGCATTATCAAGATAACATTCAAGCATTGAGAGGGAAAATTGACTGAATTACTTTCTTCTTCTGAACGTCAAGAAGCACTTAAACACCTTTCAGGATGGGAGATCATTGAAGACGGCTGTGCAATAAAAAAAACATATGCTTTCGAAACATTTGCAAAAGCTTTTGCTTTTATGACGCATGTGGCTCTTTTTGCAGAAAAGGTTAACCATCATCCCGAATGGACAAATATTGACAATCAAGTCATTGTTATCTTAAAAACCCATGAATGTAAGGGGCTGAGCGCAAAAGATATCTCTCTTGCGCTCCACATGGATGAGGCTGCTTTTGCTTTTCTCAATCCTTGTATGTCGAATCACAGCGATCAAGTTTTCTAAG
>JAGONT010000005.1 GCA_017992885.1 Alphaproteobacteria bacterium
CCTGCTTTCTTGGTTATCCGAAATAAAATAGGTTGGAGATTATGCGAAGTAAATGAGGTCTAAATCCTTTTTTTGTGAAGGATAGAACTCCTTACTTCGCATAATTACTTTCTTCGCATAACAAGGTGGGGGGATTCTTCAAAAATCTGGCCTTATGGACGCTTTTTTAATCACACCAGGTGATGATCTGCAAGACCACGAAAACTTTGAAAAAGCAGCCCGTTTGTTAGGATTTCTAAACTCATGTCTTGAAAATAATAGCTTTGATGAGGATAATTTAGAGGACTGGTACGTCATCGGAGAGAGGTTACTACGATATTAAGAGATACCCAGAAGAATGATAAAAGTGGGCGATAAATAGCTCAGCCTTTGAATTTATTCTGAGGTAAATTTATTTTTTCTTTGCTAAGAAAAGTTTAAGTTGCCCTGGGTTAAGCAGAACATTGTCTAATTCCGATAGGAGATTCAAAAATTAACAATAGCCCTAGAAACCTTCAAGAGAAATTCGATAACCTGACTATCTGGTTGACTCAGGACTTACTCAAGAGTAATATAATTTGATGAACAAGATATGGTAAATAGATTATATAAAAATTCTTTGAGCATAGGTATTTTTTCACCATTTGTAGTTTAGCTTTAATTTTGACCCTGATATTTTTGTAAAAGATTGAGGACAGAATATGCAATTAAAAAAACAAATAAATATAAACTTACTAAGCGAATTGTTGAAAATGTTGAGCCAGATGAATCTAAACGAATCGTTTTATGGGACGCTGAAATTACAGGATTTTGCGTAAGAATTTATCCTTCTGGTAAAAAAACGTATTTTTTTCAATATCGCAACAAGGATCGGAAAAGCCATATAATAAAAATAGGAGTCCATGGAAATATAACCACAAAATTTGCTCGTGAAAAAGCACTAAAAATTTCCCTAAGTATTAGCTTAGGAGAAGATTCATCTCTCAATCCTCCTCAAGAAGACAATCATACAATATTGAACCTTGCAGAAGAATATTTAAAACATCATGTGAAAATTAAAAAAGTACAAAAAGGATATAGGGAAGATAAGGCTGTATTGAATGAAGTTGTTCTAAAGAAATATGGTTCCGTAAAGGTTAAAAGCATTTCAACCTTTGATTTGCAAAAGCTCCACTCTGAGTTGGAGAAGACACCTTATAAAGCCAATAGAGTGCGTGCTCTTTTAAGTAAGATGTTTAGCTTAGCCATACAATGGGGGTGGCGTTCAGATAATCCTATTAATGGTGTAGAAAAATACAATGAATATGAACGGCCTCGTTGGTTGAATGATGAGGAATTACAAAGACTATGGACTATATTGGATGCGCACTATAATCAAAGCGAGGCAAATGCCATTCGTCTTCTTCTTTTAACAGGTTCAAGACGTGATGAAGTTTTGCAAGCAACGTGGAATCAATTTGATTTAGAAAAGGAAGTATGGGCAAAACCTGCTCATACAACAAAGCAAAAAAGGATGGAACACCTATCTCTTTCTATTCAGACAATTGAGATTCTTAAAAACATGAAAGCTCAATCAGATTCAAGTTTTTTATTCCCTAGTAAAATTACAGGTGAATCTCTTCAAGGTATAAAAAAAGCTTGGAATACAATTAAAACGAGAGCTAACCTTGCAGATGTTCATCTTCGTGATTTGCGCTACACCCGTCTTTCTCATTTGGTTTCAAGTGGATTAACTTGAATATCATAGAAAGCTCTTAGTATACACTCAAGCCTCAACAACGTAGAGGTATGCTCATTTGCTGATGTGCGTTTAAGGTAGGCACAACAGGTTTTGGTAATAAAGTTGAAAAACAATCCTCTAAAAAGGACTAAGGAATTGGAAAATATATATTTTTTATCATTATGTATTTTGTAATAATTTCAAAACTTAAAATTTTCTGTAAATTTTTCTTGCTCTTTAAGAAAAAATATTTAAACTGAACTTGTTCTCTTATTGGAAGAGAGCGTGGAACAAAGGCGCAGCAAACGCCTCTGCCCCACTGATCACTGCAACTGAATCGGAGTTACAATGACTGACGAAACCTTAGCTCAAATTGAGCACATATCTCAACTGGTAATTTTTCAAATTAAAAATGCGAATAAGCTGATTGGAAAGGCTTGGTACGAACTCGAGCTGGCTCGATCAGATCTGAGAGACCTTATAGACATTCATGAAAAATGGGAAGAAGAGAAGGGGCTCAATCAAGAGTTACAAAAGTAAGGAGTGATACCCACTCTCTTCATCCATACAATTTTAAAATCTTCGAAGTTTGTAATTTGTATGAGCCAAATCCATAAGATTTTGAAAGTAGAATTGAAGAAGAGCATTAAGAGGATGGTATATTAAATGGTACAAAAACAATGAAAGGGTTGCAAAGTTGTGACCCTTTCGCTGCCTTTTTTTACAATCCTCGGTTTTAATCAGGATTAAACTGAGTTATAGTTTTTTTAAGAAAGGAGTTTTTTAATTTCCTCTTTTGAGAGCTCAGTGGCTCCAGCTACAGTTTCTATATCAATCCCTTTCAAAAGCAAGGCTTTTGCTATTTCTATTCTTTCTTTTTGACGTCCTTCTTGACGTCCCTTCTCGAGCCCTTCTTCGAGTGCTTGTATGCGTGCCTGTGCACTCACTTTTTTCAAAAGTTCAGGTTTTAAATATTCTAAAATTGTCGACATAACTTTCTCCTCATTGACAAATTCTAACTTTTTTACGGCCTTGATAAAATCCCCTTGATGGGGGGTATTCCCTAAACCAGCTATATATGTAATTAGAGTATAATTATAGCTTTCTTCGCCTTGTTTTTCAAGCTCTTTCAATACTTCAAAAATACTTTCAAAAAAGGGCAAAATATCTGAGTCATGAATGTGCTTCAAGGTCAACGCCATGGTTCCGAACCATAGATACTTTTTGAGTTCTTCGTCAGAAACCTTTGTAAGATCAATAAGATGATAAGGAGACGTAAGAGTTTCTTGCACTAGCTCTCTTTCTTCTGCTGGAAAAAGGTCAAAGAGATCCATAGAATGAATGTAAGGCTTTTTACCTGTGTAAAGAATGATGGGATACACAAAGGGTAGCTTGTTAGTTTTTTTAGTTTTCAAATGATTATCCATGATTGAAATCATGTATTTGAGCATTCGAAAGGGAAGAAGAGGATCAGATTTTGAAGCATGCTCAAATAAAATATAGAGAAATCCAGATTTTCCATTAAACTTTACAGCATAAAGAAGATCAGCAATTTGAAGCTTTAAATTATCATCAATAAAACTCTCTTTTTGAAGTTTAATAGAAGAAAAATCGATGGCGCTTTTAATTTGTTCCGGTAAGTTTGTTTGAAAGAATTCCTCAGCAACTTTAGGGTTTGCCATGATCGACCGGGTAAAACGATCATGAGGAGATAATTTTTTTGTCATCTTTTCCGACCTTACTTCCAAATAATTCTGCTGCTTGCCTTAAAGATTCATCAGCTAAGTGAGCGTACCTCTGAGTTGTGGAGGTTTGTGTGTGCCCCAAAAGCTTTCCTACGATGCTTAAACTTAGTCCACTCGAAACGAGATGAGAAGCATGTGTATGTCGTAGGTCATGAACTCTTACCCCCTCAAGATTAGCTTCTTTCAAGACTTTTGTCCAAAAAGTCTTAATTTCTTTAATAGGCTCACCTTTAATACGCCCAGGGAAAAGATAAGGAGAATTTTGGGTGTTTAGCTGTTTCAAGATCTGTAAGATATTTATTGCCTTTACAGACAAAGGAAGGTGTTCCTTCTTTTTTTGTTTGGTTAAGTGAGAAGGTTTCGTCCAAACTCCTTTTTCAAGATCAAACTGGTCCCAAGTTGCTTGTAAGACTTCTCCTTTGCGAGCTCCAGTTAGCAGAAGAAATTTAAAAATATACGCTGTTAAACGGAAAGGGTAACGATCCAACACAGCCCAAAAGCGATCGAGCTCCTCTTCATTGAGCCATCGATCGCGCTTTTCTTCTTGATACTTTTCTATACCCAATATGGGGTTATTCTCTCTCCATTCCCAACAGACAGCTAAAGAGAACATTTTAGAAAGAAGCGCTAAGGCACGATTAGCTTGATAGGGAGTTCTTTGAAGATTTTTGTGAAGTGTCTCAATATCACGTCGAGCTATATGGGCGACCTTTACTCGTCCTAAAGCAGGAAGAATGATATTTTGAAGCAGTTTTTGATCTTCCTTTAAGCTTCTGGGTCTTTTTTTGTAGCCATGCCGTTCAATGTAGTTTTTAGCAAGATCTTCCATTGAAGAAAGATTCCTCGTTTGTTTTTTCTGTTCCGCAGGATCCTCTCCACTTACGATCTGGCCTAATCTTTTCTTAGCCAAATCCCGAGCTTCTTCAGTTGTGATTTGGCCATGGACCCCAACTTTATAGCGCTTCAACACTCTGTGCTGGTTACGATATTGGATGCAATATGTCTGGCGTCCGCTTGGGAGAATCACAACCCCAAATCCCTTGAGTTCTGAGTCCCAGTATTTTAGAGTCTTGCTTGAGTCAGGTTTTATATTTTCTACAAATCGCTTTGTTATCTTGGGCATGATGTCTCCAACATTGTTTATATATTTTTTATATCATGCTCCGGAAAAATTGTCATTATATTGTCATCAATATAGCGAGAAACACCCTAATTTTTTGAGAACCAGGTAGAACGAGATAGAAGTGGAAAAACAAGAAAAATAAAGTCAAAATAAAGAAAAACAAGCAAAAGAAAAGAATTTTTCTTAATAGCATTCACAGACTGTAAATCTGCCGACGTACGTCTACGCAGGTTCGAATCCTGCTCCCTCCACCAGGCTCTTTCCTTCAGTATTTCTGACTGTGGTGCTCTTACGGAAGAGCTCAACCAACTTTTTACGAATATTAGACCTTTTGTATATGTTTTGGACTCTTTCGCTATTTGAGAAAGAATTTTGTAAATTCACAGCTTAAGTTTAGGGAGAGTAAAGAGAAACTGAGAGCCATTATTTAAAGAAGATTTTACCCATAATCTTCCTCCATGGGCTTCTATAATCTTCTTAGATAGGGAAAGGCCCATTCCCGTTCCTTCATATTTAGAAGGAGGATTAAGGCGTACAAATAATTCAAAAATTTTTTTATGATATTTTGCATCAATGCCAATTCCATTGTCTTCGATCGTAAAGATATATCTATTTTTCTGTTCTTTAACCGTAACATATATAATTGGTATGTCGCTTTCATTAAATTTTAAGGCGTTGCTAATCAGGTTTTGAAAGACGTGAGTAATGAGTGTTATATCTCCATAGACTGTTGGTAATTTATCTGAATAAATGAAAGCATTTTTATCTTTTATTTTCTTCCATAAAATCATTTTTACTGAATTCAGGGTATGTTCAAGAGAAAATAAACTTTTATTGAGTTTGGAAGTTCCAAATTGGGAGTAGGATAATATTCCATTCACAAGAATACTCATATGTTTAACGCTTTTTGAGAGAATGTCTAAATATTTTTTAGCTTCTGGATTTATGTCTTTATTAAATTTTTCTTGGAGAATATGGTTATAATTAGCAATTGTGCGTAAAGGTTCATTTAGATCATGCGCACATATATGAGCAAACTTTTCCAATTCAATATTTGATTTATTAAGAGCTTTGATCATTCCCAGCATTTTTTTTTCCAAAATTTTACGCTTTGTAATATGTTCTACGAATAAAATAATACCGCCAATATTGTTTTCATTTTTATACCAAGGAAGTATTTCCCATCTAAGCCACTCTATACTTCCATCGCTTCGTTTAAAGCTATCTTCTTCACATTTCAAATGCTCTCCATTCAGGCATCTTTCATGAATTTTTTTCCATTTCAAAGGAATATCATTGACAACTTCATAATGGTTTTTCCCAATGACATCTTTAATTTGAGCATTTGTTTCTTCAGCCCATCGATCGCTTGTAATAATGTAATTAAGATTTTTGTCAAAAATAGCAATAGCTGCAGGAATTCTCTTAATAAAAATTTTTAAGACGTTCTCTTCTTCTTCATTAATAATAAGAGTATTGTTTGAAAGGTTCTGAGAAGAAAAAAGCTCAGAAATCGAAAGAGGGTTCGAGGGATTACTGACATAACTCCTAGGTATTTCCATTGGAGAATGCTTGCTTTTTTTCATTAAACCAACTTTCTTTTCTAAAAATATTCATACATTTAAGCTATGTCTTCTTGCTTAAACAAGAATTGTTTCTTGTATTATACACACTATCATGGTGTTATCTTTTGTAAGATGAAGAGTTTAAAAAAAACTTTTTTATAAACTTTTTAAAAGAGGGGGTTTTGTAGTATTCCATTAAACAGTAGCAGGGGGCTACTATAGGGAGAGATGAACTAAAAGATCAATCATGAATATTGATCACCCCCACTAAATTTGAAGAAATGAGAGTATCATTGTAAAAATTAAAGGGGATTTTTTAATGGTTTAAATAAGTTTTTTCAAGGGGGCATACGATGCAGATAGATAGAAAAGCAAAGGATAGTTTTGTTAAAATAGAAGACAAGAGGGAAGTTCGTGCAGTGGAATATTCAACCAATGATCACTGCCTTACCATAGATGAGTATGTAGGTCAAAAACTTCGGGATTTTAGAGAAAGAGTTGGCTTGACTCTTTTAGAGTGTGCGGAAAAAGTAGGCGTTTCTCATCAGCAAATTCATAAGTATGAGTTGGGTCAAACTAAAATTTCTACAAGTATGCTTTATAAGTTTTGTAAAGTTTTTTCGATAACGCCTAATTGTTTTTTTGAGGGATACCCCCTTTATGAAAAAGAAAGTCTTCACTCAGAAGATGAAGATATCACCTGTTACCCTAATCTGGATAAAATTAATGTTGTCCTTGTCGAGGATAACGCAGAAGATCAATTTCTTATTCGAAAAGTTTTTGAAGAACATGATTTAAAAATAAATTTATATTGTATTCATGACGGAGAAGAATTTTTAAATATAATAAAAACCAAAGGAAATATAAGTAAAATTCCTCTTCCAGATTTAATTTTTCTTGATATTAATATGCCAAAGATTGATGGCCTTGCCCTTTTAAGGTCGATAAAACAGAATAAAGAGATGAAGCATATTCCTGTGATTGTTTTAACAGGAAGTATCAGCATAAAAGATGTCATGAATTCATACACACACTTTGCAAGTGGTTATATTCGTAAGTCTTTTGAATATGAAACACTCAAAAAAAATATTCATTTAGCTATTAATTATTGGACTGAGGCGGTTATCCTTCCATATAATGCTTGGAATTAACTCCTTAAGTTCTTGCCTCTAAACTCTTTTAAGAACAACTTAATGACAATCAGTTGAACCTCGTCGTCATTGAGTCTCTTTTCTCTCTGATTGTCTGCCTGCTTTAAGATTCAAGAAAAACAGTGTCGTTTAAAAGTTAAATAAAATATTTTATTTAAACTCTAATTTTTTTTAAAAATTATTAATTGTTTTTTAAATTTTCATTAATTTTAAACTTTTATTTTTAAGTCTCAAGTCGTACGGTTTGGTATGGCCTTCTTATTTAAAGAGAGGGCTTATAAAAAAAATGGAGGATATTATGGATAGAGCAAAAATAAATGAAAAAAAAATAAAAAAAAATAAAAATGTATCAAATTTCCACAAAAATGATAGCGAGAAAAAAAAGCATGAAGCTTATGACTTACTAGGTAAATACATTACGTTGTTCTTTTTAACGAGAGAGTTATAAAAGCCGTTCAAAATTGTCCAAGAGATAAAAGGAGGCAGCCATGTTAGATAGAGCATTGGAAAATAAAAAAAAAGAAAAGGGAATTCAAATTTTAAAAATATTTCAAAAAGTAAAAGAGTCTTTGGAGAGAGAAAAACACAAAAAACAAGTTCCTTGTGATCTTATTCGTTCGGGTGATCCTTGTGCTCCAGCTCATTCGGATAACGCTCAGAAAGCAAAGTCGCTGATTATAAAGAAAAAGATTAAGTAGTAGTGCAGTTATAGCATTGCAATGAATATCTCGCCGCTAGAGGCGAGGTATTTTACATATAATCCGTTGCGTGGTTAAAAACATTAAGCTTCTTTTTTTAATTTAAATTTAAAATGAGCCCCTTTCCCCTTTGTTGACTCCACCCAAATTTCTGATTGATGTGCCTCAATAATTTTCTTGCATAAAGCGAGGCCTAAACCTGATCCTTTATAGACACTTTTTAAAGGAGCGCGCTTGAAAGGAAGAAAGATTGTATTTTTATACCGTGCGTCTATTCCGATGCCGTTGTCTTTAACGCCAATGATATGGTGTTGTGAATCCTCCTCAAGAGTAATGAAAATTTCTGGTGCAGCCTCATTTTGAAATTTTGCGGCGTTCACAATAAGGTTTTGCAAAA
This sequence comes from Alphaproteobacteria bacterium, assembly GCA_017992885.1. GTDB lineage: Bacteria > Pseudomonadota > Alphaproteobacteria > UBA9655 > UBA9655 > UBA9655. The sequence goes on from JAGONT010000005.1 coordinate 8,379, forward strand.
GGAGAATTAAGCTGGTTTCATCACCCTTTACAGTAGGGAGGAGAGCACAGTGAACTTTGGCTTTGGTTTCAGCGAGATAAATTTTTAAAGAATCAAGAACTTTTTTTAAGCAAAGGTCTAAGTTTACCTTTTGCAGAGAAATGTTGGTTCCAACTTCGCAAAATTTTGTCAAATCGCCAATCATACGATCTACTCTTAGACCAGCCTCTTGTATGAAGCGTAAGTAAGTATTTATGGGGGAGGGGTTGTTAGTACCAAGTTCTCTTTGTAAAAGATGAAGAAAAGAATTGATTGTCCGAAGAGGCTCGCGTAGATCATGGGTGACGAAGTAGGAAAATTGTTCTAGAGCTTCATTCTTTAATTTTAATTCTACTGATTGTTTGTGTATTTGTTCTGCAAGTCTATTGCGTTCGGTAATGTCCCTAAAGACGGCTACGGCTCCTAACATTTCATCATTATGATTTTTTACGGGCATAGTTGTGATGCTAATTTGCAGCGATAGCGTGGTTTTTAATCCTTTTATTTCAATTTCTTGCTCCCTCACAGGAATTCCTCGTAAAGCTTGCGCCCAAGGAAGGGATGGTCCAAAAAGGGGCTTTTTATTTTTACCCTTTTTTAGGAGAAAAAATTGGAGAGTGGCCACAGGGTCTTTAAAATCTTTGGAAAAGCCGAAAGGCTGAAGTATTTTACTTGCCTCTTGATTAATGAATTCAAGGTTTCCTTGAGAGTTAAAAAAAAGAAGCCCTTCCCCCATGCTATGTAAAACGGATGCAAGAAGATTCTCTTTCTGTTTTAAATTTTGCCAAAAAAGTTTTTCATTTGTCAGGTCAGTTGCAGCTCCCGCAACAGCGTATACATTATTGCTTTCGTCAACGAGAGGAAATTTTAAGACCAAGAAAGTACGCTCTTTTTCTCGAACGAAATTAGATATTTCTCTTAGGGATGTGGCCCTATTTTTAATGACCGTTGCATCATCTTGGGCATAATCTTCTGCGAGTTCTGGAGGTAAAAACTGAAAGTTTGTTTTACCAACCATATCTTCTTTTTTTAGAGAAAATGATTCAGCATAACTTTGGTTGACAAGTAAATACTTGCCATCTACGTCGCGAACCCATTTATGGGCTGTAGAGTGTTCGAAGAAGAGCTTATATAGATTTATATCATTGTGAAGTTCTAAGGGCATATGCCTCCTTTTTATTAGCCTATCTTGTGATTACTTAGACAATGAAAGCAAGAAGAATTTCTCATTTCCTTCAGTATATTCAGATCAATTTCTCTCTAATAAACAGAAATTTCCTAAATTTTGAGAAATGTGTAGTTTAAACTGCAGTGTTTCTTCAACTTTTAAAAAAAAATATTTTATTTAATATTGATAGAAAGCAAATGACACAACGATACAGAGGAAGAAAATGAACAAAGATGTTTTTGAGAGCAAGAGGATTCAAGCAAAGGATCATGAGAGATGAATATTCCCCAGCGCCCTAGTACCTGACAGGAGAAAAATATGCAATTATTTGAATCTTATGAACAATTTCATCCTAACACTCAAGAGATATTTTCTCCTCTCATAAAGATTGAAGTGTTAAAAAATAGGGTATCTTCCTCTTCTTTAAGAAAATATAAGGTGAGACAAGTTTTTACCTTCTCGCAAGATTATCTTTTTCCAAGTTTTTTTAAAAAAGAGCTGCAAGATAAGGAAACTTCTGTTGCAAAGAGTCAGCATCGAGCAACCCAGTGCATTGCTCTTATCAAAGATCCTTTGTGGAAGTTAACTTGTCTGGAGGTGAGAAGCATGATGGGCCATGCTGCTGTTCTAAAATTATGGGATAGTAAACTAGGGACATTTAATTATCATCGTAAAACAATGGATCTTTACTGCAAAAAGGAAGAAGGTGCGCAGTTCCTTCGACAGTACTCCTTTGTCATCTTAGGGAGTCTTCAACGCTATTTTCCAGATATGAAAGGGCTAAGGATAAAAATTAAGAAAGATTTTTGATATTTCAAAGAGTTTAAAAAGTTTTAACCTGAATTATACTCATTGGGACTAAACATTTAGATCTTAGGGATTGCATGCGTCCACAGATGCTTAGATTTAGAAAGGCGTTTATTTTTTCTTTGATTCTCTTGTCAAAATTTCCCCGTGCATGACTTCAGCTTTTTTAAGTTACTTTGTTGTTTGTTTTCTCTTTAATGTACTTTATTAATTTATTAATCTCTGGATTAGCGAATCTGTAAAGCATTGCAACCCATACCTTCCTGAACCTTATGGCATCCCCCCGTGACGAAACAACGCTTTAAAAAATAGCTTTATCAACTAAACTAATAGATGTAAGGGATCAGCGAATTCTTTGTAAGAGTATAGTTAGTAAATAGATGGTTTGTGGTGGTATGGCCTCACTTGATGGTGAGAGTTGCAGAGTGTTCACTAGCCTCCCTGAGAACACTCTGCTTTGCCTCTCTAGAACTTGGCTTCTGAAGGATGAATAATGGGTGGAGATTTTTCTCCTTCAGTCTCTAAAACACTTGCTCCAGCAATTATAATACATCTTCAGAGAGTCAAAGGCAATGGATTGGGAGTAGATTGTCGAAGAAGGAGATGTGTGTGCAAAAGACTGAAGCTTATTTTCCTTACGATTCCAACAGACATGCCTCACCCTTTCATTTAGCAAAAATGACAGTTCTTAAAGGCATAGATACTGTATAGTTGTCTTTTTCTAACATAAAAAAAACGACAGAACGGCATAAATCTCCCCGATCCTCAGCAAAAAATGAACTTTTTCATAAGGATGAGCTTTACCGTGATCACATGTTCTTTGAAGAAGCTTATTCTCAAGTCAAACATTGTCTCCCCCTTATAAAAGATCCTTTATGGAGATCTACTTGTACAGAAATGATAGAGATGATGGGGCCATCTGCTGTTTTAAAAATGTGGGATAGCTGCTTAGGATCCTTTTCGTATCAGCATAAAACAATGAGTATTTATTGTTAGACACAGAAAGTTGCTCAATTTGTTCGTCAATATTCTTTTGTCATTTTAGGGAGCCTCCAACGTTATTTTCCTATGATGAAAGACTTGAAGGTTAAGATTAAATCAGAAATAGAGGGAGCAAAGCTCCTTTGTCTTTGCGTTAGCCTCTCAAGCCTTGTTTGAAATTTTTTTCCTCATTCATGCTATTTTAACGAACAGAATGGATACTGTAACACTGTATTGGATTCGAAGAAGTGGCCCTTCACTTAGCAATTCCGAAATAGACATGTTTTGCAATAAAAAGGATAATCATTATGGATAAAAAATTTCTTCAGGGACTAATACTAATTGTCGTGGGGTTTGCCTTCTTGTCATCCAATGCAATTGCAGGTTGCGGAAATGAGTGTGCTACATCTGTGATAACTTGCGAAGATAGATGCGAGAATAAGGCAGATTGTAAAAGGGAATGTACTGAAATCTTTAGAGAGTGCTTAACTAAGTGTTTAATAACGCCGCGTTAGTAACTCTATCGCGAGAAGTAAAACAAAAATGTATATAGGTTCGCGCTTCCCGTTTATCCTAAGGAACTGCAACACCCGACCCTGAGGTTCCCTCCAGTTTTTGTAAAAACCATCATATTTATTTATTCAGATATTTCTCTGTTCTCTTCCTTTGACTCTCTATAAGAGGGGCGGTAAGTTTAAATTATTGAGCGTATCTTCATTGAGAAAGCATGAAATAAGGTGAACATAGATTTTAATCCGGGATTTAACCGTGCTCTCGATCTTATGGAGAATACGCATCAAAATGTCTTTATAACAGGAAGGGCAGGAACAGGGAAATCAACCCTCCTTAATTATTTTAGACGCCAAACCAAGAAGAAAATTGCTGTTTTAGCTCCCACAGGTATTGCGGCAATTAATGTGCAAGGGCAAACTATTCATTCATTTTTTAAATTTAAGCCTAATGTAACCCTTCAATCCATTAAGAAAAATAATCCAGATGATAAGAAGAACATTTACAAAAAGTTAGAGGCCATCGTTATTGATGAAATTTCGATGCTTAGAGCAGATGTTTTAGATTGCATGGATAGATTTTTGCGGTTGAATGGGAAAACAGCTGAAGAACCTTTTGGAGGGTTGCAGATAATTTTTATAGGAGATCTTTATCAATTACCTCCTGTTGTGACTTCTCAAGAAAAAGAGATTTTTCTTTCCCAGTATAAAAGTCCTTATTTCTTTAGCGCTAAATCTTTTGAGAATTTTAAGATGGAATTCATCGAGCTTGAAAAAATATATCGCCAACAAGACGAACGTTTTATCAGCTTGCTCAATTCGATTCGTAATAAGACAACAACGGATGAAGATATTGCGCTTTTAAACCAACGCGTGAATCCAGACTACATACCAGAAGAATACTACATTTGTTTGACGCCAAAGAACGTCGAGGCAGGCGCTATTAATGAAGAGAGATTAGATCAACTCAAAGGAAAAATGCATACCTTTGACGCCCATATCAAAGGGAGCTTTGGGAGAGAATATTATCCAACCAAACCCACCTTAAATCTTAAAAGGGGATCTCAAGTGATGATGATTAATAATGATAATCGCCATCGTTGGGTTAATGGTACAATGGGAAAGGTTCTTAGATTTGAGAGGGATGAGGACGAGGTTGTTGTTGTTGTAGAACTCGAGGATGGGCAAGAAGTGGACGTTACTCCTTTTACCTGGGAGATCCATAAATTATTTCTTGAAACGGAGGCTATTCAATCTGAAACAATGGGCTCTTTTACGCAATATCCTCTTTCTTTAGCGTGGGCTCTGACCATTCATAAAAGCCAAGGTAAGACCTTTAACAAAGTTGTCCTTGATATCGGCCAAGGAGCTTTCATGCCCGGACAGGTTTATGTGGCGCTAAGTCGGTGTACAACTTTTGAAGGACTTACCCTCAAAAAACCTATTCAGAAAAAGCACATCTGGCTTGATTATGAAGTTGTTAAATTTATCACAAATTTTCACTATCAAGACTCAAACAATAAGCTGCCTCTTGATAAAAAAGTAGAATTTATAGAAGACTCTGTGAAAAGAAACAGATCTCTTGAAATTGTCTACCTTAAGGCAAACAATGAAAAGTCCACGAGGACCATTACGCCAATTTTTATTGGAACCTTAAGTTATAAAGAGAAAACGTATATAGGCATGAAAGCATTCTGTCACCAAAGTCAGGAAGAGAGAGTTTTTCGGGTCGATAGAATTTTAAACATGAAATCAATTAGTTAATTGCTAAGTTCAGAATCTTGAAGTTGTAAGAGTCCATTTCCCAGAGTGAAGACCAATTTTCCAAGCTTCCCCCAGGATCGAATAAAGCTTTTGACAGGGCGTATGTTATCTCTGTGAACAGCAATATTTTTATCCAGTAAAGCATTCAAGAAAAGCGTTTCATATCCACCTGTTGTTTCTAGAACAACAAAGACATTAGGAAGCGCAGTTTTATAGGCTTTAAAGAACTTTTTAATTCCTTCTTTTGAATTAGGGAAAGAAGCTACAGACACCTGAACAAAATCCTTTCCATTAATAAAGGGCACGACGATCTTTAAAAAGATCAGATAAGTCTAAACTATTACATCTACATTACTCAGGAAAAAGGAAATTCAATACGAAACGGATTGACCAGTTAGGGCCAAGAGTTTTGGGTGCCACAACGTTATAATAGGATTGTAAGGAAAGATCTAAGCCATGCTTACCGATTATACAGATGCGTCCTACGCCTCCACCAACAGGTATGGTCCATCTTTCTTTTGGCTTAACTTGCCAATTGGCTGTGATGAGTGGTGCAGAGGTGAGAAACCAGCCCTTCTCCAAATTGTAATTTATAAAAGCTTGAGAGGTAAGCTGTTTCACAGTTCTGCGATTACGTTTTCCTGCATAAGACCATACATTCGCAGCTGAAAAACTTATAACCCATGATTCTGGCAGCCACACAAAAACGAAACCCGGTCCTGCACTATATTTCCCATATCCTAGCTGAAAGGCGGTGGCGGTGGGAAAGTATAAGGATGTTCCAAGCCCAACCATCATTTTGTTTTGTTCAGGTGATGCTAAAAAAAACAGTGGGTTTATATCCCCCATTCCAGAGATATGACCCTTCCGCTTAAAGATATCAACTTGATAAATAATGGGTATAATTGGTCGAGTGATAAACCGCCATTCATTTTTAAGTTCAATAGGAACATTAAGTTCAACATTTAAGTTATATTGAAGTTGATTTTTGTAGATAAATCCAAAGTTAAAATTATTTTGAAAGAGAAGGTTAGTTAAATTAGAAAGAGGGTTTTGAGCATCTTTTGTTAAAGACTTTTCGTCAATTGCGTGTGCGGGGATTATTATTGAAAATATAAAAAATAAAATATAAAAAAAGTGTATTTTAATATTTTTTTTATTTTTTATCCTAAAATATAAAGCACGAAGGGCGAGCGAAGAAATAGAGAAAATGGTTTTGATGGTGTTCGTTAAGGACTGAGCGAGCGAAATTGAAAATTGTTGAGGCTTTATTTGAAGACCGAATAGAGGGGGCAGCCTAGTTTTCTTCCAGGATATTTTTTTGTTTAGTCTCACTAGAGAAGAGATCAATAAGCTAAAACTAAATGCCAAAGGCAGCTTGTGATCCAAGCGCTTCTTCAATACGCAGCAACTGGTTGTATTTGGCCAATCGATCCGATCGTGAAAGAGACCCAGTCTTAATTTGTCCGCAATTTAGAGCGACAGCGAGATCTGCAATAATGGAATCTTCAGTTTCCCCTGATCGATGGGACATGATTGTTGTGTAGCCAGATCTGTGAGCAAGATCTACGGTTTGGATGGTTTCTGTGAGTGTGCCGATTTGGTTGACTTTAATTAAGATGCTGTTGGCAATTCCTTTTTCAATGCCTTCTGAAAGTCGTTCAGGGTTCGTAACAAAAAGATCATCGCCGACGAGTTGGATGCGATCACCGAGAGTATCAGTTAATGCTTTCCACCCGTGCCAGTCATCCTCAGCCATTCCATCTTCAATAGAATGAATGGGATAGGAGGCGACAAGCTCTTTGTAAAAGGCGACGAGTTCTTCTGATTCCATGATTTTATTTTCTCCTGCAAGATGATATCGACCAATGCGATAAAATTCATTGGCGGCAACATCAAGGGCGAGGACAATATCTTCACCGGGTTGATATCCTGCAGATTCAATAGATTTCATAATAAAATCTAATGCGGTTCGCGTTGAAGGGAGGGCAGGGGCAAATCCACCTTCATCTCCAACATTGGTGCTAAGCCCTGCTTCAGATAGATTTTTTTTCAAGGCATGAAAAACCTCAGCGCCCCAGCGAAGGGATTCTTTAAATGTAGGGGCCCCAATGGGAACAATCATAAATTCTTGAAAATCAATAGCGTTATCGCCATGAACGCCCCCGTTTATGATGTTCATCAAAGGAAGGGGAAGAACATGAGCATAAAGACCCCCTATGTAGCGATAAAGGGGAAGGTTTAGTTCGTTGGCTGCTGCTCGAGCTGTCGCTAAGCTGACGCCTAAAAGAGCATTTGCTCCCAAGCGGCTTTTATTTTCAGTCCCATCTAGGTCAATAAGATGTTGATCAATAAGAATTTGTTCTTGGGCTTCAGCTCCACAAAGGGATTCGTAAATTTCATCATTAATCGACTGGATAGCTTCAAGAACACCTTTGCCATTATAGCGTTCCTTATTTCCATCTCGTTTTTCTACGGCTTCATGTTTCCCTACCGAGGCTCCTGAAGGAACAGAGGATCGACCTTTAGCCCCACTTTCGAGTTCAACTTCAACTTCGATGGTTGGATTTCCTCGTGAGTCTAGAATTTCGCGCCCTAGAATATCAATGATAATGCTCATATTAAGCTTCCTTTAGGCTGTTATAGAAAGAGGATGAGACTTTGCTAAATGATCAAAGGCAAGGAGCGTTTTTAAAAGTTCAGGCATATTTTTAAGATTCATCATATTAGGGCCATCACTTGGGGCACTATCTGGATCCTGATGGGTTTCTATGAATACAGCTGCAACGCCTATGGAAACGGCCGCTCTTGCTAGAACAGGTATAAATTCCCTTTGTCCTCCTGTGGTGGTTCCTTGCCCCCCGGGTTGTTGAACAGAATGGGTGGCATCAAAGACAACGGGGTATCCTGTCTCTGCAAGGATAGGTAGGGCCCGCATATCAGAAACTAAGGTGTTATATCCAAAAGAGACACCTCTTTCGCAGACGAGAATGTTATGGTTACCTGTGGATTCTATTTTTTTGATGACATTTTTCATGTCCCAAGGAGCAAGAAATTGACCTTTTTTAACATTCAAGGGCTTACCCGTTCGTCCTGCGGCGAGTAAAAGATCGGTTTGTCGACATAAAAAGGCAGGAATTTGCAGCATATCGACAGCTTCAGCAAGGAGTGAGCATTGAGAGGCGTCATGTACATCCGTAACAATGGGACACCCCCATTTTTCCCGAATTTCAGCAAAGATAGGTAGGGCTTCCTTAAGACCGAGTCCTCTGGCGCTTTTGATACTCAGGCGATTTGCTTTGTCAAAAGACGTTTTGTAAATGAATTTGATTCCCAAACTTTGTGTGAGCTCAACTAATGCATGGGACATTTCCAGAGCATGCTGGCGGCTTTCCATAACGCAAGGTCCAGCAAGAAGGGTAAATGGCAAATTATTTCCTATGTCAAGTGAGCCGACTTTTACGTGCTGGATCATGTGAATCTCCTCTTAAATTAGGCGGTTTTGGTGAAGGGCGGCTTCAATAAATGATGTAAATAAAGGATGAGGTTTAAAGGGACGTGACTTAAATTCAGGGTGAAACTGGACTGCCACGAACCAAGGATGGTCTTTTCGTTCCGCAATCTCGGGTAACAGACCATCAGCTGTTTTTCCCACAATATAAAGCCCACATTTCTCGAGCTCTTCTAGGTAGGTGGTATTGACTTCATAGCGATGGCGGTGGCGTTCTGAGATAATATCCGTTTTATATATATCATGGACTTTTGAGCCAGGTGTAAGATGACAATTGTATGTTCCTAAGCGCATGGTGCCCCCAAGATCTTCCCCAGGAAAATATTTTTGAATCACATCCCCTTTCATCCATTCTGTCATAAGAGCGATAGCGGGCAGAGCAGTAGAGCCAAACTCTGTTGAACTGGCTTCTTTATGTCCCCCAATATTTCGCAAAGCTTCAAGTACAGCCATTTGTAGGCCATAGCAAATGCCAAAGTAAGGAATTTTATGTTCTCGCGCGTATTGAATAGCTGCAATTTTACCGAGGGCTCCTCGTTCGCCAAAGGCACCTGGCACAAGAATCCCATGAAGGGGTGAAAGCTGCTCCATAAGAGTGGCTTTATTTCCTTCTTCCAATTGTACCGCATCGATCCATTTGATATCAACATGAACTTTGTTGGCAATACCACCGTGAATGAGAGCTTGATGTAAGGATTTATAAGCGTCCAAAAGCTCGGTGTATTTGCCGACGACGCCAATCTTAACATCGCCTTCAGGTCGGAAAAGGGTTTCAACAATGCGTTCCCAAATAGAAAGATCCGGAGGTGTTTTTGCCTCAAGGCCAAAGTGCTTGCAGACTTCACGATCCAATCCTTGTTCATGGTAACTGATGGGAACTTGATAGATGGTTGTAAGGTCTAAAGCTTCAATGACGCATTCTGGCTTAACGTTACAGAAAAGAGCAAGCTTTCGGCGTTCTTCAACACCAATAGGTCGATCACTTCGGCAGAGGAGGATATCGGGTTGAATTCCTTTGCTTTGAAGCTCTTGAATGGAATGTTGTGTGGGCTTGGTTTTTAGCTCTCCAGCAGTTGGAATATAAGGAACCAGGGTTAAATGAACAAAAAGAGAGTTGCGGTATCCCAGATCGTTACGTAATTGACGAATGGCTTCGAGAAAAGGCAGTCCCTCAATATCGCCGACGGTGCCACCAATCTCACAAATAACGAAGTCTACATCTTGGGTGTTCTTTAAGACGGCGGCTTTGATGGCATCTGTAATATGGGGGATCACTTGAACGGTGGCGCCTAAGTAATCTCCTCTGCGTTCATTGGCAATCACATCTGAATAAATTCTGCCTGTTGAGACGGCATCAAAACGGGTGGTGTTCACTCCCGTAAATCTTTCGTAGTGACCCAGATCTAGATCTGTTTCAGCACCATCGTCAGTGACAAAAACTTCCCCATGTTGAAAAGGGTTCATGGTTCCAGGATCGACGTTAATATATGGTTCTAATTTGCGCAGAAGGACCTTATAGCCTCTAGCTTGAAGGAGAGCTCCGAGAGAGGCTGACGCTATTCCTTTTCCTAAAGAAGAAACAACGCCACCTGTTACAAAAATAAATCGCGCCACACTTTCCTCATCTATACCACTTTAAAATAATCAATAGCTTATAGCTATTATTGTGGAGTTGCCGGTTGATTCTGAGAGATTTGGTCTAAAATCGCAGAAGGTCGGTTTTGGTGACTTGCTAAAATGGCTAAAGCTAGGCTTGTTACCAGAAAACAAGCGGCCAAAATTGCTGTTGTATGTGTCAGTAAGTTTGCAGACCCACGAGTGGTCATAAGGCCTCCCATGGTTCCTCCACCAAGGCCCATCCCCCCCTCACTCCGTTGAATCAGAATGACACCGATCATTGCCACTGTGATAAGCAAGTGAATGACAAGCAAAACAATTTGCATAATAATCTTTCCCATTGTTTGATCTGGTGTGTACTTTAAGCGGAAACTTTCTTAATTTCCAGCAGAAAATAGTCTTTGTGAGTGAGAATGTATTTCTTTGGGAATGGATGAGTTGTCTTGGCTTAAATGCTCTTAAGAAACTTAGGTTGATTCTAGGTTATTTGTCCTTAAAAAGTTTAAAATCATTGCTGCAGGACAATTTTCCTCCACAGTTAAACGGGGTAGACAATATAGGAGATGTAAATGGAAGTGTTGGTGAATTATACACCCCATCAACATGATTATAATTTTTATTATAAATTGTTCCCCAATATCTATGGTGTTCAACAGCCAGCAAGACTTGCCCTTGAGAGGAGGAAACTTCTAAGGGTTGAATAACAACAGTATTCCCGACTTGACTGCCTTCAAGGGTAAAGAAAGCTCCAAACATTAGAGCAGTTCCTAAAAAATTTTTCATTCTTACCTCTCTTAAGGGGGTGATTCCTTCAATCTTGTCCCCTCTTTCATTTCAAGGGGACGAGATATCAGGTTTGTTTTTTCTAAGCTATTGATTAAGGAACTGTAAGGCAGAAGGGGCCTACGCAAGCGCCAACATTTGGCACAACTACGTCTGGTGTAACAACTACGTCTGGGCCATAACCCCATCCAGGACCACCGTAGCCATAGCCACCATAGCCATAACCGCGTCCACCATAGCCATAACCGCGTCCACCATAGCCATAGCCGTGATGACCATAGCCGTAACCGTGATGACCATAGCCGTAACCGTGATGACCATAGCCGTAACCGTGATGACCATAGCCGTAACCGTGATGGCCATAGCCGTCGCCGCGGTGCCCATAGCCGTGAGCATAGCCGCCATGACGGCCCATATTACCACCGCCTCGGCCATGACTTCCACCGCCACCACCATGGGCTGCTAGCAGAACGTTTTGTCCTTGTTGAGGGGATGTGACAGGTTGTAAGACTGCGGTATACCCTATCTCACTTGCTCCGAGCATCAAGACAGCTCCTAGAGCAGTTGTTGTTAAAAGACCTTTCATTTTTTTCTCCTGTAAGTTTTTACTGTGCGCTATTATTTTTATTGTATATCTATATTATAAATAATAAGTTAATAACGGGAGGTTTTTTAGAAAAAAAATTAAAAATTTTTAAAAGATAAACACTGCGGAATAAGCTGTGAAAGAAGTTGCAGTGAATAACAACTTATCTTGTTAAATCATCAAGAAGAGTTTTTTGAGGTGTGCCTTCAAGGCTTCGATAAATGGTTATCGTTTCAAGGACTCTCATGACATAGTTTCTTGTTTCAGCATAAGGGATGAGTTCAATCCAGTCGATGATATCAATGGTTCCTTGACGTGGATCGCCAAAGTCTTTGCACCATCTTGCAACAGGAGTGGGGCCTGCATTATAAGCCGCAATGGCTAAGATATAAGAAGAATCAAAATTGTTTAAAAGTTTTGAAAGGTGCGAGGTGCCTAAATGAAGGTTATGCTGGGGGTCAAAAAGCTTGCTTTCGTTATGCGTTATCTTTAAAAGCTTGGCTTCTTGAGCGGCAGTTTGTGGCATAAGTTGCAAAAGACCCATAGCTCCGGCAGAACTTTGCACTGTCGGATTAAAGCGGCTTTCCTGGTAGGCAACGGCCATCACAAGGGCTTTTTCAGGAATTATTTGTCCTTTTTTGGGGATGGCATGGACAGGATAAGCTTTCGCTAAGGCAATAGGTTCTTTATATCCTGCCTTCTTAGCTGCCCAAACGACATCATAGGGGGAAAGAGTATGAGCAAGTTGAACGGCCAGCTCTCCTTCGGTCTTTGTTTTGCTTTGATCTGCAATATGAAGAAGGAATTTGCTGAGTTCATGCTTGGCAGGGTTCCCTAGGTTTTTAAGGATATGAGCTGCTTTTACGATGTCTTTGTTATGAAAGTTTTTTTTATCGTTTGCTGAAGCTTTGGAGGTTGAAGCTAAGGAAGGATAAGGAGTGGTACGAATTTTGGCTGCTGCCAATTGTCCATAATAAGTGGCTTTATACTGTGCCGCTTTTTTATAGTAAGTCTCAGCTTGAGCAATGTTGTTCAAGGCTTCTTGTGTTCGTCCTAGCCAATAAGCTCCTCGGGCTTTGCTAATAGCTCCTTCAACGTTTGCAAAAAGGGTTGTAAAATGTTGCTGAGCTTCTTTTGGTTTTTCTAAAAATCGCAAAGAAAGCCAGCCTAATAAAAATTCAGCGTTGGAGAAATCTTCGCATCCAGATTGTAGCTTATGACTTTTAAGAAGTTGATAAGCTTTTTGATATTCGCCTAGTGCAATAAATTCACGGGCTATATAATTTCTTTCTTTCCACCATTTAGGAGCATAGGCGGGACTTTCGGAAGACTTGATGAGGATGTTTGCTGCTAGTTGAAAGTCCTTTTGTTTTCTGTGCCATTTTGCTGTCTCATATAACAGACCTTCATCCTGTTGCTCTTTAGCGTGTAAAGCTTTCATCTTTTGGAGGGCTATTGATTTGCTGGTTATAAAAGCAATCCTAACGTCTGCAATGTTGCGCATAGAGGTGGGAATATGAGAGAGAATCCGCTGAGCATCAGCTACGTTCTCATTCCATAAAAGAAATTGCAGGCGGGCGATATAATCCTTTTTTTGCAAAAGGTGACCCAAAGAACTTAGAAGTTTCTTTTCTTCAGTTTGAGTAAGTTCCATAGACTTCCAAGCTTCAGCAACGATTTTAGCTGCTTTTTGCTTCTCATTTTGAGCTAAAAGCACTTCGGCATAAGCCTTGACACCCATTGGTGTTTGCGGAGGATTTTTTTCAAACCAAGTTAAAATTTCTTGAGTGGATCCTTGTGTAGCAATGACCTGCTCAACTTTTTGACAGAGGTTTTGATGGGTGGGCCAGTGTGTGTGGCTATTAAGAAATGTAATAAGTTCTTGGGGCGTAAATTGCTCTGGATTTCTTAAAATCCCCAACCAATACACAAGCTTTTGGCTCACAGGGCATCCCTTAGCTGGGAGTTTGTTTTGTTTGTTGATTTGCGCTAAAAGTGCTGACTTACAGGCGTTTACTTCTTGCTCTGGTGATAAAGCAGCAAGCGGCATCGTAGAGTAGGCTCCGATTAACAACGACTTGTAGAGTTTTTTAAAGAACGATATGGTCATAATAGTGATTCTCTTATTAGAAAGATAGAACGTGTTTCAAGGGGTTTATACAGCCATCATTACACCATTCCAAAAGGGGAGGGTAGATGAAAAAAAACTTGAAGAGCTTGTGGCTTTGCAAGTTGAAGCGGGTGTTCAGGGGGTTATGGCAGGCGGAACGACAGGAGAATCCTTATTTCTTACGGGCGAAGAACAAACGCGAATTTTTGAAATTTGTGCTCATGTGTGTAAAGGTAAAGCTCAGTTGATAGCCAGTACGGGAACGCTTTCTGCGGAAAATACGATTAGTCTCACCCATCAAGCTCAAAAAGCAGGAGCAAATGCAGCTATCGTTATTACTCCTTGGTATGTAAAGCCGTCGCAAGAGAGTCTGTATCATTATTATAAAGAGGTTAGCGAAGGGGTGAAGCTCCCCTTTATTATTTACAATAACCCCACTCGGACGGGTGTCGATATTTCATTTGAAACGTTGGTTAAGTTAATGACTTTTAATAATATTCAAGGGTATAAAGATTCTTCCTCATGTCTTCAAAGAACCTCTAAACTAAAATGCCAGTTGGGAGATCGTCTAAGTCTTTTGGCAGGCAATGATGATCCTTTTGCCGCTTACTTAGGCATGGGAGGAGATGGGGGAATTTTGGCGGCCGCTAACGTTGTTCCTGATATTTGCGTTACTTTAATGACAGCGTGGACTGAGGGAGAGCTTCCTCTTTTTAAAACCACATGGAAAAAAATATTTCCTTTGCTCTCCGCTTTAGCTCTTGAAACGAATCCTGCTCCTATTAAATACGCAATGATGCTTGTTCATGGTATTTCTGCAGAAATGCGTCTGCCCTTTAGCCTGGTACAACCCTCAACGCAACGTGCAATTGAAGAGGCTCTTGAAGGTCTTGGACTTTGGAAACGCTTGGATTTTGTGAGGAGCCAATGACGTCTTCTAAAAAAGTTGTGGCTGTTAATAAACGGGCCAGGTTTGATTATTTTATTGAAGAAACGGTTGAAGCAGGGATCGTTCTTTATGGAAGTGAGGTTAAGTCCTTGCGTCAAGGTAAAGGCAGTATCGCTGAATCCTATGCTTCAGATGAGAATAATGAAATTTTTCTTATTAATGCCTTTATTCCCGAATATGATGAGGCGGCTCGTTTTAACCATGAGCCAAAGCGCCATCGCAAACTTCTTGTTCGGCGTCGTCAGATGGATCATTTTATTGCTTCTGTTCGTCGGAAAGGAATGACGCTTGTTCCTCTCTCTCTTTATTTTAATGAACGAGGGATTGCAAAATTAGAGCTGGGGCTTGCTTCTGGTAAAAAGAAAGCTGATAAACGTTCAACAGAGAAGGCGCGGGATTGGCAGCGAGAAAAAGGACGTTTGATGAGGTCAAAAGGATGATTTTTATGGTGATGAGAGGCAGAAAAGGCTAATGAAATTTCTTGATGAAGCCAAAATATTTATTAAAAGTGGAGATGGAGGCGGTGGTTGTGTGAGCTTTCGCCGGGAAAAATTTATTGAATTTGGAGGGCCAGATGGTGGAAATGGAGGAAAGGGAGGAGACCTCGTTTTTGAAGCCGTCGCAAATTTGAATACACTTATCGACTTTCGTTATCAACAGCACTTCAAGGCGGAAAGAGGGACCCACGGGATGGGGTCGAGTCGCACAGGACCATCCGGAAAAGACTTAGTGGTTCGTGTGCCTGTAGGGACACAAGTCCTTGCTGAAGACAAAGAAACGCTGTTGGCTGATTTTACGGAAGAGGGCCAGCGTTTGGTTCTGCTAAAAGGAGGAGATGGCGGCTTAGGGAACGAACATTTTAAATCCTCGACGAATCGAACGCCTCGAAAAGCGAGTCCTGGATGGTCAGGAGAAGAGTTGTGGGTGTGGTTGCGTCTTAAACTTATTGCTGATGTTGGACTGGTTGGATTACCCAATGCGGGAAAGTCCACTTTTTTATCGATTGTTTCTCGGGCTAAACCTAAAATTGCTGATTACCCTTTTACCACATTAGTTCCCAACTTAGGCGTGGTTTACGTCCATGGCAAAGAATTTGTGGTGGCAGATGTGCCAGGTCTTATTGAAGGAGCCCATCAAGGTGTGGGGTTAGGAACCCGCTTTTTAGGGCATGTCGAGCGGTGCAAAGTCATTTTGCACCTTATTGATGGAACCCTCGATAATGTGGTGAAAGCTTATCAGACAATTCGGCATGAACTTGACCTTTATGGTCAAGGTCTGGGAGAAAAATCTGAAATTCTAGCTCTTAATAAGTGTGATGCCCTGACGCCAGAAGTCATTATTGAAAAATCCCAAGCTTTAAGGAAACTAACGGGTAAAGAGGTGTTTGCTTTATCTTCTATCAGCCAACAAGGGGTACACCAGGTTCTGGATGCATTGCTGAAGCATGTTGTTCCCATTGATGAGCAAGATTAAAGTGCACTAGATTTTAGATCGAGACATTTAATGAAAAAAGTGATTCTTCCTTGTTTGCTTTTGTGCTGGTTTTTACGTGTTGATCTATGTACCGCAGATGATCAGAATATTAATAAATCTGTTAAAATTTTAGATCAATATATTCAAAATCAAATTAATGAAAAAAAAGCTATTGGCTGCGCCGTTGCAGTTGTGGATCACGGGAAAATAATATTTATAAAGGCTTATGGAAGCCGTAAAAAAGGAGAGAAAAGCCCTGTAAATCTTAAGACGATTTTTCAATTAGGTTCAATCTCGAAACCCATTTCTGCAACCTTAGTGGCAATTTTGGTAAAAGAAAATCTTTTGAAATTTGATTCTCCAATGATCAACTGGTACTCTGAAATTTCATCTGAAACGACTGTACAACACGTTTTAAGTCATACAACAGGATATAAACGGACGGGATGGAATCAAAAAATTGAAGAATATCAAAGTAGAGAAAGTCTCCTAAAACAGCTCGCTCTCTCCCAACAAAATAAGCCTGGGCATGAATATGATTACCATAACGTGGCGTATAGTCTTATTGAAGAGGTGGTGATCGCCTCTTTGCAACAGACCTTTAAAGATTCTTTAGAAACTAAGTTGTTTCACCCCCTTGCGATGCGTGAGGTTATGGTAGGAGATTTGGACTTTAATCAACAACCAAACGTTGCATGGCCCCATAAACAAAATAAAAAAGGTATCATGCAACCCTGTAAAAATTATTCACGGGCTTACCATCGCTCTGTAAGCTCTGCAGGAGGACTTAGTGCCAATATTACAGATATGGCGATATTTCTTCAACTTCAGCTGGGGGCAAGACCAGACATTCTTGAGGTTCAAGACCTGTTACCGTTTCAGACGCCGGTCATCAGTGCGCCTGATGCTCTCAACTGGTTCAAGCAAGACATTAAAGGTGACTTAAAATCCTATTATGGGCTGGGATGGCGTATTCTTGATAATAATGAGAAAAGAATTATTTTTCATGGGGGCTGGTTAAAAGGCTTTCAGAATTTCTTAGGATTTATGCCTGATCGTCAAGTAGGAATTGTTATTCTCCATAATGGTGAAAGTTCATTGAGTACAAAAGCCGCAATGATGTTTTTCAATTCGCTGTAAGCTTGAGACTCAGCGTTTGGCACAAATTTCAGTAGGATGTTTTATTTTTTCTCTCCCTGAAACTGAAAATTGCATAATGGGTGCCATTTGGCCAGGGAGGGTAACCATGGGCCGTTCATCAATTTTAATGGCCCCCATGTGCTCGTAGAAACCCAAAGCGTGAGGGTCAGACCAAAATGTAAAGTCTGTCCATCCTCTTGTTTGTGCTGCTTGAATACAATGATCCCAAAGTAGTCGACCATACCCTTGACCAATAAACTGTGTGCTTAAGAAAAAATAATCCAATTCTAACAAATCTTCATTTGTTTTAAAAAGGTAGTAACCGATCGTCCCTTGTGGAGACTCAGCTATAGATCCAAAAGCCTCATCAAAATACGTCTCATCAGAAATACCAAAGATTTTCATAAATCGATCTAGACCCTTATCGGTATACCCCCAATAGGCTTTGCCGGCGCGCATCAGATGATTGATCAGTTCTAAGTCTATCGACTGAATCCATCGAAATTGTAAGGTTTTTAGGGATTGAGTTAATGTACTGTCCAATGATGTCATTCCATTGTTTTAGATGCTATTGTTACTCTTTTCTTCCGTCTTTATGTTTCTTCATTGACAAGGTGAATAGCAGCTAAAAGTCACGATTCTTACAAAATCATCATAACAGGATTTTCAATTAACTCCTTAAAGACTTTTAAGAACTGAGCTCCCACAGCTCCATCCACGACGCGATGATCAACAGAGAGAGTACATGTCATCAGTGTTGCAACCGTAAGGACGCCTTTCTTCACTATTGGACGTTCTTCACCCATTCCTACAGCGAGAATACAGCCTTGGGGAGGATTAATAATGGCTGAAAATTCCTTGACACCATACATGCCAAGATTTGACAAGCTAAAAGTCCCTCCTTGGAATTCTTCAGGTTTAAGCTTTCCTTCACGGGCACGTAAAGCCAAGGCTTTCATTTCGTGAGAAATCTCAATTAATCCCCTCGTTCCGGCTTGGCGGATGACAGGGGTAATGAGTCCCCCTTCTATCGCAACCGCAACAGAGACATCTGCGGAGGTATATTGGTAAATTTGATCCTCAATCCACGATGCATTTGCGGAAGGAACGCGGGTTAAAGCAATGCCACAAGCTTTAATGACAAAATCATTCACAGAAAGTTTATAAGCTCCCTCTGCTCGCTTATTGATTTGCTCTCGGGCTTTTAAGAGAGCATCAATTTCACATTCAACGGTCAGATAAAAATGAGGAATTGTTTGCTTTGCTTCAACCAAGCGTTTGGCTATGATTTTGCGAATATTTGATGTTGGCATTACCTTATAGGTTGGTTCATATCCTGAGAGAAGAGCTGAGGGCGGGGAGGACCTTGACATCCCTCCTTGAGTTAAAGCTTGTTCAACATCTGCCTTTATAATACGACCTCGAGGACCAGACCCAGTAATAGATTCTAAATTCAGGCTCTCTTTTTCCGCAATACGCCGCGCTAAAGGTGTTGCAAACATCCGAGAGTCTTGCGGGACAACTGTTTGATGGGGAATAACTTTTAATTCGGTCTTTGTCTCAGGGGAGGGAAGGGGAGAGTCTTCCTTTTTTTCAGGTTTAGGAAGAGTTTCTGCCTTTACAGTCTCAAGAGCTGAAGCTTTTTCCCCTTCCTCAAGAAGAAGACCAATGAGTTGGTTAACTTTTACCCCCTCAGTTCCTTCAGGAACAATGATTTTACCGAGAGAGCCTTCGTCCACAGCTTCCACTTCCATCGTGGCTTTATCAGTTTCAATTTCGGCAATCACATCACCTGCTTTAACCGTTTCTCCTTCTTTTTTATGCCATTTGACAAGATTTCCTTCTGTCATGGTTGGAGAAAGTGCGGGCATTAAGATTTCAATGGGCATCCTTAGATCCTCTTGTTTTTATGATCGGTAACATACATTTTTGGCAGCTTCTACAATAGCTTCAGTCTGAGGAAGCGCTAAGGATTCTAAATTAGCAGCATAAGGCATGGGAACGTCAGCTCCTGTTACGCGGACAACAGGGGCGTCGAGATAATCAAAAGCTTGCTCCATCATAAGGGCGGCAATTTCAGAACCAATGCCCGCAAATGGCCAACTTTCTTCAATGCTTACAAGACGATTTGTTTTCATTACCGATTGGGTAATTGTTTCTACATCAAGTGGACGAAGAGATCTTAAATCAATAACTTCTGCTTCTATTCCCATATCGGCTAAAATTTCAGCTGCTTCCAGTGCTTTGCCCACCATAATCGAAAAAGCTGTGAGGGTGACATCTTTCCCTTCGCGCCGAATATGGGCCTTGCCAATAGGAAGAATATGCTCGGGATCTGTTGAAACATCGTCAAAGTGATGTCCATATAACAGTTCATGTTCTAAGAAAACAACAGGATTTGGATCACGAATGGCGGCTTTTAACAGAGCCTTTGCATCTCCAGCACTATAGGGGCTGATGACTTTTAAACCAGGACAATGGGCATACCAACTTGCAAAACAATGGGAATGTTGTGCTCCTACCCGAGAAGCCGCACCATTTGGGCCACGGAAAACAATGGGGCAACCCATTTGTCCTCCCGACATATAAAGCGTTTTCGCTGCAGAATTGATGATCTGATCAATCGCTTGCATAGAAAAATTAAAGGTCATAAATTCAATGATGGGACGAAGACCGCCAAAGGCAGCTCCTACCCCAAGGCCTGCAAATCCATGTTCTGTAATTGGCGTATCAATAACCCTTTCAGGGCCAAAAGTATCCAAAAGACCTTGGCTAACTTTATAGGCTCCATTATATTCAGCGACTTCCTCGCCCAATAAAAAAACGGTGGGATCACGATGCATTTCTTCAGCCATCGCATCTCTAAGGGCTTCTCTGACGGTCATTGAAGTGAGGGATTGAGGAATCATGGGGATCTCTAGGTGATTTGAATTAAGCAAAGGGAACCTCTTCTTTTAAGATATCCGTATAAAGTTCAGAAGGATCAGGCTCAGGAGAAGTTTTTGCAAATTCAACAGCTTCCAAAACAATGGTCTTAATCTCATTCTCAATAGCCTTAACTTGATCCTCGGTAATTTTAAGAGTCTTGGTCATATATGTTTTGAAATGATCAATTGGATCTCTGTTAATTTTAATGCCTTCAACTTCATCTTTAGAACGATACTTAGCAGGATCTGACATGGAATGACCACGATAACGATACGTATCCAACTCAAGAATATAAGGTCCTTTCCCTGAGCGTGCATGCTCAACGGCACGTTTTGAGGCTTCTATAATGTCTAATAGCTCCATTCCGTCAACTTTCTCGCCTGGGATACTCCATCCTTGCCCACGACCATAATAATTAGGACCTGCAGAAGATCGTTCGACAGATGTTCCCATCCCATACTTATTGTTTTCAATAACGTAAACAACGGGAAGTTTCCACAGCGCGGCCATATTATAGGATTCATAGACTTGACCCTGATTTGAGGCTCCATCCCCCATGTAGGCTATGCATACGCCTTGATCTTTCTTATATTTATGGGCAAACGCAAGGCCTGTGCCGATAGGCACTTGGGCCCCTACAATTCCATGACCGCCGTAAAAATTTTTCTCACGGCTAAACATATGCATAGAGCCGCCTTTGCCCTTTGAGTACCCATCTTTGCGACCTGTAAGTTCGGCCATCACGCCCTTAGGATCCATTCCACAGACAAGCATGTGTCCATGATCACGATAAGCTGTAATGACAGAATCCTCAGGTTTTAGGACAGATTGGATGCCCACGACGATGGCTTCTTGTCCAATATAAAGGTGACAAAATCCTGCAATTAATCCCATGCCATAAAGCTGGGCTGCGCGTTCTTCAAATCGACGGATCAGAAGCATATGATGATAGGCTTTTAAAGCCGCTTCGGTAGAAATCAATTGTGACAAAACTATCCTCTTAATTACCTCATTAATATACCATAATTACCTAGAAATTGGCTGGTTGACAACCCAGTTTTCATTTAAGTGATACTCAACAGCATATAAGCAGAAAATGCGCATAACATAATACCTGAGGATCGGTTAATCCAAAGAAGCTGTCGATCTGAAAGTTTGTGGTGCATAAAGTGTACGGTTGTACTTAAAGAAAGCCACCAAGCATTGGCTCCCACAAAGACACCTACCACAAGAACAAGCGCTTGCGAGAAAGAATCTTCCAAAGGAGCAATCCCCATCGCTGAAAAAGCAGCTGCAAAGACAATCAACGTCAGGGGATTAGAGACGGTGAGTAAAAAAGCTGAGGTGAGGCTACTCAGGAGGGTTGTTTCTTCTTCACTTTCGGCGTTACTTTGTCGGAGAGGGGCGCGTAAAATGGAAAAGCCAATCCACCCTAAAAGGATCCCCCCAAAAAGGCGCAAATAAAAATCATTGTTTTTTATAAAATCTGCAACACTCGCTAAACTAAATCCAGCAACGGCACCATAAAACGTATCGGCAAGTCCAGCGCCAAACCCTGTTGCAAGTCCTAAAGCATAGCTTCCTGCAAGCGTTCTACGAATACACAAAACACCGATAGGTCCAACAGGAGCGGCGATAATAAAACCAACGAGCATGCCCTTAAAAAACAAGGTGAAGTAAAGTGAAATAACCATGGAACTGTTAACCGCTCATTCATTTAATGTTTTAGCGACTTTCATCTAAAAGAAGCTTACACGCAAGCGTTACGAACAAAATTCTTGGTCTTTATCCATTTTTTCTGTCATACTCGAAAAAGAAAAATAAGAAAAAATCAGGCAATTTCATGCATTTTTTTCTGTCAGAAGAACAGCTTGCTTTTCAAGAAACAGCTCGTATCTTCGCCCAAAAAGAAATGGCTCCTTATGCTCAAAAGTGGGATGAAGAGTGTATTTTTCCCGTAGAAACTTTACGCAAAGCCGCAAACTTAGGTTTCGGAGGCCTTTATGTCCGCCCAGAACTAGGCGGTTGTGGCCTAGGTCGTTTAGAGGCGTCTCTGATTTTTGAAGAGCTTTCGACGGCTTGTGTTTCAACATCAGCCTATCTTTCCATCCATAATATGGTCTCCTGGATGATTGACGTTTTCGGTAACCCCGCTCAACAACAGCAATGGCTTCCTCGCCTGATAACCATGGAATTCCTTTCAAGTTATTGTCTCACCGAACCGAGTGCTGGTTCGGATGCCGCCTCTTTAAAAACAAAAGCCACTAAAGACGATCAGGATTACATTCTTAATGGAGAAAAATCCTTTATTTCTGGAGGAAGCGCCAGTGACATTTACCTTTGTATGGTACGCACTGGACAAGAAGGGCCTAAAGGAATTACGGCCCTTGTTGTTGAAAAGGGAACGCCGGGGTTAAGCTTTGGTAAAAAAGAAAAGAAAATGGGGTGGAATAGCCAACCTACTACCACAGTGATTTTTCAAAACTGTCGTGTCCCCATAGCCAATCGCCTAGGTGAAGAAGGAGAGGGGTTTAAAATGGCTATGAAAGGTCTTGAAGGGGGGCGCCTCAATATTGCTTCTTGTTCATTAGGAGGGGCGAGATTTTGCCTTGAAGCCACAACATCTTACTTGCAAGATCGCTCTCAGTTTGGGAAAAAACTTGCTGATTTTGAAGCTCTGCAATTTCGTCTTGCTGATATGGCGACAGACCTTGAGGCTGCACGTTTGATGGTTCATCAAGCGGCCCTCAAACTCCAAGCCGAACATCCTGATGCAACTCTCGCGTGCGCCATGGCCAAACGCTTTGCAACGGATGTGGGTTTTCGCGTTGCGAATGAGGCTCTGCAGCTTCATGGAGGATATGGTTACATCAAAGATTATCAAATTGAACGCTATGTCCGGGATCTACGCGTTCACCAAATTTTAGAAGGGACCAATGAAATTATGCGCCTCATCATTGCTCGAAAATTATTGGGAGAAAAATCATGAGAGAAACCGCTATAGCTCATGTCTCAGAAAACCAGGAACTTCTAAGCAACATTCATCGGAATGTAGGATGGATTACCCTGAATCGCCCAAAGGCTCTTAATGCTCTTTCTTTAGCAATGATTCGAAGTTTTACTGATCTTTTAAAAGAATGGGAGCAAAACACATCTCTCAATACGATTATCATTCAAGGTGCAGGTGATAAAGCCTTTTGTGCGGGGGGTGATGTCCGCGCCGTCTATGAAGCAAAAAAAGCAGGAGATTTTTATACTTGTGATGCCTTTTTTCGGGAAGAATATACGCTCAATGCCTTTATCCATGGGTATACAAAACCTTATGTCTCTCTGTTAGATGGTATCGCAATGGGAGGAGGTTTAGGAATTGCTATCAATGGATCTCATCGAATTGTCACCGAACGAGCTATTTTGGCTATGCCAGAAACAGGAATTGGATTTTTTCCTGATGTGGGTGCAACAACTTTTTTAAACAAAATGCAGGGCGTTGTAGGTCTTTATGTGGGACTCACCAGCATACGCTTGACGGCAGCAGATGCCCTTTGGACGGGACTTGCCACCCATTTTATGCCCTCCTCATCTCTTCCTCTGTTTAAGGCTGCTTTAAAGAAGGGAACGTCACTTGAAGAAGCTCTGACAACCTTTTGCCAAACCTCTTTCGATCAGGGGTTCTTAGAAACGCATATCGAACTCATTGAGAAGCATTTTAATCAACTCTCTCTTATGGATATCATGGAAAGCCTTGCTCAAGACTCCTCTCCTTTTGCTCTCAATACCTATAGTACGTTAAGAGCTAAATCACCTACAAGTTTGGCTGTTACTTTTCGCCAGCTTCAAGAAGGAAAACCATTATCCTTTACGGAAAGGATGAAACGAGAATTTCGTCTTAGTCAGCACTTCATTGCAGGTCATGATTTTGCAGAAGGTGTACGAGCTGTTTTGGTTGATAAAACCCATCTTCCTCGGTGGAAACCGACTTCTTTAGAAGACGTAAGAGCTGAAGACATTAATCTTTTCTTTACCTCTCTCGGGGAAAAAGAGCTCGTTTTAGGGAGGACTCCATGACAATCATTGCTTTTATTGGTCTAGGTCATATGGGGTTGCCCATGGCCACAAATCTCATCAAAGCAGGGCATCGTACGAAAGGATATGACGTTTCTTCTCAAGCCGTTGACGCCTTTATTAAACAGGGTGGTTTTGTGGGAAAAGATATTCCGTCAACCATCAATGAAGCAGATATTATTATCACCATGCTTCCTGAGGGAAAGAATGTCAAAGCTGCTTACGAGGGACCCCAAGGAATTTTCAATCACATCAAGCCTGACACTTTGGTGGCAGAGTGTTCAACTATTGATATGGAAACGGCTCGGCATATTCATGAATTAGCCAACAATAAAGGAATTTCATTGATTGATGCCCCTGTTTCAGGGGGAGTCTCCGCAGCAGAAGCAGCAACACTCACCTTTATGGTGGGTGGTCAAGAAAAAGACTTTCAAGCTCTTCGACCCTATTTAGAAACGATGGGAAGCAAGTTTATTTATTGTGGGGAAGCCGGCTTAGGACAAGCTGCTAAGATCTGTAATAATTTAATCTTAGGCATTTCAATGATTGGAGTGTGTGAAGCGTTTAATCTTGCTGAAAGACTGGGACTCGAGGGAAAGACGTTTTTTGAGGTTACCTCCCAATCATCAGCTCAATGTTGGTCGATTACCACCTATTGTCCTATTCCTGGTCCTGTTCCTCATTCACCCGCCAACCACAACTACGCAGCCGGCTTTACGGCGGCAATGATGAGGAAAGATTTAAAACTAGCCGCGCAAGCCGCACAGATGACCTCGTCTGCGACTCCCTTAGGTGTAGAGGCTCTCTCTCTTTACACCCTTTTCTGTAATCATGGGGGACAGTTCACTGATTTTTCAGGAATCTTAAAATTTTTACAAGGCCGCGATCCTCAATAACTTCATAAAAAATTCGCTTTGAAGGTTCTTTGTTTTATGAAGTTTTGTACCCTCGTCTTGATGATTGTTGTTGCCTGAAGTTTTTGCTCTAGAAGACCGTTGCATCCAAAAATTCTTGGGTTCTTCATCAAATTAATCATACATGATACTATTCTTTAATATGAAAGTTAAAGAATGAGACTATGTTACAAGGGGCAATATAGGATTGAGTGAGACGTTATGAATGTCACTGAAGAGCAATTTTTTAACTTTATAAGACGTTCTGCAACTAGCGAGATTTATAAAGTTAAAAAATTGGTCTTCAGAAACACAACGCTATTTGTACAAGTTTAAAGCTAAATCTGATAAAAGGTTTTTTTTAAGCTGGAATTGGGCAGCTTTTGTATTTAGAGAAACTTGGTTTGTATTTCGCAAGATGTATTTTTTTGCTATTATAGATACTATTTTTCCTTTTGCTTTAGTGGGTATTGTTTTGTTATTAAAGTATGGTCTTTCGTTCTTACTACCCTCTTTGGATGCATCGTTTTTAGAAGTCCTATATTTACTTGCTTTTCTCTTGGCTATACTTATATACATTATACTTCCTGCCTTGTTGGGAGATAGTGTTTATATTGCTTGGGTAAAAAAGAAAATCAGCAAGAATAAGAAAAAGAAAAAAGGAATAACATGGATTGGAGGAATTGTAAGTTGGTACTTATGGCCAACATTTTTGAGTATCCTTTTTGTGGGTCTTATGGGGTTAATCAATGGGGAGTGAGTCTCCCTAACTTTGTTCGAGTAAGAACGTGTGAGAGCTGAATGATCTTCCGGTGTTTATAATATTAGCTCCCCTGAGCTCTGCCAGCGATGTGAATTTCAGATTTGTGGAACAGAGCCTAGATCATTAAAAGTGGATGAAAAACTTTATGATGAATAGCTAATAGTTTTGAAGTTTAAGTGATAATTCTTTACTTTTTTGATCACGTTATAACCTTAAAAAGGACTCACAATACATTTTGGTGTTACGAGAACGTAAAAGGATGTTCAGCCTCTCTGTTCCCTTACCAAGCAAAAAGGCTTAATCAACTGCACAAATGGTGATCGATTTGATCTACATTTTTTTTTAATTGGTTTTTATAAATGATATCACATCTTCTTCGCAGAATTTAATATTTCGTCTGGAAAGGCAATGTTTAGCTTTTCAGCACTTTTTAGGTTAATGTAGACATTGACATCTTGAGCGGTGGCTACGGGAATATCTCCAGCCTTTTCTCCTTTTAAGACGCGCGCCACGATTTCTCCAGCGGCATATCCTGTGTCAAAGTGGGTATACCCTGAAGAGGCAAGAGCACCTTGAGTTACTGAGTCACTGTCACTTGAAAGGACGGGAATTTGATGTTGGAAAGCAATTTTTAAAACAGCATCCATTGCGGAGAGAATCGTATTATCCAAAGGAACAAAAATGGCGTCTACTTGATTTCCAGCAAGCTGTTGGACGGCTGTTGGGACATCTGATGTCTTAAAGGCAGTCGCTTCTATCAAGGTAATGCTTAGATCCTTAGCTATTTTTTTAGCTTCTACAAGTGGGGTGGCTGAGCTGCTATCACCAGGATTGTAGATAACGCCTAAAGTTTTGAGTTTGGGCAAGATAATTTTAAAGGCTTCAAGTTGTTGCTTGATGGGAGCAGCGTCTGTGGCTCCCGTAATATATCCGCCTGGATGGATAAGGTCGCGGACAACACCAGAAGCAATGGGATCGGTTACCGCAGCAAAAACAAGAGGAATACCATAGGCTTCATCAGCTTTTACCATCGTTTGTGTTGAAGGTGTTGTAATAGAGATCAGGACATTCGGATTTAAGGCTACAAATTTTTTGGCAATTTGGGCGGCGGTTACAGAGCTTCCTTGCGCATTCTCATAAACGATATTAAGGGTTTTTCCTTTCTCATATCCATTGTCTTTTAAGGCGGCTAAAACACCTTCACGAACGGCATCTGCTGCAGGGTGATCAATAATCTGGGTGAGGGCGATAGTTGGGAGAGGGGGAGGGGGAGAAGTTGTGGCAGATGAAGAGGATGAAAAGAAAGCGGTTAAAAAAGCAACGCTTACGATTTTGATGGCTGATTTGATGTACATTTTGAAAAGTCCTTGTTTATAAAGTAATACAGTTTATTTCGTTCAAATACAGTTTTCGTAAGTCGAAGTCGAAGTAATTTAAGCATAACTGCTCTCCCCTTGAAAAATAGTTAATTCCCTTAAAAATGAGATTCGGTTAGGTAAGCACTAGGACCCCTCAGCTGTCAACAAAAAGGTTTAATTATAACCAACAACGCTCAAAATTGAATGATCCTTTTTATTAAGAATATTTAAGGCCTTAAGCGATCTTCAATGGAGTTTCATAATTTAAAAAACTTTTAAAATCAGATAATCACATCTTCATTTTTAAAACTTTTAAATAATATCCTTACGCCCTCTTTTAGGCATCTTGGGTAATTCAATTGTACTTTTTAAGTGCCGCACCCAGCTTATCTGTGATGATTTTTGTATTAAATTTCAGGTTGAAAAGCAGGAAATGATGACTATATAAATCCTGAAGAATACTGGTTAGTCCTTATCCAGAAAAATTAACTAATAGATTGAAAAGGTGTTTGGAAAATGAATCAAAAAACAGTCAAACTTGATGAGCGGGAAAGCATCGAGATAAGTGATCAGCATAAACTTGCCAACCTTCAACAAGCCATTGAAAACAAAATCATTGGTCAGAAAAATCTGATTGAGAATTTACTTGTATGCTTGCTTGCTGATGGACATGTATTGATTGAAGGGATGCCAGGCTTGGCCAAAACAACAGCAGCCAAAGCGATCGCTGAAGGCATTGATGCGGACTTTCATCGCATTCAGTTTACGCCTGATTTGCTTCCTTCAGATCTGATCGGCACAGAGATTTATGTACACGAAAAAAGTAACTTTACGTTTCGCAACGGTCCTATTTTTAATAATATCATCTTAGCTGATGAAATAAACCGCGCCCCGGCCAAGGTGCAATCCGCGCTCTTGGAAGCGATGGAAGAAAAGCAGGTAACGGTTGGTCACCAAAGCTATAAACTTCCTGAGCTATACATGGTACTTGCAACCCAAAATCCGATTGAGCAAGAGGGGACTTATACTCTTCCTGAAGCACAGTTAGATCGTTTCTTGATGTATGTGGTTGTCGATTACCCTAGCCATGAGGAGGAGCGCCTCATTGTTGATCATGTTGAAAACAGGCACATGAAACCTTCAGCTTTGTCTCATGCTATAACAACACAGGAAGAAATTTTGGCAGCGCGTAAAATGGTATCTACATTACACATCAGTGATAAATTGAAAGATTATGTCGTTTCGCTCATCACGGCAACCCGTCAACCGCAAAAGTATGATGAAGAACTTGCTAAATGGATTGCACATGGTGTTTCCCCGCGAGCAACACTCGCAATGATTCATTGTGCTAAAGCTCTCGCTTGGTTGCGGGGGGATGAGTACGTCACACCCCACCATCTGCAGAAGATTGCTCTTCCCATTTTGCGCCATCGTATTATTCCTAGCTTTGAAGCGGAAGCGGAAGGCATTACACGAGAAATGATTGTCCAACGGCTTCTTGAAGTTGTTGCGATACCATGAGGTAGCTATCATGTTGTATCCCTGTTTTGATGAATTAGTCGCCCTCAAAGGCAAGATACCTCACCTTACTTTTTCTTCAGATCGAGCAACACCTTCTCCCACTATGGGCGACAATTACTCTCCTTTTCGTGGACAAGGGTTGGAATTTGAGGAA
Organism: Alphaproteobacteria bacterium; assembly: GCA_017992885.1. Taxonomy (GTDB): domain Bacteria; phylum Pseudomonadota; class Alphaproteobacteria; order UBA9655; family UBA9655; genus UBA9655. Next base: position 37,474 of record JAGONT010000005.1, read on the forward strand.
GTGCGCAAGTATGCTCCAGGCGACGAGATTCGTAACATTGATTGGCGAGTGACAGCGCGAACAGGTGTGGCTCACACAAAAGTGTTTCGAGAAGAACGCGAGCGCAGCGTAATTGTATGTGTGGATGTCAATGCGACTATGCGCTTTGGAACTCGAGGAACCTTCAAATCCGTACAAGCAGCCAGGGTTGCAGCGTTGCTGGGCTGGTGGGCAATTACAAGTCATCATAAAATTGGAAGTTGCTTGTTTGGTGATGTTCCAGGGGGCATTCAATTTTTGGCACCAAAACGCTCGCGTAGGTCTTTATGGACACTGTTCAAGCAATTGAGTGATCCTCATTTATCTGAAGCTGCTCCTCCCATTTTACTGGAAGACATGCTGGACTATGTAAATAAATCGGCTCTTACGGGAGCACTCATTTTTATCATCAGTGATTTCAACACGCAGAATAATGTCTTCGAGCAAAAGCTGGCCCAGCTACAAAAACGCTGTGAGGTAGTGTTGGTTATGACAGATGATCCAGCGGATCAGTCTATTCCCCCTGTTGGGATTATTTTATTTGCTGGGAATCATCAAGATAAACTCTCTGTGAATACGGATAGTAAATCTGGGAGGGACGCCTATGCTGCCCAATGGCTAAAAACCAGACAAAGTCTCCAGCAGATCTCGGTCAAGCACAAAATTGGTATGATTCAAATCACCACAGATGCACTTGCACACATAGACTTATTTCAAGGCTTGAAGCGTCTTCGTCAAAGGAGAAAGCAATGATGGATTCCCTTGCACAGCTCCATGATATTGAAGGATTGTATGCTATTAGCTGGTGGCCGTTTGCTCCGGGTTGGTGGGCTATTCTTATAGTCTCTATTTCAATTTTGCTTGTGGTTTTTATAGCTTATTACCGTAAACATATGTTTAAGCGGAGTTGGCAATATAGCGTTTTAAGGCAGCTTTCTGTCATAGAGAATACTCTATTAAAAACGAATGCACAGGGAACTGCCATTGAACTTTCTGAACTTATTCGCCGCATTGCTATGCACCATTCTTCTCGTATAGATTGTGCGGGACTTGAAGGTAAAGCATGGCTTACTTGGCTGACTCAACATGATCCACATCAGTTTGATTGGGAAACAAAAGGCCAGTGGCTGATCGAAGCACCTTATGCTCCTTTCAAGACACCTCTCCCATTGGAAAATATCCATGACTTTATTAAGGCTATTCGGGGGTGGGTAAAATAATGTTTATGTTTTACTGGCCTTGGCTGATTCTATTGCTACCTCTTCCGCTACTCGCACGACTGTTTCTGCCTGTCAACAGAAAGACAAATGCGAACCTGATGCCGACGATACGCTTTCCAGCCTTGCATCGCCTACAAGTGGCTTTTCTCGCCTCTCCAAGGGATCATCAGCCGTCAGGTCGTTGGTTTTTGACTATACTCTCGCTGCTATGGCTGTCACTGCTTTTAGCTGTTATGCGCCCTCAATTCGTTGATCAGTTCACTGATGTGCAAAATCAAGGGTATGACTTAATGATGGTGGTGGATATTTCTGGTTCTATGGAAGCCCTCGATTTTTCAACCAAGAGAAAAACTATCAGTCGTTTGGATGTCACCAAAAACGTCGTTGAAAAGTTTGTGCGTGAACGACAGGGGGATCGTGTTGGACTTATCGTGTTCGGCGAACAAGCCTTTTTGCATGTGCCGCTGACGCTTGATACTTTATCAGTGAGTCATATGCTTAACAATGTACTACCTGGTATGGCTGGCTCTGGAACAGCTATTGGAGATGCCATTGGCCTTGCTGTACACAATTTACGTAATCGTCCTGAAGGCTCGCGAGTGATTGTGCTTCTAACCGATGGAAAAGATACGGCAAGTTCTATTTCACCCTTGAAAGTTGCTGATCTCGCTAAGGATTATAATATTCGTATCTATGCCATTGGTGTCGGTAATGATGGACCTGTGCCGTACCCTAACGGCAGAGGGGGAATCGTTATGGCAGAAATACCCCTGGATGAAGAGCTCCTCAAAAAAATAGCGGGTCTAACGAATGGAAAGTATTTTCATGCGAGTAGTGAACAAGCCTTACAAGAAATTTACTTTAAGATCAATTCATTAGAAAAAACTGAATCTAATATACGAACGTACTTGATTTGTCAGCCTCTCTATCACTATCCCCTAACTATTGCTGCTGCATTGTTGTTAATATTATGCTTTATGCCGCTTTATAGGAGATTTGCCTATGGAGCTTAATCATTTTCATTTTGAGAGTCCCCTCTGGTTTTGGGGATTGCTCGTTATTCCTATGATGGTGATTCTTAATATTTTATTTTGTCGCTTTTCCCTGCCTAAAGATCGGCTGGAAAAGTTCATTGATAAAAATTTGATTCCTCATTTGCTCGTGAACGATGTGAAAAGGCAACAGAATCTATGGAAGTCTCTGTTAGTATGGTCTGTATTATGGACTTTCTTAATAGGTGCATTGGCAGGACCACGTTGGGATTACCTCGAAAGAGAAACTTTTACACCAGATCAAAATCTCGTCATTCTATTAGACTTATCTCAATCAATGGATGTGAAAGATGTAAAACCCTCACGTTTGATTCGTGCACGTCAGAAAATCGAAGATATAACGAAGCTTGCTCAAGGACTAAAAGTCAGCCTTATAGCTTTTGCTGCCGATCCACACATGATTACCCCCTTAACAGATGATATGGAAACCATTCGCCACCTTTTACCTTCCCTCGAAACAGATCTTGTTTTTATACAGGGAAGCAAACTCTCTCCCGCCTTAACTATGGCCTTACGCATGCTTGATGTTGCTCCGAGTCATAACAAATCCGTGCTGATTCTCTCTGATGGTGGGTTTGAAGATGCAGAAGCCATTGCCACTGCGCATGCGTTGGCGCAAAAAGGCATAAGCATCTACACAATGGGTATTGGTACGGCAGAAGGGGTTCCCTTACAAGATAGCGCGGGAAATTTCATTAAAAAGCAAGAGAAAGTCATTATATCCAAATTAGAAACAGCGAAATTGCGAGAAATCAGTACTGTGGGAAATGGATTATATTTGGAAGCAGATTATTCCGATGAATCTCTTCATACGATGCTTAATCAGATTCAAGAAAGAGCAAAAGTAGAAAAAAATTCACGTCAGATCATTCGCCAATGGGAAGACCGTTTCTATTTGTTGATATTTCCAGTGATGGCTATCTTGTTGTTTTGGTTTCGGAAAGGCTTTGTGTTTTTTATCGTGGCAGTATTGGTGTGTTTACAAGCCCAGCAAGTCTCTGCTGTAGAGCTTCGAGAGTATTTTAAGAATAATTCGGAATTAGGGAAAGAAGCGCTGGACCGAGGTGATTATCCGACGGCTCTACAGAAATTTACAGATCCATACCAGCTTGGAGTCACACATTATAAGGCGGGGAATTTTCTGGAAGCAGAAAGATTTTTTCGCGAGTCGACTCGCCCTGAAATTGCCAATAGGGCTACCTATAATTTGGGGAATACGCTAGCAAAACAACAAAAGTTGGAAGAAGCTGTTGTGGCTTATGAGAAAGTTCTGGAGGAAAATCCAGATCATGCCGATGCAAAACATAATTTAGAAATTGTAAAAAAATTACTAGAACAGCAAAAACAACAAAATAATCAACAAAAGCAGAATGATTCGCAAGACAAGAAAAATGATCAAAATAATCAGAGTAAACACAATTCAGAATTAAAGGATGAGCAAAACCAGAGAGGTCAGAATGAAGATCACGCACAAGATCCTCAAAAACAAACTGATCATGGGAAAGAAAATAGCGATAAGGTGTCTGAACAGCAGCAGGAATCCAAACAACAACCAGAAGAGAATGAAACAAATCGTCAGGAAACGCCTTCACAACAAACTGAAGACACAAAAGAAAAACCGGCAGATGAACGAGAGTCAAAAGAGCATTCTGAGACGGCTCATCCAGAAACAGAAGCCACTGATTCTCTCACTACTCCCGATAACAAAACAGCCCGAACTCAACAAGATCATGAGGCGGATCAATGGTTAAATCGTATGGTCAGTGATCCCAAATCCTTTTTAAAAAATAAGTTTTATATTGAATCACAACAAAATGGCACGAAGGAGGTAATGCAGCCATGGTAAAAAAGATACTCTTAAGCTTTATGGGACTATTCTTCCTTGCTTCTGTTTCTCTTGCTGCCGAATTTACGGCTTCTGTGAACCGTCATCAGGTCGCGGTAGGTGAAAATCTGCTATTGAAGCTACAATTATCTGGGGCAACGGCTGAAGGTCAACCTGAAACCTCTACGCTTAAAAACGCCTTTACCATTATAGGTCAGCAACAATCCTCTAATATAGCGATTGTTAATGGCCAGATGTCATCCAGTTCGAGCTGGCATTACACATTAGTGCCCAAAAAAGAAGGTCAATACACCATTCCTGCTCTTACTCTTAAAAGTTCTGCTGGTACGATAACAAGCCGCCCCATAGCAATTTCTGTAAGCAAAGCTTCTTCACCTTCTTCCTCTCATCAAAAGAACGGCATTACGATCTCAGCTAAAGTAAGTAAGCTCTCTCCCTATAAAAACGAATCGATTATTTATACCGTAAAGATAGTTTCTCGCTATGACCTCGTTAATTCTAGCCTCGAAAAGATAAACGTGGAAGGGGCTATTGTAGAAGCCAATGGGGAACCACAGATTTCTGATAGCACGCAGAATGGCGAACCTGTGAAAATAATTGAGGCAACTTATATAATCACTCCCCTTAAGACCGGTAAACTAACAATTCCAGCATTCGTCATTCAAGGTCGAATGCTTGTGCATGAGAGTAATCCATTTGATCAATCCTATGATCCCTTCACCATTTTACGGAATTTTAATAGCATCAATCCATTACGACTCGAGAATTTTGCTGTGACGAGCCAAGCCGTAACTCTAGAGGTCAAAGAACCGATAAAGGGAATTGAACCATGGTTGCCAGCTACATCACTTACAATCTCTGAAAGTTGGGAGGATACGCAAAAAGTAAAGGTAGGTGAACCTTTGACACGCATCTTTACTATTGTAGCAAAAGGGATTGGTTCAGCCCAATTACCAAGTCTAAAAGCAGATCAGATTAAAGAAAATGACTTCAAAGTTTATGTCGATAAGCCTAATGGAGAAAGTGAAGTCAAAAATGGCATCATAACCAGTTGGCGAGAAGAAAGTTATACCCTAATCCCACAACGATCAGGTACGCTTATTCTCCCTGAAATCTCGGTTGCATGGTGGGATGTGAAGGAGAACAAAATTAATTACGCGAAGGTCCCCGCACGCACCTTAAAAGTAGAGCCGAAGATGGAGGCTCCCCCCGAAGAAAAGCCTTCACAGAAAATTTTGCCTGAGGTCAACAATGCATCACAAGCCATTATCCCTGCAGTTGCGGCAAAAACACAAGAAAATACAATCTTTTATGTTATTATCGCGAGTCTTCTCAGCGTGCTGTCATTTATGCTTTTCTTAGTCATTATCTTCCAGCGCAAGATTAAAAGATTAGGTGAAAAAGTAAATCAAACTCATCCACTTGATACACCAATGATAAAAGAGGTAAGACTTTCCGCTGTAAGTCATAAAGACCTCGCCGACGTGAGGTCAGCAGCTGAATTACAACACTTTTTGCAATCCTATGCTCAACGCCATTGGCATACAGCTAAAAATGCATCTCTAGATATACTTTTTGCAAGCGCGAAAAAGCAATGTCCTGCCCTTCTACAGAAAGATATTGATTATGTTGTTACATCCTTGCACGATGCACTTTATGCTGACAAAGAGATTAATCTGGAAGATATTAAGTTGCATTGCAGGATTATGCTGCAAGCTACACAAAAAACAGTCAAAAAAACAAAAGATAAAACCAAAAAACTGCCCGATCTGAATCCCAATTAATGCTGTGTTCAGTTTTTTTAGAATATTTACTTAAAGATAGATATAAAGGCTAGCTGATAAATTTTAAAAATGTAAGGATTGGTAAGGGCGCACCAAAGCTTCAGTGAGGCATGAATTATTTCTTCTTTTTTGAGACCACCTTTGTCTGTTTGGTCATGCATCCAAGATGATGACAAGTATTGCTGAATCATGAATGGAGAGCCATTGATAGTTGCTTTATCGCTTTTTTGCTTTCCTGAAAAAGAAAAGGCAATCGTTTCCTCGAGTAGAATCCGGTTGCCTGAAACTGCTGCAACTTTTGTGCTTAAGCTATGTTGTAAGGGTTATCCCAAAAAACATTTCTCATCTTATGCTCCTATAGCTTAAATTAAAAGACTCTCGTAAAAACCTCCAAAAGGAAGCGTAGGATGCCTTATTTGGATTTCCAAAATCCAATGTCCCGCACTGATTTTTTCAGGAAACGTGTTTAACCCTTTTCTCCATCCCATATGAGGATAAGCGCCAATTAAATGGCCTGCTGGGTCTAAATTAAAGGAGTGGCCCAATTGTTCGGTACGGGTAAGGATGTAATTATAAAGCTCAATTCCTGTAGGATCATGAGTCAGCCAATAGTCTCGTCCTTCTTGAAAAATCTGTTCTGTCGCATTCAGCAAATTGATATATTCAGGATTATTTCCAAAAGCCAGAGTCAAGCCCGCATCTCCTTCAACACCGTCTTTCACAATCCCCAGGTCAATAAAAGCAATATCATTTTCTTGTAGAGTCAAATCTTCAGCTGCGACTTGATGAAACTGAAGAAGGGTATGCTTTCCAAAACGGACATAAGGAGGATGCCAAATTCGGTCAATTTTGAATTCTTGCATAAGAGCCTTAATTTTTAAAACGGCTTGGCTTTCCGATATTCCTGGATGAAGGATTGCTTTTGCTTCTTTTAAAATTGTCCACGTCAATTCAGAGGAAGATTTTACTTTTTCAAAAACTTGCGCAGATGTGTACTGTTTTGTTCGCTCCAGTCGAGATTGAATTTGAGGATCTTTTACAGTAGACATAATTTAGTTTCCCTTCTGATAGAAGCTTGTCAGTAGATTGTATAAACGAATCAATCATAGGATTGTAATTATTGTGAAGCTGTGCACTTCATAAGTAAATAGGCCAATGCACGATTTGAAGCAATTTCCGTGTTATGAAAGTGGATCGCTCTTGGAAAAATTGAATATGAACATCCTGTTTATTCCCCTTCAAGAATCACACTTTCCTCTCCTCCTGAAATGGCTTGAAGCGCCTCATGTTAAGGTTTGGTGGGATCAAGATGTTCTTTGGACGCTTGAACTTATCAAAGAAAAATATGGAGATTATGTCAAAGGATATAAGCTTGAAAAAGGGGCAAAAAAGCCCATCCAAGCCTATATAATTTATGGGAATGATGATTCCTTTGGTTACATTCAACTTTATAATGCTTATGATTTTTCTCGTGAAGGAAGCATTCCTCTGGAAGGATTGCAAAAATCCCTTGCAACCATTGACATTTTTATTGGTGAAGAAGAGTATGTTGGCAAAGGTTTAGGCTCGCGCATAATGACCCAATTTTTGAAAGAATACGTGGATCCTTATTATGACGCTTGCTTGGTGGATCCGGATACAGCCAACATGCAAGCGATTCGCGCCTATGAAAAAGCAGGATTCAAAAAGATTAAAACGGTTAAAGAGGGGACAGTGACAGTGACAGGGATGGTGAGGGAAAAAAACTTATGAGTTTTTTTTCGTTTATAACGACATCAAATCCTGAATGGGATAAGAAAATAGCTTGTGGGATTCGTACTGAATGTGAGGGTTTACCAGGCATAAAAGCAGATTTTCAAACTCAAAGCTTTTATGTAAAAAGCGGAGAGACTTTTGCAGGAGGCATAAGTATGGAACAGCATGGAGATATCTTGTGGATTGACCCCCTCTATTTTCTTGACCCAGATGGACACAAACTTGAAATTCATGTAGGAGACTGGCAAGCCCGTATACAAGCCAAGAAAATGAACCTTGGAAGCTGGAAAGATGTAGAGTGGTTTGTATGAACCCTACCTCCCCCATAAATGTAGCTCTGATCGGATTTGGCTTTTCGGGAAGCACCTTTCATGCCCCTTTTTTAAGCGCTCTTGAAGATTATAATTTAGTGTATGTTATCTCTTCAAATTCTGAAAAAGTGCAGAGGTGTTTGCCGCAAGTCAGAGCTGTGTCAGATATCAACAAGGTTTTTCAGGATACAGCCCTAGATTTAGTCGTGATAACAACGCCTAATGCAGCCCATTATGATGTGGCCAAAGCTGCACTTGAATCTGGGAAACATGTTGTTCTTGAGAAACCCTTTACTCTTTATTCGAAGGATGCTCAAGATCTTATCCAGCTTGCTCAGCGACAGAATCGCATTTTAACCGTTTATCATAACAGAAGATGGGATGGAGACTTTTTAACCATCCAAAAACTTCTCGCAGAAAAAATATTAGGCGATGTCTATTTATACGAAGCTCATTTTCACAGATACCGACCTTTTCCGAATCCTCAACGGTGGAAAGAAAACAAAGAATTTGGATCAGGGATTTTATACGATTTAGGGGCTCATTTGCTCGATCAAGCTTTGCAGCTCTTTGGTTTACCTGACGCTATTGAGGGTGACATCCTTACCCAAAGGCCTGGAGCTGTGGCCGATGACTATTTCCACCTCACGTTAAAATATGGACCAAAAAGAGTCATTTTAAAGGCCAGTAACCTTGTCTCTCATTCAGGACCGCGTTATCAAATACACGGTACTCTGGGGAGCTTTTTAAAAAGCGGAATGGATCCTCAAGAGCAAGATTTAATTGAAGGGAAAAATCCGCTTGAGATGACTTGGGGGCAAGAGAAAGCAGAGAACTATGGGATTTTGAGTTTCAATCAACAGCATACGCGAATTCCCACAATTCCAGGAAATTACGCAACCTTTTATAAATTCCTCGCTACGGCTATTTACAATAATTCTCTTCCGCCCGTCCTTCCAGAAGAGGCCTGTCAAGTTATACGACTTATTGAGGCGTGCCATGAAAGATATTATAAGGGCTAATGAAAAATGTATGAGAATTAAGCTCGATGATTAAGCAATTTATTAAAGGAGAAGGAATTATGTCCAACGCCCTGGATATAAGCCTTTGATTAAACGTTGAAATTATGTTAATAATAAGGAATAAAGAACTTTTTGCGAGCCGAAGAGCTAGTCCCTCTTTTTATTGATATAGTTTATCTTCACCTGTAAAACCTTAAAAGAGGTCAGAAAATTCCGTTTACACAAGAGACAGTTTTGAAAGAAGCAGGTGAATGTACGAAAACTCAGTGCAATATCATTACCTTGTCTTTAAAAATCCTTATGGCTTCACATAAGGATTTTGAAGAACTGCTCCTATTTATCGGTTTATTAGACTCTCAACATATCCCTAGAAATCTATTAGACGCTTCTAAAAATGGTATCGTAGTTGATGATTTTCTTTATTGTTTGAAAAAAAACTCTCTTATCACAAGCGAGGCTTATACAAGTTCTCATTCCATTGCAACTTTTTCGATTCATCAGAGCACACAAAGAATTATTCTTGATCATCTTCTTTCCACTTTAGATTTAAAAAGAAAAGATGAGCTGCTTACGTCAATTTCTCATACATTAACCAATCATATAACTTCTCTCACAGATGAAGAAGATTTGGCGGGGATAAAGGCTTTACTGGGACATTGTGAAACGTTTTTAGGCCATCACACCTTGTTTTCCGCAAAAATTAGAGGTTCCATAGAAGGAAAGCTGGGAGTGATGTATTATTCCTTACGGTATTATTTTAAGGGACAACACATTCTTGAAAATAGTTTTCTCGAATTAGAAAAGAATCCTATTGAAAATCATCGTCAAATTATTGATGTGCTCGCCTATCTCACAACAATTTATATGGAGCTTGGAAATCACGAGGACGCTCAAAATATCATTGAAAAAAGGATTGTTCCTTATAAGGTCTATTTTTCTGAAGTTCACCCTCATCTTGCACGCGCATTGACCTATTTAGGGGATGTTTCCACGATCTTAGGAAATTATGAAAAGGCTAAAACCTTGCTTGAACAGAGTTTTAATCTTTATGAAAAACACTTTCCTACCCATTATTTTTGGTTAGCGCGTACGTCCACTTCTTTGGGGAATACTTATGTAGAATTAGGAGACTACGAAAAAGCTCAAAATCTTCTTAAAAAGGCCCTTGTTATTCATAAAACCCATGCCTTAAAAAATCGTCTTGATGTTGCTTGGATCTCAACATTTCTTGCTAACGTTTATGAGAAGTTGGGAAACTATGACAAAGCCAAACAGTTACTTGAAGAAGCTATCATCATTGCTAAACAACATTTGCCTGACAATCATATAGATGTTAGTTGGATAACTGTATTTTTAGGCAACGTTTATCGAGAGCTCGGACAGCTTGAAAATGCTCAAAATCTTCTGGAACAAACTCTCCTCATTCATAGGGAAATCTGTGGAGAAGAAAATGTGAGAACAGCATCCGTCTTAATTGCTTTGGGAAGCGTTTATAAGGATCTCGGTCAATATGAAAAAGCAAAAATCTTTCTTAACAAAGGGCTTGTTATTTATGAGAAAGAATTTGGCAATAATCATATTGAAACCGCTCGAATTTTAAGAGATTTAGGACAAACCTATAGTCTAGAAGGCCATTTAGAATTCGCCGAAATCTTCCTGAATAAGGCGTTAAAGATATTTCGGGAAAGTCACCATCCTGAAATTTATCTATCTTTGGAAATATTAGCTGAGCTATCCTTAAAAAAATCTACACAAGCAATGCATGAAGAAAATCCGCCATTATCTCTAAACTTTAAAAAGAAGGCCGTTGATGACTTAACCCAAGCTTTAAAAACGGTAGAGACTTATTTTCCAATAGATTCTCCTCATCGAGAAAGGATTGAAATCAAGCTTAAGAAAACTCAAATACAGGCTCTTTCTCCCTCCTTCCTTCTTATGACTGAGTCACCTTAAACAAATTGTTTGTCTTCTGTCTCACCATAGTAAAGCCTATCCATTGACTATCAGGGGAAGATTAGCCTCTTCACCTAACACTTTGTGCTCACCAGTGTGACCATTGAATAATTCTATCGTCCATTCTTGGTTATTTTGAAGGGCAAGCAAGGAGTTGTGTGTTATCAAGCCACCTAACATTGGATAATCCGTATTCTCCTGTGGCACCAAGAAGTCACTCAGGCATTACAACATTCATCGCGGGGCGTGCTGGAAGAGGGGTGGTGAGGGGGGCAGGTATTTTTTTAAACGTGACTGCGGCATTCATTCAACAAGCATCTTTTCGATAGATGTTTTGTGAGTGGTGATATAGTCAATGTCTGCCAAGTAAGTAAGATGGTGCCCATCCTTGAGAGTTGCTTCAAATGTTTTATTACCTTTTCTCGCTTCGCTGACCATAAAATCGATTAATACCTTCAACCTTTTAATGATTAAATCTGCCAGACCACTTCTATTTTTTCCAGGTAAACCATAAGCATGGCAAAACAAGCGAGCTCTTATGATTTGCTCTTCTAAAGATCCGAATCCATCTTTATTTTTTGGATGGGTAAAGGGTGACCAGCGATAAAGGGCATAAGCAATATCCCAGGAGCGAGGCCCTGGGTGGCTGGTATCGAAGTCAATGATCCCAATGGCTTGTTCTCCCTCTAAGACAACATTGTAAGGAGCATAATCACCATGGCAAACAACCTCCTGTGGTTCACGGCACGGAAATTGCCATGTGTCTTGACTTGCCATAGATGTTGCTAAAAAACTTTGTGAAGCATCGTGAAATTTCCGGAGGAGGTGAGCGGCAGATGTAAGGGCGTTTAGAGATGAGGCGTTCTCGCTGAGCGGATAATTGCTGACTTCCCCTTTTAAAAAGCTCACGATTTCTCGACCTGAGGGATCAAACCCTAAAGGTTCTGGTGCTGAAAAAAAACCTTTTTTTCGAAGGTGCTGAAGAAGTTTATGAACTTGCTGAGTCCATGGCCCAGCAGGTCGGTGAACACACTCACCGATATGAATGATTTGATTTTGACGTCCTCCTATAAGATAGTTCACTTGACCCCCTACTCATCTTCGGCGAGAAGGCGTACAATTTCCGAGAGATCTGTTTCTGTTGCGCGTCTTAGAGAAAGGTTAGTTAGCATAGATCCTAACCCAATCTTTTCGTAAGCCATAAAACCAGATCATCATCTAAATGAATTGTCTCTCCAAAAGGCACAGATTCATAGTTATAGGTAATTCCTCTTCCATCAGGAACATACCTCCTTTTAACATAGAGTTTTTGAGCGTTTCCATAGTCAGTGGTTAGCCCAACGCCGATGCCAACAGTAGAGTTTTTCTTAAATGCCTCGGCTTCGGCTCTATCAAGGAGAGCTGAGGCAATGCCTTGTGTTCTGAACTTTGGGAGAACATTTAAATCAGAAATTTCGGGAATGTTATGTTCACGAAAGGGTAAATAATTGGAATGCCATTTTAGAGTTACATATCCTGCAACATTATTGTCTTTAAAGGCAATCCATACGCAGCGTTCGCCCTTTTCCTGTTCTTCAAGGTACTTTTGATAGAGAGAGGCTGGTTTGTTCCACCCTATGTCCGTAAAGGCAGAGACAATGAGGGGAATGTCTTGTTGTGTTAAACATCTGGCCTTAAAAGTCGTCATACCCAAACTCTCCATAAGCTTCGCCCTTCACGTATTGCTCGATGCCAAACTTTACCACCGGAATCATGGGCTCAGGCAGCTGATTGATGTCAAACCAGTCTATCTCATCATGAAGACGGGGCTCTTTGTTAATAGGCTCACCTTCAAAATCTTTGGCGACAAAGAATAAGCTAACATCTTTCCATTTTAAGTCTGGATTTTTGAAGTGTGGAGCTTTAACAGCTACGACCGTAGCAAGAAAAGGACTCACTTCTAATCCCACTTCCTCATAGGATTCTCTGATAGCCGTTTGTCGTGGCGATTCATTTTCTTCCATCTTTCCTATAGGACAATGCCAATGATTTGGCCAGAGAGGTGCCCAATCCGCTCGACGTAAAAGCAGGATCTTTTTATCTCGGATGATCATCATATTGGGGCAAATAACGAAAGATTGTAAGGGCTGACTCAAAGTTTGCTCTCTTTTCTCACATCCGGTAAAAATCCTCCAACTTGGGCATCCCACAGGGTTTTATAGAGCCCTCCTTTTGCCAAAAGGTTTTTGTGCGTGCCATCCTCAACAATTTTTCCTTTATCAAATACAAGAATGCGGTCCATATGAAGAAGAGTTGAAAGACGATGGGCAATGACAATGGTCGTCTTTCCTTGCATGAGGGTCCACAATGAATCTTGAATATAACTTTCCGTCACGGAATCGAGTTGCGATGTAGCTTCATCTAAAATGAGAATGGGAGCATTCTTGAGAATCGCTCGGGCAATGGCAATTCGTTGGCGTTGCCCGCCAGAGAGCTTAATCCCCCTCTCTCCAACAAGAGAATGGTAGCCTTTGGGAAGGGTTTGAATAAATTCATGGGCATGGGCGCGTCTAGAGGCTTCAATGGCCTCCTTTTCCGTTGCCTCAGGCCTGGCATAACAAATGTTTTCCATTAAGGTCCGATGAAAAAGCGATGGGTCCTGAGGGATCATGCCGATCGCTGCATGGAGCGAGTCTTGCGTCACCTCACGTATGTCTTGGTCATCAATTAAGACGTTCCCTGAGGTTACATCATAAAGTCGCAAAATAAGGTTCACAAAAGTCGACTTGCCACTTCCTGAATACCCTACCAGTCCAACCTTTTGACCTGAGGCAATAGTTACGGATTTCTTTTGAAATAAAGGAATGCCCTCTGGGTATTGAAACCGGACGTCCTTAAAAATGATGACTCCTTCAGTAACAGACAGCTCACTGGCCGTCGCCTTGTCCTGAATGTCAGGGACAACCATAATGTCCTTTAAATCCTGTCGAATACGCCCTTGAAGCTTGGAAAATTTGGAAAATTCATTCGTCATGAGCCAAGATAAGTCCATAACACTTAAGTTCAGTCCGAGAACAAGGGCGAAATCGCCTATTGTGATCCATCCTTCGGCGCGTCCCTCTAAAAGGAAATAAAAGTTGGAACACTGCGCGACAAAAAAACCATAACCATAGAGAAGCCAAAGCTTCAAAGAGGCCCATTCCAAGGCTCTTTCTGCCTCTTTCGCTTCATCAATGGTTGTTGTTAGCCACGCCTCCTCATTCCTGCCCCGTGCAAATAAACGCACGGTCAACATATTTGAGAGCGTATCGACAATGCGTCCTGTGACTAAGTGTCCTTTAAAGGACCATTGAGCTGCCAGATGGGCAATGTGTCTACTTGTGAGTATCGCAACACTCAGAAAGATAAAAGTCCAGACCAGCAAGATAAGAGAAAAGCGAGCATTGACCTGCCAGAGGGTGAATATAGCAATGGATAAGGTGAGAGCATAACTGAAGAAGCGATCTATGAGGATTTTCAGCAGGTCTGGAATAGCCATCACTAATTCACTTACCTTGCTGCCTAAACTTCCTGCAAAGTTATTTTGGTAGAATTGATGGGAGAGTGTTAGCAGGTGGTCAAGACACTGGGTGCTGATTTGTTTCCTCAACGCAGGGATCATCTGATACTCAACAAAATAATTATAAAGACGAAAGGCTGTATTGACAGTGAAGGATATCCCCAAATAAATGGCTATGGGGCCGATGAGAGCTATAAACGGGTTCACGTCTGGCTCAGCGATCATTTGGTTTAGCATAATCTTCAAAATATAGGGCAAGAGAGACGTTTGGATGGCCCAGACGACAGCCGACGCCACCATCATTAAAAGGGGCACAGGATAAGAACGCAGCAAGTGGCGCATAAAGCCAGAGAGGGAGATCGTCATTGAATAATCCTTTAAAAAGGACCTCTATAAATGTTTGAGGCACCAGTGATGAGTCCCCTTCTTTCGTCTGGAGTGAAGAGGGGTGTTTCTTGAGTCATCATTATTTGATTCTTGACATATAACAATATTGAGCGAAACTCTGCAAGGGCGGTATTATGGTAAATTACCTGAATGGTAAAGGAATGTACTTCCAATTATATAGTGATGAGATAGAAAACTACAATGACCCAACCCATTACTCTTTATCTTATTGGATTTGCAGGGAGTGGTAAATATACAGTTGCAAAAGAAATAGCTAAGTTTGAGTATAGGATCGTTGATAACCAGCTCATCAATAATCCTATTTTCTCGTTGCTCGACTTGGATGGTGTTGCTCCCATTCCCGAAAAAGCTTGGGCTTCTATTGAAGATATTCGCAAGGCTATTTTGGGCTTTTTTTTTCAAGATCCAAAATCCAATTATGTGTTTACAAATGAACTTTATGAAGTTGATCATGATCGCGTGATCTACAACCAGGTTAAAAGAGCCGCTGAAAAAAGGGGTTCGTTATTTGTTCCTGTAAAGCTGAGAGTATCTCTTGAAGTACGAAAACGACGGATTACAAATCCAGAGCGTCTTGATCGGTTTAAAACAACAAATCTGGGTGAAACACAGACACAACAGGAATTAATCAAAATTGACCATCCTCATTTATTGGAAATTGAGGTGACGGGTTTAAGTGCCGGGGAAACTGCGAAAGAAATTCTCGATTTCGTGGAACACCTCGAAAGCACCTTCCCAAAAGCTAAGGAGAAACACTCAACTGATGAGATTATTCTTGATGAAACGGATTCATCAGAGATTCGAGAGGCGCTTTGGCAAGGGGTCAAGGCATTTAATCAACCATATACGGGAAATATAATAACTCAGCCTTTTTCTCTTTCAATTCGTGATGAAAGTTCAAAAGTTGTCGCAGGCATTTATGGGTTTACTTTTTTGGATCATGCGCGTGTGGAATATACATGGGTTAATGAGTCCTATCGAAAACAGGGATTAGGACGAAAATTATTTCAAAAGCTTGACGAATATTGTCGTTCCAAAGGGTGCAGTGTCATTCAATTGGATACCTTTGATTTTCAAGCGCCTTCTTTTTATGAAAAGATCGGCTTTGAATACATTGGGACCGTGTTTGAGTGGTCCTGCGGATATGATTGTTATTTTATGAGGAAAAAGCTTTGAGTTTAGAGACACATGAAATGATGACAGATAATCTCGTCAATGCTTATCCGAAAAGTCTATGTAGAATGAGGAAGATCGTAATAGCCTCCGAATAGGAGTGATGCCATGAAATATCAGCACATAAAATTCAGTCAACTTTTAAAAGAACTTGATTCCGAGGAGAAGGCCAGAGCGTGGGTTTGGTTGGCTAAATTCGATGGTAAGGAGTTTATTTGACCTAAGTATGCTCATCAACAATTTTACCAATACAAGAAAAATTCAGAAATCAGGGAATGTAAAAATTGCCATTTATATATTCGACTCAGAGCCAACACAATTTTTCAGAACTCCAAAACTCCAATGCTAATTTGGCTAAAGGCAATTTGTTTTGTGGCACACGGTAAACGTGGCATTTCAACCCTTGAGGTACAGAGCGAGCTTGAGATGAGGTCTTATGATTTGTCTTTTATCCGAACCTCGGCTTGCTTTGTGCATTTAAACTGTAGTGCGGCATTCCCCACACTCCACGTGTACGTGTTACCAAAATCTCACTAATGATCATCGGCTTCGTCCCCGATTAAATGAGACGCGCTGAAAATGTATTCATACTTTTCCTCCAGTTGATTGGGGGTATGTTTGTACATGAAAATTTTAAAAGATTATAATTTTTTTGCTTGATCCTGACCTTGCGTCATACCCTACTTTAGCAAACAAGGAGAAACACGATGACCCAATGGTATGTAAATGAACTGAGTAAGCTGACGAAAGTTACGGTGCGAACATTGCATCATTACGACAAAATTGGCTTGCTGAAACCCTCATTGAGACGTTCTAATGGGTATCGTTTGTACTCTGAAGCGGATTTATTGAAACTCCAACAGATTATCGCCTTAAAGTTTTTTGGCTTTGAGCTCTCGCGTATCAAACTCCTGATGCAGGAAGAGATCAATATTTTTGATCATTTTCGTGCTCAACAAAGCTTCCTTGAACAACAGGTGAAGTCTTTACAAGTGGCAAGCCAAACCCTTGAGGCAATCCTCTGTGAAAGCAGCCCCAATACATCCGTTCCTTGGAAAACCATTATTAAATTGATAAAGGATTATCAAATGACAAAAGAACTAAAATATGCTTGGGTAGCTAAGGCCCTTAACCCAACCGAGCTCAAAGAATATGCAAGTTTTGAGCAAGGACTAGAAACCCGATTTACAGAAGAGGAAGCAGAAGCTTCTCGTCAAGAGTGGCTTGATTTGGTCAAAGAAATTGAAGCCAATCTAGACAAAGATCCTACGAGCAACTTTGGTGTTGATATGGGGAAACGCTGCATGGATTGGGTGAATGCGGTGTTTCCTAAAGAGAACGCAGCCTTAAGGGCAACACTTTGGGAAAAGGGCTTTAAAGGCGGTTTTACGGAAGTGCCTTCTGAGGTTGTTGCTTGGCTTGATAAAGCAACCAGTGAATACCATAAAAGGCGGATTTACGCTATTTTAGATCAGATGAGTATCCTATCTTCCGATGCCTTATTAAAGTTGTGGAATGATATCCTCTCTGAAATATGTGGCGATGATCAAGCTCACAAAGACGCCGTTTATGAAGCGATCCTGGCAGATGACAAAGTGAGTGAAGTTGCCAAAAACTGGCTGAAGAAATTACGTAAGTCATAAGAAATAAGGCGGGTTTTTCTATAGAGAAAGATCCGCCTCTCTTTCCAAAATTTTACTCAATAGAAACGACTTTACCGTTCGTCATCTCTAATAAATCTTTTTCTTTGAGCTTGAATGCCGCATTCGGTGTGCACGCTGCTGCTCAAACTTCCTGCAAAGTGATTCTTGACATATAACAATATTGAGCGAAACTCTGTAAGAGTCGCATTATGGTAGGTTACCGCGATGGTGAAAAAATGGACTCTTAATTGTAACGTGATGAGATTATTCTTGATAAATTGTAAGATAGAACATCTTCAAAATGATGATTGGACCCTGTGGAAGGAAATTCGGCTTGAAGCTTTAAAACGACACCCTGAAGCGTTTGGCGGCACTTATGAGGAAGAATGTTTGTGATCTGATGAGGATTTCAAGCAGACTTTGATCAAAAGTGATATATTTGGGGCTTTTGTCGGCAATAAGCTTGTGGGAGCGGCGGGAATTTTTGTGATTCCGTCTCAAAAGCTTAAACATAAAGGAACCCTCTTTAGGTTGTGTGTACTTATCTCAGCAAAAGTATAAATTAATCATAAAATAATAATTTAGAAAAAGAAGAATGGTTAAAATCATTTTTATAATTAAAAAAACATTGTAATTAAGACACCTATAAAAATAATAAAATGAGATAACGTGAAAGTTTTTTCATAAAATTCTGAAATCTTATAAGCTACATTAGAAACTCTCTTTTTAGCTGAAAAGAAAAAGCCCTCTCTTTCCTCTTCAACAGCAAGGGAAGAAGGACTCTCTATGCTTTGAAAAGGTTTTCTTCCATTTTTCTTTGGCTCTTCGATAGTGAAACAGCAAGATAGAAGAAAAGGGAAGAAATCATCTGGAAATGATACTATTAGAGATGATAACGATAGCACTAGAGAGTGTGTCGAAAACCTCCCTATATCTGTTGAATCTTGATTTGCGTTTTTTACCATAGTATTAGATCCCATGGCTCCCAACGGCAAATTAGGAAGAATTGGTACTTCTGCGAAAGAAAGGGTAGAAGAGGATAGAAACTGTCTAAAAGCAGAGCAAGCAGATCTTTTTAACTCCTCAAAAAATGTTTTTGAGGAAGGAGAGAGATGTTGAGGAGTTTGTCTAAAAAGCACAGCAACCTGTTGAGCATTCTCATAAAACAGTAGATAATATGGTAACGATACCATTAAAGATGGTATCGATAAATCAGCTGGTACCATTAAAGATGATAACGATAACACGAGAGGTTGTATCGGAAATCCTTTTAATTCCTCAAAAAATGTTTTTGAGGAAGGTGGGATATGTTGAGGAGTATGTCTAGAGAGCACAGAAAACTGTTGAGCATTCTCATAAAGCAGTAGATTCTCTCTACTGGTTATAACCGCTGACGCACCCTGTAAATGCATTTGCGATAGCTCTGATTTATTCTTAAAGGATGTCTGTAAGGTTGTTAAAATGTCTAGGCTTGTATCGTCCGTCTCTATTTTGTCACCAAAAGATGCCGTTTCCCTATTTAAAGGCGCTAATTGTCGGGGTATTTTAACCCCTGTATTTGTTTTTTCTTGATATCCTATTGCTTCCCTAGTATCGACACGCATAGCATCAAGAGAATTAGTAATAGTAAGAAAAAAGAAAGAAAAGATGAAATATTCTAAAACAGCACATAAATTATTCTTTAATTTAATCATCATGGTTTCCTTCTTAATTAGGAAAATTAAATCACATCTAAGTGTATATAAGCAAGATCTTGGCATAAGTTATTAAATTGGTTTTGCGAATTTTATAAAATAAGGCATTGGAAACAAGGGGACCCATAATGTTATTTCTTAAAGCAGAAGCCGAATGGCGCCTTCAAAATAACTCACTCATAAAGCTGAATGATTTAGGTTGTGTGTAAAAAAAGAAAAATGAGGACAAGGTATCGCTGATCAGCTTGTTAAAGCAGTTATCAAGCATGCTTGCCAGAGCGTTCTTCAACTGCATTGCACTGTTATTACTCATAATATCAGCGCCCTTAAACTTTACCAGCGGCATGGGTTTCAAGTTTATGGAACAGAGCCTAGATCGCTAAAAGTGGATGAAAAATTTTATGATGAACATCTTATGGTTTTGCAGTTTGAATGAGAGCTCTTTCCTTTTTTTGATCACTTTATAGCTTTAAAAAGGACTCCAACTTATTTTTTATGAAAGTACATTCTGTGACTCGATCAAATCATGAATGAGGCTAATTTCAATTCTTTCTTTTGACCTACCTATATTTTTTCTTTTTAAGGTGACAGATCCAACTTCAGCTGTTGATTTAACATGCGTTCCTCCACAAGGAACTTCAGCCAAGCCATCGATCTTCCAAAAGCGCCTCTGGGTTTCTTTATCCAAAAAGCCAGTTTTAATAAGTTCATTGCTTTCTATAATTTTATTATACTCTGTTAATATATCCTCAAAAATCAATGAGATGTTTTGATTAAAAACAAAGTCTATACGTGCTTTTGTTTCAGCAATATGGGCTCCGATTTTTTCAAGATCAAGTTTTCGTGTGACAAGCTCAAGGATGAGTTCAGCTGCAAAATGGAGCCGCATGAGTCTATACCGTCGTGGCCAATCAATTTCCTTTGTCACTAAATCACGGGGACAAAGTCCATGTCCTTCCTCAAGAGTATAGTAAATAAGATGATTTTCTATTGCTGAATCAAGAATAGAGAGTCCGTTAATAATTGCTTTATCACTTTCTTGCCCCCCTGAAAAAGAAAAGGCAATCGTTTCCTCGAGTAAAATCCGGTTACCTGAAACTGCTGCAACTTTTGTACTTAAGCTGCGTTGATACGGGTTATCCCAAAAAACTTTTTTCATCTTATGTTCCTATTGATTTGGGAGGGTTTTGAATTTGTTTTGACGAAGTTTTGCACCCATAAGGGCAATGAGGCAAGCCCCCATTATGGCGCATATTGGAATGATCATGAGAGCCATTCTGTATGACTCAAAGGTATATTCCCTCACCCCGTCAGTGCCTACAAGACCCGTCCAAAAAGCGTCCATCATCAATCCGATACTAGTGTGGAAAAAAGATCCTCCCAGCATGTTTACGCAGTTCAAAAACGCAACGGTAACACAAAGTACTTGTGGACTAACGAGATCAGAGCCCGCTACAAACACAATGACTTGATAGCAGCATAAGATTCCCACACAAAATAATAAGCCCGCAAACCAATACCAGTTATAGTGGGTGGTAGAGAACAAAAGCATAAAGGCAATGGCCATTCCTAATCCACATAAGCTGATGATTGTATAGTTTCCAAGTTTTTTGCTAAGAGCAGCGAGTAAAGGGCCTCCAAATAACATGCCCACAAAAACGAAGGAAACCAGTTCAGCGGCATTACTTTTGCTCAAGGAATAAGCTGTCATAAGGTATGGCACGCCCCATACATCAGAAAAGCCTTCCAGTGACCCCACCATAAGAAAATTTGAGAGCGCAAGCAACCAAATCAAAGGTGAAGAAAAGAGCTCTTTAAAGTGGCTGACCTTGAAGTGATCTGGCTCACTCTGCGTCTTCAACATCTTAGGAGAGCGTAAAAACAAGTAGGCAGCAATCCCCAAGACGATGGAGACGCAGGCTAAGACGAAGGCTACTTTCTGCCAACTATAGTTTTCCATCAGGAGACTGACGGGCTTTCCTCCGTAGAGGGCTCCCATGAGGCCAACTGTAAATGAAAAACCGATCATTCTCGCGTATTGATCTTTTGGAAACCATTCGGAAATCACTTTTGATGTTCCAAGAAAGCCAACAGCTGATCCTGCTCCCACAAGAAAGCGGCTGAGACAAGCCAAATACCAATTATCTGTATAGGTAAAGGTGAATGCGGCGATTCCACAAAGGATGGCAGAACCAAAGACGATGTACCGAGCGCCGAAGCGATCAAGCATCATAGCGACGGGAATTTGCATCGGTGAATATCCATAGTAATATAGCCCTGTCAGGAATCCAAAGCCGCTAGCATCAATGGTAAATTGCTGCGTGATTTCATGCATCATTAAGCTTGGCCATAGTCGCCAAATGAATTGGTAGGTAAAAAAGGATAAGGGAAAAAGCCACATGAAAAATGGCAAATATTTATGTTTTTGCGTAAGCATATGCAACCTCATGATTTAAGTAATGTTTAAAATTTAATGATGAAAAATGGGTGTGAGAATATGTATCGGCCTTAGCCGATAATAATGATAGAAACTGCGATGGTGTTAAACCGTAAAAAGTCCATCATTTAAGTGTTGCTCATCCTTGAGTTGTGAAGCAAAAATATCTTTATACTTTTATACATAGGTATGAGGCCAAAATTTGTCAATAATATTCCAAATGCAGTGAGGGGAGAGATGAATACAATTCATATTATATATGAAAAAGCAGGATTTAAAAAGGGTAAAGAAGCAGAAGTTACATGGATGATGAGGAAGAAAAACTTATGAGTTCTCTTTCATTTATAACGACATCAAACCCTGAATGGGACAAGAGAGTGGTCTCTGGGCTACGCAATGAATGTGAGGTCTTAACAGGCATAAAGGAAGATTTTCAAACCTATAGCCTTTATGTCAAAAGTAGAGAAATTTTTGCAGGTGCCATAAGCGTTGAACAACACGGGAATATCTTGTGGATTGATTCGCTTTGGATTGAACCTCACTTTAGAAAGCAAGGCATTGGAAAGATGCTTATTGAAAAAGTTCTCCTTTTGCCCGCTCAACATAAGGTCAAAGAAGTGCAGCTCAATACGTATTTTAAAGAAGCCCATGATTTCTTTTTGAACTGTGGCTTTGAAGATGTGGCGATAATTTCCAATTGGAAATATGGTCTGACGTGTTATTTGATGAGGAAAAGGTGTAGGAAAAGCTAAGAGGAGTTATATTTTAAGACAATGAAGCAAGCCTTTGCTAAGAGCATGGTTTTAGCGACCATCATTCTTATGGATATATTATCAGGTATGGAGTTCGATCTCTTTGTACCGAGTTTTCCTGAACTGCAAAGCCAGTTTAGCCTATCCCCATTTTGGGTTGAGGCCTTGTTATCAGTCAATTTTGCAGGGTATTGTTTGAGCCTGTTCTTTGTTGGGGGGATGGCTGATTACTATGGCCGTAAACCAATCATATTGGTTGGCCTCATGACTTTTATCATTGGCACTCTCCTTTGTTTATGGGCACCATCCTATTCATTTCTTCTTGTTGGCCGGTTTCTCCAAGGCTTAGGAATAGCAGCACCTGCGATCCTCAGCTTTGTAATTATCGCCGACGCCTATCCCCTTAAGAAGCAGCAGTCCTTATTTGGGATACTGAATGGGTTATTGAATTTCGCGGCCGGTGCTGCTCCCGTCCTTGGGAGCTATATCACCCTCTATTTCCATTGGCAGGGTAACTTTATAGCACTTTTATGTTTAGGACTGACGGCGTTTATGATGTCCATGCTTTTTATTCCTGCTCACAAACTGCCGGAGCATAAGGCAGCTCTCTCATTGAGAGGATATATCCCTATAGTTCAATCAAAACCCCTGATGCTTTTGATAATGCATATCGTCTTTAGTTTTGTGCCCTATTGGGTCTTCGTTGGGATGTCTCCTTTGTTATATATGGAAGATTTAGGGGTAAGCCTCGCCCATTTTGGTTATTATCAAGGAGCATTGGCCTTTGTATTTGGGCTTGGGAGCATACTCTTTGGCCTGATTGTCAATAGGTATGACCAGAAGAAAATGCTATACGTTTCAGCTTACATTTTAATGGCGGGCTTAATGAGTATAGCTGTGGCCACTTTTCTAAATAGTCCTAACCCACTCTTTATTACGCTCGCCTTTCTTCCCTTTATTATTGCTGGAATTTTCTCAAGTGCGATACTTCAGCCCCTGTGTCTAAACTTTATGCCACAAGCAAAGGGGCGGGTATCAGCAATTCTCCAAGGGGGTCGTCTTATCTTCGCGGCACTTAGTCTTCAGCTTGCTGGCTATTTTTACCAGGGATCATTTCGAAGTATCGGGATTATTATTTCTGTCTTCATTCTTCTTACGATCATAACCTTATTTTTTGTCATTAAAAATCGTGAACTTATGCAGTTCTCGCGGGAATAATAAACTGTTATTTTCAAACCAGAGGATAAACCTTTTCTGCTAAACCTAAGAAGAATTTAATGTCCCTTGATAATCTTCTCTGATGCCTTATATTCGGCGAGGACTTCGTCAATCGAACGTTTCGCAATACGCGCAAGTATAAGATTGCTCTCCTGATAGTAATCGAAGGCGATTAACCCGAAAGAGAGGGCCCACCCTCGGCCTCGCGCCCAAGTGGCGTCGTCGACTGCTAATGCGGAACGGAAGACCTCCCGTGCTTCGGCAGAGAGAAACGTCCACGCGACGAGCAGGTCACATGCAGGATCTCCTACCCCAAGACCTCCAAAATCAATAACTGCGCTCAACCGGCCATCGTGAATCAACAAGTTCGTTGGAATGAGATCTCCATGGATCCAACAGGGTGGGTCGCCCCACGCTGGAGCTTCTAGGGAGCACTTCCAAACCTCGACCACAAGATCCGTGTCGAACTTAGCATGAAGGGAGGCAATCGCAGCACGCGTCTCACCGTCACGCATGGCGAGCGGCTCACCCCTGAAAAAGTTGTGTTTTCCAGGAGAGGGGCCATCCATTGGATCAATCTGATGAAGAGCAAGGAGAAATTCAGCTAAGGCAACAGCGGTCTGATGGGCATCGGCAACGGGCGTAATACTCGCGTCCTTGCCCACTAGCCACGGGTAGACCGACCAATGCCAGGGATATCCCTCGCCAGGCGTCCCTGCTGCAAGTGGATAGGGGATGGAAAGTGGCAGAAATGGAGCGATCCTTGGCAACCACCGTTGTTCCTTGTCAACTTGCTCGGAAGCGGAGGGCGTCCGTGGCAGCCGCACAACCCTTTCGTCACCGAGCCGGTATAGTGTGTGGGACGTCCCAGCAGATTTAACCGGCTTGATTGGGAGGTCTGCCCATTGGGGGAACTGTGTGGCGATCAGACGGCGTACCAGAGAGACATCGATGTGAACTTTATCAGTGTTGGGCATTACTGTTTTCTTTTTAAAACTTGAGTGGTGGGCACGCTTAATCTCACATCATACTCTGAAATGCATTGTTTTTAGGCGATTTTAGCCAATCTGGAAGGAGAGTTTTTAAAGGTTCTGGGCGGAAGTCAATGGAGTCAATTTCACGAAGGGGAACCCATACAAGTTCAATATGATCTTCCAGACTAGCTAATGCGTTTTGAACTTTTAAATCATCTGATTCTGCTTCAAAAAAGAAATTGTATTCATGGTTATGACAGATGCTGCTATGACCGGGTTCAAAGCTATACTCAAGACATCCCAGAAATTTTTTAATCGTACAAAGTGAGCCACTTTCTTCGAGAAGCTCTCGAATCACTGCCGCTTCAGCACTTTCTCCATGTTCGATATGGCCCCCGGGAAGAAAATAAAAACGAATAGGAAGATCACGCGTTTTACAAACCAAAAGATGCTCCTGGTCCAAAATAACTGCCCGAGAGAGAACATGAATGGTGTTTTTATGGCTCATGTTTTTTCCCATCCACCGAGTTTGACTGGCTTGATTGAGAGATCTGTCCATTGCGGAAATTGCGTGGCGATCAGACGACGTACGAGGGTAACATCAATATGAACTTTTTCAGGGTTTGACATTGGTAATATACTCTCTTGAGCAGTGGCTAAAAAAGACGATGATCCATCCTCTTTTATACCTCTTAACGCTTTCTTGTGCCAGTCGTTATGTGGCTCCTTAAAGCTAAGTCTCCTCCTAATGAACGGCTCCACAGATCTAGCTCCGTAGTCTAAAGGCAGTGGATAAGTTATGCTTGCCTTATCTATAAGGTTTGTGTTGTAAAGACGTAGCAGGCTTCTTGATACTTTTTATCTCCGATGAGTATGGCCATCTCCCCTATGACCTTTCCTCCTTCACTTTCGTAAAAATGTATGGCCCGGTGGTTGTCAGCCAAAACCCACGTTATAAAAGAATTGACTTCGTGCTGGCTAAACCACAGACGGCATTTGTTAAAGAAGGCCTTCCCAAGATCCTTTCCCTTATGTTCTTCTAAAAGATAAATGGCGTATACCTCACCAACGTTATCATCTTTATCATTCAAAAGGGGATGATCGATACGCGATTCAGGGCGTATCGGACCAAACCCTGCAAAGCCGATAATTTGTTCATCAAGTAATGCCACGAATTGCTGCGTTTTTTTGGACTGCAATATTTTCGTCCATGAAGCCAGACGTTGATCGTAGTTGATATTATCTAGAAAAGATTGATCAATAATTCCTGCATAGCTCGTTTGCCAGGATTTAACATGAACGAATGCAATGCCCTCGGCATCAGATTCGGTCGCTTCTCGAAAGAGATAACGTGAAGAACTCATGAAGGTTTATTCCTTACATATTCCCTATTAAGAAATATCAGCATATCTTCTCGGTTTTGAAGACACATTTTCATATGCTTAAAAATCCTTATAGCGATTATTAAAAAAATCCCACGAAGTTGCATCAGTCCTAAATTCATGTTCTGAGGCCCCCTCAATGCGTTTGTTTAAGGCTTTTTCCTTTTCGCTCGAATTGAGGAACTCTTGCCATTGCTATCGGCGCAATCCAGAATGAGACTTCTTCTTAAATTATTTTTTGTCAATGGTATGATTCGCAAAAAAAAATCCTCCTCTGTTGAAAACCACCCCCGTTTTCTACTAGAAATTATAAATATCAAGTAAAATAGCCAGCTGAAGACTTTTCACAATTGGCATTGATTTCATTTTTGAAAAACTCCCCCTTTAAAGAATTGATTTTTGAAAAAAAATGGTCTCTACTCAAGGCGAAAGTATGCAAGTGAGTGGTTGTCCATTTCTTTTCTAGGGGTTATTCCAGGGAATAGACCCAACAGATAGGTCTCTTTAGGGTGAAAACATTTATTCAAACCATTGACTGGCATGACGCCTTTCGCTTGCTGAAGAAGAGTTTAGCGTCTCTGCTCATCTTTTCTCTGCTTGCCAGCGATATCGCCAAGGCAATGGAGGAGGAGGGATCAAAGTACACAGCTGCTGTTCTTAAGACAGACGATGAAGATCTTGACAAGAACCCCCCTTCCTTTGTCGTAGATGGTGATTTACTTCCACATTCTCTCGAAGATCAAGATGACAAGAGAAGTCCCCAGATATCATCGCCTCTGCCTGTGGAAGACGATTCGCTTCAAAGTCCTAAAAAGAAGCCCTCGTCCCTTCTCAAATCAGGGGGCATGAACGATGAGGAAGATGAGTTTGATGTAAGGGGGGATAGCGACTCTTCTTTGATCATTGTTTTGGATAGTAGCAGCGTTGAAAATAGCGTTGATAATCAAAACGCCGCAAAGCGGAGAGACAAACGGTCTGCCGCTCAGCAACAGCTGGGTTTTCCGAATGAAAGAACCCGTCTTTTAAGCACATCCATTAACGGGGAAGATTTTGACGGGTATATGGCTCGAGAATTTGTTGATCTGGGAAATATAGGTCCAAATTCAACGGAAGCTCTCAATCTCCCTCCGGAAACTTCTTCGTGGTGGCAAAAATTTAGATCATGGAAAAGTGGCAGAACCTGGTTTCCGCAAAAAACGCCTTACACTCTTGAAAGTCCGGAAACGCGCTGGCTACAAGCTTTTCGTCATCAAGGTCACGGCAGCTCAGAAGATGAAGAAGAACTTATGGGAGATCGGTTGCCTTCCCTGCCCGAAGATCTTAGATCTGGGAGTGATGACGTCGACCTTGAAAGCTCTGACAGTTCTAGGAACACTTTTGCAGGGGGGGCCCCTGAGAAAAAGCTCCTTGCTCTTCCCCTAGAAGATCGCAACCCCAACTTGCTTCTCCTCTCTGAGAGCTCAGAGGAGGATAGTGATTCTCTTGGTGATGAGGGTGGTTCTCCTCAATCCACACACAGCCCTGTTTTTCATGATTTGGCTCAAGCAATACCCTTAAAACTCAGCAAAAAACCTCTATTCGCCGAGGAGGATGTCAAAAAATTTGACCCTTCTTCGGCTTACAGTCCTCTTGATGATGAAGATATTGAGGCTGGTGGACCGTCAGCTTGGGCAACCTTTAAAAGCAAGCTTACCAAATTCTTTAGTGAGCTTCCTCCTAAAGCCAAAGCCAAACTTAAGCGCTTTCACGATCAATTTATTGATAAAAAATGGACCGTTGGAGGTGTAGTTGGGGGACTGATTGGAACAGGTATTGCTATTGTGTACTCAAATGCGATGACAGCTGTCTATGGTGATGGGCTTTGGTATCTCGAACAAACCTATGAGTGGCCCTGGCTTTATAATATGTTTAACGGTGCGCCAACTCTGTGGGCCCTCGTTGGATATATCTTTATAACTCTGTTACCTGATGCGACACCTCGGAATATAGAATCGTGCCAACTAGCTCTTCGTGATTGGGGGGAGAAATGGCAACATAAAGGACGAAACTTACTCCTACTTGGAGCCTGTTTTTTGCCCTCTCTCATTGAACCTTTTTATGTGCTTCAAGTGGAAGTTAATAATATGCATGTTACCGGTGACAGTGGATTAGATAATCAATATGCTCGCTTTGCATTGATCTCTTGCCCTGCTTTATTCTTTGACAGCTATTTCTCTAACATACGATTAGCAGCCAATGGCCTGGACAGCCTTAAAGCCGGCTATGCTAATTTTAAATCTTTCATGAGCAGACACCTTTTCCATCAAGCGCGTCAGGTCCTGCCCTCCTCAGAAGTCAATCGCCAAGCTCTTGGAAAATCCTTGGATAATGTCAGCAAATATTTTGAGCAAGCACCTGATGAGCACATTACAGAGATTTATGCTAACCTCCTCCAGATTCAGCAAAGCGATGCTCCAGAGGAGGCTCATAAAGTCTTGCTCGCCATCAGCTATCTTGTATCCCTAGGAGAAGAAGTGATTGAGGGCCAAAAGGCTAAAAAATCTTATTATACGCTTCTTGCTGATATCCTCAATTGGGGATCCTTAACCGCTGGATCTGTCGCTCGTGGAGTCGTTTTATATTTTATTTTCTCAAGTATTTTGGGATATTTTATGCCCGATGGTTGGGCTGAGGCGTTAGGTGTGATCAGCGCAGCTCTGGCTTATGCTCCTCGCACTTTGTTAGAGTACAAAGGAATGGATGGATTTTTCAACCACTACCTTCGTGAGGAAACGCCCACGGGTCATTCCAGCTATGGAAAAGTACGGGCAGTAGCTAAATCAGGAGCTTTATGGCAAGGCCTCTTTTTTAGCCTTCCCTTAGCTGTTTTAACCTTACAAGTTAATCAGACTCTTCTTAGCGGAAGCCCCTGGTTTCTTCTCACTTCTGTTCCTTTTGTTTTCACCGAAGTTGCAGCGCAAACCACCAGCTTTCACACCACTTATACTCAGCAAACCACTTCTGCTTTAATCACCCTTCACAACAAGGGTACCCGCAAATGTCAGGGAAAAGACCTAAGCATCAGTTATAAGCGGGATCTGCTCGTCCAATTAGCCTTACAAGCTCAAAAAGACATTAAGGAGTGGTCCTCAGATTTAATTGACACAGTAAGGATGAGTGTAAGCCTACCACAGAATCTTGAGCGTGACCCTATTTAAGAAAAAAAGTCCCTTAGAGAAGGGACTTTTTGAAAGTGGAACTAATAACAGATAATCTTAATTTCAAGGAGAACCACAAGGCATTCCAAAGCTACACGATTCGCTGCTATCTGGATGCTTGTCAACGACAGAATCTTTATTTACACCCAAATGTTCCCATGTGGGTGTTAACCGTATGGGTGGCTGCAAAATCACCTTCGGTTGGCTTTGTCACAGCGTTGTGGGTAGCCGACGCAGTGGAGGTAAATTCCTTATGCTGGGTTGTCGCCTGGGTTCCTCCGTTTAAGGATGGATCAACTGTTTTTCAACATCAAAAGTCGTCATTGCTATTGGAGCAATCCTGAATGAGACTTTTTCTTAAATTATTTTTTGTCAATGGTATGATTCGCAAAAAAAATCCTCTTCTGTTGAAAATCACCCCTGTTTTCTACTGGACATTCTAAATATCAAGTAAAATAGCCGGCTGAAGACTTGTCCTGATTAACGTTGATTTCATTTTTGAAAAACCCCCGCTTTAAAGAATTGACTTTTGAAAAAAAATGATCTCTACTCAAGGCAAAAGTATTCAAGTGAGTGGTTGTCCATTTCTTTTCTAGGGGTTATTCCAAGGAATAGACCCAACAGATAGGTCTCTTTATGGTGAAAACATTTATTCAAACCATTGATTGGCATCACGCTCTTCGCTTGCTGAGGAAGAGTTTGGCGTCTCTGCTCATCTTTTCTCTGCTTGCCAGCGATATCGTCAAGGCGATGGAGGATGAGGGATCGAAGTACATAGCTCCTCTGCTTAAAGCGGGCGATCAAGACAGCGATGAAGAAGAGACTTCCCGCCCTAATCTGGAATTAAACGGCGATCTGAACATTCAATTCCCTCCTTCTGAACATAACAATCCTCAAAGGCGACGGGCCTCATCTCTTTCCACTCTTGCTGTGGTCATAAAGGAAGAGCAAAGCCCTCATACACCTTCTGTGGCAGATCTTAGTCCCCGGGCCTATAGTGCTGATTCACTCCCGCGTCCTCCTCTCTTGGATGACAAGAGAAATCCCCAGATATCATTGCCTCAGCCTAGGATCAGCCCAGTGCCAGAGCGCAGGGAAGAAATTATTATTCAACCCATTCAACCGCTTCCTCGTATTCCTTCACTGTCAAATCAACCAAGCGCTTTGAGCGTTCCCATTTTAGATCCTTTAGATCCACGCTCACAGAATGGTCCTCTCTTTACAATGACGGAGCATTTTGTTCAACTCGAATCACCGCTTCACCTCGTCTCTACAATGGTTTCGTCTCCTCTTCCTGTGGAAGACGATCTACTCCAAAATCCTAAGAAGCCCTCATCTCTTTCTCAACCAGTTGAAACGGACAGCGATTCTGATGAGTTTGATGATGGTAACTCTTTAATTATTGTTTTTGATAGCAGCGTTGATAATCAAAACGCCGCAAAGCGGAGAGAGAAACGGGTTGCCGCTCAGCAACAGCTGGGTTCTAATCCCACTGAAACAACACACCTTCTTGGAAGTTCTTCTCCCACAGGAAGTCAAACTTTCTCTATTAATGGAGGAGATCTTTTTCAAGAGTTCGTTGATCTGGGGGATTTAGGTCACGATTCATTAAGCTCAACGCACAGCGTTCCCCAAGATCCTCCTTCTTGGTGGGGCAAATTTCAGCAGTGGCGTCATGGCAGAACCTGGCTTCCACAAAAAACGACCTATACTCTTGAAAATCCGGAAACGCCTTGGCTACACGCTTTTCGCCATCAAGATCGTGGTAGCCCAGATGAAGAGGAGATCATCGGGGATGATCGAAGGCCTTCCTCCCATGTCGAGGGTACGAGCTCTGATGGTAGTGGTGACGATCAACTCGAACGTTCTGATAGCTCCGGGGATAATTCTTCAGGGACGTCCCCTGAGAAAAAGCTCCTTACGCTTACCCTAGAAGATCCTCACCACAACTCGCTTCTTCTCTCTGATAGCTCAGAGGAGGACAGTGATCCCGATTCCCTTGGTGATGATGGTGGTTCTCCTCAATCCACACACAGTCCTGTTTTTCATGATTTGGCTCAAGCAATACCCTTAAAACCCAGCAAAAAAATCTTATTCGTCGAGGAAGATGTCAAAAAAATCGACCCTTCTTCGGCTTACAGTCTGCTTGATGACGAAGATATTGAGGCTGGTGGACCTTCAACTTGGGCTGCCTTTAAAAGCAAACTCGGCAAATTCTTTGGTGAGCTTCCTCCTAAAGCCAAAGTTCAGCTCAAGCGTTTTTACGATCAATTTATTGATAAAAAATGGACTGTCGCGGGTGTAGCCGGGGGAGTAATCGGAACAGTTATTGCTGCTTTGTTTGGCCTCGCAATGGGGCCCGTATATACTGATGGGTTGTGGTATATCGAAGAAACCTACGAGTGGCCGTGGCTTTATAATATGTTTAATGTTGACGCAAGTTTATGGGTTCTTGCTGGCTACATTTTCTTATCTTTATTGCCTGATGCTATTCCTCGCAATACACAATCTGTCAAAATGGCTCTTTCTGATTGGGGGGAAAAATGGCAGCATAAAGGCCGCAACTTTCTTTTACTTACAGCCTGCTTTTTGCCCTCTCTCATTGAACCTTTTTATGTGATTCAAGTGGAAGCCAATAATATTATTGTTACTGGTGATCATGGACTTAATCAATTTACAATAGCGGCAGCAGTCTTAACTCCTCCTTTATTCTTTGACAGCTATGCCTCTAACATACGATCAGCTTCTAGTGGCTTGGAAAGCCTTAAAGCCGGCTATGCTGATTTTAAATCTTTCATGAGCAAGTGCTTCTTCCATCAAGCACGTCAGAGCTTGCCTTCCTCAGAAGTCAATCGCCAAACTCTTGGAAAATCCTTGGATAATGTCAGCAAATATTTCGAGCAAGCGCCTGATGAGCACATTACAGAGATTTACGCTAACCTCCTCCAAATTCAACAAAGCGATGCTCCAGAGGAAGCTCATAAAGCTTTGCTTGTCATCAGTTATCTTGCATCCCTAGGAGAAGAGGTGATTGAGGGTCAAAAGGCCAAAAAATCTTATTATTCGCTCTTTGCTGATACTCTCAATTGGGGATCCTTAACCGCTGGATCTGTCGCGCGTGCCGTTGTTTTATATTTCATTTTCTCAACTATTTTGGGATATTTTATGCCCGATGGTTGGGCTGAGGCGTTAGGTGTGATTGGCACAGCTTTGGCCTATGCTCCTCGGACTTTGTTAGAATACAACGGGATGGATGGATTTTTTAACCACTTCCTTCGTGAGGAAACGCCCACGGGTCATTCCAGCTATGGAAAAGTAAGGGCAGTAGCTAAATTAGGAACCTTATGCCAAGGCCTCTTTTTTAGCCTTCCCTTAGCTGTTTTAACCTTGCAAGTTAATCAGACGCTTCTTAGCGGAAGCCCCTGGTTTCTTCTCACGGCTGCCCCTTTTGTTTTCACTGAAGTTGCAGCGCAAACAACCAGCTTTCACACCACCTATCGGGAAACCACCTCTGCTTTCATCACCCTCCATAACAAGGGCACGCGCAAATGCCAAGGCAAACGCCCCAGCATCAGTTATATGCGAGATCTGCTCATCAAACTGGCCTTGCAAGCTCAAAATGACATTAAGGAATGGTCGTCGGATTTAATTGATACAATAAGAATGAGTGTAAACCTGCCACAGAATCTTGAGCGTGATCCTATTTAGGAAAGAAAAAGTCCCTCATCGAGGGACTGTTGAGCTTGTAAGCAATAAGAAAATATCTTATTTTTTGGATCAAGTACAGGGTGCTATGTAGCTACATGATTCACTACTATCTGGATGTTTGCCAACAACTGAATCTTTGTTCACACCAAATGCTCCCATGTGGGTGTTAACCGTATGGGTCGCTGCAAAATCACTTTCGGTTGGCTTTGTCACAGCGTTGTGGGTAGCTGTAAAGTCTTTGTGCTGCGTTGCTGCTGGTGATAATGCTGCCTGCACACTTGAGACACTTCCCAACACAAGCATCAATGATAAAGCTGTTAATGTTATTTTCATGGTCTTTCTCCTTTTCTTTGTAAAGTTTTCATTATTTAGAGTATAAATCACAGAGTATTAATAAATTATTTATAATATAAATTTTTTTGAAGTCGACAATTTTGACCTTTGTTTCATCCCTTCAAAAAGGTGTAAAGAGGGTCTGGGGGGAGGGGGATGAAAACTGAGAGCGAACTCCGTGAGAGAATGGTTTTAGGGAGCGCTTTAAGGAGAGCCTGAGAGATGAAGCTTCAATCTTGAGGGTTTTGACACTCTCAAGGAAGCTCGCGTCATCATCGGGGACAGAAAAAAATTGTTGCCTCGTTCTTTGAGAGGAGTATTGAACTCGCCTTAAGTTGGAGGTCCTCTAAAAAGCTGGGGGTTTGTGAGAAAAAATAAAGAAAAAGGAGGTATGTCCATCACCCCCTTTCGTTGTCCTTTACAGCTTTATTTCTGCTGATGTTAAGATCGGCGAAAAGCTCTTCTTTTGTGGGGAGAAAACGGGTGACGTCTTACTATCGACCTTTCTTCCGTTGACAACACAGATAACCCCCAAAGCGCCGCTAAACATAAGATAATAGGCGGGGACAAGGGGAGACCCTAACCAATTTGAAAGACTGGCGAGGATAAGAGGAGTTGTCCCTCCCAAAAGAGCTCCTCCTAAGGCATAACCAAATCCTATACCGCTATACCGCTCGTGTGTGGGGAAAAATGAGGAAAGGAGAGCCATACTGGGAGCACCAAAACCAGCTGTAATAATACCTAAAATCGCTTGAACAATAAGTATATTGGTTAAAGATAAATTATTTTCCAGAAGAGAAAAGAGAGGATACGCGACGATAATAGAGAGGACAGATGAGAATATCATTAGTTTTTCTTTGCCTATTTTATCGGCCAGAATCCCCATGGTGGGCAAAAGAAAAATTAAAAATATGTTGAGAACTACGTTGATGAGCATAATTTGAAACGTGGGAATTTGGAGTTGTGAGCTTAACATATACCCCATGTACACTGAAGCAAGGTAAAAAGGGATCAGCGAAGTCGCCCCAATCCCTATTGTGCAGCAAAGATTTATTAGTCGTCTTTCAAAGACGACTAATAAAGGAACTTTTGCAATTTTTTCTTTTTTGTGGCGAACAAAGTCAGGACTTTCACTGACTTGAGTTCGCAGGTAATAGCCTATTAATCCGATGAGCGCACCAATAAGAAAAGGGATGCGCCATCCCCAGGAAGGCATAAAAGGGTTAGTGCAGAGAAAACCAAAGAAAGTTCCTAAAACACCCCCAAAGAATCCTGCAGCACATAAAATACTTCCTGCAAAAGCTTCTTTTCCTCTTTTTGAGTATTCTATCACAAAGATAGACGCTCCACTATATTCTCCTCCGACGCAAAGGCCTTGTAATAAGCGACAGATCACTAAAATAATGGAGGCTGCAATGCCAATGTCTGCATAAGTAGGAAGCAATCCAATGATAAGCGTTGGAATTGTCACGAGAAAAATTGCAAAAACGAGAGCTTGTCGCCTGCCAAATTTATCTCCTAAGTGCCCAAACACGATGCCCCCTAACGGACGCATGAGGAAACCTGCGGCAAAAGTTCCTAAACTTGATATGATGGAGATAGCTTCATTGTCAGTGGGAAAAAATAAGGGAGCAAGCATCGTGGCAAAAAAGCCGTACAACATAACATCGTAATACTCTAAAGCATTTCCGATCATGGCAGCTATAATCGCTTTATAATTTTTTTTCATAAGTATTTATTGCTTTCCTTCTTGAAAAGATAAAACTCGTTCAAATAGATCAACCTTCCTGCGTCAGGGTACCCCTACACTAAAAAGGCAAAATCATCACGTAGTATCACTTAAAAAATTAATTTGACAACACTAATTACAATAAGGAAGATAAATTTTTATGTTTCAAGAGACTTTAATCTCTCTTTTAAGTAATCTCCAAGAACTTTTACTCTCTTGGAATCCCTTAAATGTTCAGGATAAACATAATAAATGGGAATGTTTGGCTTCTCTTGTGCTGGAAGAACTTCAATAAGTTTGCTTTTTTCCAAATCTGGGTATTCCGCAGCAAGGGCTATGATCCCATGACCATCTTCGGCTGCTTGGCGCATACCTGCCGAACTATTAATACACAAAAAAGGCTCTCGTAACATTCCTTTTGGCATTCCCATTTTTAAAGGCCAGTTAATATCATTATAAGGATTTTTTGCATCGTGCCCAAACACAATAAGTCTATGCCCCTTAAGATCTTGAGACGTTTGCGGGGTTCCAAATTCTTCAAGATATTCCTTGCTTGCATAGAGTTTGAGATGAAAGACACAGATTTGCTCCTGAATTAATTCAGGTTGATTTTCCATAAATGGCCTTATTGAAACATCAGCTTGGCGGGTTTTAAGATCTAATTCTTCATCATTGCCTATTATACTTAATTGAATTTTAGGATATTTTCTTAAAAAATCACGTAAGTGAGGCATGATCCACACCGTCGCAATCGCCATTGTTGTCGCCACTTTCAATGTACCTTGTGGCTCTTCTTCTTCTTCAAGCATCAACATTTCTGCACGCAAAAATTCTTCAAATGCTCTTTCGGTTGCGCTTAATAAATTTTCGCCTCGCTTGGTTAAGACTAAACCTCTGGGGACTCTTTCAAAAAGCTTAACCTTAAGTTGGTGTTCTAGTAATTGAATGCTTCTGCTTAGAGCTGATTGGCTTATATTCAGAGTCTCTGCCGCGGCTGTAAAACTACCTGCTTTTGCTACGTAATAAAATAATTTAAACTTATCCCAATCTATATTATTTTTCACTTATTTTTCTCTCGTTTATTTTTTGCTATTTATATCTTTATTATCAAGAAAATTATGAAATTTCAAGAAATGCGTTAGGAATATTAACAAACCCTTATATTTTTAGCTTGGAAAAAATAAAAAAAGAAAAATCCTATGAATCTCAATACCTTTCTTTATCAATTTAAAGCCAATTGTTTTGGAGTTTAGCAAGCCACTCCAGCACCTGGAGGTTCCATTTTCAAACTTACAACTGTAATGATTCCCAAAGACGAGCCATTGTTTGAAGAATCTTGATCAGAAAAAATAGAAAATAGCCCTTAACTAAATTTTACATTTTTTTAATATTTTCAATCATATTCCGTTATTCATAAATGACATGGCCTTCATGCTTAATTTATGCTTTAAAATTTTATGTTGTATCCTAACATAAAAAAGTTGTTTTTTATTTTATTGTTTTATTTATTAAATTAATTGTTGTTTTGTTGCTTTTTTATTTCTCACTCACTATGTGAGAAAATTGCAGAGGAT
This sequence comes from Alphaproteobacteria bacterium, assembly GCA_017992885.1. Taxonomy (GTDB): domain Bacteria; phylum Pseudomonadota; class Alphaproteobacteria; order UBA9655; family UBA9655; genus UBA9655. The sequence goes on from JAGONT010000005.1 coordinate 74,195, forward strand.
CTTTCTCAAAGATGCTTTGTCTCTCCCTGAACTTGTGAAGGAGGATGAAGAGTAGCTTTTCCTCCTTCAGCTTTTAGGGTGTCTTATGACCTATGGGTACTCTCCACGGTCATAATTAATTTTAGTGAAAATTACTAATCCCTTTGGGTATTAGTGAGCCAGGAATTTGTTTGGGTTTTGAGGAGATTATTTCGTGAAAAGCACTGAAGCTTATTTTCAGTCCTACTTTTAGAGAGTTACAACATGCTGTTATCTTTTAATGAATCACCTCTTAACTATAAGACTGCTAGATCACCACTTGGCGCAGTAATAAAAAATAAGACTGTAGAAAATTGCCTACATGACGCAGAACGTATTACCTCAAAGAAAATTCTTTCTCGTGAACTTTTTCAAGCTGAATCTCAAAACGATAATACTCAAGTAAAGTACTATCTCTCTCTTATAAAAGATCCTTTATGGAATCATGTTTGCACCGAAGTGATAAGCATGATGGGACCTCGTTGTAATCTAAAGATATGGGAGAGCCGGTTAGGAATGATATCCCTTGATAACAAAACTATTGAAATTTATTGCCAAACAGAAGAATTGACACGGCTTCTTCAACAATATGATTTTGTGGTTTTAGGGGGCCTTCAAAGATACTTTCCGAGTATAAAAGAATTAATAATAAGGACTGGTTCTGAAATTACAGTATAATTTAATAAATTATAATTTTTATTAAAAATAATAAAAGGCCGCACTCTATCATCAACAAAAACTTTTGGGATACGAATCACCTCCGTCGTATAGCGTGGCCGAGCCTATTGATACGGGTTTAAAGAATAACTTTGACACAAGATGACCGTAAGGGCTTGTGAAGACCTCAATCGAGAACGCGTTTGGCAACTGGCTAGACACTATCTTGCAAGGCTTTAGTGGTGAACGTTCCCACTGCTTTGAGCGCTTAATGTCATTGAAGCCGGTATCTTTTGTCTTGAGGGATGAAGCGAAAAGTGCTTTGATAATGTCAGAGTAAGGGGATTAAGCTGGTGCATCTTGAAATTCTTTGTTTCCAATGGATTGATCTCAAATCATCACCTTCTTTTCCATGCTTTTTAACCCCCTACTAAAAGTGATGGGTAGCTGGCTCATTGCTTAATCTTGACTTCATTTGCTCGTGACGGCTTAATAGAAAAATATATTTCTATTTAAAGTGTTATTTTTGAAAAGGATTTTCCATGTCATATTTTATTTCAGGGCTCGTCTTTTTTTCTTTACATTTTATAATTGCAAGCTCTGCTTTTTCTATGGCAGACATAGGTTTTGAAGACAATGTAAAATCTAAATCTAAGTCAAGAAGCAATTTAATCAAGGAAGCAAAGCAAAATCCCAGAAAATTTGCTTATCTTGACAATAGAGAGTTAAGAGAATCTAACTTAACTAGAAAAAAACTCTATATTAAATTTCTCAATTCTCTTGGAGATATTAAAACACCCCATGATCCAAGACGAGAATATATTCTTGTTAAAATGGAGAAAATAGAAAAAATATTAAATAGAAATAAGTTTGATGATGCTCACAGACTTGTCATGGAAAATATTGATCAACAGACTTTAAACAGAATAAAAAATTCTCTTCTTAGTATTAATCCATTTGCCATTGAATATGTAGCTCAAGGTAAAAATGATGCTTTCGCTCAATATATTCAATTTTTGGAAAACCTATATAACATGCAGCTCCAAGTAAGTACAGATCTTGCTGAGGAGATCATAATGCCCGCAAGAACATTACTTCCGATAGAGACTGGGGGAGAAACTGATGAAGAAATGGCTTTCAAGCTGCAGTTAATGGAGCTTGGAAATAACCAAAATAATAATGTTACTCCATCTATTAATCCAGCGGCTTTTGAATCTTCTACTTCTCAAGAGCAAATTTATTTAGATGAAGAATATGCTCGTAGATTGCAGTATGCGCTTGATGAAGAATAAAGGCCCAGAAGATTGAAATGTGAATTGCTGGTCGCTTGCCTCAAGGAGCAAAGCAAAACATCTTGAAGAAAATATGAGGTTGCCATTTCTCCTCGGTCTTCAAACAAGAATTGATTAACTGTCAATATCTGCATCTCTTGGCTGATCTGTCTTTGAAGACTGGTATGAACACTCTTTCAATGTGCAGATAAAAAGTGTTTACAGTGAAATATTCAAAGGTTTTTGCTCCGATAGATTGCCGGATTGATCGGTACAAAAGAAGGGGAGATTAAAATCTTTTAACCACTTCACTCCTTTTGGACCTTTTAAAAAGGCAATAGTTGTTAAACTCCCTGCAATGAGGCAATGGTCAGCAACGACTGTGACACTGCTCATTCCTTCAACAGGCCACCCTGTTTTAGGATTGAGAATGTGCGAATAAGTTTTTCCATCAATTTTAATGGATCTTTCGTAGTCTCCACTTGTTGCAATAGCACCGACTTCCAATCTAACCCTTGCGATTTCTTTTCCGATCTTTCTGGGATGATTGATTCCAATAATCCAGGGTTTTCCATCAACATGTGGCCCGATAATTTTTATATCCCCGCCCATATCTATGATGCCGTGGTGTATGCCCCTAGATAGACATATTTTTTCAGTTGTATCAGCAGCATACTCTTTAACAATTCCTCCAAAATCGATCATCATTCCTTTTTTTGGGAGAGTAAAATTTGGATTTTTCCATTTAACCTTTTCCCAGCCAACAAGTGACAGGAGTTTTTTCAGAGTCTCTTGGGAAGGAAGAACTGGATTTTTCTTCTCAAATATCCATGCTCGGCGTAGGCTTCCCGCCGTAATGTCAAACAACCCATCACTCATGATAGTACATTGTTGTGCATAATCCAAAAGCGTCCCTGTTTCTGGATCAACGACAATACCCTCTTTATTCCCAGCACTTCTATTAATAGCCGACGTAAAGCTGGACGCAGAGAGTAATTTGTGTAATAATAATTAAGGCGATTCACTTCTGCAAAAACAGCTTTAAAAACGTTTTCAGCAGTTAATCCATAGCATAAAACTGCAACCCACAAGGACATCCCATTGAAGTAAAGAGACGTTTATATAATTTCATGCGCTATTTTTCTTTATTAATTGCCTCATCATATCCATAATAAAAAATGTTAAAATTTATGGTAAAGGTTGTCCATAGGTATTATGGGGATCATATGCAGCATAAAGAGGAATTCCATTGTGATTTTTCCCCGGGTTAGAAGATGGCTCCTTGTCTTTGACGAACCCCAATGCACCTTTAAAAAAGAATCTTTGGAGAGCGGTATTATTATCAATTCTGGTTGGTCGCAGACGTTACCGCTCACGTGACCACTGTCTGCTGTGATGGGGTCATTCCGAGCTTGTTGGATATGGATAAGATTGTGAGTGAAAATTTATTGCGTTGTCAAATGTTCCAGCAGAAGAAGGGAGTGTTTGGTTCCAAAAGCACTTCAAAAAATGGTATGAGCCATTGCTTGAAGAGCCTTAGATGTATGGAATGCTCTATCTGTCAATAAGGCTATAGGTGAGATTTGGCTTCTTATCTACTTCCATTCGAATCCATTTTACAAGATCTTTCCTGCTTTTTTCCACGTTCTCTTGTTTCTTTGTACGGCGATATAAACTATCTTCCGCAATCCATGGTGGCTGATCAAAAGCGACTTTCACCAGTCTTTGCGCAATAACTTTGCTCGCGCTTGGCTTAACTTCTGCCGTCTCAGAAGCAGGTATTATGTTTTGATAATTTTCTAAGACGGAAACCCTTCCTGCCTCTTTCTCGCTCTCTATGTGAGCTATATGTATATTATTCATGGCATCATTGTGGTAAACTAACACTTTCCCAGGAGGCATCGTATCAATAGAGTCCAAGGGCATAATATCAATCGCTTCAGAAACAACGAACGTGTTTTCTCCAGGAACAATCATTTTTCCTTTTGTTGTCCTAACAGCCCCTGCTACAAGATCAAAAGCGTTATAAGCGCTGACCCATTCCTTATTTTCAGATGTATTATGTTGAAAATCAAAAATTTTAGACTCGATCCCCTTATCAGCTAGTTTGTTGACAAAGTGTTCAGTAACGTGGTCAGACCTACCTTCTCGATGCACGGTTAGAAGTTCTTTTCCATTTTTATCATATTTTCCCGTTCGAGGGGTGTTAAGAATAAGAATGCAAGCCTTAACTCCCCTTTGATTGATTTCTTTTGCTTTCGCAATGACGTAGTTTGCGAGACGTGAGGCATCATCTTCCGTAAAGCGTTTCATTTCATTTGTATGTGTTTGCGTATCTCCACCTAAATAGACACCAAGGTAAACATCAGCAGGAGGGAGTTCTTTCCGCCACTCATCATAAGTTGTCATGTCTGGGCGATGATTATGGGCAATGCCTGCTGTTTCAATAAGTTTTTTACCGAGTTCTTCTTTCACGGAAGAAGAAACATGGGCTGGGAGAGCAATAAAGTCAACATGCTCTAATAAGTCCTTATCCTTGTATGGCACGAAAGCGGAAGAAGATGTGAGGCAGGTGACAAGATTGGGATCTTTATGCAAGTCTTTAACGCTATCAAACCCCCCTTTACCCGTTCCGATAAAAACCACCTTGTCTCTAGAGAGATCTTTTTCAACTTTATCTTTAATTTCCAGGGAGGTAAGCGTCTTCGCATTTAAGTCTTCAATAGAAATTTTTTCAGGAGCGAGATTTTCAAATGCAGCTCCAATTCCCAAGGCTTGCGCATGATCTTCAGCATGATCATGGTTGGAAATCAGATAGAGTTTTAAGGCGTGAGCTTTAAAGATTATCAAAGAAATAACGCTTGTACATATGAAGAAATTTTTTATCATTAAAATTATCTTTCTATTTACTCTTTGTAAATAATACAAAAAATTCGGTGAATTAACAATATGTTTTGCAGATAAATCTCATCTTGCTCCCTTCTTTGGAGTACGGTATGCAACCTGTTAAAATATTGCACAAAATTTAGATAAATTTTTAGCAATGAAAGAACCTTTCAGGTAGAAGTAGTTTGCTAAAAAGCCCCCTTAACGTAAGTCAAGCATCTCAAGAACCATTGAAGACTGATACCTCCAAGTCATCTAATAAAGCGCTTGAATCTCTCATCGGAATCGCTTGGGCCCTTCCTGGGATAACACCAGTACAAGCCCAACAATCCATTAGCCAAAATCCTAAAGTAGATGCTTTTTATTCAAGTTATTCAGAAAATAAAAGCCATGAGAAAATTGATACCTATCAAACATCATTCCTTGCGCCCGTATCATCAGATCTTGAAGTAGAACTAAGATCAACAAAGGACTCTATAACAGGCGCAAGTCTTAATGGCTACTATCCCAATTTTGTCATCTCTGGAGCTTCACAAGGCGTTATAATCCCAGAAACAAGTACTGATCCCGCTTATCTTTTGACAGATGTATCATCAGGTCCCAGCATCGTTGATACAAGAAACCAGATTGAAGCGGGATTACATTATTATTTACCGGAAGGTAAACTTACTTCCTATACGGGGTATTCTACAGAGAATGATTACGAATCTTTTTTCGAAAACATCACTACAGAATGGTACTTTAATAAAAAGAATACAGTCTTATATGTTGGAGCTGGATATGCGTACAACATTACAAACGTGACGGCTGGTTCCCTAGGTAAAGGAATCAGTAATACTGAGAGTTTATTTTTGGGAATAAAACAAGACATTAATAAAGATTTTTACATCCAACAAAATGCAGAAGTCATATTTGACAACGGTTTTTTGTCTGACTGGTATAAGAACATTACATTTAATGGAGCTGATGATGCTGCTCAAGCCTTAATTGGCCAGGGTCGGCTCAACGTGGACCCAATGTTTTTGCTGGGAATGATGTACGTCCGAACCGCCGCATTACAGGGGCTTTTGTCACGAATTTTGTTCACTACATTGCCTATTTTGATTCTGCCCTTCACTTTAATTATCGTTATGCTGCAAATACTTGGAATATTCACTCCAATACGTTTGAACTTGCCTATTATCAACCATTCCTTAAGAGTTGGGAAATTTCTTCTAAAGTAAGATACTATACTCAGGATCGAGCGAGTTTTTATGCTCTTTCCTTCCATACAACGCCCACCCCTCTTTACCTTTATAGTAAGCCCCTTCGTCGTTACGGCTCATCTGATTGGCGCTTAGCAAATTTTGGCAGCATAGGGTACGATATTACTCTTACAAAATTATTTAAAGATCCTGGTGTAAAACTAAGCACAACCTTTGGGTTTACAAAAACAGATACGGATTTTAGTTGGAAGAAAAATAAGGGACCAAAAAATCCAAGTAACCAATTTCATTCAAAATATGTAGCTGTCCAACTCAGCGCGGATTTACCTGAAAAACTTTCCTTTAAGAAACAGGAAAAATGGGATTATGCTTATAGGGAAGGAGAGATTGCCATAGAACCCTTAACAGTAAGTTTCGTCAGTATGACTTATGGCAGAAAATATTATGATATGCAGCTTGTATCTCCAGGCTTCCATGCTACCCATAATATGTACCGGAATCTTCGTGGGTTGGGATTAAATGATACCCATCGCAACGGGATTGGCTATGACTTCAAAATTGGCTATTTTCTCTTAGACTTTTTTGAAGTTTTTGCAGATTTGGGTTTGGTGTATGAAGGTAAGTTAAAACGGCCCACAGTCCCTGTAAATTTTGGCACAACATCGGATATGCTTGCGTTTCAGTTTAAAAACAGAACAACTTATCGTACAAATCTTGGTGCAAAATATTATTTTGATACCAAAACAGTTCTTTCTCCCTTTGTAGGTGTCATGGCAGGTATAGAATGGCAACCAAAAACGAAAGCGAATGTTTATTCCATCCTAGGCGATCCTACCTTCAGTATTTCTCCAGGGCCACTGATAGGAAAATTTGAAATTTTCAAAGCGCAGAATTTATTTAATGGAGCCCTTCTTGCCGGTGTCGATTACCGATTCGATAAGAACTTTGCTCTTTCTCTTTCTACAGGACTCTATTATTATCAAAGGAACAAGGCTAAAACACTTTTTATACCTAACACTGCTCCTTATAGAATCTCCGATCACAAAAATAAAATTATTACGCCTATTAGCATTTCAATAAAGATTATATTATAATTTTTTTTGAAAAATAAAGAGTGATGTTGTGATTTCCGTTACACTTAATTTTTTGAAGCTTTTAGGAACTTCAACCGCCATGATGCTGTTGTTTCTTCCTGCTGTTTCAGCCATGCATGAGGAACTTGACGGGGAAGAGAGGCACCACTCAATTGTAGCTGCCTCATCCTCATCTTCTTCTGTCGATCCTGATCTATGTGATCTTAAGAGTAGTATAGTTGCAGGACTTATAAAAGAAGTTGAGATCCTCCAAGCCCATGAGGAAGACTATATTGATTTTTTTAAGGACATGATTACACCAGCAGTAATTGTAAGCATTAGAAAAAATATAGAGGCTAATGAAAAAATATTAACTCTTTTGAGAAATTTAAAAATTGGAATATTAACTGAAAATAATACTCTTGCAGAAGTATTAATTTTAAGATGTACTTTTATAAATTCACGACACAACAATAGTATAATATTTAACCGCTCGCTTTCTCCCAACTCTTCAGAAAATGCCACCATTTTATACGGTCCAACAGATCCTAATATTTATCATTTATTGACGCCAGAACAACAAATTCTCTCGACAAAAGCGACCGATAAATACCAAACATTTAATAGAATTATTTTAGACATAGCTTCTCTAGTCGATTTAAGAACTTTGCCTGCTAAAACAAAAAAACTTTTAAGAGCCTCCCCAACATTATGTTCGCTACTTGAAGATAGTTCCAAAGGTCTTGGGCACCCTGATGAGACATTTATGCTTGAAACAACTGAAGGAGGACCAATGAGGGATTGGGAGTATCTGACAACACACATAAAAAATACTGAGAAAATTGTAATCACAAGCTATTCAAGTTTCCGGAGGGAAGATAAAGAAGCTAGAGTGACTCCCTATGAAAGAAAATTATTTGAACCAACATGGGAGCATCCCTATGCTTCTCGTGAGCTTCCCTATCCTGACTTTTTAAAGCCCTATTCATATCTAAAAGGTGTTGCAATATCTACCCTCTCAACCACACAGGAGAAACGTGGAGGAGAGGAGAGTGATCCCTCACTAGCAACTTCCTCGTATGGGGGTGGATCCTCTTCTAGCGAACCTCCTCCTTTCAGCCTCTTAGATGAAGATTCAATGCCAACAGATTTGTGTGTAAGGCAAGAGGCTCCAGCAGACGCTTCTTTGACTGCCCTTGGAGGAGAATTAATTCCAATATGTAGTAGCGTTTCTATAAAGGATCGAAATACCTTAGAAGATCTGTTTGTGAGCTCCTTCGTAGATACAACTGACGCCTTAAGATTAGCAGGAGAGCAACAGGTGATGGCTCAAGATCCAGATCCAAAACCTGTTTCTTCACGTGAAAGAGTACGACCTCGAGGAATGCGCATGTTTCATGATACTCCACCAGACACAAAGCATAATGATCATCGTCCTCTTAAAGGAAAGCATCTTAAAATTCAAAGAAAATTGTTTGACATCCGAGAGTTTTCTTCCGTCAGGTATCAAGATTTTGCCGCCCTTTGGCGCGCCATAAATGGCTCTGTCAGCATTAAAAATTCCTCCTCTGGAGGGGCTCATAAAGAGCTTCTTGATAGCCATGGAAAGTTCATAACGGGTATTTTTGCACATGGAGAGGCGCAGACATTTGGAAAGCGCTCAATTCAATATATAAGAGATGCATTGATTCAGATTGGTTATGGTCTATAGGATGTGAAGACCAACCTAAGTGAGTTTTTAAGGAGAGAGGGGCCTATCTCTTACTCCCAAAGTATATACCCAAACATTTCGAATTATTTTGATTTAATCGTAAGTCTTTGATTCTACTGGTGCGCCCGAAGAGAGTCGAACTCCTAACCTTCTGATCCGTAGTCAGGAAATGTTATTTTTTAAATTTTCTTTTTTCTCCTCATTTTTGTAGTAATTTACTTGCGTTTAGAGGGGTTCTTTCTTCTCGTTAAATCTCAATAATTCCCATTAAAACTCATTAATTCTCTCTCTTTTGGTGACAATATGGTGATAATATTCTTTCATTATGTTAGTTCTTATTAATAGACTAACTCTCATGAGAGAATCACCCAATGCCTAAAATTACCAAACGGTTTGTAGAGAGCATAACCCCTGATCCTAAAAAAACCTTAAAATATTGGGATAGTGAATTGAAGGGATTTGGCCTTGTCGTCTTGTCAAGTGGAAGACGAACCTATTGTATTCAATATCGCAATGCCGATCGCATCCAAAAGAGATTAAAGATTGGCGTCCATGTTCAAATTACAACAGAAGAAGCGCGGGTTTTAGCAATAAAACAACTAAGTCAAGTCGTTCATGGAGAAGATCCCATGGAACAAAAGAAGACTGAAATGGCTCTTCCCCAAATGAGCGAATTGGCGGTTCAGTATTTTGAAAGACACGCTGAACGGAAGCGTGCAAAAAGCCAAAATGAAGATAAAGCTATGTTAGATCGATACATCTTGCCTGCCTTTGGAGATAAAAGAGTGTCTCAAGTTACTTTTTATCAAATTCAAAGCCTTCATCTCAAATTAAAGAATATCCCTTATCGTGCTAATAGAATTTTGGCTCTACTTTCAAAAATGTTTACGCTTTCTGATCGCTTGGGGCTGGAGAACGGATAATCCAGTGCTTGGTATTGAAAGATATCAAGAAGAAAAACGCGATCGGTGGTTAAATGACGAAGAACTGCAGAGGATTTGGAGTGTTTTAGAAGTGCACCCGAAGCATTTAACCTCTTATGTGTTTAAGTTTCTTATTTTAACTGGTGCACGTAAAGGTGAAGTTTTACAAGCTACTTGGAATCAATTTGATTTTGAGAAGGGAGTCTGGACAAAGCCAGCTCATTTGACAAAACATAAGAAGCAAGAGCACCTTCCTCTCTCCGACAAAGCTCTTGACGTTTTACATGCTCTCAAAGAGCTTATCTCTCAAAACTCACCCTATCTTTTCCCTGGGAAGATAGCTGGCGCTCCTTTACAAGAGATTAAAACCTTTTGGAAGAGACTTCTCAAAGAAGCAAATCTAGAGAATGTTCGCATTCATGACTTGCGTCATACGCATGCTTTTCATTTGGTTTCAAGTGGCCTTAGTCTCAGTATTGTTGGAAAATTGCTCGGTCACACACAAGCTTCAACAACTCAGCGTTACGCTCATTTAGCTGATGAACCATTAAGACAAGCTGCTGAATTATTTGGGACTAAACTTAATAAACTTGCCTCTCATAGCAGCAAGGATAAACAACTTTGAAGATAATGATCTCTTAAAAAGGTTAGAGCTGATTTACGTAGAGTTTTTCCAAGATTCACCTTGAAGTTGCAGGACATGTGTTTATTAACAAAAATCTATGAAAAGAAATAATAGATCGGCAAAAAAATCGGCAATTTTTTAATTGATATATGAATAATATGATTATAAAATAACATAAAATATTAAAAAAAGATCGGCAAAATGACATATTCAATGGATCCAATGATGCCGTCAGAGGGAGAAAAAAACCTTGAAGACTTAGCCTTTGATCTCTCAACAAAGGCTCATGTCTTAGCTAATTCTATCCATCCTATTTTGAAAAATAGTATGGCTCACCTTGTAAGGTCCATGAATTGTTATTATAGCAATTTAATTGAAGGTCACTATACACACCCTAAAGATATTGATAGAGCGCTTCATGCAGACTATGAAACACAACCAGAAAAACGAAATCTTCAGTTAGAAGCGCGAGCTCATATTGAAGTTCAAGAATTGATTTATCACTTACCTGCTGATACCTCTTTTGTAAGCCAAGAATTTATCAAATGGCTTCATAAGGAATTTTGTTCAAGACTTCCTGAAGAGCTGCTGATCGTTCGTAATCCGGATACTGGAGAATCAATTAAAGTAGCACCTGGAGAATTTAGAACATCAGCTGTTCAAATTGGTAAGCACATTCCTCCTACAGCTGAAGAGCTTCTAAAATATATGAAAAGGTTTGAAGAAGCTTATAATCCTGCCTATCACAGTAAGCTTCGGCAGGTTATTTTAATCGCCGCATCACATCATAGGTTGCTTTGGATCCACCCTTTTTATGATGGCAATGGACGAGTAGCAAGATTGTTTTCAGATTCTTTACTAAGGTCTATCAATATAAGAAATGATTTATGGTCTATATCAAGAGGATTGGCCCGAACAGTTCAAGACTACAAGAGACACCTTGCTCTAGCGGATTTACCACGATCAAATGACTTAGATGGAAGAGGCCATCTTTCGCAGAAAGAACTAACTTCTTTTTGTCAATATTTTCTTGAGATATGTATCGATCAGGTAGAATTTATGGAAAAGCTTTTGGACTGGAAGAGCTTTCTTTTTCGTCTTGAGGGTCTTTGTGAGACATATATTCAACAAGGCAAACTATTCCCTGGGTCATTTTCTATTTTAAGAGAGGTATTTTTTGTTGGAATGTTAGAAAGAGGAAAAGTTTCTCTCGTCACGGGCTATAAAGAACGCCAAGCAAGATCGGTCTTATCCCAGCTTATTAAAGAAGAGTTTCTTACTTCTGACACTCCAAAGGGGAATGTAAAAATGAATTTTCCTCTTAAAATTGTAGGGGATCTTTTTCCTAATCTTTACCCGGCTTAATTGCCCTCACTTTAGCTTAGCTCTAAAAAATTGGTTAAATAATAAATCAGAATTTTAATTTCATGGGGAAAATAAGGCAGGAAGGAAAGCTGAAACTTGCAAAATAAGCTGTGAGGTTCTCACCTTCTGTTGAAGCAAGAGTCTTTTAGGTGGCCTTTAACTCGTCAGCTCTTAATCATCTGATGTTCTCAGTAGGTCTATATCATCTCGAGCATCACTCGTTAAGTCAGCTGAAGAACTTAGATTTTTTGCGGAATAAGCAGAATAACTCAACTCATCCCAGGAAAAAACATTGTTGCCGCGATTGCCCGATTTGATCTTTGAGCAAGAGCAAAACGACGGAGTCAATCATGATTAGATTATTGTTTCCAAGTAGCATAAGCGGCTTGTTTAGCTATTTCAGAAGTCTTAAAATAAAGTATCTCTCCTCTGTCATCACTAAGATATCCACCATCATTAAAGCGTGCACAGTATCCTTTTCTGCCAAATGCGGCTCCTGAAAAAATTTTAACAAGACGATCAAAGCTTGAAGGAACTTTTATTGGCCGTGGATCAGACGAAGGACATAGTCTTGTATCAAATGGATCTGAACTCTCATCGAAAATATCCGGGAAGAAAGTGGGTTGTGAAGACGTTTGTGGCTGGGAAAAATATTCTTGTTCCAAGCAATCAAGTTCAGCAAGAACTTTTGGGTCGTTGAATATATCATCTTCATTGTCAGTAAGAATCGAATCAGTTGAAGAACGTGATCCTTGTGTGGATAAAGTTGGGGCAACACGTGGCATTTCAAAATGCCTCTCTGCAGTTTCCTTAAGCACAGACCAAAGTGATCCTTCATCCAAACTCGTCTCTTCTCGGGTTCTCAAGAATAAGGCCTGCGCAGCTTCCCTAGCTTCTTCCTCAGTTTTAAAATAAAGGATTTGTCTTCTATCGTCTCTAAGATAGTCACCACCATTAAGACGAGCACAATATCCTTTTTTACCAAATGAAATCCCTGAGAAAGTTTTAAAGAGGTGATCAGAACCTGGTGAAGATACTACTGATGAGCTCTTGGACCTTTTTACATTCTCAGGTGATTGCTCAGCTCGAGACCTTTTAGGGGAGGATACTATTTCTCTCAGCTTTATTGGTAAAACAAGTTTTCCAAGAGCAGTTCCTTCAAAGGCTTGAATCATATGATGAGCAATATCGCCTCTCACACTGACCGACATTTCAAAATTATTTGCGCCATGATCAATGGCAGACACAGCGGATAACCAATTGAAAGAGCCTTCACAAATCAAATCATCATCAGCAAGAAGTGTTTTTGCATGAAAGTCGGGCTGTGTATTATAAGAAAAATTAGGATAAGTAGTGTGTAATTTATTTAAAAGAGAAAAGATTCCTCTCTGCTCTTCCGGTGTTCGACAAGGAGAAGGAAGGGTGATGAGCTGAAGATGAACTCCTCTTTGTTGAAGATTATGGAGAAGCGGAGAAGTAAGTGTGCTTTGCAGTTTCTCAAGCCTTATAAAAGGCGAAAAGAGCAAAACTCTTGTTTTTGCTTTCTCGAGAGCTTCATCTAAAAGAATGCCATGAGCCTCTGGCGTTCTAAGGGTGTACAAGAACTGTCCAGGTGCAAATTGATATTCCCCCGTTGAGAAAGCATCTTTATCGCTTAGGAATGTCTGCTGACCACGTACGTTCTCATATTTTATGCTTTGATAAAAACGTAGTCCTTGCCAAATATCATGAATAAGTCCAGAAGTTAACATCCCTGTGGCAACAATTGAGGCATTGGAAGAATTTTCTCTCGAATCCGAGAGCCAATTATAAGAACCGATGGCAACAGCACTTCTGTCTTTTATGACACATTTAGAATGGTTTATGGCTGGTTCAAATATAGCACAGTGTTCAGCAATCATAGACAAATCAGCGTAATCTTCTTCTGAATACCAAGGGCGATTTTCATAATAGATGTATACCTTAACGCCTCGAGCTGCAGCATCGAGGATAGCTTGGCCAATCTCTTCCTCTAAAAGTCTTTTAGGGGAGACAGTATAGCTTGAGATCATGACCTCTTTTGTAGCTGTATTCAGAGTTTGTTTCAAAAATTCAGTATGATCTGCATCAGAAACCAGACGTCTTGCGTATAAAGGTGTAGGATCCAGGGGTCTCTCATCTTCCAAGGCACATAAAGGGGTGAATTTGACGGTAAGTAATAAAAATAATATATAACGTAGCATAATTCCCCTTATAAAAATAATTTGTACTTTTTATATTTATCTATCTAAAAAAAAATATCAAGGAGGATTTCTCTACTCGTGGTTTTTTGGGAGATACGTAACCCTAAAAACGCAGTTAAGTTATCTCGTCACTGATAGAAGCTTTTAATATCTCCATTTTGCAGGGGCAAAATCATTCACCTGTTTAGTGCATCAACATTCAGATAAATTCCTTTAATGATTCAGAACGCTTATAGAAATAATCCAGAGTACTGACTAAAGAAGCTTTCAGATGCATGATTTCATTCTTTAAAAGTGCACTTCTATATACCATGCGCATCTTTCACAGCAGTTCTCTCCTCTCCCCTCGCTCTGGTTTACTGCAGCTGATGAACGAAGGGCATATTTTTTCACTATACTTAATTCAATCGTTTCAATATAATAAAAATTGATAAAAAAATAATAGGGATATATGAAAATTCTCATTACAGGTTCTGAAGGGCTGATAGGAACCGCAATTTTTGAACGTCTCAAAAAGCTAAATATAGATACGATTCACTTTGATAAAAAGTTTCCCCTAAAACACCCTTATTATGGTGACATTCTCAATAAGGATAAATTGGAAGCTGCAGTAGCTGATTGTGATGGTATTGTTCACTTGGCAGCTGTTTCAAGGGTTATTTGGGGCGAAAAAAATCCGGAACTTTGTTGGAAGACAAACTATGAAGGCACCTGTTCTGTTGTTGAAAGTGCTCTTCTCTCTCCTAAAAAACCTTGGATTCTTTATGCAAGTAGCCGTGAAGTCTATGGGAAACCACCTGTCCTCCCAGCAATTGAAGAAACTCCCTACAATGCCATAAATATTTATGGAGAATCAAAAATAGAGGCTGAAAAAGCAATTTTAGGGGCCCGTGAAAAAGGTCTTCAGACAGCAATTGTTAGGTATTCTAACGTCTATGGATCTCTAAATGATCATCATGACCGCGTTATCCCAGCTTTTTGCAAAGCTGCAGCGACGGGAAGTCCTATAAGAGTCGATGGATTTTCTAATACCTTTGATTTTACTTATATCGATGATGTAGTTGAAGGAACGTTAAAAATTGTCTCATTGCTCTGTGAGGGTAAAAATCCGCTTCCTCCTTTTCACTTAACAACTGGCCAAGAAACATCCTTACGAGAAGCTGCAGAGCTTGCGAATCAAATTGGGAAAAAACAATCCGAAATTATTGAGGCTCCTTCAAGGCAGTATGATGTCCCAAACTTTTGCGGTGATTCAACCAAAACTAGGAACATTCTAGGGTGGAACCCAAAGGTAGGTATAGAAGAAGGAATTGAAAGACTAACCAAGCTATTTCAAAAATAAATTATTAATAGAATATGAGGTTTGCGTGTGATTATCCTTAAAATTATCCATGGATATCCAATGCGATTTAATGCTGGGTCTGAAGTCTATAGCCAGCTTCTTTGTCATGAATTAGCCCAAGAACATGACGTTCATGTTTTTACAAGGGAAGAGGATGTTTTTCAATCGGATTATGGCATACATCAAGAAGAAGACACTTTAGATTCTCGTATCAAAGTGCATGTGATCAATATGCCTAAGCTTCGTCTGCTTCAACGCTATCAACACACGGTGGTGGATCAAAAGTTCGAACTTCTTTTAGAAGAGATAAAGCCTGATATCGTCCATATTGGACACCTCAATCATCTTTCAACATCACTCGTAAATGTTATTCATAAAAAGAACATTCCCATTGTTTTTACTCTACACGACTACTGGCTCATGTGTCCTCGAGGGCAATTTTTGCAAAGAAACTCTCAAGAGCCATGGGCCCTCTGTGATAGCCAAGAAGATTCTAAATGTGCAAGCCACTGCTTTACAGGTTTTTTCTCAGGTTCTTCAGAAGATCAAGAATCGGATGCTGCCTATTGGACAAGATGGGTTTCTCAACGTATGAATCACATTCAGGACGTTGTGGCTAAAGTTGACCTATTTGTTGCTCCTTCTCAGTATCTCCTCTGTCGATTCAGAGACGAATTTAAGATTCCTAAAGAAAAGCTCACTTATCTAGATTATGGATTTAACCTTGAAAGGTTAAAAAATAGGTCAAGAGTTTCTCATGAGCTTTTTACATTTGGATATATTGGAACCCATATTCCTGCAAAAGGCATTCAAGACCTGATCATTGCTTTCTCGCATGTAAAAGAAGATTGCCTTTTGCGTATTTGGGGACGATCTCGTGAAGAAACAGCAAGTCTACAATCTATTGTTTCGACTCTACCTTCTCATGTGCAAAAACGTATTGAATGGAAACCAGAATATAGAAATCAAGAAATTGTTGCAGATGTTTTTAATCATATTGATACGTTGGTTGTTCCCTCTATCTGGGTTGAAAATTCCCCTCTTGTGATCCATGAGGCTCTTCAAGTTCGCCTTCCTGTTATTACTGCGAATGTTGGAGGGATGGCAGAGTACATTCATCATGGTGTTAATGGTCTTTTATTTAAACATAGGAACCCCGTAAACCTTGCTGCACAAATGAAAGTACTTGCTTTAAATCCAACTTATGCCGCTCAATTAGGCTCCAGAGGATACCTTCAATCAAAAACAAAAGATATTCCATGTATAAAAAAGCACGTTAGCGATATTGAAGCAATTTATCACAACCTTCTCATAGAAAAAGGAAAAAGAGTTTATGCAAAAACCTGGCCCATGGCGAATCACCTTTGATACCAATCCAGACCAATGTAACTTTAAGTGCGTTATGTGTGAGTGTTTCTCACCTTATAGTGATGTTAAAGAAAAGCGCGTAAAAGCTGGAATTTCAAAAAGAAAAATGGATATTAACCTCATTCGGCAGGTTCTTGAACAAGCGCAGGGAACTCCCTTAAGAGAAATTATACCCTCAACAATGGGAGAACCCCTTTTATACCCTGAATTTGAAGAAATCATAGAGCTTTGTAAAAAGTATAATATTAAACTTAACCTAACGACAAATGGCTCATTTCCTCGAAAAGGGGCAGAAGAATGGGCAAAACTGTTAGTCCCCATAACCTCTGACATCAAAGTTTCTTGGAATGGGTCAACGAAGGAAACGCAAGAAAAAATTATGATTGGCGCTCATTGGGAAAGTGGTCTTGAAAATTTAAGAACTCTCATTCGCATCCGAGATGAACATGCCAAGCAAGGAGGAAACCGGTGTCGAATTACTCTCCAGCTTACTTTCTTGGAAGCTAATGTAAATGAACTTTGCGATATTGTGGAATTAGCAATTTCTTTAGGAGTTGATCGAATAAAAGGACACCACCTATGGGCGCACTTTAAAGAGATTAAAGAACTCTCTATGAGACGCAATACGCAAGCTATTGAGCGGTGGAATCGTGTTGTCAGAGAAGCAAAAGAGATAGTGAGTCATCATCCTTTGCCAAACGGAGAACTTCTTATTTTAGAACATATAGAGGAGTTGAGCACAGAAGCTGTTACTGACCTCAATCCAGGGGGAGTATGTCCTTTTCTAGGGCAAGAGGCATGGGTTAATACGGAAGGAAGATTCAGTCCTTGTTGTGCTCCCGATGAGCTTCGAAAAAGCTTAGGAGATTTTGGAAATCTTTACAAAAACACAATGGAAGAAGTTTGGACAAGTGAAGCCTATCAAAATTTGCGCCAAACCTATCAATCTCACCCTTTATGTATTGGCTGCAATATGAAAAAACCTCAGGCGGCTTAACGTTATGAAGTCTTCCCTTAATGAAATAGCAATCTCTCCTTATGAAACTCATCATATCTTTGAGAACCGCCCTCTCTACTCGACTCGATTTCAAAGCGTTCTAAAATATCATCTGCCGGGACTTGCACCCGCTAAAGATTTGACGGGAGCGTTTCATATTACCTTAGAAGGGAATCCTGCATATCAAGAGAGATTTAAACAAACTTTCGGCTTTTACTGTTCTTATGCGGCTGTAGAGACAGATACAGGATGGTGCCATATTGCAGCGGATGGAAAGCCTATCTATAAAGATCGATACGCTTGGTGTGGAAATTATCAAGAAAACCTCTGTCCTGTGAGAGACTCACAGGGGAATTATTTTCACATTGATCTTCAAGGAGCGCGTATATATCCCGTTAATTATCGTTATGCTGGAGATTTTAAGGACGGAATTGCCGTGGTGTGTCATGAAAATGGAAAGAGTTCTCATATAAATACCCACGGTGCATTGATTCACTCAAATTGGTACCATCAGCTAGATGTTTTCCATAAAGGCTTTGCACGTGCTAAAGATGAAGAAGGATGGTTTCATCTCACAAAAGAAGGGGTGCCTGCCTATTCTCATAGATTTGTAGATATTGAACCTTTTTATAATGGGCAAGCCCATGCTCAAACTCGTGGGGGTGCTCTCGTTATTATTAATGAAACTGGAGACGTAATAAGAGAGGTTTCATCTAGCCAAAATGATTTCATGAGTGAGCTGTCGAACGATCTTGTCGGATTCTGGAAATCAGAAACAATAAAGCTTGCGGTTGACTTAGGGCTTCTAGATGGACTCCCTGCAACAACCGATGAAATTGCAGAAAGATGTCATATTCCTAGCACAAACATGCAAAGAGTTATGAGAGCTTTAGGTGAAGTTGGACTTGTGGAAAGAGCAAATGAAGTGTGGGTACTAACAAACAAAGGACAGCTCTTAACTCCAACGAATAAATCCTTTATGGCTGCCGCTAGTCAGATGTGGTCAAAAGTACAAAATGAGTGGAGTTATTTAAAAGAAAAACTACTGAGCACAGATGTGCGTCATCATCCTACGTTTAAGGAAGAAACAACGAGTCAAAAGGAATTAGAAATTTATCGTCGCGCTTTGGAAGGATATGCTCAACGAGATTTTGTGGAAGTTTCTAAATGGTCAAGTTGGAGCCAACACTCTTCTATAGTCGCTTTTGGACAAACCGGCATCACTCTCTTACATGAAATTATTAAAGAACACTCTTCAATTTATGGAATCCTTGCTCATGAGAATAGGCCTCTTTATCATTTTGATATTGCCCCTCTTTTGCAAAATAGACTCACCCAGGTTTTGATAGAGTATGACAAAGAGTGGCCTATAAAGGCAGAAGCTGCTTTAATGCCTCGGTTCTTACATTATTTTCCAGATAAAGATGTCCTGAGTCTTTTAGAAAAAACGAATAGAATTCTTCCAAATTCTGGACTCCTCTATCTTTTTGAGATGGTCTTAGATCCGCATAGTGCATCAGGAGGGCTTTTAGATTTAAACATGCTTGCAGAATCAGGAGGAGGGTTAAGGACATTTAACCAGTGGGAAACCCTTTTGGCTAAAGCCGGCTTTTCTATAAAAAAATCTCAATCCATAAAACCCTATTTATATCTTATCCAAGGATGTAAACAGTGAGCTGCTCCTCTAGTAACAAAGAGTTTCAAGAGAATGGCTTTGTTGTTATTAAGAACGTAATTCCTCTTCCTATCATCGAGCGATTAAGAAAGGATGTTTTTAAAAAAATAAGAAGATGTTCTGAACAATTGGAAGTTTTAGAAGAAGATTATCTTTCAGCTGTTAGTCGATGGGTTGCCCCTTCACCTATCACTGCAAATGTACCTTCATCCCTTTTAAATACTTTGATGCAAGAAACGCAAAAAATAGGGGGAGGCGCTCCCTGTCTCAGTAAGCTAAATATCATCGGCAAAAATGCACATTGCACGGGTTCTGTTCCCTATCACCAAGATATTTCATATTCTCCTCAAGAGCCTTACCAACTTTCAGCCTGGTTAGCGCTGCATGATGTTTTGGAAAATTCGGGTCCTTTAGAAGTTATTCCGAAAAGCCATTTAGACCCAATTGTTCCTGCTATAGACTTTTGGTCTCCCGAATTTGTTCCAGCCCTCTCTCTTAAAATGTCCGCTCAAAAACTTCTTCTTGTTGCAGGAGATGTTGTTTTCTTTGATTCTCGACTCTGGCATGGTAGTTCTGAAAATAAAGATTTATCTCCTCGCTATGCCTTGGTGACGCGATGGACCACTAAAAGTTGGAAGCCCAATCAACCTATTCCTTCTATAATCCCCAAATTCTTTGGAATGTGGACAAGTGGAAAAATGACTCAAGACATTTTAGCCCAAGGACTACAAGTTTATTTTGATAAGAAAGAAGCTGATTTTGTGAGGCTTATTGATGCGTGGATCGAGGCATTAGAAAATAATAAGTTACCATTTTACATTGACGTTCCTCAGGTTATAAAAAACTTAAAAAAAATAAAAATTCTTCACTTAGCCTTTGTTAAACATAATGGGGGAGATGCAACGGGAACCATCTATAAGAATCTTTGGAACAGTTTTTTATCTTCTATGGCTGAACACCTACACCAAATTCAAAAGAAAAGAGGCGCTGTATGAACCCCATCAAAAGAGAATATGAAAAACAAGGATTTTGTCTTATTCCCAAGGCATTACCCGAGCCTCTTGTTGCTAATTTACTCAAAGCTACCCAAAATACCTTAAAAAATGAAGAATTTTCCTATGATTTTTGTACGATTAACGAAAGCAAACATATACATAAAGTAAAGTATATGTTTGAGAAGGATGAGATTTTTTTAAAAGCTCTCGTTCATGATTCTATTCTTGCCATCATACTTTCTCTTATTGACGATCCACAATCTATTGTTCCTACTTGGGAAGATATGCTCATTAAAATTCCTCATGCAGGCATTCCGGTTACTGTGCATCAGGATCTTGCCTTACAATCAGTAAAAACATCTGTTTTTAGTCTTGGCATTTATTTGCATGAGGCTCACCATAACCCTGTTTATTACCTTCCAGAGAGCCATAAGCTAGGATCTCTTACGCGAGATGAAATTTATGAAGTTTATCATCAACAAAAAAGTAACTTTGTTCCTGTTTATGCAAATGCTGGAGATATTTCTGTTCATAACGTAAAAACAGTTCATTTTTCTGAAGAAAATAAAACTCCCCATCCACGATACACCTGGTACTTAGAATTTCGTACTAAAGATCAGTTAATGAAAGATAGCCCTTGGGATGATGAGTGGATTGCTCGTCGGAGAGCTATTTGGATTCATGCCCTGCAGACCTATCAAAATAATAAAGACTATCTCATTCCCGATAAAAACGAGATGCTTCCTTATATGAATCCCTTGAATCTTCGTATTTCTCATACGAATGAAACGATACAGTATGACATGAAAAGCCCTTATAACCACTTTGTTTAGAGGGAAAAATGATTGATCTTAGAAGTGATACTGTAACTCAACCCTGCGAAAATATGCGTGCCTATATGGCCAAGGCTTCGGTAGGGGATGATGCATATGGAGAAGATAAGAGCGTTAATCTTTTACAAGATTACTGCAAAGATTTATTTCACGTTGAAGACGCCTTGTTTGTCACCAGTGGCATGATGGCTAATCGTTTAGCTTTTCTATCTCAAACATCTCGTGGGGATGAAGTTATCACTGAGTCTTCTTATCATGTAAACTTTTTTGATAGTGCTCCGATGGCAGCTTTTGCTGGTGTTGTGATGAACCCCTGTGCAATGTCAGATGGAATATTGCGCACCGAGGATGTTGAAAAAGCTCTTTTTTCTAAACAACGCTATGATTATTTTGCTCAACCTAAACTCATAAGCATTGAAAATTCCATTAATGGATGGGCCGGAAAAATATTTCCTTTTGAAGAATTAAAATCGTTATACAAACTAGCTCAAGAAAGAAAACTCGCTCTCCATTTAGATGGGGCCAGACTATTTAATGCCCATATAGCCACAGGCATTTCCTTGAATGAGTATGCTGCACGCACACATACAGTTTCTGTTTGTTTTTCAAAAGGTCTTGGCGCTCCCTATGGTTCTCTTCTTATGGGAAGTGAAGACGTCATCAATAAAGCAAGAAAATTCAGACTATGGCTAGGAGGTGGCGTTCATCAAGCCGGAATGCAAGCGGCTGGGGCTTATTATGCTCTTCAACATAATCTACAGCGATTAAAAGAAGACCATGAGTTAGCTCAGTATTTTGCTCAAGAGCTTTTGCAAATCCCAGAGATAACTCTTACGGACACTGCTGTTGAAACAAATATCGTTCAATTTAGCCTTAATAGTCTAAATATAGATACAGATCGCTTTTTAGAGGAGTGTACTCAACAGGGGTTGTATTTATTCCCGTGGTTACCGACAGTGATCCGCGCTGTAATTCATCGACATATTACTCAAGAAAATCTTGATCAAGCCATATCCACTATTAAAGAAATAGTCTTACATAAAAGTAAGAAGCTAGGTTTAGGACGATGAAAAAATATAAGATCGACTTATTTAGCGACACCAACACAAATCCTTCTCCAGGAATGAGAAAAGCCATGTGTGAAGCCGAAGTAGGTAATGAGGTTGCTGGTGAGGATCCAACCGTTAATAAGCTTCTGGAAAGAGTTTGTGACCTTCTGGGAAAAGAAGCAGCCGTTTTTTTGCCTTCTGGTACGATGTGTAACGGGATCGCGTATCGTGTGTTATGCCAACGTCCTGGTGATCTTATTATTTTAGATGAAACGGCGCACCCTTTATTAAAGGGTGCTGGATTAATTGCAGGGTTAGCTCAAGCTGAACCTTATATAATTAAGGGACATCGGGGAATATTTACTGCAAGACAAATTGAACCTGTTGTTACAGCTACAAAGAGTTATAATTTGCCCGTCCCCCGACTTGTTTCGATAGAGCAATCCACAAATTTTGGAGGGGGGGCAATTTGGCCCTTACACACTCTTAAAGAAGTTTGTTCTCTTGCCCATAAATATAATGTTTTTACACATATGGACGGAGCTCGTCTGTTAAACGCGGTTGTTGAAACCAATATATCAGCTGCACACTATGCCCAATATTTTGATTCCGTCTGGATTGACTTTTCTAAAAGCTTAGGAGCACCTATTGGTGCTGTTTTAGCAGGATCTCAATCTTTTATAGAAGAAGCATGGTATTATAAATTTCAACAAGGGGGTGGGCTCCACCAAGCAGGAATTTTAGCTGCCGGGTGTTTGTATGGTCTTGAACATCATTTTTCAAAAATATCTGATATTCATTTTAACACAAAAAAACTTGCGACACTTTTATCTCATTTTTCTTTTATAGACATAAATCTAAATGACGTAGAAACAAATGTCATCATTTGTACAGTTCAACATCCGGCACATTCAGCTATTTCTTTTGCGCATGCCCTGCTTGAAAGAGGTATTCGTGTTTTTGCATTAGACGAGAGGCGACTACGCATGATGATGCATCTCGATATTTCTCTGTCAGACATTCAAGAAGTTTTTATAGCTTTTGAAGAGGTTGGTAGTGAGTCTTGTCTAACACAGGTAAGTTTATGAGTTCTTTTTTGCAAGACATCTGGAAATTTTTTATACCTTTCCTTAAACCTTATAAAACTAAAGTATTCACCCTTGTAGCTTTGCCAGCCATTTGGTGTTTGGTAGAAACGATGGCTCCTTATCTCATTAAAATGACCATAGATTATTTAGCTGAGCCGAGACTTCAATTAGAAGCTTTAACTAAGACTTTAGTATATATGGCCATAGCTTATGCAAGTTTGATCTTCGTTTTAGAGTTTTCTACCCGACTCAGTAATTATGTATGGATTAAAACTTTCCCTAAAATTCGGGCGGATATCCAAAGAAAAGTTTTGGAACATACGCAGAGTTTATCCTTTCAATTTTTCCACGATCATCTTGCAGGAGATTTGATAAGTAAATATCGTAGCTTAACGGAGAGTTTTGAAAAAATATTTTCGATTCTTCTCTATGGATTTTATCCTACGATTTTATCCTTTTTTTTCGCTTTATTTTTTATTTTTTTTATCAGCCCATTATTTTCAGGAATTTTCCTCTTTTGGTTTTTTTCTATGGGACTTGTTACTCTTTTCTATTTCAAAAAAAGTGTTTTGTCCTCAAAAGAAAAATCGAAAGTGCAAAACAGTCTTTATGGGTATGTAGGTAATTTCATATGCAACCCCTTATCTTTTATAATGTTTTCGCAACACCTTACAAAGGACAATGTATTTCATAATTTAATACAGAATTCTATAAATTCTACAGAAAAATTAGAACTTATAACTTTTAAAGCAGACATTTGGCGCAGCCTATTTTCATGGATCCTTTTAGTTTGTATGATGCTCTTTTTAAGCTATGGATGGTACCATGGATCTATAACTCTTGGTGATTTTGCTTTTATTGGGACAGTTTGTTTTTATGTACGTCGAACAGTTTGGATGGCTTCTATACAACTTTTAGAGTTCTTTAAAGAGCTGGGCACAACCCATGAAGCTTTATCTTTGATTTCTAAAGCCCATGATTTAAAAGAAAGGGTCTACACGAACATCCTTCTTTCAACACTCCCTACTTTAGAAAATTATATCACCTTTGAAGATATTAACTTTAGCTATGATACAAAAAAATTTCTCTTTAATAACTTAAACCTACACATTCCCGCTAAACAAAAGCTTGGTATTATTGGCGGTTCAGGAGCAGGAAAGACATCGCTTATTCATTTACTTGTTGGTCTTTATGCTCCTACGGAAGGCATAATTAAAATTAATGATCAAGACGTACAGCAGATATCCATTGAGTGGGTGCAAAATCTGTTTTCGTATGCACCCCAAAGTGGGTCTCTCCTTCACCGTTCCATATATGATAATATTGCTTTTGGTAAGCCTAATGCCTCTCGAGCGGAGGTTTATGAAGCTGCACAAGTATGTTTATGTGACGAATTTATTACCTCCTTTAAAGAGGGTTATGAAACAATTGTTGGAGAAGGGGGATATAAGCTCTCTGGTGGGCAGAGACAGCGTATTGCAATAGCACGTGCTTATCTTAAAGAGGCGCCTATCTTTATTTTAGATGAAGCGACGTCGGGGCTGGATGCTTCTCTTGAAGAAGATCTGTTGGATCGATTGTGCCAAAAACTAAAAAACCACACATTGATTGTCATTTCACATAGAATCTCTAGCTTAACAAAATTGGATAGAATTATCGCGTTAGAAGCGGGAAAAATTGTTTTGGATGACTGCCCAGAGAGTTTTATGAATATGAATAGAAATATAATAAATACAAATAAAAAAGAAATATTGATTTAAAAAATAAAAAATGTATGAAAAAAATTAGAAAAGCTGTTTTCCCAATTGCAGGGCTTGGAACTCGTCTTTTCCCGGCAACCAAAACTTTCCCTAAGGAAATGTTGCCGCTTGTTGATAAACCTCTCATTCAATATGCTATTGAAGAGGCCCTTTCTTCTGGAATTGAGGAATTTATTTTTGTGATTAATCAAAAGCAACCTCATATCCAAGATTATTTTAATAATTATCCCAATTTGTTCTCCACAGGAAACATTCATTATGTACATCAGGAAAAACCTTTAGGATTAGGGCATGCCATTCTCTGTGCTCGCCATTTTATTCAAGAGGAGTCATTTGCTATTCTCTTGCCGGATGATTTTATTTTATCGGAAAAACCTTGCTTACAACAAATGATAGAAGCCTATGAAAAAATCGATGGCAATATGGTAGCTATTCATCCAGTTTCCCGTGCAGAGGTTTCTCAATACGGTATTATAAAGGGGGAAAAACTAAGAGGCTCTACTTTGATAAAGATCGATGCTGTTATTGAAAAACCTCCTCAAGAAAAAGCTCCTTCATGTTTAGCCATTATAGGACGTTATCTTTTAAATCCACGCATTTTATATTTTCTAGAGAATCAAAAATTGGGAACAGGAGGAGAAATTCAATTAACGGATTCTTTTGTCCCTCTTCTTCAAGAACAACCCTTTTATGGGTTTGAGTTTGAAGGACAAAGATTCGATTGTGGATCTAAAAAGGGATACCTTGCAGCGACCCTAAAATTGGCCCTTGAGCAACAAGACGTTAAAGAGGAGATTGAACGGTTTTTAGAAAAAGAAGGTTTTTCAAGAGAGATTACAAAGAAAGAAAATATTTTATGAAATTAACAATCATCGGTACAGGGTATGTAGGCCTCGTTTCAGGCGCTTGTTTTGCAGAGCATGGATTTGACGTAACTTGTGTTGATAAAGATAGAGATAAAATTCAAACTTTAAAAGAGGGTAAGCTTCCACTTTTTGAGCCAAATCTCTTCGACTTCATCAATAAGAACATGAGAGATGGGCGCCTGCATTTTACGACTGAATTAAAAGATCCAATTCTTACTTCAGATATTATTTTTATTGCTGTTGGAACACCTTGCGATTCAACAACAGGACGAGCGAATTTAACAGATCTCTTTTCTCTTCTAAAAAAGATGGCTCCCTTTCTTGTCGGATACAAAACTATCGTAATGAAATCAACAGTTCCAGTAGGCACAACAAAACAGGTTGGTGAGTATATTCGAACCTTAAATTCTAAAGCTAAGTTTGACGTCGTGGCTAATCCTGAGTTTTTAAGAGAAGGATCTGCAATTCAAGACTTCATGCAGCCAGATCGGATTGTGGTGGGCACGGAAAGTACCACAGCAAAGAAAATAATGCAGTGCTTATACAATCCTTTTGCTCTAGCAGGCGTACCTGTCATAGAAACAACACTCGAAACAGCGGAATTAATTAAGTATGCGTCAAATGCTTTCTTGGCGACTAAAATTGCTTTTATTAATCAAATTTCTGACCTTTGTGAAAAATGTAATGGAGATGTAAGACAAGTTGCAAAGGGAATAGGGCTTGATCATCGTATTGGTAAGGAATTTTTAAATGTAGGGCCTGGCTTTGGAGGATCCTGTTTTCCAAAAGATATGCAAGCGCTGATTCACACAAGTAATGATGTTGGGGTTCCATTAACAATTGTAGACGCTGCTCTTAAATCAAACCAAAACCGAAAAGATGAAATGGTTAATCGTATTATTTCCGCAGAGGGTGGATGTATACAGGGGAAAATACTTGCTGTTTTAGGCTTAACTTTTAAAGCCAATACGGATGACTTAAGAGAAAGTCCAAGCCTTGCAATTATCCCAGAACTATGTGCAGCGGGAGCTACGGTTAGAGCCTATGATCCAAGAGGAATGCCTGCAACCCGAAAGTTACTTCCTGATATCTTCTATGCTACTGATGCATATCAAGCGATAGAAGGAGCAGACGCTCTTATTATCCTTACAGAATGGGAGGAATTCAAAACACTTGATTTGCGACAGGTAAAAAACTTTCTAAAAAGTCCTCTTGTCATCGACTTGCGGAATATTTTCTCGTCTGATGAAATGAAACTTCATAAATTTATTTATTATTCTCTAGGAAATTGTTCTTTCTTTCCTTCTAAAGACGAAGAGATAGAGGATTTACCATATGAAAAAGATAGCTTTTTGTGAGTATGAATTCGCGAGATTATTAAGGAAGATTTGAGTATTCCAGATCTCGGTCAATTTCGAGGAGCTTTTTCTCAGAGGATAATTACAAATAGAAGGCTTGGCTACTTCAATAACCTAACAATTTTATTGATACACTACGCCTTAAGGCTAAATCAAGCTCACTACCGTATAATTTTTTGAGAGGAGAAAGAAAGGCTTGAAATATATTCATAAATTTTTAGATCTTTAGTTTGCAAAAAACAAAAAGAAAGAAAAAACTATGGATCTCAATGCCCTTCTCAAAAGATATCAAACCTTATTACCCTGGAACTTATCAAGAACAAAATGCTTCGTGAATATGATTTTGGGAATGATTGCCTCTGGATCTGTCCAGCAACACAAGACTGCCCTTGGATTTACAGGACCCGCTAAACAAGATTCAGTCTGTGCACGTATCCGTAATTTTTTGAAATTCTTTGGTTTCAATTTTTCCGATTATGCGTTGGCCATTCTGGAAATGACCCAACTCAAAGGTCCTCTCATCCTTGCACTTGATCGTACAAATTGGAAATTTGGACGCATCGATATTAACCTTTTGGTTCTGGCTGTGGTTATCGCAAATCAGTTTTCCATTCCAATTTTATGGAAGGCTTTACCCAAAAAAGGAAACTCAAACACACACGAAAGAATAGATCTCCTTCAAATTTTTATTGATATTTTTGGCGCTCAAAGAATTGCAGCCTTAACTGCGGATCGAGAATTCATTGGTAAGGCGTGGATTGATTATCTGATCCAACATAAAATCCCCTTCTTCATCCGAATTAAGGAAAATAGATTGGTGGAATGGGGATCAAGAATGAAGCATATCTCTGTCTTTTTTCAACACTTAAAGGGAAGAGAAAAGCGTCATATCCAATTTAATCTGGATGGACATTTGTTGTTTTTTGCAGGCACACGATCTAAAAAAGGCGACCTTGTGATTGTGATGTCAAATCAAGATAAGGACCTCAAAATCTTGGAAATCTATAAAAAACGCTGGACGATAGAGCTGTTGTTTGCTCATTGTAAGAAAAACGGATTTAACCTTGAAGATACTCACCTGGTTGATCTTGAGCGAATTGAAAAATTGTTCGCAATTGTCTGCTCTGCCTTACTTCTTTGCTTTATGGTTGGAACGCTGAGGAGCAAAAATCTCCAACTCCCTTCAAAAAAACCCTACAAACTCCGGCTTTCTCAACTTTTAGACGAGGGTTTGATTGCTTGAGAAAGCTCCTCTTTCAAACCAAAGATATAGCAGTGCAACTCATTCTCTTCCTCCTCACCACACCCCATAAATCTAGTCACCCCCTATGTCCTCAAAAACCCTATGTCCTCAAAAAATCATACGGTAGTGAGATGGCTAATAGCTTGAATACTTAAGCTGAGAACAGCTATAAAGTAGAGACATAGAAACTTTTTTATTTTTTGGCCCATGATCCTGGCTTCCGTTACAAAAATGTTATTTATAAAATATATTTTGTTTAGAAGGCTGTACATTTTGATTATTACCCTAAACAAGAATTTAGTGCAAGAATACTCTCCAAAATATGCATGATAACTATCCCAAAAGCTAAGCCTCCAGCTATGGGGACCGTAAGACTATTGTTGAATCGAGTAGAGGGAACCCTTGTAGCCTCTCCCTCTCACACCACCATACGTGAAATGTCGCATTCGGCGGTTTAAGTTAAACTTCTACCAAAGCCTTTTGTTTCATTAGATTTATAAAACCTTGTGTTTCAAAACAAGCGTTATTCATGGCTTGATTCACTGGAGGACTATTTATTTCCATTATTCTTTTAGAAAAAGGAGAGAAAAAGAAAGATTTTAAGGATCTTTTTGATTTTATAGATCTTTCTAAATAAGAAAATTATTATTTCTTAGTTTTTGAAATCCTCAAAAAGCTTCTTCCCGATGCTAATCTTACAACTCTGATCGCAAACTTTTATAGAACAGTATGAGATGGAATGCCCTTCTGGGGGCGTACTTTCTCCTACCCATAGAGATGAAGCATTAGGAAAAAATGAAGAAGAACCTCATAAAGAAGTACAAATTTTAAAAAAAGAAATTGGTGCTTTGTTTTCGTAACTCTTAATGCCGGTCAATTTTGCTTCGTTCTTCACATATTTAAAGGAAATAAGGAGATACAAATAGCACAAGGCTATGAAGAGATAGGAGCACCTTCTATTCGATCTGATTTATTCATTCCAGCGGAATCTGTTCTCCTCCATTTTTCTGACGAAACATCCAAAATAGAAGAAAAGTTTAAAGGAAAGGCTGGTATTATAAGGGGGTGAAAGAGATAGAAATACAACCCCTCTAAGTGAGTGGAAAACATTGTGTGGAGTATCATCCAACTCTTTAGTATTTTTCAAAGTCAGTTTTAACGTGAGCGTTCAATGAGCTGGTTACTATCACTTTGTTTTATTTATTTTTTATTTTTTTAAGGTCGTTTCCCATACTTATTGCACTTTCAATAGGACAGCCTTAATGATTGAAGAAAGAAAATTAACCCCTCTGCATCAAGGATAAATGAAATTAAACGTTAATCTTTTTACTAATTTATTAGAGATTTTATCAAAATATAATTATTTATTTATATTTCAATGTTATGAGAAAAAAATAATTATTTTATGTTGAAATGTTTTTTAATATATATTAAATAAAATTTAAAGATGTGAACAATTTTTTTATTTTTTAAATTATTTTTCTTTTTAGTGTTTATGCTTTTTAAAAAAGGCTAATTATTATGAAATTAATAAAAATTCCGTATATTATTTCACTGTTACTAATTTTTCAGCCTTCAGTTTCTTGTTGGGGTATGGATGAGGAAGAAAGAGAGGTAATTAATATTTGCCAACCCTCTCCACCCATGCCATTTAAGCTTGGATTCGAATTTTAAGAATCTAGTCATCTTTGCCCGTGGGCTAAATTTAATCGTGGCATACAAAAGAAACCATTGTTTTTTGTAGCAGATATTGAGTCAAGAAGAAAACTTTGGGAGGTTGTTATTGATGGAGAAGATATTGAATTTGTTTTAGAGCCCTTTTCACATGCAGAATATAATTTATTAGAAAAATCAATAAACAGTGTTTTAATAGCGTCTGAACATTTAACACAACAAGGTTTCACTGAAAATGACTTATGGCAAGCTTTAAATACTCCTAAAATTTCCAATTTCATTGGAAGAAATAATTTTGAAATAAACGTAGGGGCGGGGTTACGTCAAAGTGTTACGTTCTCAAACTCTTTTGAAATATGGAAAGAGTGGTTAAAATCTCACCCAAAGTATAAAAATATAAATGACCAAGAATTTGAAGTTTTATGGAATCAAGAAGTTGCGATTCCAACACAGCCAACTCAAGTATTTAAAATTGCAGGGATTTCTCTAAAAGAAAATATTACATTTGATGGTTGGCTCAACGAAATAAGACAGCCTCTAATTAAACAGAACTTACATGTTGAAGAAAGCAAAACGTACTTCCCAAATGTAGGGAATGCGCCTATCCAGAAACGCCGTGAGATTAAATTTCAGCCGCAAGCAACCATTCAATACCCTCTAGAATATTCCATTCCGTTATTGTTTAGCCTTTTTAATTTTAAAATAGACTCCACTATTATTACAAAACTAGTGCATGCTTTACCTCTCTTAGATGAAATAAGTAAAAATAATATGGAAGCTTATTTTACAAAAAAATCTGGTTTGGTTTTTTTGCATGCATTAACCTTAGAGGGTATTACTACTAAAAATAGTGCTGCAAATTCATTATATGAAATAGAGGAAAGGCATCTTCATACTGAACAAGTAGATGCAAAAGGGACTCTAAATTTTATGTCTCGTCGTCCATTCTCTGATATGTGGACTGATATTAAAGAAGAAAATGACGATTTTTGGGTGCTATATAGTAATAGCATGAGAAAGAATAAGATTTTTGCTAACAAATTTTTTCATTATCAAGAGGATGAAGCAGTTGAATGGGCGGAGAGCATATCTCCAAATTATGCGGAAGAATTTTTTGCTGGAGAAGGAAAACAAGATCTTTCCGTTCTGATGGATTATTTCACGAACGTTTTTTTATTCGAATGTAACCAAACATTAGATAACCCTCTCCTAACTCTTCTAAAGAAAGGAATATTAACCACTGCAATGATACGTAATTTTGATCCTGAAAAAGTAACTATGGTGACATTGGATCAACACCCAAAAACACCCCAACAGATCTTTGAATCATATTACCAGCAATCAATACAATCAATTCATCAACAACCCGCTTTACGTTACACACTTGATCTTGCCAGCAAGAAGATTTGTGAGCACTCATCCGACTATGATACTCTTTCTCCACCTTGGTTTCTTGATGAAGACGATGCCATGGGGTTTTTAAAGAAATATAATGTACATGCTATAAAAGAGTATGGGGAAGCAATCATTGAAATACGCAATATAAAACGTGCGTTTTCCAAAGGTAGAGAGTTCCTTACAGCAGGAAGTGATCTTTTATTGGAAGATGCAAAGGAATTATTTGAATTTTTAGAAACAACAAGTAAGGAAAAAGTCTTGTCGAAAAAATATAAGGATGATATATTAAAATGCATACCACAGAAGAAGGAAGATTAAAATGTTAAAGGCTATTAAATGGAACATTGGAATGGTAGTTTCTTTACTTTATTTAGATCCAGCATTTTGCTATAATCCGCAACTGCTTGATTCTCATGCTGACTCCTTCAATGAGTATATATGGACTAAAAACCCCATTTCCATTAAACAAATTCAAGATAACTTAGACTTTTTAGATGACGAGACAGACGAATCTTATATTCGACAATATACAAGTAAAAGCGTTTTTATTCAGTATGAGTCCAAAGTCGATAGCGCATCAAATGAAGGAATCAAGAATTTTTTTCATAATTGCAAAAAGATTTATGAAGCCAATGAGGAAATAGATCCTGCGACTCAAGCTTCTGTTCAGATGATATTTGAAAGAGTTTTTCAGAAATATGAAAAGCATTCAGACTTGCTAGCTTCAACAAGCCATTTATTACCAATCATTGCACAAGCAGATGATGAATCTAAAAAAGGCTCTGGGCAAAATTAAAAGACCAGCACTCACACCACAAGGCTTATTTGATGATTTACCATCAGAATATCAGAAAAAAGTTATTATAATAATTAATAGTATTGCAACCAATTTTTTTCCTGAAGTTCATCAAGGAAAGTTATCTTTAGAAGAATTATCTTCAAAATGTGGTGCGCCCTTAAAAGAGTTAGAAACGACCTATAATGAGTATCTCCACTCAAAATAACTGGGAAATTTTTTAAGAGCTGTGAGCCTATCTACTAAGATGCTAATATTTTGGGTAGTCCCGATTTTTTATTAAAAGCCACGGCTCGTTACTCCTTTAAGCTTCATAACCTCAGTTTTGGATAAGGAGATTTGAAAATTTAATGTTCGGCTTGTTTTCTCTGAGCTGATAGGCAACGAGGCAAGAAAGGATATTAACGCAGCAGTTCGTAGGAGATCTATGTCGAGTATGTG
>JAGONT010000059.1 GCA_017992885.1 Alphaproteobacteria bacterium
TCGCAGATTAGCAAAAGATTGGGAAAACCAGAATCAGAATGCCCTGGCTTTCCTCAAATGGGCTTCTGTTAGATTGATGGTAAGAAGACTTTGTAATGGCTTATAAAGTCTTTGGACGGACTCTTAGCATAGTATTTTTTCCTTATATAGAAAATAGTTTTCTAAATATATAATATAAATTCGTAAAAAAATTCAATAATATTATTGAATTTTTCAGAAATTCACCGGGTCTTTATTTAACTTAAAGTTGCCTCCGTTGCTTGAAAAGCCTTCATTCGCCCACATATTTTATCCATACAAATGGCCAAAGCACCATTGGCGAGAACGTTCGTGGTTGTAATAAAGGGGTCCATTAAAAGATAGAGCGTTGTTAAAAGACCACTCATCGAATCTGTAAAACCGTACTGTCCTTCTAAAATAGGAAAGAGCACAATGAGTTCTCCTCCTGGGACGGAAGGAACGCCAAACTTTGCGACCATGTAGTAGAGGGAAAAGACAAAGAATGTCTCATAACTCATAGGCGGTATGCCATGCATGGCTAACACGACAGCGATTAAAATCGGCACAGCTATCGAATCCCCGACGTGGTGAATGTTAACTGTGGCGGGAATCATAATTTGGGCAACAGCCATATTTTTTGTGTTTTTTTCCGCAGCCTCCAATGTCAAGGGCAAGGTCGCCATACTTGACATTGTTGAAAGAGCCACAATGCTTGAGGGAAAGACATTTTTTAAAGATGTTTTGATATCTTTGATATTCCCTAAGTTTACTTTGATATAAAATAACAAAGTGGCCATGAACTGAATCACCACAATTAAGACAATCATAGGGCCATATCCTGTGAACATCTCAACCAGTGAATCATCATGATGAATTTTAAGTAAAAAGCCGATGATATAAACCGGGACGAGAGGAATAAAAATTTTAGTTAATCCAGCTTGCACAGCATCTTTTAAAGAATTTCCATATTGGGCAAGTTTTTCATTGCCAAAAAAAGCTCCAAAGAGGCCGAGAATCGTGCCTAAAAGGAGGGCTTTATCAATGCTGATAAGCTGGGGGTAAGGAATTGTAAAGAAAGGTTCAAGGGAGGGAAGTTGAGATCCTATAATCTTTACCGCAGATGAGGGTGTGTACCCTAAAGCAGGTAAGAAAATATCTCCGGCAAAAAAGCCAATTTGGACAAAAATAAAGTTAGACAAGACTACAAGGGAAAGAATGAGCAAAATTAAGAGAGGCGCTCTTTTCTGAAAGGCGGAAAGGCAAGCAAATATAAAGGAAAAAACAATAAAGGGCATACAAAAAACAAGAGTTTCTTTCATTAATACACTGATTGTAAAAAAGGCTCGTTGGACTTCTTCTGGAATCCAGTCACCAAAAAGCATAATGAAAGCCATTGAAATGGCTAGTTTTATAATTAATCCAAATTCTTTCATCGTATCCTTACTCCTAAAAAACAAGCTACCTTAATGAAAACGCAAAGCAGTGGAAAGAAATTTGTTAGCAAGAGTGTTCTGGAATTGACTTTTGTTTCCCGTTTAGCGTATATACCAAGGAGTATTTAAAGGAGATAAGAACGTGAAGCGCACTTTTCAACCCAGTAATCTTGTTCGCAAACGCCGTCATGGTTTTCGGGCGCGAATGGCCACTGTAGGCGGGCGCAAGGTCATTGCTCGTCGTCGGGCTAAAGGACGCGCACGTTTGAGTGCCTAGTCTTCCTTTGGAACGTCTCCGAAAGCGATCAGATTATTTAAAAGTAGGCAAAACAGGAGAACGGTATGTGACTCCAGCTTTTGTGATACAAATCTCTCGTAGAGCTGATGAAGGTTCTTATCGTTATGGCCTTACGGCAAGCCGGAAAGTGGGGGGAGCTGTGGAGCGTAATCGTGCAAAAAGGCGATTAAGGGTTCTGATAAAACAGTTTTTGGATCCCATAGGCCATTTCGGTGTTGATTATGTTTTAATTGCCCGTACGGAAATTTTAAAGCGTAGCTTCGCATCTATGGGACAAGAGCTTGAGAAGGCCCTTAATAAGTTGCACGAGAAAATTCAATGATGATGCGATTTATATTAAAGTCTCCTATTTATTTTTATCGTGCGGTGATTTCGCCATGGTTGCGGCCCCGCTGTCGTTTTTTACCCACTTGCTCACAGTATGCTCTTGACGCCCTAGATCGTTATGGTCCTTATAAGGGTAGTATTTTAGCCCTCAAAAGGGTGTGCCGGTGTCACCCCTGGGGAGGGCACGGTTTTGATCCTGTTAAGGAAGAATAATCATGAATGATCAGAAAAACTTTATTATCGCTATTGCCTTGGCCATTGGGATTCTTTTTGGATTTCAATATTTCTTTCCGTCAACGCCCCCACAGCCGGCGAGCCAACCTGCAGCTCAAACGAGCCAACAAACAGTGCCGTCTCAGCAAATTGTAGCGCAGAAACCTTTGACTCGAGAAGAATTGCTGAAAGCAACTCCTCATCGTTTGCTTATCCAAAACCAAAGTGTAAAAGGATCACTTAATTTAAAGGGAGCTCTTTTTGATGATCTGACCCTTGTGAACTATCATGAAACCGTTGCGCCTAATAGTCCTGAAATTGTATTTCTTGCCCCTCAAAACAGCTCACAGGCGTATTATGCCTGGCTGGGATGGGCGGGTCCTCAAGGCCTAGTGCCTGATGAAAATACGCTGTGGGAAAGCAATGGGCTTCAACTAACACAGCAAACTCCTGTTACCTTGACGTGGGCTAATGGACAGGGGCTTTTGTTTCATCAAATTATTTCTATTGATGAACATTATATGTTTACCATCACTCAAAAAGTGACGAATACGGGAACGGTTTCTGTCTCATTAACTCCTCAGGGAACGTTAATTCGCCAAGGTGACCCTAAGTCTTCTGGATTTTTCATTTTGCATGAAGGTCCTGTGGGGGTCTTTGGTGGTAAGCTCCATGATCCGAGCTATGAAGATTTGGCTAAAACAGGTTTGGTGCAAAACCCCAAAGCATTCGGTTGGTTTGGTCTTACGGATAAATATTGGCTTGCTGCCCTGATTCCTGATCCTCAAGCTGAGATTACTTCCTCTTATACCCTCCAAGGAACGGGGAATGCTACTCTTATCACATCCCATTATCAAAGATCTCCTCTGGCACTTGCACCGGGACAAAGCATTGAAGCCACGGACCATTTCTTTGCCGGGGCTAAAATCTTGACGCTTCTGGATGGCTATGAAACAACCCTTGGGATAAATCATTTTGACTTAGCCGTTGATTTTGGGTGGTTTTACTTTCTGACAAAACCCATTTTTTATGCTCTTGAATTTTTAAAAGGCTTTTTAGGTAACTTTGGTCTTGCGATTTTAGCTCTGACCGTTCTGATTAAACTTGTCTTTTTCCCTCTGGCGAACAAATCCTATGAGTCGATGGGAAGAATGAAAAGCTTGCAGCCTGATATTGAAAAGATCCGTGAGCGGTATAAAGACGATCGTTTGAAAATGAATGAAAAAATCATGGAGCTTTATAAAAAGGAAAAGGTGAATCCCCTTGCGGGCTGTTTGCCAATGGTCATTCAAATTCCTGTGTTTTTTGCTCTTTATAAGGTTCTTTTTGTTTCTATTGAAATGCGTCAAGCGCCGTTTTATGGATGGATTCATGATCTTTCTGCGCCGGATCCCACAACGATTTTTAATCTTTTTGGTCTTATTCCTTGGGATCCCCCCTCTTTTCTGATGATTGGCGTGTGGCCTCTGATTATGGGTGGAACTATGCTCTTGCAACAAAAGCTAAGCCCTCCACCGGCTGATCCTGTGCAAGCCAAAATGTTTCTTTTGATGCCTATTTTCTTTACCTATCTATTGGCCCAGTTTCCTGCAGGTTTGGTGATTTACTGGGCGTGGAACAACACGTTATCTATTGCGCAACAATGGCTTATTATGAGGCGTGCAGACAAGAAAAGGGCAAAGCATGTTAAGCGAGACGCTGCCTAACATTCATGAGTTTGCCCGCTGGCTTTTTGCCCAAGAGTGCACGTTTACGGCGGGAGTGGATAAGATGGAAATTCTTCCTTTGCCGACCCTTCCTGAGATTGCTTTTGCGGGACGGTCAAACGTAGGTAAATCAAGTTTGATCAATGCGCTTTTAAACCGCAATAGTCTTGCGCGTGTTTCCCATACTCCTGGACGTACCCAACAGTTGAATTTCTTTCTTCTAGGCAAACGATTTTATATTGTTGATATGCCTGGCTATGGCTATGCAGCAGTGTCAAAAGCAAAAATTAAAGTTTGGTCACGACTGATTCAGGATTATTTAAAAGGTCGTGTTCCCTTAAAACGCGTTTTTCTTTTGATTGATAGTCGTCATGGTTTTAAAGTGACGGATGAAGCGGTCATGCAAGAGTTGGATCAAGCGGCCGTTTCTTATCAAATTGTGCTGACAAAAGCGGATAAGTGTACTTCTGATCACTTGGAAGCTATGCAGACAACGCTGACTGCAACTCTCAAAAAACATCCTGCGGCTTTCCCTACTCTACTGCTCACGAGCTCTCATGAAAATCACGGCCTTGCTCTTTTGCGAGAAACGATTGCTCAGCTCGTGGGTGAAAATGAAGTTAAAAATCTTAACTAGGGGGTTATTATGCCCAAAATTGCTTTTCTTTCTTCCTCCTCTCCAGAAGCTCTTCAAACAAAGGGCACCCTTGAAGCTTTATATCCTCCTGTGGATATAACAAAGGCGGATGTGCTGATTGCATTGGGGGGAGATGGATTCATGCTCAAAATGATGCATACCTATCTTGATTCTTCTCTTCCTATTTATGGGATTCATTGTGGAAGTGTCGGCTTTTTGATGAATGACTTTTCCCCAGAAGATTTTTTAAGTCGTCTTGAAAAAGCCAAACCGACAACGCTTCACCCCTTGGAAATGACCATACATCAAAATAGGTCGGGAATGACAACAGCCCTTGCTTTTAATGAAGTTTCTTTATTAAGAGAAACCCGCCAGACGGCTAAAATTCAAATTACGGTTGATGGTGTTGTTCGCCTTGAAGAACTGATATGTGACGGCGTTCTTGTGTCTACCCCTGCAGGGAGCACAGCGTATAATCTTTCAGCCCATGGCCCCATTATCCCTTTGGATTCACCTCTTCTTGCTCTGACTCCAATCAGTGCTTTTCGACCGCGTCGGTGGAAAGGGGCGCTTTTGCCTGAAACGGCTTCTTTTCTCTTTACGATTCTTGAATCGCACAAACGTCCTGTAAGTGCTGTGGCAGATTTTACGGAAGTGCGCGATGTTTCTTCTGTCGCTGTCTGTCAATCAAAAGCGCATGCGGTGACCTTGCTTTTTGATCATGAACATAATCTAGATGAACGAATTCTCCGAGAACAGTTTTTAGGGTAGGGCAGATTCTGGGCTCTGAAAATTTTGAGAGTAAACCTTGCCATACATGGCTTATCTAGGGCTGTCCCAACATAAACCTGATCTTCAGAAAGTTAGACGTTCTTTCGATTGCTTTTCCTAGTATAACCTCAGTTTTGGATAAGGGAGAAAATAGTGTAGGCTAAGCCGTTCTTAAAATCGCTAAAAAATAAGAAGGGAGCTTAGCCAATGAGATATAATATCACAGCCATATTTTTTTGCATTGATGAAT
>JAGONT010000060.1 GCA_017992885.1 Alphaproteobacteria bacterium
CGACATTCTATCCCAATTCATAGCTCACCAGGCAGCGGTAGTAACACTACCTTTTCTCCTCAAAGCTCTCCTTCAAAAGAAGCCCTTAATGTAAATTACCTTTTGTGTCCACAACGCCTGTGGCCGTAAAGCACAAGGCGATTCGCAGAATCGCGCATAAGTGCGCCTCCATAGGGAGGATGGCTTAGGCCCTCGCAAGCGAGGGCCAGATTTTTTTTATATCCATGCTATAGGCACATCCTTTTCAAGGCTTGGTTGAAACGCCTAGGGTAACGGGAGGACCTATCGTTCACAAGCTCATGAGGCTCCATCTCGGCATTTAAAACGATACTACAGAACCAAATACACATCTTGAAAAGCAACCGCTAAAGGCGTATAATAAGTTCAATAAAGAGGCACCCACACTTAACTCAAGGAACTATACTTATGAGTGCCTCAATGAAACTTACCCGTGGGCGACCTGCTAAAAATATGCAGCGACTTGCTTCCAAAATTTCTGATCTTCAAAGCTTATACCAACAGCAAGCTCGACGCCGTCAGGAGGATATTGTCCATCTCTTATCACGAGTTGACCTGGCTTCTGTTGATGATTCCATTCTTATGGGAGCCTTCCTCTTTATTCACAACAAACTTACCACCAAAGACCCACTCGTGGAGGATTGGAATGACACTGGGCTACGATTTCTGCGCCAGCCAAAATCACAAAACCTCTCGTGTTTTACAGACAATGCAACGTCTCAAACAACGCATCGCTCGCCTCAAAAACACCCTGAATCGAGAGGTGAGTCAGATGGAAGCTGAGCAACAATCGCACCGTAAAAGCCGGACTCGTCAATTGATAACTCTGGGGGGACTTTTGCAGAAATCAGGAATGGTGGATGCGTTCCTCATTGAGTCAGAAGATGATCTTCAATCTTACGAAAATCGCGATAAAGCTGCCAAGCTGTTGGGATTTTTGTACACGTGTTTTGAGGAAAATACGTTTGATGAAGAGAACGCTGAAAGGTGGCGCACTGTTGGAGAAAGGCTTCTGAAATCTTGAAAAAAGATGTTTAATGGGTATGAAAGGAGGGTTTATCATATGAGCCTCATTTTCAATCAGAAAAGAAAAAGAAGAACTCAAAAATCTGATCAAATAAAAAAGGCAAATATTTTTTGACACAAATTACAAATTATCCCTATTCGTTCAGTTCACATGCCGACTCGCCTGCAAGAGTATCGTTCTGACTGACTGGCTTGGGGACGAGAGTTTTTTCAGCCGCGTCTTATGCACTTTTTATGAGGGCTTATCCATGATAAGATACCGGCTTGTAACGGATAAGTTATTTTCTTTACCGTCGGGCTAATTTTAGACGAAACCTAGTAAAATACTCACAAAACCCTCTTTTAAGTTGTTTTTTCTGGCATTGTTTATCACAATGACATGTTTCTGTTCTCTATCATTTTCAGAGAGGGAGGGGACAAGCACACCAATGGCATTCGGTTAACAGAAGAGGTATGGTATAGTCGCTCAAGTTGATACAGAAAATGGAGCAGACGTATGAGCGAACAAGCCGTTATTGATTACTGGTCGAGCGTTAAAGAGATAATCGATAGAGTTTGTGAAGGCTATGATGCCTTGTGGCAAAGGCGAAGTAGGGTATTAAATAGTAAAATCGTTGTTATCATGGTTTTAAGCTTATCTTAAGTAACTTTATCTACCATATGTTTTTAAGTCTTTCTAAAGAAAGAGGAG
Organism: Alphaproteobacteria bacterium; assembly: GCA_017992885.1. GTDB lineage: Bacteria > Pseudomonadota > Alphaproteobacteria > UBA9655 > UBA9655 > UBA9655. The sequence continues at coordinate 1,736 of JAGONT010000060.1, forward strand.
CATATGCCTACCTTTTATCCTTGGGTTATGTGGTTTTTTGCAGCTTTATTTTTTGCCTATCAATTTATTATACGGATATTTCTAGGCCTCTGTGTCCCTGAGATCATGCATAAGTTTCAAATTGATGCGACTGAATTTGGCTTTCTTTCTGCCATGTATTACTATGGTTATGCAGGAATGCAAATTCCCTTGGCTTTTTTACTCGACCGATTTGGGCCACGGCTCATTGTTTCCTTGTGCTGTTTTATTTGTTCCACTGCACTCTTTCTATTTTATTGGGCTGAGAATTGGTATCTTGTCCTTTTTGCTCGTTTCTTAATTGGAGCTGGTTCAGCTGCTGGATTTTTAGGGGCTTTTAAGATTATTTCCCTGTGGTTTCCCTTTCCTACGTACGCCAGAATGTTTGCTCTTACAAATACAGTTGGCTTACTGGGAGCCGTTTATGGGGGAAAGCCCGTAAGCTACCTTTTGTCCCTTTATGGATGGGAAAATGTACTTCTCATGATAGGGGCTGGAGGTCTACTGCTCACAGCATTCATCGTAACTATCATTAAGCCTTACAAACTTTCTCCTTTCCAAGAAAGTCCTTCCTTCTTTAAAAACTTCAGGACTCTTTTTTCTATGCCCGTCCTTTTTCTTATAGCCTTTGGTAGCCTTCTTATGGTGGGACCTTTAGAAGGATTTGCTGATGTTTGGGGTGTTTCTTATTTGATGGAAGTCTATTCATTAGAAAAGACAGATGCCTCTTTTATAACATCAGCTATTTTTACAGGAATGATGGTAGGAGGATCTCTATTAGCTTACGTTTCTGAGAAGCTTAAAGCTCCTACTCAAACGATATCTTTCTGCGGTATTTTAATAGCGGCTCTTTTTGCAGTTATGCTCCTTTCCAATGGGAGTCTTAACAATAAGGTTCTTTTTCTTATGATGTTTGTCGTGGGGATTCTGTGCTGCTATCAAGTGCTTATTTTTTCAATAGGAGCATCCCTTGTGTCCCCTGAAATAAGAAATGTGTCCATCGCGTTTTTAAACTGCATTAACATGCTGGGAGGTATTTTTTTTCACACGATCATCGGGGCTCTTATGGATGTCTTTTGGACGGGAGAACTTTCTGGGGGACAGCGAGTTTATGAAGCTATATCTTATGAATATGCCATTTGGGCTATCCCAAGTGCAGCTTTTAGTGGAGGCCTCTTGTTCTTGTTTCTCAGGCCCTTAGGAAAGCCGGTTTCTCTTCGGTCAATATAATCATTTCAAAAATCATAGAAATGTACTTACCTAAGATTTATAGCTGCCAAATGTCCTCAAGTAAAAGAACAACCTTGGAGAGGAGAATACACCGAACCCTACAGGAAAGCGCGCCAGTTCTCGACCCTACCTCGAGAACTTACAGAACTATTTCGGGATCTTTTAGTCGCTACTCTAAAAAAAGAGCTTATTTGGAATAACGCTAAACTTAATCATCTTCCAGTGCTCATAAAATATGGTTTTAAGGTAAGCGTTGGAGGAAGCGCCTATATGAGGAGCAAGGGATAAAGAGCTACCCTTCCATTCTGTAACAAACAGGAGGAGCTTGTGGTAGCGAGACCGAGACGATCAGCAGAATATTGGAAGGAAGTCATTGAGGATTTTCTAAAGAGTGGGCTAAGCCAACAAAAGTATGAGCAAAAGCATAAGATTTGCCGAGTGACCTTACGAGCCTGGAGCAAACGTCTTGGAATTCCAATAAGTCAGAAGAGGAGAACTCCTAAAATTAGCGAGGAACCGCCTCTTTCTTTTATAGAAGTATGTCCTATTGAAAAGGGTAGACCCTTTTCTTCTTTGCTGAAACTGGAGATCACGTTTCCTCAGGGGCATAGTCTTAAACTCGAAACAGAAGGAGCTTGGGACCAAGCTGGATCTTTCATAAAAGCGTTAGTGGGGTAAAGATGCTTGTTCCCTCTAATTTAAAGATCCATTTAGCAAGCCAACCTGTTGATATGAGAAAATCATCACAAACACTTGCTGTCGTTGTAAAAAACGTTTTAGAAAAGGATCCTTTGTGCGGGCATTTATTTGTGTTTTATAATAAATGAAAGGATTTAATGAAGGTTTTGTATTGGCAGACGAACGGATTTTGCTTATGGCAGAAGAAGTTGGAGGAAGGGAGATTTATTTTGCCGCTCCCTTTTTCATCTCCAAGTCTTGAGATGAGTTCGTATCATCTGCAAGTCTTTATTCAGGGGTTGGATTGTTGGAAAATGAACACGGCTAAGGAGCTTTCTTACCAGTATGTGAGCTAATAAAGTAAATATGGAAAACGAGGGTTGCCAAAGAACTTCTCTAGAAATAAAATGATATTTACAAACAGGGGGATAAAAGAGAGTGGAAATCTCTGGGTTCGATAAAAAATATAATCGTAATAACCTTCCCAATGATGTTGAGTTCTTAAAAGATATCATAGAAGGGCTGGTCTCTACCGTTCAACAACTTCAGCAGCAAAATCTCCTTCTTCAACAGGAAGTGATGGACCTTCGTTACCAAAATGAAGACCTTCACAAGCAAAATGCTGATCTAAGAAAGCAGCTTCTCAATCTTCAAGAACAAAACCTTCAGTTAAAGAAAGAAAATACCCAGCTAAAACAAGAGATAGAGGAATTGAGGGATGAGATAAAGCTCTTAAAGCAAGAGAAGTTTGGAAAAAAGTCAGAGAAGAAAAACACCCATTCTTATAGCAAGAATTTTGCGGAGAGGCTCAAGGGTTTTTCCAAAAAGCATCCTGGACGTCAGGCTTTACCGGAGCACCTGGAGAGAATCAGAATTGAATATGATCTTTGTGAAGAAGAAAAGATCTGCCCTTTATGCCAAGGGGCCATGGAAAAAATCCAGGAGATTTGTACAGAACAGCTAGACCTTGTTCCTGCATCTTTGCAGGTGAGACAGCATGTGAGGTTTCAATATGCTTGTAGGAAATGTTACGGAAGCATTAAAAGGGCTGACTTTCCTCCTCAACCTATTGAGAAAGGGCTACCAACATCGCGGTTGCTTTCCCAAGTAATGATGAGCAAGTTTGCAGATCATATGCCTTTTTACAGGCAAGAAAGTTGGTTTTTAAGGCAGAAATGTCCCATTTCTCGCTCAACGATGTGGGGATGGGAGGAGAAAGCTGCCTTCGAGCTTTTACCTATCGTCAATTGTTTAAAAGAAGAGATACAAGAAAGAGATCACGTGTTTGGAGATGATACGCCCATGCCAACGCTGGACCCAGGAGGGGGAAAGACAAGAACGGGCCGATTCTGGACCTACGGCTCTGCAAAAACAACAGATAAAGCAGAGATTGTCGCTTATGAATACACTCTTGACCGCAAAGGAATCCATCCTCAGAAATTCCTAAAGAAGAGCAAAGGATATTTACAGTGTGATGCTTATGCGGGGTTTAATAAATTATTTAAGAAAAAACGCCCGCAAGAAAAAGGAGAGCTAAAGCCTGCCGGATGTTGGGGCCACGCAAGGAGAAAGTTTGTAGAAGTCTTAAAAATAGATCCTCAATCTGTTGCCAAAGAAGCTTTTGAAATGATTCAAGGACTTTATAGGATTGAGCACATAGCACGAGTCGGAGTAGGAACAATGATTACTCACCGCCCCCTCCACGGATCCGGACTGGCGCTACTAACGCATCCGGCTCTTGCCTCAGGTGATGACGCCCATGCGACGTAAAGGATAAGGATGATGAATTCCGGGCTTAGGCAACCAGCGATCAATAAGATGTACTAGACAGTATTTGATCTGACAGATAGGTCATTTTTAGGCAGCCTGATTGTCATATAAGTTATGACTGTCAGATACTCTCTTTAAGTACATGGTCTGATTATTTTTTTCAAGTGCCATGTGC
>JAGONT010000061.1 GCA_017992885.1 Alphaproteobacteria bacterium
GTTGAACATTCCATCCATCAACAATCAATGCCCCATGAGGGGGTCAATTCGCTTGACGGAGGGGTGGCTCAATTAAGTTGACGGAGTGGCTTTCCAGGTGGCTCATTTACCTTGACGCCCGACATTTTAAAAATTTCTTCACGAGTCTCAAGATTGGTATATAAATATTGCAACCCTTTTAATAATTTTGGCATATCATCACGTGACTTTGGGTCAAACACGATTTTAGAAATATCAACTTCACCGATTTGCATTTGCGGGTTCTTTACAACTCTCATTCTTTATATCTCAATGTTAAAATTTTGTTGTTTTCTATTTTGTTAAATATACTCAATTCTAATTGAGCTTACCAAAAAAATATCTCAATGAAGATCTTTTTTTGAGGAAGAAACGGGGGTCATTCTCCTACAATTATCAACGAAGTTTTCCCAAAATTAATCGAATCTGCACGATTTTTCAGCAAAATCAATCAATTTCAGCTGATCCACTAAAAACTTCATATAAAAAAATTGGCCTTCAAGCCAATCAAATCCTTGAGTTTGTGGGTTTTCTGCCAGACACTAACTACTGGTCCACTTTCTGGGGTACACATACTGGAACTCATGGGCATTTCTCCTGTAAAAATTGCAATGGAGAATTTTAACTAATTCAAAGTTCTTTGGTCACGCACACTTGCTAGGCTCTGTCCCTAAGGTTTCAACCACATAAGGATAGAAGCAATAAGGAGTCCGGCTTTAAACATAACAACTGTTTTATCATAACGGGTTGCGATGCGCCGATATTCCTTGAGTCTGCCAAAAAAACGTTCCATAGCATTGCGCTCTTTATATATGTGTTCATCATATTGTGAACTGTCAGTAACGGTGCGTGACTTAGGATTTTCTAGCAAATAAAATTTCCTTTGAACATCAACCAAAGGAGAACACGCATGCCCCCCTCAGCGCCAACATCATCACCAGAACCCCTAACCCTTGAGCAACTTAAAGAACAATTTTCCCACTGGCGTTCAACACGCACTAAAAGAGGTAAAATCCCAGATGACTTGCTGGAAACCATAGGCCGCCTCATCCAACAGCAAACTTATTCCGACAGATACATTGCCGCAGAATTAGGCTTAAACTACCAGCAATTAAAACTAAGGTTAAACCGTAACCTTAAGAAGAGCGAACCTTCTCTTTCCAAATTGGAATTTATTGATCTCCCTCTTTCTCCCACAACCTTTACCCCTTCTCAGCCTCCCTCTTTAGAAAGCATTTTCTATCCTTGCACAGTGGCCATAGAACTTACTCGTTCGGATGGAACAGCTCTGAAAGCTTCTGGCTTAAATCCTAAAGATCTCTGTTCCTTAGTACAAGGCTTTTTAGGCAAATAACCTGTGTTGCAAATTACACCCCATCATCGTTTATTGTTAGCCGTAAATTACGTAGATTTCCGCAAAGGCATTGATTCTTTAGTTGCCCTCTGTCGACAAGTCCTGGAAGAAGACCCTTTCAGTGGAACGATCTTCGTCTTTACAAATCGTCCGCGAACGTCTGTTAAGATTTTGGTCTACGATGGAAATGGATATTGGCTCAGCCAGAAACGATTTAGTCAGGGCCGGCTAGCTTGGTGGCCCTCCCAACAAAAAACTTCCAGTTTTTCTATCAAACCAAGCCAACTACATATCTTGTTCTCCCAAGGTAATCCTTTAGACGCTCCCATTCCTTCCGATTGGAGATCTGTTTCTCCTCCTTCCTCATCACGCCGCTTGACGTAAAGATGGAGGAGGAGAATGTTGATTATTGAGGGTTTCTTTGTAAGTCCACGGCAACCAGTTTTTTGGAGATTTAAAGAGCGCCCTTTTATTTTTTTGTAAGGCAATTAAATAATCTACAGGATTTTCCTTAGCCATCACACAGGTATGTATAATGCTTGTCAGCATACTTCCTACGAAAGCTCCATGTTCTGTTTTGTAAAAAAGAGAGTTCTTCCTTGATCGAATTGGGATTTTTAAAGCTCTCTCAGTTATATTATTGTCAATGATCGCACCAGGAACCTGTAAAAATCTCGTCAATCCTTCCCAATGATTAAGCATGTATTTAAAGGACTTCCCCAAACTACTATTTGGTTCTGTTTCTTTCCCTTCTAATTTTTGGGTCATCCATTCCTTGAGGACTTTTAATATGGGGGCACTGTTTTCTTTGTGATAGTCCAGCCTCTCCTCTGGATTCATCTTTTCTCGTTTTGTAATGGCATCGTAATGGTAAATAAGAGCAAAAACATCAATCACAACCCGACATTCCCCAGGAAAGTAATCATAAATCTCATAGAACTTCCGACGTCCATGGGCAAGACACAGACATAAGATGGTTATAAATTCCACTGATAAATTAGAACTCAGCGCATCTGCCATTCGAAGAATGGGCCCTAATTCAGGAAAACGCTTTGCCAGGAGTTTCGTCATATTCTCACCAGAATGACGTCTCCCTGAGAGAAACAAATAAATTGTTTGTTGATCAACTTGGGAGACAATAGCTGTCGTAAACATGCCAGTTCGATCCTTTTCTCCCCTCTTTGCTTTTGCCTTATTCTCTTCCATGAGATCTAAAATTCTAACTTTTGTATCATCATGGCTGATGAGCTGCCCCTGAGCGGCCATTCTCTCTAGTTCATAATAAATAGGGTAAATATCATCTGCCAGGGATTCTATTAATTGCCATTGTGTTGGATGAGGAAGAGGCACCCCTACCATCTTCTGCAACATTTGAAGCCGATAAAAAGGCATCCCCGCATAATTCTTCGCAATCGCAAGATTCGCTTTAAGAGCCTCATCATATTTTTCCTTTGGCATCCCTTCTTTGGGTTTTGCGGTAAATACTTTGCCACACTTTGAACAGCGCCACCTTTCCAATAAGTATTTCGTGGCTGATGCTAAGGCATGCCCTGTTAAACAAACCATAACCTTAGGCTCAAGAGAATAAACATGTCCCCCACATTTTTCAGGACACTCCTCCCCTAGTTTGAGGAACTCATGCTGTTGTCTTACGATCGTTGCTCCAGAATAATCGACGTGTCCTAAACGACCATGTCCTTTCTTCTGTCCCTTCTTTTCAAGCAGCTCCTCATCCTTCTTTATGGATTTAAGCATCTGGCTTAACGTTTTGCCAAACTCATCACTTGAGTTTTCTTCCTGAGATTCTTCCCCAGTTCCTTCCTTAAGCTCATCAGGCGGGTGTAAATGACCCCGTTTCTCAGTTTGAAATCCAAAGAGCGTGCGGAGTCGATGAACACTTAACTTTGTTTCTTGTAAGGCCCATTGTAACCATAGATAAAACTGCAAAATTCCTGTTAAAAGTTGCTTGTCCGAAGCTTCTAAATTAGAAGTTGAGAGCTTTTCCTTTAAAGAATCAATTTCCTCTGCATTCAAGACTATTCTTTTGGGTTTTTTCATTCTTATTTCCCCTGTAGGTATTGAGTGTGCCATATTTTTCTCAATATTCAAGAGGATATTTAAAAATACTTCACTGCATGATAATCATGAGAGTAAGATACAAGGACAATTTTAACTTGTTAAAAAAATGAGCCAATGGCACTCTTGCCTTATGACATATAAATTCAGTAAAAGGCCATGTATCTAAAGTCCTTCGAGAATGTCTTTCCTCATCAAGCCGATTCTGATAGGTGCCAGCTTATACTTGCTGACAATGAAAATCCGACAGCCCTGAATGGAATTTTTGATCTTATTGATTATTACTGCCCGAACCCTAATTGCAATTGCTATAAAGTTTCAATCGCTATTATAGATATCACACCAGGTAATATACCAAAAATCGGGGCCACTATTATGTACGGTTGGAAATCCAAAACTTTTTATCGTAAGGTGGGATTTGACTCACAAACAGCAGAATGCTTAACTCAAGGCTTTCTCGACCCTGAAGGGCCTCAATCAGAACATGCAGAGGAATTCTTAGGACTTTTCTCGGTGTTGATACAAGATCTAAATTTTGTTTATCGGCTAAAGAACCGCTACGAACTCTTTAGAAGCAAAGTCACTTCAAAGAAACGTAATGTTGAGAAGGGCAAGGTTGTGCAGTTTAAAGCTAAGCAACGAGCATAGAAAAATGAAACCTCCCATAAGGTAGCTGCATATCTTACCTCAATGATCTTTCAGCAGTCACGCACCCTTGCTGACAGCTCAGATAGCGCCGGGATAAACCGGCATAGGATCACGAATGAAAGAGTCGTACATTGAAGATCTAGTCAATCACAATGGCCCCGAGTCATGTGTTTATTGCTGTAAAGCAATAGATGAAGCGTTGACAGGGGTACATATAGGCAGAGTATTGAGCCGCGAAAACAAGCTAAACCAGGATGCTGACGTTGTTGTGCTAAACGGAAAGCAAAATGAACAGAAGCGCTATGACGAGTTTCTGCTCAATCCTGCGCGGTCGGAGACCTCTAGCATGTATGGAAATCCTATGCACGAGAACCGGGAGATCCCATTTTCTCCTACATACTCCACTAACGGAGACGCGTGGAGGACGTGTTGGAAAGGCGAAGAGCCGAAGCCAACAATGCACGAAAATGGGAAGTCGGACAATCCCATAGTACCTATGAAACAGCTGAACAAAGGAGCGACAACTCCAGAGGAAATTGTGGAGGGAAGGGGATTGACCAAGGGAAATGCGAACCAACAAAACATGCACCGGACACAGGGTCGGAAAAATGCGATGTCAAATGAGTTGGAGCGCATACGTTTTGTCGCAAGACAGAACAAGGACGTCAAGTTCACAGCACTATCACACCACATCACTATTGAAAGACTGCGGGAAGCATTTCTCAACACTAAGAAAAAGGTTGCCCCTGGAATAGATGGAGAAACGTGGAAAACATACGCTGAAAACTTGGAAGAAAACCTCAAGAATTTGCACAAAAAGGTTCACAATGGCGGATATAAGGCTAAACCTGCAAGAAGGGTATACATCCCCAAGTCAGGAGGAAAGATAAGGCCATTGGGGGTAGCTTCCCTGGAGGACAAAATCCTGCAGAAGGCAGTAACCAAAATCCTAAATGCAATTTACGAAGTTGACTTCCTAGGATTCTCATATGGGTATCGACCAAATAGAAGCCCACATCAAGCATTAGATGCATTGGCTATGGGTCTTCGATGGAAGAAAGTAAGCTGGGTACTTGATGCAGATATCAGTGGCTTTTATGATAATATCAACCACGAATGGATGATGAAGTTCATAAATCACAGGATAGCTGACACACGTATATCACGATTAGTCAAGAAATGGTTAAGTGCAGGAGTAATGGA
>JAGONT010000031.1 GCA_017992885.1 Alphaproteobacteria bacterium
CGCACCTTAAGAATCTTAAATTTTTGACCGTGTAAGGGGTGATAGGGATGGGTTATCTGAGCATACCCAAAATCTCTATTGTTATTAAGTGTAGTTTGTTTTATGTGTGGAAAAAAACAAAGATATTTTGATTCATTTTTTAAACGATATGCTCACATTCAAAGAAAGTGCCCCCATTACTGACGTGACCTTCTTAAAAACAATTCAAGATCCTGAAACAGCCGCCAACAAAACAAGTATTGTAGACATCCTATGCAAAGATGAAAAAGATAATCGCTATATTGTGGAAATGCAGGTTGCTAAAGAAAAGGGATTTGCGAAACGGGCTCAGTATTATGCTTCAAAAGCATACATCTCTCAAGCTCACGTGGGAGGAGAGTATCATAATCTTAAGGAAGTTATTTTTATAGCGATCGCTGAGTTTGTAATGTTTCCTAATAAGAAACATTGGAAGTCAGATCATGTGATTTTAGATAGGGAAAGCTATGAGCATGATCTGAAAGACTTTTCATTTACGTTTTTAGAACTTCCTAAATTTCATACGTCTATCAGTGAGCTTTCTAATATTCCTGAAAAATGGATGTATTTCTTTAAGCATGCAGAAGAGACCTCAGATAAAGACTTAGAGAGACTGGTACAACATGCCCCCATCATTGAAAGGGCTTATGAAGAGCTGGATCGATTCCATTGGAATGAGGAAGAACTCCTTACTTATGAGCAAGCCGAAAAATACGAAGGGGCTTACCTTGCTTCCATGGCTCAGAAGTATGACGAAGGACTCGAAAGAGGCTTAACAGAAGGACTCGAAAGAGGTAGACAAGAGCGAGATATAGAAATGGCTAGAATCCTTCTTTCAAGGGAAGTAGACATTGAAATAATTGCTGAAGCAACTGCACTTTCTAAAGAAGAAATTGAAAAATTATGTTCCTAAGTTTCATGTTTAATAACTAATGCAGAGCAGAATTTTCTGTGTTAAATGATAGTGTCTGAGAAAAAATTTGAACCCTCCCGGGAGGACAGAGGAAATGAATCAAAAAATAAGCTCATCTATAAAACTAAAAATCGCTATAGAATCTTTAAAGTCTAAACTGGATCTCGATGAACTTGCCTTAAAATATAAGGTTTCTGTTGCTCAGGTTTTTCAATGGAAACGCCAGCTTTTAGAGCAAGGGGATCAAGCATTTCAAGAGCCTCCTGAATCTTAAATACGGGTCATGTGTTTCCCTCTTTTTTTTAGAGGGCTATTGGATTTTCTTAATCAAAAAAAACAGTTAAGTGTAGCCAAAATTCCAGTATAGCGTGTGAAAGAAAAGGAAAAACTTTTTAAATTATACTTAATCTTCTCATGATAAAAGGACATGGCAGTAAGAGCACTATAACACCCCTCACCTCACTAAACGCTGTGCCATTGAAGGAGGAACCTAATCAACTTAACCGTAATAAACGCACTGAAAGCATTCTTTCCCATGTTATTGTGGGGGTGACTGCCTTGCAGCCTTCTGCCTCCCTTTAGTAGATAAAGCACGAGCAGCCCCCTGCTGCTCAAGGAGAAACTACCATATTCACAATTTAATTCAACCCACTTTAAACGAATTATTTAAGGTAGTTTCACGCTGCGCCGTATCCAACGTTTCTTTAAAAATCAAACCCTTGATTTTCAGAGCATGCCTAGAGGAATGGTTGAACTTCTCTTTGCCTTATAATTTAGATTAAAAACATCGCCTTCTCTCTATTTTTGTGGAGTATTCCTTTAAATATTCTCGGATTGCAGGCGAATAACCCCATCACTCCACAAGACATTAAAATATAAGAAGGAAACTTTTGGTCTCCCGTCCACCGAACAAGAAGGAGAGAAAAAAGAGGCGTAAGACCTGCAAAAAGAATAGATCCAACCGACCATCCTAAGGCATAACCACTATACCGTTCCTTAACTGGGAACAAGTTTGATACCAATACACAGCAGGGAGCTGCTACACCACAGGCCAGAATAGCCAATATAGACTGTATCATCATAACTTCAGAAGGGTTTCCCGCTCTCTCTATGAACCAGAAAGAAGGATAAGAGGCTATTATAGCTCCTAGTAAAGATAAGCTCATAATTCTTTTATAACCAAGCTTATCCGCAAAATATCCCATAATCGGTAAAACCAAGATCATCAGAATCATAAGGTGCATGTTATGAAAAAGAATTTGATCGGGAAGAAGATGGAATTTTACTCTTAAAACATCTCCCATATAGACGTAAATTATCTGAAAAGGGGCCATTATAGATGAACAAATGCCCATGGTACGGAAAAGGCTACTTTTATCCCTTTTAATAACTTCCCATACAGGAAGTTTGTCAAGTCTCTTTTCTTGGTTTACTTTAAGAAAGCTTGGAGTCTCTTGTATTTTCTTACGAACATAATATCCAAACAAGCCAAATACGGCACCACAAAGAAAAGGAACACGCCAGCCCCATTCAGGTAAAAATGATTTGAGGCATATAAGACCTAGAGCAGCCCCTATAAGGCTGCCAACTTGAACAGCTACATTCAATAAGCTACTCGCTCTATTTTCATATCCTGGTTTTGCATGCTCAACCAGAAATATAGAGCCCCCAATGACTTCTCCTCCTACGCAGAAATTTTGCATTAAACGGCATAAGACAAGAGCACTCGAAGCAGAAATGCCAATTTGAGCATACGTTGGTAAAAGACCGATGATAAACGTCGGAAAGCTGATGAGCATAATGGAAATTCCTAGGGCCACCTTTCGTCCTAATCGATCACCTACATGGCCAAACACAAGTCCTCCTATTGGACGCATAAGAAAACCGGCAGCAAAGCTAGACATACCTAGTAAACTTGATACTGACGGATCTTCGCTTGGAAAAAAAAGAGGGGAGAGAATCGGAAGAAAATGCATGTACAACATGGTGTCATAGTATTCAAGGGCTGTTCCTATGGTGCCCGCTAATATAGCTTTAGAGCGTTTCATTCTTCTTCTCCTCAATATTCAATCTTTGTATCAAACTTCTTTTTTTGTCCCTAATTCCTCTCTTGTCACCACCTCATGAAGGTAAGAGCCAAGGGCTTGGACACGATAGGATTCTTTCAAATGTTTAGGGTAAACATAGTAAAACTTGATTTCTGGCCCCTCCACATCAGGTAAGACAGGGGCAAGAATGTCGTGGGGATTTTTAAAGTTTGTGCTTTCTTGAGCCAGGGTAACAATGCCAATTCCTTGAGTAGCTAGAGACACAAGGTTATGACCTAAGTTAACCCGTATATAAGGCTCACGTACTTTTCCTTCTGAGCATCCGGCAGAGAGGTGCCAGTTGAGGTTTGCAGAAGGATAGGGATATTCCCCATAAGACAGCAGCCGATGGTGATCTAAATCCTCAACACATTGAGGAGTGCCAAACTTTTTAAGATAGTCAGGGCTTGCATAAAGCTTCAGATGGAAAGAAAGCAGGTATTCTTGTATTAAATAAGGCTCTTCTTCTCCCTGAATATAGGGAAAAACAGCTGCTTCTATATCCCCTAAAGAGAAGTGAGGGGGTTCATCTCCTATTATGATTTTTAAACGAAGGTGAGGGTAGCTTTCGAAAAAGGGTTCGGCATTGCTAATGAGCAACCTTGAAATGATGCCAGCAGAAGCTTTTACTTTTAAAAGCCCATGGGGGAATTTTTCCATTTCAGATAAAGAGATTCTTGTAGCTTCGAGAGCCGTCAACATTTGCTGAGCTCCTTTGAAAATAATTTCTCCTTTTTCTGTAAGAGCAACGCCTCTTGGATGGCGATGGAATAATTTAACTTTTAGTCTGTCTTCAAGAAGTTGGATACTTCTACTCAAAGCTGATTGGCTAACGTTCAGCTGCTGTGCTGCCAGACTAAAGCTTTGTGAGCGAGCAACACCGTAAAATATCCGTAATTTGTCCCAATCAATATTTGTATTCATAGTGTGTCCTTTTAATGGAAGGCATACTTTTGGATTACAAAAGAAAGGAGATAGCCCTAAGGCTTTTCCATTAACTTACGTCTTAAACTGAAGGAGGGAGACGAGAAGAAATTTTAAGTCTTTCTTAGCCCTCTTGGGTTCAGAGCAACAGAAAGAAAATGAGAAATAATTAAAAAGATGACTATAAAAAATATAGAAATCATTTTCATTTCCACCTAAACTTCCCGTTGCTCTTCCCCAGCACAGACGAGAAGTTAAATGTCTTCCTTTATTTCTCTTCTAAAGGGATAACAAACTTCAGCAGTATCCCGCCAAAATTCGCACCCAAATTCAGCCAAAATCATCAGTTTCCCCGGGTAGGGAACTGATGAAATACCAGCTTTTCGTTGCTTTAAAAAAGGAAATAGGTCTATAGTGCTTTTAGCCATAATGACATCCTAAGTTAGTCGTTGTGGTTAGTGGGGCAAGGGAGGTGGTACTCCTTTGTTCCACGCTTTAATGAGCTTAAGAGATAACTACTAACTTCAGCAAGTAAGCGTAACAGTCCTAAACTCCGTAGTAGAATACCTTTGTCTCGAGAATGAGGCAAGCAGGAAATTTTTTTTATAGTAAATTTGCATCTCATTAAGGCATTTAAAAAGCGAAAATGGCTTTATCAGATAATATCAATCAGCACTTTTTTAAAAAGAATTTTGTGATACTCAACCGTAGGGGCTCTCAAGAGAATTTCAAATTTACCATGGAGAACTAAGTCACCCTGTGTAGACCTGCAGCTATCTTTAAAAATTTATTGCAAGCAATATCCATATAGGCTATAAATGTATCTAGGTGGGGAGCTAACTTTAGGCCACAAAACACTGCAAGGGTTTATCTCTATGGATTACTTTGCAACTTGCTAAGAAATAAGACAGAATATCTTTAGGGAGGCTAAAAGATATTCTGTCTTTTCTTAAATAATGTGTAAGACTTAAAGGTACTACAAACAAAAACTAATAAGCATGTTTAGCGAACCACCTACCAAGCAAAATCAGTTTAACTTCTTACTCTTCAACTCTATCTTGTGTTATCAAATCTAAAAAGCCTTATTTTAGCATAAGGGGTATATTCTTTTTAAGAAAATCCTTTAGATATTTGAATTCTTTATTAATAAACCTTTAAGCTTCTATAAAATTTTCAATAAAATGACTTTTTGCGTAGATTATATTCAAAAGGAACATAATCAAATTTTTTCTTGTCATATGAATTTACTAATGATAAATATTATTAAATAATTTATTTTAGAATAAAATCAATGAATTTAGACTGGGACAAGTTAAAAATATTTTATTTTGTGGCGAAGGCTCAAAGCTTTAATCGTGCTTCAAAAGATTTAAATATCTCTCAAAGCGCACTCAGTCGGCACGTTCAGCTTCTTGAGTATTTAATGAAAGTCCAGCTTTTTAATCGCGTCCCCAGGGGATTGGTATTAACAAAGCAAGGGGAAATTTTATTTGAAAAAGTAAAAGAAATGTTGTCTTCCCTTGAAGATGCCAAATCAGCTATTCAAGAAGAAACGGAAATACCTTGCGGCGCTTTGAAAGTAGCCACAACTGTAGCTCTTGCAAGCTTATGGCTTGTAGAACGTGTTGCTGGTTTTCTTGAACTCTATCCGGATATAGAGCTTGAGATTATAGGTCATGATGAAAAGCTAGATGTTAAGGCGCGCGAAGCAGATGTTTCTATTCGTCCGTTTATAGAAGATCAATCCGATCTCATCCAAGAGTATCTCTTTTCCTGCTTTTTAAAGCTTTATGCAAGCCCAGAGTACCTTAAGAAATTTGGAGTTCCCCGTGTAGCTAAAGATCTTGAAAACCATCGAATTATTACTTTTGGCGAATCTACTATAAGACCTTACAGTGATATCGATTGGCCTTTACGGATAGGCGCAAAGTCAGAGCAAGTGAGAAAGCCTTATATAAGCATTAACTCATCAAAAGGAGCCTGTCGTCTTGCTGAATTAGGGTTAGGAATTGTTGCCTTAGCTAAAGAATTTCCGGGAATAGAAGAAGCAAATCTTGTGACTATATTGACAGATGTCCATGGTCCTGTTGTAGATTTATATTATGTTTATCCCGTGGCGCTTAAAAATTCGAAGCGCGTACAAGTGTTTGGTGAATACCTCGCGAACTCTATGCCAGCTGAGTCTAAAAGGCGTTTTGAATAATTAATGTGCTTGGGGCGCTCTTTCAATAAAAGAAATATTGTCTGGCTTTAGATGTTTGGTATTCAAAGGTGAAAGAGGTCTATAGAAGTTCACAGCAGCCCATCCAATAAATCCACAAAATATAAGATAAATTCCGGGTACAAAAGAGGCACCCGTCAAAGCCACTAGCGCTGTGGCTATCAGAGGGGAGGTTCCTCCAAAAATAGCTTCCCCACAAGAAATTCCTAATGCCATACCACTATAACGATGAGAGGCTGGAAAAATTTTAGTTGCCAAAAAAGCTCCCGCAGGCGCAACATAAAGTGCTCCACAGAAACTAAGAATCGTTTGAACAAGAAGAATCTTTTTAATCGAAACGTCGGAATTTACATATAAGAAGGAAGGCAAAGCAACGATAATGAGTAATATTGACCCAAAACTCATAACTTTTTCAAGACCTATCTTATCTGTAAAATAGCCAACGAGAGGCAAAAAAACCATCCACATGAGTAGAATTCCAACATTTAGAAGCATCCCTTGAGAAGGAGAAACATCTAGCTGAGATGTTAAACCATTTATATACACAGAAATAATATAAAACGGGGCTAAAGTAGCGGCTCCAATTCCCATCGTACAGAGAAAATTACGCCTTTGATATTTAAGAACGTCAAAGATTGGAGAAGTACTTACCTTATGATGTTTAGAAAGATTCGTAAATGCGGGGCTCTCATCAATTTGTTTTCGAAGGTATAATCCTAATAAACCAAAAACAAAGCCCATAATGAAGGGAATACGCCATGCCCACGTCGGCATACCCTCTGTGAGACAAATGGCACCTAATCCTGTTCCGATAACAGCTCCAAAGAGGCTTGAGGCGGGTAATAAACTGCATGCAAATCCAGGTTTATAGCGTTCATTGAACTCAGCAATAAGGATTGTGGCTCCTGTATATTCTCCAGCTGTACAAATACCTTGCATAAGCCTGCAAAGCACAATTACAAGAGGAGCCCAGAATCCAATTTGTGAATACGTTGGCAAAAGACCAATGGTCAGTGTTGGGAGCGTCATAAGCACAATAGAAATTAAGAGGGCCCTCTTACGCCCATAACGATCACCCAAATGACCAAAAATAAGGCCTCCTATTGGACGCATAAGAAAACCGGCAGCTAAAGCTCCGAAGCTTGCTATTTTTGAAGTTAAGGGATCATCCGAAGGAAAGTAGGAAGCAGATAAATAAGCAGCAAAGAAACCATAAAGAGTGAAATCATAATACTCTAAGGAATTCCCCATCATGGCCGCTACAATCATCTTTGTATTTTTTTTCATAAAATTTTTCCATTTTTATGCTTTAAATTTATTTATATGCAATTAAGCCTAATACGTTATTACCTTCGCTATTTATATCATTGGCAATTTTATCAATTGTAAAAAAACCTTTTTTTTCAACGAAAAATTGAGTCTTTGCGATGATTGAGTCAAGTATATCTACATCTATCAAATTTATAGATTTAGGTATTTGATGGGCAATATTAGGGACATAATAGCTTGTATCCTTGATTAATCCTGGCCATCGATAACCAGCGTTCTTACGTTTTAAGTAGAGAGGTAAAAACCCTTGATAGAGTTTCGCATAAGGAGTTGTAGCCACGAAAAAAAACTTACCTCCAGGTTTTAACCATTTATGGATCTGTTTTACAGCAATAATAAGCTCGTCTCCAGGTAGGAAGTGAAGAACACCGGAAGCAAGAACTGCTCCCAGACTATTTTCAGGAAAATCAACCTCACCAGGTATTTTGCCTAGCTTCAATTCTAGATTTTTCCGATAAGATTTGGAAACGTTTTCCTCTAGAATTTTTAAGTGACGAATATCAAGATCGTTAGCAATAACATGAGCACCCTTTTCAAGAGCAGGAAGGGTTGCAACACCATAAGCTGCTCCAATATCCAGCACCGGACCTGGTGCTATTGGTGCGAAATCAACGAAAGCTCGACTGTACTCATTTAACTCACGTAACATGTATCCTTGCTTATTAAGTGTTGGAATGAGTTCGCGAGACTGAGAAATATCCATAGCCGTCTTTAACACTTTATGTTCCTTCTGAGAATTTATTTTTGCTTTTTTTAGGGCAATCAAACCCATAAGACCTCCAAATACAAGATAAAATGCTGAGAAAGAAAATATGCCTGAGCTCTCAACAAGCAAAACTCCAAAGAGAGGAGCTGTCCCCCCAAAAATAGCGCTTCCTAAACCTGAAGCAACAGAGATACCGCTGCATCGAAGAGATACAGGAAATAATTTTGTCATGAATGTTCCACTAGGGGCAACATAAGCTGAGCTGATCAAACTTAATAATCCAATTGCTAAAAATGTTAAGGGTAAATCAGATGATATTTGCATGATAAAGCATAATGGAAAGGAAAATAAAAGCATGCTAATAGCGGCTACCTTCATCATTAGAACTTCCCCTAGTTTATCTGCAATATATCCTAGAATCGGTAAGAGAACAGCCCATAAAACCATGAAAAAAGTTAAAGTAGCCATTATTTGAGAAGAAGAAAATCCAAAATTTGATGAAAAAATATATTCAATTATATAAATAAAAATAATATAAAAAGGAATAAGTGTGGCCCCTGAAATACCAATTGTGCATAGAAAATTATTTAAATAACTTTTAATAACATCGACGATAGGAGATTTTTTTAAGCTATTAGAGCGTTGAGCCTCCTCATGTTCTTCGGTTTCATCTACATTTTTCATAATAAAGTAGCTTATAAATCCAAACAATCCCCCCAGGAGAAAGGGAACGCGCCAAGCCCATTGCGGCATTATATCTAGCATGCAAAGAATACCTATACCAGTTCCAAGAACTGCACCTATAAGGCTTGAAGAAGCAAGTAACCCACACGCAAAATTTGCTTTTTCTCGAAATGAATGCTCTACAACAAAAACAACTCTACTATAAGCTTGCCCTCCCACTGAAAACCCCTGTATTAATCGACAAATAATAAGAGATATACTTGAAATAATACCCACTTCAGCATAAGTAGGAAGAATTCCAATACAAAAAGTAGGCAAAGAAGTCAGTATAATTGATAAAGTTATTGTGCTTTTTCTTCCGTATTTATCCCCAAAATATCCAAAAACTAATCCTCCAAAAGGGTTTGTTAAGAAACCTACGGCAAACGTAGAGAGGCTTGCGAGAATTGAAAAGCTTATGTCTTGGGACGGGAAAAAAGTTGTAGATAATATAAAAGAAAAAAATCCATAGAGAATACTCTGATAATACTCAAGTGCGTTATATAAAATAACACAAAATAGTATAAATTTTTTTCTCAATTTTTAGCTAGTAGGTTTTGCACACCACGCCTTATTTTTAATGAGTTAAAAACTAAGGAGAAAAATTTCATAACTTAAAATTCACTTTATGCGGATAAAGTGCTTAAAATAATGAAAATAAATTCCCTCGTTAAAATGCATCAAAACACTTTTTTATTCTCTGCTCAAGAAAAAAATATTTCCATTCATGATTTTAGATTTATTGATTGGTAACAACGTCTGCCAGCAAGGCTTCGTAACAATAGGTAGAGGACTCTTTAGATAACCAGTAATAGAAGCAGAATTTTGGGTTCTTTAACCCCTAAATTTTCTTTAGTATTTTTTTACCTTTGTCTGTTTTTAAAGGAACTGGGGCTATATTTTTAAATAACTCTTGAATTTTTTCTTCAGTTTCAGTATTAAACTCCCAAATATTCATTTCCTTGAATGAATTCATTATTCATCGTCTATCAGGCGAGAGAACACGTTACTCAATTGCGATAAGATATTTCTGATAGCATTGCTCATAAACGCCGTAGCAATGTTTCACCACTGAAGATTAGGATTCCAGCAGTAAGTTTTACCATATCGCGCGAGCCTTGCAGAGCAACACCTTTGGCGCTTTGTAGTGTTCTTTGCTTTTCCAACATGCTCTTTTCCTCTTTGATTTTCATCTCCAAATAGGTTCATAACTCAAAAGTATCTCTCGAACTTTTCTCCACTCTATGGAGGTTTTGACACGACGTTATTACGGTGCACGATCAAGCCGACAAGTGGAATCAATGATCTTGTTTTCGCACATCTGGATCCGTGCGAATCAATCTGCTATGTGTTCATGATATGAATAATTTCTGTCTTTCCGCTTTGTTGAGGAGCTGAGTTACGTTCTTCAGCTTTCTTGCGAGTTTTCTGAGAGGAAATAAGAAAGTTGCTAGATTGAAGAGGAAAAAATGAAAAAGTGGTTTAGAATGGTATAAATAGAAAAAGCAAAAGGATCACAGGTTTGTGACCCTTTTGCTGCTTTTCTGAAGACGTTGAAAGAAATTTTTATGGAATTGTTATTCTGAAAACCTCTCCCCCTTACTCAGCTCTCTAATTTCTTGGAACATCATCCTCGCACACCTCTTCTGATGAAAGCATTACGTGGACAAGACATCTAAGGTTTATCTTGTCTTATTCCTTGAAAAACTCAGATACTGTCTTGGCAGTCAAGGATCTTTTTTCATTTTTATGCAAATTTTTCCACAAATGGCGATTCGTGTTTTAAAACACCGAAGACGATGTGAAGTAATTTTCTCATAGCAGCGCCTACAACTGCCATTTTGCATTTTCCTTTTTTAATCAAATTTCTAGAGAATGCTATGATAGTTGGGTTATGTTTTTTAGCAACAAGCGCTGGCATAAAAAGAGCCTTTCTTAAACGACTTGACCCCATTTTTGATAATCGACTCTGTCCATTCACTGAACTTCCCGATTGTCGTTGGCAGGGAGTTAAACCTGCAAATGCAGCGAGTTGACGAGCATTTTTAAAATAGTGAATATTAGTAATCTCAGCTAATAATGTCCTAGCCGATGTTTCACCAATGCCAGAGATTGTTTGTAAAAGCTTCACCTTTTTCTCTAAATCAGGATGATTTTTGATGTGAATATTCATTTGGTTTTCCACATCTTTAATCACTTTTTCTACGTCAAGCAGACGATCCTGCCAAATTTTTTTCGCAGGACTTTCTCGTTCTTCATACTTTTCAAGACGATTTTTAATAAGGTAATAATCATCCTTTAAAGCATCAAGAGTTCTTGAGAAATCCCTCAGGACTTTGATGTGAAGAGGATCAGGCTCCCAAGCTTTTGGTTGATGAACCTTGCAAAACTGAGCAATAACCATACTATCCTTTTTATCGGTCTTGGTGCGTGTCAGCAGTGATTTGGCAAAAGCTTTAATGACCATAGCATTGACTCTACTCACAATAAATCCTTTGTGATAAAGGAATTCTGCAACCCTTTCATCATAGACTCCTGTAAACTCCATACAAGCATGAAAGTCTCCTTCATGAAGCTGGTGAATCCATTCGAGAAGTTTGTGAAATCCAACAGGATCATTGGAGAAAACTTTTTTGCGCACCTTGTTATCAGCAAAAAGAAGGGTCGCATCGAATTTTTGTTTGGAGACATCAATGCCTAGTATTGCCTTTGTCATAATTCACCCTTTAATATAGACTGCACATAGTGGTTTTGGACAACCTTACAAATACAGAGTCACCGAAAGCTTTCGGGCTCTTAAGATACTGTCCGTCCTAAAGCCATTGGGGAAAGGGACCATACTCTGAGTTACAGCTTCAAAAGCTAAGGTTAAACACAGGTTCACCTTTCCCCACCCTGAAAAGTCAGCTTAACTTTGACAGGGCTGTTTAGAAAGTTAAAAAGCAAGGTTTTCCTATTTTTGTGGATTTGTGGATAATTCTTGCGAGTTCTCCACAGCCTCCACAAAAACAACAACCGCAACCTTCTATCTTTCTAAAAATTAAGATATAAGGGTTTTATAAGCGATGTGCTTTTCACTTCAAGATACAGCAACAGTAATCCCCGGCCATGGACTTACCTCTTTTTTGTATTGGCAAGAATTTCTAATCCCTGTCTTGCCCACAGATGTAGATTGGTTTCATCTGAGCTTGCGAGATCATTAAGAACAAGAAGCCCTTTGAACAATGCTGCTATTGGTTCTTTCATGGTCACATCTTTTTGCAGATCTAGTCCCAGCGTAATCTGAAAAGTTTCAAGAAGGGCGGATTTTTCAATTAAGCCAGATAATTGAATTAATGACCTAGTTCTCGCACGTCTTGCTCCATGGGAATCAATCTCAAGGGTACTCATGATGTGATGCCTCTGCCTTTCCGCTTTGCTTAGATGCTGAGTTACGTTCTTCAGTTTTCTTACGAGTTTCTTGAGAGGAAATAAGAAAGTAACCCTCACACTTTTTCCATTCTTCCTTTTGGGCTTCTGACGATCCATTCCAATGATTTTTTAAAACATTCAGAGCTATATCAGGTGAAAATTCCTCCTTTAGAATTTTCTGAGCTTCTTTGAGGAAGAAGATGGCTTGTTGAGTTTGGATGCGTTCTTTCTTTTGTCTGAGCTGATGAATCTTATTCTCGATATGGGTCAGTTTGTCCTTCATACGGTCTCCGTCTTTATTTTTATGAATGACTTACCTTAGCAAATTTGTTATTGTATTGCAACATAAATAGTTAAATTACTTAAATATAATAATACATAAAAATGAGTACATGCATAAATCAAATTCGATCTCTTGAGATCGTTAAAGCTGTCATGGTGGGCTTGTTTAAAAGCTTACCATGCGCGCTTACGTGTTGCCTTTGGCAACGGCGCTTTGTCGCATGCGACGCAGACCACATTTGTGGAAGTGACGTGTAAACCATGGCAATTTACCACTTCAACACAAAACTTCTTTCACGAAGTAGCCGAAATACGGTACGTTCTATTGCTTATCGAGCGGGTTGTGAGCTTTATGATTCTCAAACAGGCCAGACCTTTAATTATGAGGATAAGGCTGTGCAGCATGTGGAACTTGTTCTTCCAAAGGATGCTCCGGAATGGGCTGTTGAAATTCAGAAGCTGATTGCGGAAGATCGTACAAAAGGCGTTCAAACTTTTGTTGATATAGCTGAATCTGCTGAAAAGAGGTGTGACGCTCGTGTATGGCGAGAATTTGAGTTTTCTCTGCACCGAGAACTTACAGAAGAACAAAACAAAGCTCTGGCCAGGGAGTTTGTTCAAGATCAGCTCTGTGGTCGAGGAATGGCTGCTCAGCTTAATTTTCATTTTGATGTAGATAAACTTACAGGAGAAGAAAAACCCCATTGTCATGTAACGGCAACGACGCGTCATTTAGTTGAAGAAGGTTTGAGTTCTCAAAAAGAGGTGGAATGGGATAAAAAATCTCTGCTTTTTGAATTGCGAGAACAGTGGGCCAACTATTCCAACTTCCATCTCAAATTAAACGGGCATGATATTCAAATTGACCATCGTTCTAACAAAGAGCGGGGGATTGAAATGGAACCTCAGCCTAAACGGGGACGGGGCATTGTCGAACAGGAAAAGAGAATCCAAAAAATTGAAGGAGGAGATGAGCTTTCCTTCGTAACAGACAAAGCCAAAGCTTTTTACGACGGTCAGCTCCGCAATCTCTATCGTATCCTCAAAAATCCAGAGATTGTGTTTGACATTGTGACCAAGCACCATGGCACTTTTATGTGGGCCGATGTGCAAAAAAAACTTCACCAGTATGTGGATGATATTCATCTCTTCAATCGGATAGACGCTAAACTTAAAAATTCAAATGAGCTGATATCCTTACGATATGACCCAGAAAATAATAATCTGACCATTTATACCACTCGCCGTATGTTGGCGACTGAAAAGTCTCTTGTAGAAACGGCTGACGGGTTGGGAAAAGTGAAGTCCCATGGTGTTGAAGCCTATCATATAGAAAATGCAATTACCAAAGCCAATGAAGAATTGAAAAAGTATGGAGGACTTTCTTTAGACCAAAAGAATGCCATTCATCACCTTGTAGATGAGGGACAGATTAAATGCGTCGTAGGAATTGCAGGAGCTGGGAAGACAACTGCCCTAGAAGTATGTCATGAAATTTGGAAAGCTGAAGGGTACGCTGTTTATGGGCTCGCTCCTACAGGAAAAGCTTCACAAAATCTTGAATCTAAGACTCTAGGGGGCAGTTCTTTAGAGCAAAGTGGCATTCCCTCAACCACCCTTCATAAGTTCCTCAAATCCTATGAGGAAGGCCGGTGTCAGTATAATGAAAAAAGCGTCCTTGTGCTTGATGAAGCTGGAATGGTGGATATGGGGCGATTTGAGAAGCTTCTAGGGGCGGTTAAAGAGCTAGGGGTCAAACTGATCGTTGTGGGAGATGGGGCCCAGCTTCAGCCCGTAGAAGCAGGTCCTGCCTTTCGGCTGGTGACCACAAGGCTTGGAAAAGCTGAGCTTAATACAGTCATTCGTCAAAAGGAAGAATGGCAGAAGGAAGCGACCGTTCTTTTTGGACAACAAAAGACGGAAGAAGCTATCAAAGCATATGCAGAGAAAGGATACGTTCATATTATTGAAGAAAAACTTCCCTCTTCAAAAACCCCTGAAGATTTTGTGAAGCTTTATGAAATATCTCATCGCGTGTCTTCTCTCATCTACCGAGAAATGGCGAAAGAAGTACAGGTGGAAACCCTTCAGTCTTCAAATCTTTACCCTTTCATCAAGAATCATCAAGACTTTGGGCAGTATCTGCACTGGAAAGGAATAGAAAGAAAAGCAGCCCAATCCATTCTCAAAAATGCAGAAGAATGCCGACCTGTTTTAGAGAGGCGATGTCTTGATCCTTTGAAACTTGCTCTTCAATTGGTGGACAAGAATCAATCCAAAAACATTCAACGAGAAGAGGCAAAAGGGCTTCTGAAAGAATGTAAGTTAGATCACTTGATAGGGATTCAAAGACCCGTAGGCGCTGGAGTTGACGTTCGTGAACAGGCCAAAGAAGAGCTGATTCAAAATTGGCACACTGCATTTAAGGCGTCACCTGAAAAAAGCAGCCTTATGTTGGCCTATAGCAATAGGGACGTCAATGATCTGAACCAATCAGCCCGTTCTCTCCTGAAAGCATCAGGTCAGATCTCACAAACAGAATTTACCTATACAACCAAAAAGGAAGTAGAGGACGATTTTGGAAAAACCCATGTTCTTAAAAAGCAAAAAAGCTTTTCCAAAGGCGATCGGATTGTTTTTACAAAAAACAAGTATTGGCAGGGCATTCGAAATGGCACTATGGGAACCATTATAAAATTAAACAACCAAAAGATTATTGTCAAACTGGATGAGGGGAAGGAGATTTCGGGAAAAGAACTTTCCTTTGCTCCTAATCTTAACCCTCACTTTGATCATGGCTGGGCCATTACCATCCATAAATCTCAAGGTACAACGGTAGATCACACGTTTGTGCTTGCTTCCTTTGAAATGAGTCAAAACCTAGCTTATGTAGCCATGACTCGTCATCGGGACTGGGTAAAAGTCTTTGGGAGCTCTCTTGACTTTTGGAGACCTGAAAAACTTCCTCAAGTCCTCTCAAAATCAGGAGAGAAGCTTTCTGCTGGCGACTATCTTGATGCAGAGTCTCTGAGTCAGCTTATGAAAAAGGATGATCTCCTCATTACTAAGATTTTTCAGCGTATGTCTAATGAGCTGGAAGCCATGGGCACTGTGACAAAGCAAGCGTTCTGGAATGTGGCAGATCATTTTTTAGGCATCCACCAAGAGAAAGAGATTCGGATTCTTCCAGAAAGTATTCGGGAAGAAGTGAGAGCTGAGCAGCTGTTTCATCAGAAAAAAGATCAAGAACGTGTCTCTCATCTTCATGAGGATAACTTTCATCTAGATTTAAATCCCTCTTCTCAGGAAGAAGACAATCAAAGGAAGCAGGACCTTTTTATTCAAAAAGATCCCCAGCAACAAATGATTGAGATACCTCTTCCTTCACATCAAAGGTTGGAAGAAAAACCAAGTAAGCAGACCTTCTGGCAAACGATAAAAGCCTCGTTTAAAGGTGAGAGGATAAAAGGAGAGTCGTCCCAAGTCAGTTCTGCTTCAGCTGTGTTGTCAGAAACCAACGCTCCTTCCTTTTCACATACTCCACCAGCTTTAGGAAAAAAAACCTCTCCTCAACCTAAAAATGGAAAGGAACATTATATGACCGCTGAATTCAAGAAAGAAATCTTGGGAGAAGTATTCTATCAAAAAACCACCACAAAAAATACCTCTCATAAAGCTCCTCAGATGATTTCAGAAGAGCTTAAGCGAGAGATGTTAGGGGATAAATTTTACAACAGGAGTTATAAAAAAGCCCAGACTTCAAGTACGAGAGAAATAGAAAAATTGTCAAGAATGCACGCGTTCTCTCACAGTGAAGAAGATCAGGCTCATCATGAGCAGGACATTTCTCTTTCTCAAAAGCCTCCCTCACGTGGAAGAAGAAGATGAAAACGGAAATCGATCTTTATGTGAGTGAGCTTCTTTTTGAGAGTGTGGAGATGATTTAGGCCGCAAGCTTATCCCTCCATTTATTCTTAAATTGACGTAGACATATTAAGGAGTCTCCACCTTATGTAAAAGTTGAGGAGGTATTTTGAGTGAACCAGAAATCTTTTAAACATCACTTTATTACATAAATTGTGAAAGAAGATATCTCAAAAATTTGTGAAAGTGTAGGGTAAAACCCAGTAAAATTTGATTACCATGAGTTTTTTCTCACCTAAGGCCCATTGCTAAGTCGAGAATGTGTTAAGAAAGGGGTAGAGAGAAAAGAAATATTAAGGCCTTGATTATCCCATGATCTTTTTTTCTTACAACATAGTTGATATGTCTCTCTTCATTTTTGATAGTTTTGCAAGAGACTCAATGTATTAATTTTATTGTGATTAAATTGCCCTTGACATGCAAGCTGTTTATCGAAGACTGTTACTCTTAATAAAGAAAAACCGGTAATGACATAAGTCATGCTCAACCTAAAGGAGAAAAGCCATCATGAATAAAATAACAAATATATGTTTAAGTGTATGCGTTGTTTTGATAATGAAATCAAACTTTGCGTTCGGAATGATGGATGATGATAGAAGGCCTTCCGAACATAGATGTCCTATAACAATGGAAAAGATGACAGACCCAGTTGTTGCTGCTGATGGGCATTCCTACGAGAGGGAAGCTATTGTGCACCATTTTAAGGTTAATGGCGTCAAAAGCCCCGCCACAGGGTTGCCCTTAGAAAACAGAAACCTTTTTGATAATCACGCCTTAAAAGCAATGATTAATGAATGGAAAGTTGGGAGGCAAGGCGAACCTTCCGAGCTGGACACACGAGATGCAAGAAGTATAGCTCAACGGGTAAAAGAAGAATTTACAAGAAACGCTGATCTTCTTAACCCGGAAAAGGGAGCAAAGGGTCAGCACATTGTTGCTTTTTTAGGAAACACAGGAGCTGGAAAAAGTACGTTAATCAATTTACTTGCCGGAAAGAAGCTTAGGATAAGTCCTGATGAAGAGGATTACATCTTAGATAATAGCGATGACAGCGCTGCCATGGTAATAGGACAAGGGGGAAGATCAGAAACCCTTTACCCAAAGTCTATTGATGTTGATGGTCTGCGTTTTTTTGATCTTCCTGGTTTTAACGATACAGATGGCTCAGAGCGTAACTTAGTTAATGCTGCTTTTATTAGGAAAATTCTGCTTGATGCAGAATCTGTCCGATTTGTTTATGTTGCAGGTCAAGATCAATTTACAGCCGATCGTAGTGCTTCAATAAAACAACTATTTAATTCCATCAAACAGTTGTTTGTAGTTGATCAAGGGATGGACCTTACTGATAGCAGCATTTTTGTAGCTACAAAAATTACTTGCCCTCCTGAAACCGATATTATCAACTTTTTGTTGAAAAAAACAAATTCTAACGATAAAGCAGAGCTGAATCAACAACTGCAATCTTGGCACCAAAGCAAAAAGCTCTGCCGTATGTTTCATCCGGTGCGAGCGAAGAATAACCGAGATGTAAGGGCTGAAATCCTAAGCCATATTATATCCACTAAGCCAACGAAGGTACTTGGTATTAATGTGAGTGCGCTGTATCCCCCAGATACAAAAAGTTCTTTAGAAAGAATGTTCTTAAATGTCATGGAAGAAACATTAAATCGTAAACTTGCAACACCTTTAACAACTTTATCTGACTATGATAGAGCTATATTAAATTACAGTGATGAAAGATTTTGGGAAACATTTAATGTTGACCTTTGCAGGCAGGAGGATGCAATTGGTCTTCTAAAAGATTTTTGTATTAATCCATATAATAAAGCCCTTAGAAACCTTGAGAAAGAGAACGAAGAAAACCGTCAAGCCTACATTGAAAGTTTAAGAAAGAAGAGGCAATGGAGGGTGGATGACATTAGAACAAAAACTGAGTCAAAGGCAAGAAAGGTTATCTCATCGCTAATTCCGCAAGAAAGTGGAGATGATTTTGTGTTCTTTGATTTTGCTTATCACAGAGATTATTACGATCAAGTTTGTGGGGCGAACTCAATCAATCAATTAACTACTGACTTGACTGAGCAAGAGATAGTGAGGCAGCAATATGCCGATTTTATCAGCCGTCACAGCCACGAGCAAATGATGCGTTGGCACCAAAAGTTTAGTGGGTTTGACGAGTTAACCAGGCAACTTACCTTAATGAAAGAGGAATTAAAAAGACTAAAGGCCCCAGAAGTTGAGCCTCGTATAGAGATGATAGAACGTCCGATTAGGGTTGCAATACCAGAGGTAGCTCGTGGATATGAAGAAATTTATGAAAGATTTTTAAAGGGAGTATTGATTTATCGTCCGCAAGAAGGGAGTGATGTAGGGAAGATAGAGATGCCCATCGTAAATTTAGCTAATCCGTTAGAAGGCACCTTTGACTTATCGAGCTGCGGTGATACGGGACAATATTTAAGCATCGCAACAGGGTATCGCAAGGTGCAGACTCCAGCGAATGCTAACAAGGTTGAGATATGGTTCACGCCACGGTTTTTAGTCGACAAAGAGATGCCACAACTGGCCCAAAATCATCATATGAGGGCGATTGGTGGAAACTGGGATGCAGCAAGAGCTCCTATCGGGATCTTTTGGACTTGGGGTGGATGGAATACGGCAGGGCAGATGGCCTATTGCGATTATTTAACTGCAGAATCGATGGATGAGATAGGATTAGAAAATTTATTAAAAAAATATCAAAAAAGGCGGGCGCGAGCACGGTGTGATGGGGCGCGCGCCAAAAATTTCACATTTCGTTTGTGAACTAAAATAGGAACGTCAGCGAGATACCCCTGACGAAATCGTCAGGGCGCCCGTGCTCCAATGTAAAAAAAGCGAGGGCAGAAAAGCTTGAACGCATGTTTCAAGATCTTTAATCATCGTGAGTCCCAATTTTAGCCAGCACGTCCATTGATCGATGTACTTCCGCAGCCGCTTTAATCTCTCAGGTTGTTTAGCTGCCGCTAAAAGAGGTAAGAGGATATTTTTGAAATCCTCATCTTTGGGTGCGGGTTCATCAACCTGATAGAGAGATATGTCTCGTGTGTTGAGAGATTTCATATATCGTTGAGACGTGATATTTGTTTGCGGGCGCTCATAAAGCGCGGCAGCACGTTCGTGAAAACGTCTGATGGTTTCTTTTGCAGGGAGAATTTTTTTATCGTCAAAATAATAGCCTAAGAAATTAAAACCATGCTTTATTTTGCCAATATAAGTCTTCATCGGGTGAAGGTGTAATTTTTGTGAATTAACAATTTGATGGGTTCGTTTGATCACTTTACGTAAGGCCGACTTACTTTTAGTCAGGACGACCCAGTCATCCATAAATCGGGCATAAAAAACATCTTTGATTCGTCCCATCTCTTGATCAAGGGGCATTAAGGCGAGAGCCCCAAGTAAAGGAGACAAAGGAGACCCTTTTGGAATGCCGCGTTCATTATAGTCATGAAAAATTCCTCCTCGTGTTTCTGTTCGACGACAAGCTTTGTAAATAAGGGTTAAAAGAATGGGATGCTTGATGTAAGTTTCGATGATTGACATTAATGAGTGGAAATCAATGGATTGATAATAACTTTTAATATCACTACGCATAACAAATTGATATTGAGGTAAAGCGGAATGAGTTTCGTGAACGGCGTGTTTTAACCCCCCATGATCTTTGACGTGATAACAAGATTTTGGAATCGCAAATCCTATTCGGCGTTCAAGGGCTTGCGTGATAAGTTTTAAGGCAATCATGTCTTGTGACGTCCACAAAGAGAGGGTCCCGTCTTTGAACTCTAAACGCTCTAAAGAGCTAAACTGATAAGAGCCGTCATTGAGACTCTCAAGGAGGGAATGCTTGATTTGATTCCAGTTGCGGCAAAGTTCCCAAATATCTGAATTGTGTGAGTACTTTTTGCGAAGTTTAAAAATCCACCCATACGCATTTTCCAAGTCTTGCAAGGTAAAGAGGGCAGTAGCGCCTGACGGAGGCAGCGCAAAAGAAGGCTTGAAGAACCTCCTCCCCCTCATGTGCGCTCCATAGGTTGCATGGAAGACAGAGAGTGACTTGTATTATTTGAACGACATAATTGTTTTGACAGAAGATGTCTTAATAAGAGAAGCGGCTTTTGAGAAAAAAAACTTAAAGAGGAAAAAAGCTGTTTACATCTTTCAGCGCATACTCTACCACAGGTTGCAGGTTGCAGGTTGCAGGTTGCAGGTTGCAGGTTGCAGGTTGCAGGTTGCAGGTTGCAGGTTGCAGGTTGATCTATGTTCATAAAATCGAGTTCTACCATATTGCTCTTGTGAAATAATATGCGATTTTGGCTAAAATGAAAATACTTTTTTCAGTCCATAATTTGTGTGATTCATAGACATGGTTTCAAAAAATTTGTAAATTATTTGAGTTATGGAACCGATTCTAAAAGCTAGATTAAAGTGGGTGGAACTTTACCTAGATATAGGGGATGCAGAGTATGTTTACCGGCGTTGTGGAATATCAAGACCTACTCTGCGAAAATGGTTTAAGCGCTATCAAAAAGAAGGGATTAAAGGATTAACAGATCTAAGTAAGAAGCCTCTATCCAGCCCTAAGAAAAAGGTAGATGATCAAATCACCGAATGGATTTTAGGGCTTAGAAATAACCGCAATCTTGGCGCAAGGCGCATTTTAGACTCTATGATTTCTCTCTTTCACTCGCAACCATTCACAAGGTTCTTATTGCTCAAAAGACGAATTAAAATCTTGGCAGTTTTTTTATAATTGGCAACGCCCCCATGGTTCTTTAGGAGGCAAGACACCATCACAATATAGTAGCGAATTAGGTAATAAAACGCCTTTCTGGGATGAAGTCGTCGCTGCTTATGATCCAAAAAAAGAACATATCCAAGAACAAAATTATCACACTGAAATAACCATCAGAAAATTGAAACTATGTCTATGAATCACACAGATAATCACGAGTTATTCAGAAGTCTGCGCATTCCGCTGAAGATTGCCATTGATTCCGCTCCAAAGTTGCCGGCAATTACGGTTTAAAGTTGCCGTTTTATCGGAGCGTTAGCGACGTAAAAATTATCTCTTTAATACCTCTTAAAATGCAA
>JAGONT010000062.1 GCA_017992885.1 Alphaproteobacteria bacterium
AAAGGAAAAACAATGCTCAAGAGCTGATCCATATTTAAAAATTAATGTAGTGACTAAATTATTTAACTGTTTGAAATATAACGATTCTTTAACTCATGTTTACTCAAAAGTGACGAAGTCAGGAAGACATATGGAGGCTCCCCTCTTAGAAGAACGCTGGAGGTATGTGCAATATTGGGTAGAGAATGGATCCGTTCTTGTACCTATACAAAGAATTTCTCAGTATTTACTTGTCATTATGGACAGCATGAAATTTTATCAAGTGAGAGAGGTTCACTTCGATGAAATCAAAGAAGCCGCTGACAAATGGGCCTCTCGAAGCTCTCCTCGTTATATGAAAAACACCGTTTATTCAACGATGTCTAAAGATAATTTTATGAGAAATGCCTCCCGTTGGTTTGACTTGTTAGGGTGCTTGAGACGCCCTCCAAAACCTCCTCTTCCCTTTGAAGAACACCTTGAAGAATACATAGGCTATATGCGCCATGAACGAGGATTTTCTGAAGTTACTATTGCAGGTCGTTTCTCGTTATTAAAATCCTTTTTAAAAGAGATGGAAAAAACATGTACTTCTCTTCATGAGATTACCCCCCTCATTATCGATGATTTTCTTATAAAAAGGCATGATGTAGACAAGCACTCACGGCGAAGTGTGCAGTTCTGTGGCACAGCTATTAGGACATTTTTACGCTATCAGGAAAGTAAAGGACAATGCCCTCCAGGGCTAGCAGATACAGTTAAAGCCCCGCGCGTTTATAAATATGAATCACTTCCCTCATCTCCCTCTTGGGATGATGTAAAAACAATCTTAAAGGGTACAGAAGGAGAGGACCCAGCATCTATTCGTGATCGTGCCATCCTGATGTTATTGTCAATTTATGGACTGCGTGCGAGTGAAGTCCTCAAATTACGTCTTGAGGATATTGATTGGCGGAATGAGCTTCTCCATCTAAAACGGGCTAAAACAGCAAGATTGCAAACATTTCCTTTATCTTTAACCGTTGGAAACGCTCTTTTACGCTATATAAAAGAAGTACGACCCATTTGTTCCCGAAGAGAAGTCTTCTTATGCAGGCAGGCCCCTTATCGACCCTTGACGAGCCTTTATTTTACAGTAAACAAACACATGGTGCCTTTAGAGCTCGCCATCAAGCACCATGGACCACATGCTTTAAGACATGCTTGTGCCTCTCATCTTATTAATGAAGGCGTATCTCTTAAAGAAATCAGCGATCTTCTAGGCCATCAAGAATTGGAAACAACGCGTATTTACACGCACGTTGACCTCACCAGCTTACGGCAAATCGCCGACTTTGATATTGGAGATTTACTATGAAACTGTGCCTTTTAATCACGCAATATATTACTTATAGAAAAGCGCTGGGAGAAAAATTTAGAACAAATGAGGAATGTTTAAATTACTTTTGTAGAACAATAGGATCGACACGCAAGATCAGTCAAATTACTGAGGAAGAGGTGACTCTCTTTCTTTATGGAAGTAAAAAAACGCCTATCACTTCAGGATGGTTCGTCAAACATAATGCCCTCCTGGGGTTTTATCACTATGCACACACGCGGGGGTATGTTGAAAAAGTTCCTTTACCAACCATTCTGCCTAAACATCCTCAATCCTTTGTTCCTTATATTTATTCAAAAGATGATTTGAGGCGCCTCTCAAAGGCTGCACTTAGCTATCAAAAACATAAAAGCTCTATACACCCGCAGATGATTCGAACAATCTTGATTCTGCTTTACGGCACAGGATTGCGTATAGGGGAAGCCTTATCGCTTAAGCTGGGAGATATTAGTTTAGAGCAGAATATCATCACAGTGAGGGACTCAAAGTTTTATAAATCACGCCTTGTCCCCATAGGAAACCAGCTTAAAGGGGTTCTTAGTGATTATCTCGTGGAGCGCGCTCAATACGCTTCAAATATCAATTCTGAAGCTCATTTGTTTATTAAAAACAATAATTTGCCACTTCGCATTCAGACAATGAGAAATATTTTTCAAAGGATCCGAAAAGAAGCAGGCCTTATTGGGTATGATGGATCTTCGTATTTGCCAAGGCTGCATGATCTCCGACATTCTTTTGCAGTTCACCACCTTGTAAGTTGGTACCAAGAAAAAAAAGATATCCAAAAGCTTCTCCCTATTTTATCAACATATATGGGACATAGTCACTTGGCTCACACAACCGTCTATTTATCAATGACAGCTGATTTGCTGCGTGAAGCTGGAGCGAGATTCGAGGAATATGCAATGGGAGGAGATCAATCATGACGACCGTAACTTACTTA
The DNA here is from genome assembly GCA_017992885.1 of Alphaproteobacteria bacterium. Lineage (GTDB taxonomy): Bacteria > Pseudomonadota > Alphaproteobacteria > UBA9655 > UBA9655 > UBA9655. The sequence continues at coordinate 2,301 of JAGONT010000062.1, forward strand.
AGCCCATGGATTAAAAGATTTATAGTGGAATATCTGATCAGCGTGCGAAATTTGTCGCGCAATACGCAACAAAGTTATCGAGATACCTTTAAACTCCTGCTGCCTGTTGTAGCTAAAAAAGTAAAAAAGTCTATAGATCACCTTGCTGTTGAGGATTTGACTCCAGAAGTCATCAAATTATTTCTTTCGCATTTAGAATCTGAGCGCCACTGTAGTCTTTCAACACGGAATCAGCGTTTAGCGGCTCTCCATGCTTTTGCCACCTTCGTCGGATTAAATAACCCAGAGCACGTTGAGTGGTGTCGGCAAATACGATTGATCCCCCTTAAAAAATCGGAGGGGACTCTCATTACTTATCTTGAAAAGTCAGAGATGAATGCCCTCTTAAATGCGCCGGATCGCTCAACTGAGCAGGGTCAACGAGACTACACGATCTTACTATTCCTTTACAATACAGGGGCCCGCAGTGATGAAGTGGCACAGTTAACTCTTGGAGATTTAGATATAGCTCATGTACCGGAACGAAATCTATCGACTGTTATGATCAGAGGTAAAGGCAATAAACTGCGCCGTTGCCCATTATGGAAAAAAACAGTTAGCGAATTGAATAAATTAATCAGTGAACGAACAGACCCATCTGGGCGTGTGTTTCTTAACCGCTGTCAACAACCGCTTACTCGTTTTGGAATCCACACCATGGTGAAGCGGCATGCCCAAAAGGTAATGGTTCAATTGCCTTCACTTAAAAAAAAGCGGGTGAGTCCCCACACAATACGCCACACAACAGCAACTCATTTATTGCAGGCAGGGGTCGACATTAACACAATACGGGCATGGCTTGGGCATGTTTCCATTAATACAACCAACATCTATGCTGAGATAGATCTTGATATGAAAACTAAGGCCTTGGCCCATGTTGAACTGACGGATGATAAAAAGCAAAAACATTGGCGGGAGGATAAGGAGCTTATGCAGTTTCTGGATGCTATTTGAAAGGCCACTCAAAATGTAAAAATTATGTTGTCTTTGAAAGAATTATTCTGTGGAATATAAGGAGATTTAACGATTAACAACACATAACAAACTACGCAACATAAGGAATGAAGGGAACGATGAGTGAATTTGAACTTAGCCTTCTGAAGCAGCGCTCAATGGAAGCTCTGCGACAAAAAGCAAAACGAGGAGAATTAAAATATCGTTTGCCTGTTGGTCTCTGTTGGACACGACATAATAAAATAGAATTAGAACCCGATCGCCGAGTTCAAGAAGCGATTCATCTTGTTTTTAAAAAATTTACTGAACTAAGAAGTGCAAGACAAGTCTTGCTTTGGTTTAGAGAAGAAAATATTACCCTGCCTAGGATTTATCAGGATGAGTTTGGTCAAAAAATTTTATGGTGTTCCCCTATTTATAAAAATATTCTTAACTTCCTCCAAAACCCTCTCTATGCTGGTGCGTATGTCTTTGGTAAAACAGAGGGGCGCATAAAAATTGTTGATGGGAGAGCAAGAAAAACTGATGGACATAGAAAACCTCAAGATCAATGGCTCGTTCTTATTAAGGGGCACCACCCTAGTTATATCTCTTGGGAAAGATTTGAGGAGAACAAGAAAATCCTTTTAGAGAATACATATATGCGACATGAGGAGAACACAAAATCAGGGCGTGGAGGGAAAGCCCTTTTATCAAGTATATTACGATGTGGACACTGCAGCCGCATGCTCCATGTAGTGTATACAGGAAAAAGAGGAAACGTTTGTAGGTATTATTGTCGCGGGGCTCATATCAATCATGGAAGGCCCGGGTGTATTTCCTTTGGAAGCTTGCGGCCTGATATGGCCGTTAGCAATGAAATTCTCAAGGCTGTTGAAAATGACGCCATTGAAGCCTCTATCAAAGCTGCTGAGCAAATAGTTTATCAACAGGAAGCACAACGTAAGATCTTATCGCTAGAACTTGAGCAAGCGCGCTATGAAGCAAACCTTTTAGCTAGACGCTATGAAGCTGTAGATCCAATGAATCGCCTCGTAGCTGGAGAGTTAGAAACAAAATGGAACCAAGCCCTTGAGAATCTGAAAGAAGTAGAACACCGCTTAGAAGGGATGGAAAACTCACAAAAAAAAATTAGACCCCCAGACCGTGAAACTCTTTTTAATTTAGCTAACAACTTACCAACTGTGTGGAATTTACCCTCCACAGACATGAAAATAAAACAAAAAATTTTAAGGCTTCTCATCTGCGAAATTATAGCTCGGGTAGATAATCAGAAAAGTGAAATTGTTTTTACTATTCACTGGAAAGGAGGACGTCATTCAGAATTAAAGATTTTAAAAAATAAAAAAGGCCACCATAGCCGTGCTAACAACACAGAATCAGTAGAGGTTATAGAACAAATGGCTTCCCATTTCTCAGATAAAACAATTGCTACGACTTTAAATAGACTAGCCCTTAAAACTGGCACAGGAAACTCTTGGACGCAGTCTCGCGTAAGACATGTCAGAAATTATCATGGGCTCTTGGCTTACAATCCTAGTGCAGCAGGTGACAATCTTTTTCTTACGTTAGAAAAGGCTGCTGAAGAGCTTCAGGTAAGCAAAGTAACAGTTCGCCATCTCATTAAAGATAAAATAATTACAGCAAAACAAGCTATCAGCTGCGCTCCCTGGCAAATTCATAGATCAGAACTTGAAAAAGAATCACTAAAAAGAATCATTCGTGATATTAAAAACGGTAAAAAAGTTCCGCGTTCACTCCCAACTCAGAGGGAAATTCCAATGTTATTCAGCATGTAGCAAGGAGGGGCATAATGTTACAGGATCGGACCCACCGATCAGAAGCAAGTTTTGTTTTTGCTCAATAAACTGGCAATTGGTTAGGGAGGAAAGCTTCTCCTGTTGGATAGGGGTATTAGACCAGTCAAAATGCTCTAAGGATTTGACTTGAGGAA
>JAGONT010000063.1 GCA_017992885.1 Alphaproteobacteria bacterium
ATCGTTCTTGTCTATTGTAGTAAAATAATTTTAAAATTGGGACAAGGTAGAGTTAAAAAATTTTAAGACATGAACATGAAACTCAAAAACAGAATTGAAAGAGATGCATTATGATAACATTATGTCGAAAAACAAAGGGTTCTTTATACAAGGATGACCACCCAGAGGAAACGGATAGATGTTAAGGTTGCAGATTGAAAATTCTAAATTGTTTCCTATATAGTTATAATGGGAGGAATTTTTTAATGCATCATAAGCTGTTTTCAACATTTGCCAACCGTTTCTCTCCTCAACTGATGGGCACAATTTTCATCTTACTCTGGGGACTAAGCATCAGCACAGCCATGGCTTTTGCCAAAGCTCTTTCGCCTGAAGTCAATAATATTGTAGTTCTTTTTATGCGTTATTTTTTTGGATTTCTTTTTATCAGCCCTTTCATCTTTAGATCAGGTTTCAATGGATTCATCACATCACGCCTGTTCCTTCACCTTATACGCGTTCTATGCGTTGGAGTTGCAACAGGGTGTACCTATTATGCCTACAGAAATCTGCCGCTAGCGATGGCAACGTCCATCGGAATGACGGGTCCTTTATTTATCACTGTATTGTCTCTGATTTTTTTAAAAGATTCCATTGCTCTATCAAAATGGGGGCTGATTCTTTTTGGTTATTTAGGCGTCTTAGTGATAGTTCGTCCCCATGAAATGGCCATCAGTCTTGGCGTATGGGTAGAACTTGTCGCCAACCTTTTTGCAGCCTTTGCCATTATTTGCACAAAGCTACTCTCTCGCACCGAAAGCACACGGACCCTTATGCTTTACACCACAACAGCAACGACTGTTATTGCTGGCCTTTTCGTTTTAGGAGTGTGGAAAACTCCTGATCCTCAGGATTTAATCCTTTTGATGGCTGTCGGCGCTTCTGGTGTTTTCTCGCAGTTTTGTTATGTAAAGGCTCTAAAATATGCACGCCCATCCTATCTTGCTCCTTTTGAATACACGCGTCTTTGCTTTGCGGTACCTGTAGGATATTTTTTCTTTCAAGAAATTCCCACATTTTGGACCTTTTTGGGAAGTCTTATGATTATTGGCAGCACCTATGGGGTAACACGCCTTGAAAAGCCTATTAAAAATCCAGAATTGGTTGAAAGCTGATATCTATGGGAAGGTTTGTTCGATAAACTTCCTGTTTTTTCCCGCTCACACAACTCGCCTTGCAGGTGAATAAATCATGATCACACGAGTTATAGGTATGGCCTTTATTACTATTGCAGGCTTGTTTAAGCTCAAAACAGGAACTATGGCATGATGATAGCCCTGCGGCGCACACCGATTGTCCAATCATAAGTATTGTTGCCATCATTATAACCAATTTCATGATTAGCTCCTCCTGAAAAGTGCGATCCTTTCTAAGAGCTAACACAAAAAAGTTAACATTTTGCAAAAGCACCCTATCAAGAGTCTTGATTCAAAGATCAAGTTCAGGTACAAGGCAATCCAAGTCCCCTTCGTCTAGAGGCCTAGGACACCGCCCTCTCACGGCGGCAACACGGGTTCGAATCCCGTAGGGGACGCCATCTATAAGCCTTATAACTTCCATTGAGTGTTAGTATTAACTTAAGTTTAGGCGTCTTCTTCTAACCAAAACATAGATTGCAACAAAAGTTTCCACCAGGGAACTTGAGAAGAAACGGACGGAAAAGAAATAATAGGGATTGGAGAACCCTTTTCGCTTAAAATCCGAAGAGAGGATCCTGGTGATCCACTTTCAGAGAGCCTTCCCCCGAAAGAAAGATCATCGTGAGTAGATACACCATCCTTATCTACTCCTTCGCCATGATGGAGAGCCCGTTTATCAATTGCTTCAACCTGCATTTCAGGCTGCATGTCATTACCAAAAGGTGTTTTGTCTTCCTTTCCTTCGTCCGTCTTCCCTTCGATATGTACGTACTTAAGGGCTGAGGGAGGGTCTTCTTCCAAAGGCCCATCTGCATGTAAGTTAGCTATACCTAAAAAACCAATAAGAAATGCAAATTTTGCGACTCTCATAACCCCTCCCTTCAGTCAGTTAAATCTTACAGAAGAAAAGTCAAATTCTATGAAAATAACATCATTGAAAATGACACTCTTCTTTAAAGATTATTCTGCCCCTCATTATTTCAAAGTTTATTATACACCATAGTACATTTTAAATTCAACAGGCGATGGCGTCTGTTCAAGAGCGCAGACTTCCTCACGCTTTAGCTCGATAAATCCATCAATAAGGTCATCACTAAAAACATTTCCGACCTTTAAAAATTCACGATCACAGTCCAAGGCCTCAAGAGCTTGCCGAAGAGAACCCGCAACTTGGGGAATTCCGCGAGAAATCTCCGGATCATAAAGATTCCCTTCATGGGGCTCTCCTGGATGGATTTTATGGCGAATTCCATCTATACCAGCCATCAGCATAGCGGCAAAAGCAAAATAAGGATTTGCCGCAGCATCAGGAAATCTAGTTTCAATACGCTTAGAATTCATTGTCGGCGTATGCGGAATACGCACTGAAGCCGAACGATTTCGAGCAGAATACGTCAGCATGACAGGAGCTTCGAAACCAGGAATCAATCGTTTATAACTATTGGTTGTAGGATTTGTAAAAGCATTCAACGCCTGAGCATGCTTAATGATTCCGCCAATATAATAAAGAGCTTCTTGTGAAAGATTGGCATATTCCTGACCTGCAAAGAGGGGCTTTTCCTTATGCCACAAAGATTGATGCACATGCATGCCTGATCCATTATCTTGGTGTACAGGCTTGGGCATAAAAGTCGCCGTTTTCCCATACATCCGCGCAACGTTTTTAATGACATACTTATAGATCTGCAGGTGATCTGCTGTTTTGGTTAAAGTTGAAAATTTAAAACCAAGCTCATGTTGGCTGGGAGCCACTTCATGGTGATGCTTTTCAACTTCAACTCTCATCTCTTTCAAAGTAGATAACATTTCAGAACGCATATCAACAATTTGGTCGACAGGATTAAGGGGCACATACCCTCCTTTCACACCAGGACGATGGGCTAGGTTCCCTTGAGGGTCTTGTCTCCCTGAATTATACTCTCCTTCATCCGAGTCGACATAGTAAAAGCTGTGCTGCATGGCAACATCATACCGCACATCATCAAAAACAAAAAATTCAGCCTCAGGACCAAAATAAGCTGTATCCGCAAAATCTGAAGCTTTAAGAAAGGCTTCAGCCCTCTTGGCAACTCCCCGAGGATCTCTCGCATAGCTCTGCTCACTCAGAGGCTCAAGAATATCGCAGGTTAAAACAAGAGTGGGCTGTGACGCAAAAGGGTCAAGAACAGCCGTTGAAAGATCTGGTTTCATAAGCATATCGGAATCGTCAATAGCTTTCCATCCTGCCAGCGAAGATCCATCAAACATGATTCCTTGGGTGAGAACCTCTTGATCAACGGCATCAACATGAAGCGTCATGTGATGCCAAGATCCCCGTAGATCAGTAAAACGAAAATCAACGAATGAAACGTGTTGTTCTTGAATCAAGGATGAAACAGAGGCGGCTGTATGTAATTTCATGGATAACTCGCGATGTTATTGTTAATTGACAAATTGGTACTACACCGCTCTCAAGCTGTAAGGAAATCTCGTGAAACTTGCAAGTAGAATTTTTATTTTCTCTGATGTAATTTTTCTTCATTAACGGTATAATTTTTACAGTTAACTTATAATGAGATTTAAAGATGCGTGCCAAAACTCAAGAAAGCTACTTCCCCTATTCTTCTCCAATTAGTTTGCTAGAAGAGCTTTTATTCCAATTTGAATGGAGCTATGACCGCACCAGCGAGCATGAACTTGCTGCCGAAGTCGAAGGCAGATGGTGTAATTATCGTCTCTTTGCAATGTGGAAACCAGACTTAGAATGCTTAATGATTAGCTGCATCATTGACATTCGCATTCCGCAAGACAAACGTTCCAATGTGGGAACATTACTTTTTACGTTCAATCCAAAAATCTGGATGGGTCATTTTGAGATTTCTCCAGATGAAGATGTCCCTACTTTCCGTTATAACTTAACACTGCGGGGAAATCCTGGAGCAACGATTGAGCAAGTAGAAGAAGTTTTAAGCGCGGCCCTCACAGAATGCGATCGTATCTACCCTGCTCTTCAGTTTGTTCTATGGGGCGGCAAAACACCAGAAGACGCGCTGATGGCAGCGATGTTGGATACACATGGAGAAGCTTAATGAAGCTTTCCCTTGCTCTGGTTGGGTGCGGTGCTATGGGATCTGCCCTCCTTAAAGGATGGCTCACTCTTTCTAACTCTGAACAGAGCTTTGAGAATTTTTGGATCGTTACACCTCATCGTGAAAGCGTGGAACCCTTCTTAGAAGATCCGCGTGTCCGTTGGTTTTCTTCCCCTGAACACCTCCCTCAAACTCCAGAAATTATTGTCTTTGCCGTTAAGCCTCTTCTTCTTGAAGGCATTCTCCCCTCTTATAAAGCTTTTGATTCCCTTATGATTTCCGTTGTAACAGGAAAATCCATAGCCTTTTATGAAAAATTGCTTTCTTCTTCTCACCTCATCATACGAGCCATGCCAAATATCCCTGTTGCTATTCATAAGGGCGTTATTGGCCTTTTTACCCATGCCTGTTTAAAAACAAAGCACAAGACTTTTATCTCTACCTGTTTTCACACTCTCGGCTTTTGTACTTGGCTACAATCTGAGGATGAAATTGATAAAATTACGGCCCTGTCTGGTTCAGGACCAGCTTATGTCTATTACTTCATTGAATCTTTTACCCACAGCGCTGAATCTTTGGGTTTCACCAAAGAAGTTGCGGCTCGCCTTGCCCTCCATACGTTTTGGGGAGCATCAAGTTACGCTCATGATTTGGATGAATCCCCTGAAATAGTGCGTCAACGCGTAACAAGCTCGAAGGGAACAACCGCTGCGGCGCTTGAGATTTTGACCACAGGTCATCTTGATCAGCTTATCGACACAGCTGTAAAAGCAGCCTATACTCGTGCAAAAGAGATAGGATATGAAAAAGAAAGTCTTTAAGGCCTGCCTTGCGCTCATTGAAAAAGAGGGCTGGACACAGTTTACATTTGCTAAAGCAGCCCATGAATCAGGGATTTCCTTAAGTGTTTTTCATA
>JAGONT010000006.1 GCA_017992885.1 Alphaproteobacteria bacterium
GGTCCTATAAATGGGGCAGGCCCATAAAAAATCGAATTTTCTCACTGCCCGTGGTCCTATAAATGGGGCAGGCCCAATCATTCCTCACTACGAGATTTCTTTTGGACCTACTCTCGGGGGCTTGACACATCACCCCATATAGTCCCTGCGGGAGGATAATTATTATAATAAAGATTGTAAGATAGTGCAGGCGCGACGCCAGCTCCATTTAAAGACAGATGACGAGGGTTAAACGAATTATAGGCGCCAGCATTACCACTACTCATAGAAATGGTGTAATCAACTCGCCCATTTGTATCACAACTTACAGTCACCGTTCCCGTTGTCGTTACCGCCGAATTTTGAGTTGAATCATAATGTGGAAAAACAAGAGAAGGGGTTGTTATGGTGCAGGTTATCCCCCCTGCACTCTTTGTGCAGAGCTATTATGAATACGCTAATAAAATAAAAAGAAATTATTTTTGACATTGAATGGTTCCTAAATCAGGGAGGGGATCTTCAGATTTTTGATAGGGTACCTCACAGGTATACACTTCATTCTCCCATTCCACAGACAACGTATTATGCTCTTCAAGACCCGTAATGTAAACTTCACCTTCTCGGCCGACAGGAATATCTTCTGTTTTCATTTTAACAATAGCACCAACAGGGAGTGGATCACCAGAAGGCAGGGTCAGCTTCATCGTTGCCCCCGAAGATGGTTTAATCGGGAATTTTACAATAAGACCACTACGATGATAAGGAATAACATTTATCTCTTCTTTTTCGATATTCGCATCAATGGGAAGGTCTCTCAGATCCACGCGAATCGGATTATTTTGATACTCGAGAAGCACAGGAACAAGGACTGTCCCATCATCGTCCGTTTTTCCAATAATCTGATTTTGGGAATAAACTCCAACATCTGCGTAGCCAGGCACTTCCACAACAGCAAAGCTTTGGTAGATTTTACGAGATAAGTAAGCATTCTTATTAAGAAAGACAATCGCTCCACTGGCTCGTCAGAAGCATTTGTGACAGTTAAAACAGTTGTTTTTTCCTCCTGAGACAAATCTAAAATCATAGGTTTAATACTAATTGACGCTGCCCAGGAAAAGGATACAAAAAAAATTGTCAAAATATATCCGTCGTGAATGAATGTTGGGTGTAAAATTTTGAATAAAGGTTAAAAATGTGCTAATAATAAGGAATGAAGAATTTTCTGGCACCAGAAGAGAGAGCTAGTCTAAAAAGCCAACATCGTTGGGAGCGAGACAGACGTGTCTGTGATCGGATCAAGGCAGTGCTATTGATGATGGGTGGGCGCAACCAATGATTGCTAAAGCGCTTTTTCTGGATGATCAAACCGTTGGAAATTATCTTAAAGATTACAGAGAATCTGGCAAATTGAAGCATGAAAGCGGCGGATCTACTGGGAAGCTTACGGCTCGTGAAACCAAAGACCTGATAAGTCACCTGGAAACAACCCTCTATGTGCACATCCATGAAATCTGCGCTTATGTTGAGGAGATATATGGAAAGTCATATACAATTTCTGGAATGCAAAGTTGGATGCATAATCATGGGTTTGTTTACAAAAATCCTCAGGGAATTCCAGCAAAAGCAAGCCTTGAGGCTCAAGAGAAGTTTATTGTAGAGTACGAGAATCTGATGAATACAACACCTGAGGATGAGCCTATTTTATTTGGCGATAGTGTTCATCCAACACAGGCTACGAAACTGAGCCGGGGATGGATCAAAAAGGGGAAAGACCAATATGTTCCCACGACAGGAGCAAGGACACGCATCAATATTGCAGGGGCTATTAATCTTGCGACTCTTGAAGTTATGACGCGTGATTATGATAAAATTAATAGCGAGAGCATTATTAATTTTCTGAAATGCGTAGAGAATTGTTATCCGAAAGCACGGAAAATTCACCTTTTTTTAGACCAGGGGCCTTATCATACATCGAAAGAAACAAAGGAATACGCTGAGAAATCTCGAATAGTTATCCATTATTTGCCGACATACAGTCCAAATCTGAATCTAATTGAGCGATTGTGGAAAATTATGCATGAATATGTCTCGAATAATAAATTTTACTTAAAGAGAAAAGAATTTGTTGAAGCTGTGAAGTACTTTTTTGACATAACTATCCATGAAATTAAAGATATTATTCAGGGCCGCATCACTGATAACTTCGAGAAACTTAACACCCAATTTTCATTTTAATTACAGAAAGCCTATGTTTCATTATAAAAAATGGTTGGAAAAAAATTATAGTTGGATTGTGCTGAATTTTCCTGCTTTCTTTACGCTTATGGCGTTAATTTATAAACCGAATCTATGGGAGTTTCTAACTCCATATACGGGGTATGCAGCCCTTAGCTTACTTGTTCTGGTTCTCTCTTTAAATCCTTTGCAGGCTTTCTTCCCTCCATCTGTCTTTATAAAGAAGATTAATAAGCATAGAAGGCAAATAGGAGTTGCCGTTTTTAACTATGCTGTTATTCATTTTTTCTGCTTTTTTATCAAGCGTCAATATAGCGTCAGCGAAACGCTTTATTACTTTCTTCATCCAGCTATTCTTCCCGCAGCAATAGCTTTACTTATTTTTGGAATACTTGCACTTACAAGTAATAATTATTTCGTTAAGAAAATGGGTTTTATTCAGTGGAAAAAATTGCATAAAACCGTCTATGTTGCAGAAGGATTGATTTTTATGCATATGATTCTCTTGGGTAATTTACTCTATGCACTTATTGCTTTTGTGCCTTTGGTGGGGCTTCAATTTATAAGAAAAAGAAAAAGGGGTCGTTAATTACCTAAGATCTGCAAAAGTAAAGATATTATTCAGTGGCATATCACTGATAACTTCGATCAACTTAATACCCAATTTTCATTTTGATTGAGTATAAGTAAAGAAAAAATTTTGTATGAATAATAAACATTGTATTTCATTTAATAATTTACCGTTACAGCTATGAGGTCAGCATATAAAGTGTTTGTGGTGATGGTTGTCTGCCCCCCTGGAATTTTACCATTAACAGTAATATTCTGAACATTATTGTTTCCTACTCCTGCGACTGTCTGTGTAGCCCCTGATCCATCCCCCCAAACATGGGCTAAAGTAGCGTCAGTATACAAGTTGTAGTTTAGATTAGGATTGCCCGCGTTTTTCATAACGCGTTGGGTATATGTGCCAACACCCACTCCCAGCGAAATTGTATAATTTTCATTATTTGCACAATTAACACTAATTGCTGGGCTTGAAACTATAGAATCTTGGGCTGGAAGACTGCCATCGTAGTCTGGAAATAATAGAGTGTTGGTCGTAACTGAACATTTTCCAACAACATTTACATTAACAGCCATGTTAGCTGTTGTGCTTGCCCCATAGCTTTCATTCATTGTTAACACACTCACAAGACTAACTAAAGTTGATATTTTTAAAAGATGATGCCTCTTTGTCATTTATGTCTCCCGTTTTGATCATCCTTTATATCTTTAAAATAATTAAAAAAAAAAATTAAAGTTCAAGCTAGATACGTATAAAATTTTTTTCATTCATCTTAATTTATCTATTTGAATCTAAAATTGACGTTCTCCTCTAAGAGAGATAAATAAGCATTTATATTGAATTCAATTTAGATAAGCTAAATGTTCCTAATCCTCGTCAAAAAAGGGGCGTATCCTTCATCATCCATTTTTATATTTAGCCTCCTCATTATTTTCTATCGAAGAACAACTCACCTACATTATTAATTACCTGATGGCTCTTACCCAAGAAATAATAATAATCTATATTGATTTTATACTTTTTATAATTAGATAAGCTATATCAGAATTTGAAAGGTGAGGGAATCTCCCCTTTTTTCAAATCGTTTGTGGTTATTTTTTATAGTAGAGGTTTAATGATGTTTTTTAATAAAGTTACAACGTTAATTGTTGCCTTAAGTTTTGTCTTCGTTGGTGAAGCCTTTGCTCATCGTCACGGAAGGCATTCAGAAGAAAATGGCGAAGAATCATCCCCTAGAGCGCGAAGACATTTTCACCCAAAACGCAATGGCGAGGCGACTCATCAGAAGAGAAGGTGTTTTAGAGAGCGTATCCATGGCAATGAAAACAGAGCTCCTCAGGAACACAGACATTGCAGAAGAGGGGCTTGTGGAGCAAAAGACGCACCTCAGGAAAAGAGGACTTTTCAACACAACAGACGGTCAGGAAAACCGACCGTTCAAAGACGAGGAAGAAATTTTAGACCAGAAGTAGCTCCTCAGACAAACAAAACTATTAAACGCACCGGACGGTCAGGAAAACCGACCGCTCAAAGACGTGGAGGGAAAAGGAACTTTGCTCAGAACAGAAGAGCCCATAAAGGGAGAACCCACAGAAACCACAAATAGATAGACAGCCACGTAAAGGTTGAAATAAACTAAGTGACTTCCGCCGTAAGCGGCGGAAGTCCCAAATATATAAAGTCCTTGAAATGAAACAAAATTTATTAGGTTTAATCATAGCCCTTTTGTGGACAGCTCATGCCTCTGCTGCAGCTGATTATAAGAAATATATTCCTGATTTTGCTCAACAATATATTCGTGAAGATAACGAAGATAAAAATTCTCCCTCGTCGCAAAAAGAATCTACAGATTTTAAGAAATATATTCCTGAACCTTATCAAAAATATATTCCGGACTTTATCAATGGAATGGAAAATATGGAAGATCTGTCCTGGGATACTTGGGAAGAAGAGTCTCCCTCCTCACCCTTACAATCCTCCTTAGCAGACAAGATTCTTCACGGTCCTTCATCCTTATCAAATAGCTCTTATAATAATTTGACAGGACATGGCCCCCTTAAATTAACTCATGTAACCATTACCAAAAATTTGCTGGTGAATGGTCCCCTAACAGGCATTAAAATTCAAGCTGCCTCTATGGAAGTAAGTGGTCCCGTCAAAGTTATGAATCTAAATGTGGGAAAGGCTGTGATTAGAGGTATAGCCATTTTGAAGGAAGCTCATGTCAAAAATGATTTAACAGTCTATGGCCCTCTTTTAGCACAAAAATCTACTTTCAAAGGCCCCCTGCGCCTATTCACTTCAGAGATGCGTCTTAAAGATTGCCAAGCCCACTCTATTATTATCGAAAAAGACAAAACCTATTTTGCTGACTCTCCGCGGGTTCATTTAGTAGGAGAGACAAAAGTTTTTGGCAATATTGAGTTTAAAGGAAAAAAAGGAATTGTTGAGGTTGGACCCGAGGTGAAGATCGAGGGAAAAATTATCAATGGCACCATTCAGGATAAGAAAAAATAAAAAAGAGCCTGTGGAACCTCTGTCGGGCTACGTCCTCAACTCAGATAACGAAGAATTATCAAGCCGTAGCTACTTCATATTGGTGATAATTTTTCAACTTTCTATTCTAATCTTCGTTTAAACATCCATCCTGCCACAGAGAGAGTAAAGAGGGCGATTAAAGCCATTGGCCATGTGTGGAGCCAAACTTCTGTAGCGGGCATATTCTTTAAAAAAATTCCTTTGATAATAATGAAAAAGTGTTTGAGGGGCAGAAGATTCGTAAAGGGTTGCAGCCATGTTGGCATGTTTTCTATAGGGGTGGCATACCCAGAAAGCAGCATAACGGGAGTTATAAAAACAAAGCTTCCTAAAATTGATTGTTGCTGTGTATGAGAAACGGACGAAATAAAAAGGCCAATTCCCACAATTGAAAATAAAAAAACAATCATGCTCAAATAAAGCAGAACAAGCGATCCCTTAAAGGGAACGGAGAATAAAAGAACCGCCAGAATCATAAGTAGCGTGCTTTCAACAATGCTAATGAGCATAGCCGGCATCATTTTTCCGATCAAAATTTGCCAAGGTTGCAGAGGTGACACAAGCAATTGGTCAAAGGTTCCATTTTCGCGCTCACGGGAAACAGAGAGGGATGTCAACGTGAGAGCCAACATCATGCTTAAAATGGCGACAAGAGTAGGAACCGTAAAATAGATATAGTCAATATTGGGATTAAAAAATGAGCGAAATTCAATATCAATGGGACGAGCAATCTCAACACCTTGATAATGAAGAATATCGACATTGAATTCTTGAAGAATAAGCGTCAAATAACCCAAAACAATTTGAGAGGCGTTTGACTTACGACCATCAAGCACCACTTGAAGGGGGGCAGATTGACCCCCCGCGACAAGACGGGAAAAATTGGATTGGAAGTTAAGAGAAACGATGACTTTTTGCGTGTCAATAGCTCGCTTTGCTTCTTGCGGATTTTTATACTCATACACATGAAGAAAATAAGGAGATCCTTTGATACGCTGCACAAGTTCATGGCTATACCACCCACTGTCTTGATTATAAACCGCGAGGGAGATATTCATCACATCTAAGGTAGCTGCATGAGAGAGGATGATCAACTGAACCAGAGGAGGAAGAATGAGCATAAATCGGCTCTTTTTATCACGTAAGACCGCAAGAATTTCCTTGATGATCAAGGCTTTTACCCGCAGCCGAACAGTTTGGAACTCATGAAAGCGGGAGGCAAGTTTCTTCATCATATTAGTCAAGCCTTTTAACTGATTTCAACGCCGAAATCCCAAGAAAAAAGCAAGCAATGAGCAACATCATAAGAATATCGGGAACGACAATCTCCCAAGTCGTACCACTTAAAAAGCAACTTTGAAGAATAGAAACAAAATAGCGCGGAGGGAATAGATAGGTAATGGCCTGAATACTCCAAGGCATAGAGCTAATCTCAAAGATAAAACCAGAAAGGATAAAGGCAGGGAGGAAGCCCGTCATAATCGAAATTTGACTCGCAACAAGTTGATTTCGCGTGGTTGAGGAAATCAGTAACCCTAAACCAAGGGCTGCCAATAAAAAAACAGAGGTTGACAAGAGAAGGATAAAATAGGAACCGCGAAAAGGGACGCTAAACAGTGTGATAGAAAGAGTGACACACAAGACCATAGATCCTAACCCGAGGAGAAAATATGGGACGAGTTTGGCCAAAAGCATCTCTTGAATACGCAGTGGTGTTGCCATCATAGCTTCCATTGTTCCTCTCTCCCATTCTCGAGCAACAACGAGGGCCGTCAGCAAAGTTCCAATCAAAGACATAATGATGGCGATTGATCCGGGAAGAAGAACATATCGACTTTTAAGATCTTCATTAAACCATACTCTGGGCTCAGCAATGATAGGAAGATTCGTTGAGGGATTGCCTTCGATGGCTTGTTGGAGACTCCAGTTATTGACAACGCCTTGAGCATAGTTAAGCACAAATCGAGCTGTGTTGGGTTCACTCCCATCTAACAGAACTTGGAGAGGAACTACTGTTCCTCGAAGTAAGTTTTGCGAAAAATTCTGAGGAATCGTCACAATTCCACGGAGATGTCCGCCTGTTAGGGCATCTTCAAGCGCCAAACGATTATAGCTTGTTGTGACATTAAAATAATGGGTTCCAAAGAAAGCATTTTCCAGACTTCGTGCCGTCGGTGAGATATCTTCAAGAAGAATTCCCAAGGGAACCTTGTCTGCGTCCAATGAGACACCGTAACCAAAAATAAAAATCATGATGAGGGGCAAGACAAAAGCAATAAGGATAGTACTCGGATCCCTTAAAATTTGCTTTCCTTCTTTTTGTAAGTAAGCAAGGAAACGTTGAAAAGAAAATTGATTCATTGTTGCCCTTCATGTTGCCTTTGTAAGGCATCAGAACGTTCAATGAGAGCAATAAACATATCTTCAAGAGTAGGATCTAAAAGGTCTTTTGTCTTTACGCTTTCTTTAAGCTCGTCTGGTGTTCCTGTAGCAATATTCAGGCCTCCGTAAATAAGGGCAATGCGATCACAATATTCGGCTTCTTCCATAAAATGAGTGGTTACCATAATGGTGACCCCCTTTTCTACCATTCCATTAATATGTGTCCAAAATTCACGACGGGTAAGGGGATCCACGCCTGATGTTGGTTCATCTAAAAATAACACATCCGGTTCATGCATGACAGCACAAGCAAGAGATAATCGCTGTTTATAGCCAAGGGGAAGCAATCCTGCGTTACTGTTCAGATAGAAGGAAAGATCAAAGACAGAAATCATCTGATCAATTTTTGCCTGCCGATTTTTTCCTTGGAGTCCGTAAACGCCTGAAAAAAAATCGAGATTTTCTTCTACACTTAAATCACTATAAAGGGAAAATTTCTGCGCCATATAACCAATTCGAGAACGAGCCTTTGAAGGAGCTGTTTTAAGATCAAGTCCTGAAACCAAAGCTCTACCTTTTGTCGGTTGCAAAAGGCCACAGAGCATCTTAAAAATGGTGGATTTCCCCGCCCCGTTGGGACCCAAAAGACCAAAAATTTCTCCCCGTTTGATGGTAAAAGAAATATTCTCTGCTGCTATAAAATGACCAAATTGCTTTGTGAGGTGCTCGGCTTTTATGGGTTCAGCCCCGCTTATGCCTTTGCGAGGAATTTTTTCAGCTAACGCAGACTTTCCTTCTGACCCCCCTCCTAAAATGTCAACAAAAGCATCTTCAAATCGAGGCTTGGTGGATCGCCAATGAAGATCTGTAGCGGAAAGGGAAAATGAGGGAGAAACCACAAGGCGGATTTTTTTTCCTTGGATCACTCCATCAATAATATCCGGACGAGTAAGAAGTTGTTTAAGGGCCGTTCGTCGCTCATGAAGGGGAACACTCACCTGAAACACACGGCCTTTAACGCGTTGGGTGAGATCTTGTGGAGGACCATAAAAAAGAAGCTTTCCTTCATTTAGCAATAAAATTTCTTGGCATTTATCTGCTTCATCAAGATAAGAGGTTGACCAAACAACGGTGATACCTTGCTGAACGAGGTCTTGGATCATTTTCCACAATTCACGCCTAGAAAGGGGATCGACACCTACGCCTGGCTCGTCCAAAAGTAAAACTTGAGGTTGACCCAAAAGAGCGCACGCCAACCCTAACTTTTGTTTCATGCCCCCGGAAAGGTTAGCCGCCAAACGGTGGATAAAGGGTTTGAGAGAGGTAAAGGTCAGCATGCGATCAAATGTTGCCTCTTTTTCATGCCCCTTAAGATTATGTAAGCTTGCATATAAATTAAGATTTTCAATGACGGTTAAATCTTCATAAAGTCCAAATTTTTGAGGCATATACCCCGTTATTTCATGAAGACGATCTGCATCTATTTTCGTATCGAGACCAAGGACATGAATGTGACCTTGTGTGGGAAGCAGGAGTCCCGCAATAAGGCGTATTAATGTTGTTTTGCCTGCAGCATCAGGGCCAACGAGCCCTGTTATTATTCCTTTGCGAATTGAAGCCGTAAGGCCGTCAAGAGCTGGTCTTTCCCTCCCAGGAAAGATTTTCGTAAGGTTCATGATATCAATTGCGTTTTTGATAATCTTTTCCTTGTGAATGCAGTTTCATGGAGAGGTGTTAATTTTAACGGTGACAGGCATTCCCTGACGTAAGTCTCCTTTGGAATCTTCGACAAGTATACGAAGACGATACACAAGGTCTGTGCGCAGTTCTGTCGTTTCAACAGTTTTGGGTGTAAACTCAGCTTGAGGAGAAATGAAACCAATTTGACCTGTGAAAGGTTTATCTGGGTTGGTATCAGTGAAGACAAGAACTTTCATCCCGGGTTTGAGACGCCCTAAATTCGGTTCAGAAACGTAAGCACGGATCCACACAGGTTTATGAAGGGTAAGAGAACAAACGATGGATTGGGGAGCAACAATAGCTCCTGGTTCTCGGACACGAGTTAAAATAATGCCATCTGAAGGTGAATGAATTTCCGTATCCTGAAGATCAATCTTAGCGCTTTGAAGCTGAGCTTTCGCCGTTTCTCTAGCAGCACGTCCTGCATCAATATCTTCTTGACGAAATCCTTCCTCAGCAAGGCTAAGAGCTTCGAGCGCATTTTTAAGAAGGGCCTCGGTTTCTCGTCTTTGCTTTAGGGCGTCATCATAGGCTTGTTGAGAGGTCGACCCGACTTTAAGCTGGTTACGTTGACGGGTAAAAGTGGTATCGGCATTTTCGAAAGCTGCTTGTTGTTCGCGAGCAAGAGCACGCGCTTCTTCAATTTCTTGAGGACGACTACCGTGAACTAACTTTGCATAATTGGCCTCAGCTTGCAAAAGTTGGCCTTGAGCTATTGCCAAACTGGCTTCGTAAGGAGCTTTATCCAAAACAGCGAGAAGATCGCCAGTTTTGACTTCGTCTCCTTCTTCAAAAAGCATTTTAGCTAAACGTCCACTGACCCGGAAACCAAGATCAACTTGCCTTATGTCGACATTGCCAGAAAGCACTAAAAGAGAGGAATTTTGATGCGTCCACCAAAAGGTAAGGCTGAAGTATACGCCACCCATAAGGGCGATAACGATGAGAAAGGTAAGGATGAGGAAACTCTTCTTTTTTTCACGGAGAGTAATCAGAGGTTGGTTTCCTTACTTATTATTATTTATCCAACAAGCCTTAAAATCCCTTTCAAGGCATAAGCTAAGATCATAGCGCAAGATAAGCTAAGGATCCATAGGGAAATAAACCACAGCCATGGTTTTATTTTTTGTTTATAAGACATTTTACTCAATATAATTCGTGGTGACTCGATCGTCCGCGGAAAACGTAATAGGAATACAGCGTATATCCTAAGACGACAGGCAAGAAAATACTAACGCCAATGAGCATGAGCGACAAGGACTTTGGATCTGCAGCGGCGGTTCTTAGAGAAATCTGGTAGGGAACAATCCAAGGCCATAGACTGATTGCAAGTCCCGCATACCCCAAAGAAAAAAGAGAGATTGAAAGAAAGAAAGGGGTTGTTTCTTTTTTTTTCATCAGGCTTATGATAAGACTTAGACCAAGGGTCAGGGTGAGAAGTGGGATTGGAGAGAGATAAATGAGATTGGGTAGACTAAACCATCTTTGAAAGATTTCATCATTGATAAAAGGTACCCATAAGCTCACAAGCCCCATAAAAAAGCCAACATAAGTTAAAACATAGAAAGCCATTTTTCTGGCCCACTCTTGTGTTTCTCCCTCTGTTTTCATCACAGTCCACGTTGACCCTAAAAGCGCATACCCAAAAATAAGAGCAACACCTGTCATAAGTGAGAATGAACTTAGCCAGGCAAAGGGATGTCCGGCAAAAGATCTCCCGCTGACCGTAACTCCCTCAACATAAGATCCCAGAATGGTTCCTTGACAAAAAGTTGCGATGAGTGAGCCAAAATGAAAAGCATAATCCCAAAAAAGTCGCTTTTGTGGATGCGTTCTAAACCGAAACTCAAAAGCAACCCCCCGAAAAATAAGTCCTAAGAGCATAAGAGTGAGAGGAATATAAAAAGCAGACAAAAGAATAGCGTAAGCTAAGGGAAAAGCCGCAAAAAGCCCTCCTCCGCCAAGGACAAGCCATGTTTCGTTGCCATCCCAAAAGGGAGCAATAGAATTCATCATCTTTTGCCGACAATTTTCGCTAGGAGCAAAAGGAAAAAGAATACCGATACCTAAATCAAAGCCATCAAGAACAACATACAGAAAAATTGCGAAGGCAATAATGCCCCCCCATATCAACGGAAGATCTAAAAATGGTGAAAAATCAAGCATATTGCAACCTTTCAAACTTCTTAAAGAGGTGGCGCTTTGAGACCATGAGATCCGTAGGGAGGGTCCTCCTTTGAGGAGGGGCCTTTACGAATGAGCTGGACTATATAATAAATCCCTGCCCCAAAAATGAATGTGTACACGGTAACAAAGGCTACAAGCGAAATAAAAACAGTCTCTCCTAAAACAGGAGAATTGGCTTCAGCCGTACGCATAACTCCATAGACAATATAAGGCTGACGACCGATTTCTGTCACAAACCAACCAGCTAAAATGGCAATAAAACCGGCAGGTGTCATCGCCAGACACCAATAATGAAACCATTTTTGGGTGAATAATCCTTTGCGAAAATAAAGAAGGATTGCCATCAGTCCTGTTAAAACCATTAATACTCCAATACCAACCATTACCCTAAAAGACAAAAAAACAGGAAGAACAGAGGGTCTTTCATCTTTCGGCCATGCTTTTAAACCCTTTACTTCACCATCCATACTGTGAGTTAGGAGAACACTGGCAAGATTGGGGATTTTAAGCGCATAGTTTGTCACTTCATTGAGAGAGTCAGGCCAGCCAAAAAGAATGAGAGACGCTCCTCTTTCCGTTTCCCAAATTCCTTCAATGGCTGAAACTTTTACAGGTTGATACTTTAAAGTATTCAAGCCGTGTAAGTCGCCAAGATAAATTTGCAGGGGAGCAACGAAAACAGCCATGAGCATCGCCATACTCAGCATAATGCGGGCATGAGGCAAATGTTGTTTTTTTAAAAAATACCATCCCGCAATTCCTGCCACAAAAAAGGCAGTCGTTAAATAAGCTGCGGTAATCATATGGAATAGTCTGTAAGGGAAGGAAGGATTAAAAATAATATCCAACCAATCGGTTGGATGGAAAATATTTCCGTCAAGAATTTCATATCCAGCAGGGGTGTGCATCCAGCTGCTTGCTGAGAGTATCCAAAAAGCGGAAACGACGGTACCGGCAGCTACAATGAGTGTGGAGACAAAGTGCATTCCTCGTGTGACGCGGTCCCACCCAAAAATCATGATGCCCAAAAAAGAAGCTTCAAGAAAAAAAGCTGTTAAAACTTCGAACGCAAGTAAAGGACCGAGAACATTTCCTGTTCTATCAGAAAAAACAGACCAATTGGTGCCAAATTGATAGGACATAACAACACCAGAGACAACCCCCATGCCAAAGGTTACCGCAAAAATTTTTACCCATAATTTATAAATCTCTTGGTAAGTGTTATCTCCCGTTTTAAGCCATAGTCCTTCTACAACAGCGAGCCAACTGGCAAGCCCAATGGTTAAGGAGGGAAAAAGAATGTGAAAACTAATGGTAAAGGCAAATTGAATACGGGACAGAAAGACGGGATCAAATTCCATTTCTTTTTCCTTCTCTCCCTATGAAAAAACATTGTTATTAAAGAAGATTATATCGTTTTTTTAAAGAAAATACAGGGTTAAGTATTTTCATTTTATGATTTGCACGTTGTTGAGCAGCTGCGAAGATCATATAAACAGTCTAAGTAACAAATATAAGGATAAATAGTGTAATAACCCTGAGGGCAATGATTTGTACAATTTGAGAAAGTTGTAAAGCAGTGATTGCACTCGTTTGCATGTGCTGGTTGGAGAAGAGTTAAACCTATTCCTATCATCAAGAAAATTAATTTTGAAATAGGTTTCATAAAAACCCTCCTATTTTATATTTTAATTAAAAATCTATCAAATAAAAATTAATGAACAATTAATGAATATTATTAAAAAATCATATTTTTTCGCGTGCTTTATAAAGAATTAAGGAACCAACGTTAGAAAGAAAATAAAAACAAGTGAGGAAGAAATAATTGAAATAACAAAACTCACAGAACCTGATCTTTTTAAGTTGAAGAGCAATCTTTCAGAACAGAATTAGAAATAAGCATTTGACTTTCTTAGTTAAACACCCAAGGTAGAGTCAAGAGCACCTAAATTCTCTAATAGAGAGACCGAAAGAAGGATGAATTGTTACAAATATTAAAAAGACATCATTTCAACATCGACCGTTGTTTTAAAGAAATCTTTTGTGTAAGCAATAGCTTTGCCTTCATCAAAACCTTTACAGGTATAAATCACAATTGAAAAAAACTTATGTGCGCTCCAAACATAAGCCGAAATTCCAGAATCAATCAGAGGAACGAAAGCATCAAATCCTTGATTTTCCTCTTTTCCCATTCCGCTCGCGGGTGAAAAAATAATAGGATCTCCATAAATTTTCAACTCAAGGTGTTGAGCAAGTTCTCTTAAATAGGTATCCAATTTTTCTCTTGTGACTGTGATTGTATAAAATCCTTCAACCATTAATCGTTGACGAAAAATCTCAGGTGCGATGTTCTTCATTTTAAGCCCCTATTGTAATAAAAAAGCGACAGATATCTATCCATATACCATCAAAGAACAGCAAAAGCAAAAACCTGTGATCCTTCTTGATTTTGAGTCTGCTGTGAAGACTTCAACACTCTGGCTTCTCTAGGATTAAGATGATAAATGTAACAAGTATCACTCAAACAAAACACCCTGTGGCAAGCCACAGGGTGTTTTACTATTTTATTAGATATGATATTAAAATTAATAGATTATCTATCTTATTCAATATTATTTCCGAGGGTTATTTTATTTTCTCTAAAGTCAAATTAGCTACGCCGTCCATGCCTGGCGAAATTTCCTTGGTTGGATCATTTGGATCAAACACTGGCCCAGCATCCTCAAGGAAACTCCATTTATTACCCTGATGATAAAAATACAGATGCCTATCAGGTTGATCTCTGAACATGTGTCCAAAACTTCCCCCTACGTACCCATCCACTTTATACTTGCGCCCATTCAGCTCAAGGATTTTATCATGACTATCAAATGCCTTTAGCACAGTAGATTTTTCAATGGATATCGAATCCTCATACATTGCGAATGTAGAAGAAGCTGCAAATATAAATGATAAAAATAAATAAGTAATAAGTTTACGCATATTTGTCTCCTGTTTTGTTGTGGAATTTATAATGTAATACAATAAATTTAATAAAACATAAAAATTAAAAAAAAATTGAAGACTTACCCCTCCCCAAATTTGATCATTTTACCTAGATTTGACATTCTTTAATAATTTGCCAAAATGAATCAATATAAAAAATAAGAAAGAATTCGCCCATGGATTTTCATTCAATTAATCCGACAACTGGCCAGGTTATTGCCACTTATCCAGTTATGAATGTAGAAGAAGCTTTGAGTGACGTCGAAAAATGTCATGCCGCTTTTATAGAGTGGCGAAGAACCTCTTTTGATATTAGATCCATTTATATGAAAAGGGTTGCAGAAAAGCTGCGTTCTGAAAAAAAATCTCTTTCCCTGCTCATGACTCAAGAAATGGGAAAACCTATTCTTCAAGCGCAAGCTGAAATTGAAAAATGCGCCTGGGCCTGTGACTTTTATGCTGAAAATGCTGAAAAATACTTGCGTTGGGAAATGGTTCAAACTGATGCAGAAAAAAGTTATATCGCCTACGAACCTTTAGGGGTTCTTTTGGCGATCATGCCGTGGAATTTTCCCTTTGGGCAGGTGTTTCGCGCTGCCGTACCGGCGTTAATGGCAGGGAATACACTCGTCTTAAAACATGCCTCAAACGTATCAGGATGTGCTCTAGCCATCGAAAAAATCTTTAAAGAGGCTGGATTTCCTGAAAATGTGTTGAAAACTCTTTTAATCACAAGTGAGACAGCTTTGTCTCTTATTGAATCTCCTTTGATTCAGGGAGTTACGCTCACAGGCAGTACGGCAGCGGGTCAAAGTGTGGGAGCGAAGGCGGGACATTGGTTAAAAAAGTGTGTGCTTGAGTTAGGGGGAAGTGACCCCTACATTATTTTAGAGGACGCTCTTCTAGAAGAGGCGGCCGTTCTTTGCGCCACTAGTCGGCTGATAAATTCAGGTCAAAGTTGTATCGCTGCGAAACGGTTTATTGTGGTTGAAAGCCAGAAGAAAGACTTTGAAGATCTTTTGGTCCACGCCATGAAAAGAACTGTTCTTGGAGATCCTCTCAATGAGTACACGACGGTGGGACCTTTAGCGCGTTTTGATTTAAGAGAGACCCTACACAATCAGGTTTTAGAGAGTCTCAACAAGGGAGCCACTTGTCTTCTAGGCGGATTTATTCCCGATGGACCTGGATCTTTTTATCCTCCCACTGTTTTGACAAATGTCGAAAAAGGAATGCCGGCGTATGATGAAGAATTATTTGGACCCGTTGCAGCCATCATTTCAGCTGCGGACGAACAAGAGGCTATCCAGATCGCCAATGGATCGTCCTTTGGTCTTGGCGCTGCGGTCTTTACCCAAGATCTTGCCCGTGGAGAAAGAATTGCTTTAAAGGAAATTGAGGCGGGAAATTGTTTTGTGAATACTTTTGTCAAATCTGATCCGCGCCTTCCCTTTGGAGGGGTTAAACAAAGTGGCTTTGGCCGAGAACTTTCTCATCACGGCCTTAAAGAGTTCGTCAATTGTAAAACGATTTTTATAAAGTAAATTATTTTTACATGTATTCAGTGCCATATCATCTAAATGTCAATTCAGCTTTGCTAAAAACTCTTGAGCCACGTCAAAAGGAGACCGCCCTTCAATGTCAACTTTTGCATTTAACATCCTCATTTTTTCCTCATTAATATGGCCAAAAAGAACAGATAGAGCTTCATAAATTTCAGGATATGTCGTGAGGATTGCTTCTCTGATTACAGGCGCACAGTGGTAAGGAGGATAGAATTTCTTATCGTCATTTAAAGGGATGAGTTGATATTTTTGTAGTTTGCCATCGGTTGTAAAAGCCGCAATCACTTCAACCTTTTCATGATCAATGGCTGTATACATAAGATTCGGATCCACTTGCATCACATTTTTAAACTTTAATTCATAGGACTGACTTAAGCCAAGCATCCCATCTGGACGTTTTA
Organism: Alphaproteobacteria bacterium; assembly: GCA_017992885.1. Lineage (GTDB taxonomy): Bacteria > Pseudomonadota > Alphaproteobacteria > UBA9655 > UBA9655 > UBA9655. Next base: position 16,581 of record JAGONT010000006.1, read on the forward strand.
AAAACTCAGGGGGAGCTGCAATGGTTAAGTGAGGAGCAACACGAGCAAGATCGCTTAAATTTTGCAAATTGTGATGTTCAGCAAAGGATTTTTTCACAGCAAGAGCCTGGGAATTTGAAAATCCAAAAGGCTTAAGCCATACCAAGTTAAACTTATCTTTATAGGCAGCTTGGACTTTGGAAAGAATATCCTCCCCGTTTCGGTTGGGAGCTTCTTTAAGGATGGTAAGATATGCTGTTCCCGAATATTCCGGATAAAGATCAATGTCTCCTTTGAGTAAAGCTTGGTGGATAATATCTGTCGTGCCAAGGTTAAGCTTACGAATTACCTTTAAGGATGTTTTTCCTTCAATCAGTTGAGCCATGAGTTCTGCTAAAATATATTGCTCTGTGAAATTTTTGCTGGCAATTGTAATCGTGGCTTTTTTGGTCATAATATGTTCTTTATAAAGGTAATTTCCTCCCAAGAAAATAATCGCAAGACTGAATACGCCTAAAAGAACACCTTTGAATCGGAAAGAACGACTCTCTTGTCGATGTTGGAATTGGTTTTCGATCTGGGAAATTCCATAGTCAAAAGCCAAGGCGAGAAAGGCTATCGGAATTGCTCCCAATAAAATTAAAGCAGAGTTATTAAGGGCCAGACCTTGAGTAATAAAATCGCCTAGCCCTCCTGCGCCAATAAAAGCCGCAATCGTTGCAATGCCAATCGTTGAAGCTGTTGCAATGCGTAGTCCTGAAATCATCATCGGAAGAGCTAACGGTAATTCTACCCACCATAATTTTTGGAGATTGGAAAATCCAAGTCCTTCAGCAGCTTCAATGCATTCAGGAGGAACGCTGACCAAGCCTGTATAAGTACTCCGTAAAATAGGGTAAACAGCATAAAAGATTAAAACAACCAGCGCAGGAACATTGCCTAGCCCAAAAAGAGGAACTAAAAAACCAAGCATGGCTAAACTAGGGATCGTTTGAGAGATACTTCCCGCTTTTAGGATCCCCTGTCGAAGAAAAGAAAAACGTACAAGCAGTATCCCGAGAGGTATGGCAAACACTGAAGCAAAAAAAAGGGAAAAGCCAACGAGAAAAATGTGCTCCACTGTTTTTTGCTGAAGAACTGAGAAATTCTCTTGTAAAAAAATAAGAAATTCGGTGATAAAAATCTCCTTCGTTAGTTAAGACCTCTTTGAATCAATTGTTCAATAAAAGGTGTGTTTGGGGCTTTGCATATTTCTGCTTTGGTGCCAATTTGTTCAATGATTCCTTCATTCATTACGGCAATTCGATCCCCAAGCTTAAACGCTTCCGCAATATCATGGGTCACAAAAACTATTGTTTTTTTAAAGGCCTTCTTTAATCTTATAATCTCATCTTGCAGTTCGTATCGTGTTACAGCATCCAAAGCGCCAAAAGGTTCATCCATAAGCAAACACCCAGAATTTGTTGCCAATGCTCGTGCTACACCCACACGTTGTTGCTCGCCACCAGACAATTGGTTAGGATAACGATCAAGATAAACATCGGGGTTAAGATGCATAAATTCTAAAAGTTCATTCACTTTTTTTGTTCGAAATGTGAGGGGCTTTTTGTTCAGACGTAACACAATTTCAATATTCTCTTTAACGGTCATATGAGGGAATAATCCTACTTTTTGAAAGACATAGCCAAAAAAAGTACGACGCAGTACGATGATGTTATAGGCTTCAATTTTTTTACTCTTGATGAGGATAGCCCCTGAACTAGGTTTTTCAAGTCCATTAAGAAGTTTTAAAAGGGTTGATTTTCCACTTCCTGAAGATCCAATAAGGACCAGACATTCACCTTCCTCAATTGTCAGAGAGACTTGATTCAAGCTTGGGTTTTTTTCTGTCGCATAAAATTTTGAGACGTTAATCAATTGAATGATTTTTTGATTTTTCACAAAAAATCCCTTTCATCTTTTTTTATCATAATTCTTTCCTTATAAAATACAGACGTCAAGTCAAAGGATGGGAAGTTCGCATAGCCCGTGAAGCTTTAGAAGAAGTCTGTCGATTAAGATGGTTATCAATAAAGTCTGCCGCTTTAAGTAGCTTTTCACAGTTAATTTTTGTTTTAATCTCAAGACCGTTTAAAAGAAAAACCACATCTTCAGTGGCAACATTCCCCGAAGTTCCTGGCGCATAAGGGCAACCTCCAAGTCCCGAAACAGCACAATCAATAACAGAAATTCCTTTTTTTAAGGCTGCGTAAATATTTGCCAAAGCTTGGCCATAGGTATCATGAAAATGAACGGCTAGTTTTTCGGGGGGAGAAGGAATATCTTTTAAGAGATCTTGAACTTGATGAGGTGTTCCACTTCCTGTTGTGTCACCTAAAGATATTTCATCACAACCGAGAATCAATAGCTTTGAAACAACTTTATGAACTGCTACAGGGGAAATAGGCCCCTCATACGGACAACTGATAGCGCAAGATATATACCCCCTGACACGCATCCCTTTAGCCTTAGCTTCTGGGATAAATTTACGAAAACGATCTATGCTTTCTTCAAAGGAAACATTCATATTTTTATGGCAGAACGTTTCTGAAGCTGCTGTAAAAACAGCAATAGACTTAACATTATTTTCAAGAGCGATTTCATACCCTTTTTGATTTGGAACCAAAAGAGAGTAATCAACATTTTCTTTTTTGGTAATGCCCTGATAGACGGCACCACTTTCCGCAAGTTGAGGAACCCATAAGGGTGACACAAAGCTGCCCACTTCAATGGCTTGCAATCCTGTTTCAGAGAGGAGATCAATAAATTGTATACGTATCTCAACAGGAAGGATTATTTTTTCGGCTTGTAGGCCATCACGGGGCCCCACCTCAACAATTTTAACATGTTTTGGCAAGCTCATCGTCTTCTCCCTCTTGTTCAATGTCGATGACATCGGCACCTTCTTCTACAACATCCCCTATTTTATAAAAAATATTCTTAATTTTTCCTTTTTGAGGAGAAATAATCATGTGCTCCATTTTCATGGCTTCGAGAATAAGGAGAGGTTGATGTTCTGAAACTATTTCATCCATTGTCACAAGGATAAGAGCGACTCTCCCTGTTAAGGGTGCTTTTAAAGAGGACGCCTGGTTCAACGGAGGAGGTTTTATAAAAAATGAGGAGTGAGGAGTAAAATTATAATTTTCTCCTTGGTAAAAGAGAGAGATTACTTCTCCTCTCTTCCAGTAGGGAAGAATAAGATCGGGAAAACTAAGTGTCTGATCAGAAAGTGATCCTTCAAAAAGCTCTAAAGACTCATCCATCCATCCCTTAGGGGAATAAGTGAGAGAAACCGTTTTTTGAATTTCTTCACAAACCCATGTCAAAGAAAGAGGTGCATATCCTTCCAGACGCCAGTTTCGCCTTTCTGCCCAGGGAGAGGAAGCATCTTTTAATTCAGACAGAACTTTGATAAGTGATGCTGCATCAAACAACCTTGCGGGAATCTCTTTTTGTGGAGCAAGTTTTTCAAGATGACGATCAATATATTCTCTATCAAAATGATTGTTCAGTATCGATTTCTCTTCAAGAAGATTTTTTAAGAATAGCAAATTTGTTTTAAGACCAAGAATTTTCCAGGTATTCAAAGCAAAATGAGCTTTTTGTAGGGCCTTAAGGCGATTTTCTCCTTTGACAATAAGCTTGGCCAAAAGAGAGTCATAATAGGGAGTAATGGTATCAATGGGATGAAGTCCTGAATCAATTCGGACATTTTCTGGAGTTTGATAACTCCAGATACGTCCTGTAACAGGCTTAAAATGACAATGAGGATCTTCTGCATACAGACGCAATTCAAGGGCATAGCCTTGCTGGCGAATCTCCTCTTGACAAAGGGGGAGTTTTTGACCCGAAGCAACCTGAAACTGCCATTCGACAAGATCAAGATTCGTAATGGCCTCGGTAATCGGATGCTCAACTTGCAGGCGGGTATTCATTTCCATAAAGTAAAACTTGCCCTCTTCATCTACCAAAAATTCAACTGTTCCTGCCCCCTCATAACGAATGAAATGTCCAAGTTTGCAGGCTGCATGATAAAGATCCTCTTTTAAATCAGCAGATAGCCAGGAAGGGGTTTCTTCAACAACTTTTTGATGATGCCTTTGTAGAGAACAATCTCGCTCAAAAAGATGAACGATGTTTCCATGAGTATCCCCAAAAATTTGCACCTCGATATGACGAGCAGAAGGAATATACTTTTCTAAAAGAACGTCGGCGCTTCCAAAAAATGACAAAGCTTCTCGTTGACAAATTTCAAGAGCGTCTTGAAACTCGGCTTGTGCGTTTACCCGTCGTATTCCTTTCCCCCCTCCTCCCAGCACAGCCTTAATCATTAAGGGATACCCTATTCGATCCGCTTCCTCAGAAAGGTTGTTTTGGTCTTTTTCGTAACCAGGAATAGAGGGAATTCCAATTTTTCGGGCTATGGCTTTCGCCTCACTTTTGGAGCCCATTTTTTGAAGAGCTTCAAGAGAAGGACCTATAAAGATAAAGCCAGCCTCACGGCAAGCTTTAGCAAAAGTTACATTTTCTGCTAAAAAACCATAGCCTGGATGAATAGCATCTACTTTTGCTGTCTTGGCAATAGCTATAATTTTTGTAATATTTAAATAACTTTCAGACGCGGCCGGTGGACCAATAGCATAGGCTTTATCTGCCATTTGCACCGCAAGAGAAGCCGCATCCACTTGTGAATAAATGGCAACAGTTTGAATACCCAAACACCGGGCAGTTCGTATAATACGGCAGGCAATTTCCCCTCGATTCGCAATAAGAACAGATTTAATCATCCTGGAATCTTTCTAGAATCCAAGGGGGCGTTCTTTTTTCTATAAATGAGGTTATTCCTTGACGTCCTTCTGGCGAGAGACGCGAATTTGCAAGAAGTTCCGTTGTTGTCTTGAGGATAGTTGGAGAAACATCGCCTGTAATATTCTGAATAAGGTTTTTGGCGAGACGTATGGCCTGGGGACCCCCGGTGAGGATGTGACGAAGATAAGTTTCAATTTCAGCATCAATCGCCTCACTTTTCAAAATTTCGTGAATAAGGTGGATGTGATACGCGCTGGAAGTTCCAAACGTTTCCCCTGTGAGAAAGTAGCGCCGACACTGGCGAGAACCCATGGTTCTGATCACATAAGGGGCAATAACGGCCGGAACAATTCCCAATTTTGTTTCAGAAAAACTAAAAATTGTTTCTGAGTGTGCAAGAACAATATCAGAGCAAGCAAGAAATCCCATTCCTCCTCCTCTCACAGCTCCATGCACATACGCTATTGTGGGGATGGGAAGTGTGTCGAGAAGATTCATCATGAGGGCAAGCTCCTGAACTTCTTTGATGTTGTCTTCTATAGGGAGAAGAAAAGCTTTATTCATCCAAGTAATATCGACTCCTGAACAGAAACTCTTGCCTTTTCCCTGAATGACCAGAGCTCTTGCGGAGGGAGTTTTATGAAGATATTGAAAATTCTCGATAAGTTTTTGGATCATTTCTTTATCAAAAGCGTTATGCACATGAGGTCGATTGAACGTCAATCTCGCAATGTTTTCTGCATCAATTGTAAAAAGGATTTTATCTTCCATTTTCTTTCTCCTACATTCTAAAAATTCCAAATTGTGTTTTGGAAATAGGGGCGTTCAGTGCGGCTGAAAGACTTAAAGCTAAAACCTGACGTGTGTCCTTTGGATCAATAATTCCATCATCCCATAGCCGTGCTGTTGCATAATAGGGGTGCCCTTCTCTCTCGTATTGAGCTTTAATTTTGTTTTTAAAGGTCTGTTCTTCTTCACCATTTTCTTGGAAAGAGCGTTGATGCACTTCAGCCAAAACAGTCGCCGCTTGGTCACCTCCCATGACTGAAATGCGAGCATTTGGCCATATCCACAAAAAACGAGGATTATAAGCTCTTCCACACATTCCATAATTCCCAGCGCCAAAACTGCCCCCAATAATAACAGTAATTTTTGGAACCGCTGCACACGCAACAGCTGTAACGAGCTTTGCTCCATTTTTTGCAATGCCCTCATTTTCGTACTTTTTCCCTACCATGAATCCACTAATATTTTGTAAGAACAACAGGGGAATTTGTCGTTGACAACAAAGTTGAATGAAGTGTGCGCCTTTCAAAGCCGATTCAGAAAATAAAATACCGTTGTTTGCAATAATGCCAAGAGGGATTCCCCACAAATGAGCAAAACCACACACAAGGGTTTGACCGTAGTTTTTCTTAAACTCTTCAAAATCACTCTCATCAACAAGACGAGCGATGATATCTCTCACATCATAAGAAGTCCGTGGATTCCTAGGAATAATCCCGTAAAGCTCATCAGCTGTAAATAGAGGGTCTTGCGGTGTCTTCAAAGAGAGAGAACTGTGTTTTTGACGATTGAGGGTGGCAACAATTTCTCGCGTTATTCTTAACGCATCCAGATCATTTTCGGCTAAGTGGTCTGCAACACCCGAGATTTTTGTATGAACATCTGCGCCTCCTAATTCTTCGGCAGAAACGTTTTCTCCTGTTGCTGCCTTGACAAGAGGCGGCCCCCCAAGGAAAATGGTTCCTTGATGACGGACAATCACCGCTTCATCTGCCATGGCGGGAATATAAGCCCCTCCCGCAGTACAAGTTCCCATGACAACGGCAATTTGGGGGATACCTTGGGCAGAAAGACGGGCTTGGTTATAAAAAATGCGTCCAAAATGATCTCTATCTGGAAACACCTCAGCTTGATGCGGAAGATTGGCTCCTCCAGAATCAACTAAATAGATGCAGGGAAGATGGTTAGCTTCGGCAATTTCTTGAGCACGTAAGTGCTTCTTGACGGTTAAGGGATAATAGGTTCCTCCTTTGACCGTAGCATCATTGGCAATAAGCAGACAGTCTTGACCCTTAACTCTGCCAATTCCTGTGATGATTCCGGCTGCAGGGACGTGATCTTCATACATTCCATAAGCGGCCATGGCCCCTATTTCAAGAAAAGGAGATCCAGGATCGAGAAGTTGATAAATTCTGTCACGCGGTAAAAGCTTGCTACGCGCTAGATGTTTTTCTCGCGCATTGATGTCTCCTCCTTTTTGTATAACCTTAAGTTTTTGTTTAAAATCATCCACCATCGATTTCATAGAACGAACATTGTCCTGAAATTCTTTTGTAGAAGGGTTAAGGGATGAGCCTAAAGTAGCCATATTTTATTAACCCCATTCAATAGCCAAGCTCGTCTGTTTTTCTCTTCCCATACAAACACTTGCACTGGTATTCTTCTCAATATTCTTGAAATGACCTGCATCCCAGATTCACAAGTCGCAGTAGTAAAAACATTTTCAATCATTTGTTTTTCCTTAGGCGGTTTCTTTAAAAATTTCCCGTCCGATAAGCATGCGACGAATCTCAGAAGTGCCTGCGCCAATTTCATATAATTTTGCATCTCGCAAAAAACGACCTGTGGGATAGTCGTTGATGTAGCCATTTCCTCCTAAACATTGGATTGCTTGCAGGGCCATTTGAGTGGCTCTTTCGGCTACATATAAAATAACACCTGCAGAATCCTTACGGGTGATTTTATTTTCATCACAAGCCCGAGCTGTCGCATAAACATAAGCGCGACTTGCACAAAGATTTGTATACATATCGGCAAGTTTTCCTTGGATAAATTGGAATTCACCAATGGCTTGATTAAATTGATGACGCTCATGAACATAAGGAACAACCACATCCAAGCAGGCTTGGAGAATGCCTAAAGGGCCTCCTGCCAAAATAACTCTTTCATAATCAAGGCCACTCATCAAAACTTTGATGCCCTGATTAACAGATCCCAGAACATTCTCTTCAGGGACAGGACAGTCTTCAAAAACCAATTCACAGGTTCCTGAGCCCCGCATGCCCAATTTATCTAGCTTTTGCGCAGTAGAAAAACCTTTCATTCCCTTTTCAATCAGAAAAGCAGTCATTCCTTTCGTGCCTGCTTCTGGATTTGTTTTCGCATAAACCACAATAACATCAGCGTAAGGACCATTCGTGATCCACATTTTTGTGCCATTTAACAGATAAGAATGGCCTTCTTTATGCGCCGTCATACGCATACTGGTCACATCCGAACCGGCAGCAACTTCACTCATGGCCAGCGCGCCGACGGACTCGCCACTCATAAGTTTGGGAAGAAAATATTTCTTTTGTTCATTTGTCCCATGGAGACGAATTTGATTTACACAAAGATTAGAATGAGCCACATAGCTGAGACCAACAGCAGCAGAGACACGGGAGAGTTCTTCCATCGCAATAACATGTTCAAGATATCCCATACCAGCCCCACCATCCTTGGCTTCAACTGTAATGCCAAGGAGACCTAAAGCTCCTAGTTTAGGCCAAAGATCTCTTGGAAATTCATCCTTATGATCTATCTCTTGCGCACGCGGGGCCACTTCTTTGAGGGCAAAGTTACGAACAGTTTCACGCACAGCGTCAGGCACCTCCCCTAAGAGTAATGGTAAGCTTTGCACATTTTCTCCCCTGTCAAATTCATTTTTTTGGTAGGTGCTTTTTAATAAGTATGCCAGAAATAAGAAGGAAAGACCAAAGATTTTGATGATATGGCCGAAGATGAAAAGGGCTACTTATCAAAAAAACATTGAAATATTCAAAAAATGAAATATATAATGACATATTCTTCATGAGAGTGTGTTCAAATGCTAAGATTATTTATTTTTATTATATGCTTTTCTTTTTCATCTCCCTTATGGGCCGTTTTTAAAAGTTATACCGGTGAAGAGGATGTGTGGACAGGAAATTCTTCTGTGTTTCATCAAAAACTTAAGACTGGTCAATTAACGGAAGAGGCTGTTGAATATGGTATAAACCATCTTCCAATCTTCACATCAAGTACCCTTAAAGCAAAGGAATTAGCTTTGGATTCCGAGGGGGCCGCTTTCACAGAACAACTTTTCTGCCTCACAGCTATAAAGGATAGTGACGAAAGAGACTATATTTTAAAAGTTCATGAGCATGACATTCCTCTTGAAAAGCTAAATAGAGTTAAAAATTCGCCGCTTGCACAACTTGATTTAGATAACGAAACTCTCTCTCTAATGCTTCCGCGCATCGCCTTTGATGTTTGGAGTGGTCACTACGAAGATGAAGTTGGAGGAAAGCATTATTTTTCTCTTTTTAAGAAAGCTCCAGGTATTTCCTTCGAGCAATTATTAGATGAAAAGTTTTTTACAGACCCCGCTGCTTCCTCTCCCGAAAAATTGAGCCCTTATTTTGAATCTTGGGGAAAAACCCTTGGCTCTCTCCATTATCACTTTATCGATCCCGAAACTCTGAACGGACTGTTTCAAGACATCAAAACGTTTGCTATTCATAAGGATCTTCAAAATGAAAATTTTTTTTATGATGAAAAAACGAATACTTTTATCCTTATCGATTATGAGGATTTTGCGGAAAGTCTAGAGGAACCTAAACCTCTTCAAGCTGAATTTACCTTGTCACTACCGGCGAATAGTTTCTTTCAGGCGCTAATTTTTGAAAAATTTGCGCCATTTCTCCCTGCTACAGCCGCTTTTATCAGAGGGTACAGTTCCGTTTGGCCGGATTGTTCTCGAGCAAAAAACTACATATTATTTTGCTTAAATAATTTTATAGAGCAAAGTTTGAAAGAGTCTGCAAATCCCACTCCAAACGAGAATGATGACTCCTTTAGTGAAGAAGATGAATTGGGGCCCATGTCTAAATTTTTTGATAGAGCTATCTATGATGTACAGTTTAGCAACCTTAAAGAACTCCTTAAGATAGATAAATCTGAGGGTCCCAGCTCTTCCGGGAGCTTGGAATAGAAAACTAAAAATCCCCCTCTTTCCCCAAGAGCCCCTATCTAAAAGTTTCGTTTCCTTTCTTGTCCGTGGTATACTTTCGAAAAATTTGGACCAGGTCATCAATCTCTCATGATTCAAGGACGGTTTGTTGTTTTCATCCTCGGCATTTTTTTAAGTATTTTGTCTGTTGCCATGGCTATTCCCGCCTTGATGGATCTTCTGTATCGAGATCCTGATTGGGTATATTTTGCTGAATCAGCGACGATTACGGGATTTGTAGGAATCTTGCTCGCTCTTGGTTTTCGGTCTGAAGAGGAACCTATCTTTGAAGTGAGAGAAACTTTTATTTTAACGGTTTCCAGTTGGGTGACGATTTCAGTTTTTGCCTCTCTTCCGTTTATTCTTTCAAGTGCAGCTCCAACGTTCACAGATGCTTTTTTTGAAGCTATTTCTGGCCTAACAACGACAGGAGCGACTGTTTTCAAAGATCTTGATTATGCCCCACCAGGAATCTTATTGTGGCGAGCTCTTTTGCAATGGCTTGGCGGAATCGGGATCGTTGTCATGGCGCTGACCATTTTACCTGCTCTTAAAATTGGTGGAATGCAGTTATTTAGAAGCGAATTTTCTGATCGTTCAGAAAAATACTTTCCTCGAGTTTCTCAAATTAGCTCCGCTATTCTTTCAACCTATCTTTTAATGTCCGCTCTTTGTGGCGTGGCGTATTGGTTGGCAGGAATGACACCGTTTCAAGCCATTTGTTTGATGATGTCCACAGTTTCAACGGCAGGATTTGCGACATCAGATCTTTCCTTAGGCTATTTTGATGACATATGGATAGAAAGTATTGCTATTATTTTTATGATTATGGGAAGCGTTACCTTACTTCTTTTTACCCGCCTTTTACACGGAGATCCCAAACCTCTTTTGCGTGATTCACAAGTTCGTGTTTATTTTTCTTTGATAGCTATAGCCTCAGCGCTTATGGCGATGTGGCTATGGTGGACGGATCAATACAACTTTTTTAATGCCTTACGCTATGGAACTTTTGCTGTTGTTTCCATTGCTTCAACAACAGGCTTTACAACAGCTGATTTTAACACCTGGGGAAGCTTTACCCTGATTTTTCTTTTTCTGCTGATGTTTGTGGGAGGATGTACAGGATCAACAGCAGGAGGCATTAAAATTTTCCGTTATCAAATTCTTTTTAAAGCGGCAAAACAACAGATTTTACAGCTCCGACGTCCTCATGGTGTCTTTGTTCCCCTTTATAATGATCAAAGATTGAAGGAAGCGGACTTCATGTCAGTCTTAGCTTTTTTCGCCCTTTATATTTTTTGTTATGCAGCCTTAGCCTTAAGTTTTGCTGTTTGTGGGCTTGACGTTATTTCAAGCCTTTCTGGAAGTGCAACTATTTTAGGAAATGTAGGGCCAGGTTTGGGACCTCAAATTGGTCCCTCGAGTAATTTTGGAACCCTTTCAGAGACGGCTAAATGGTTTACAATATTTGGTATGCTGTTGGGGCGTTTAGAACTTTTAACCTTGTTAATCCTTTTTACACCTAATTTTTGGCGGACTTAAAAATTGCACCGCTCTGTCCTTACTGGACGCTGAAGAACTCGATCCTTCGACTCCGTTTGCGAAGCTCTCTAAACATCACCCCAACATCTCTTGATTTAAGAGTTATTAGAAAGATTTCTCCATTTTATTTAACATCCAATTATAAGTGTCATTAATATACTGCTCTAATAATGGTTGAATTTTCTGATTAGGATCTATCCAGGCATTACTTTTTATGCCTTCTAAAAAACCTTCTTTCATTTTAGTCAATAAAAGAAATTTCTTTTGTATGTCATTTTTATGGTCTTCATATCCAAAATTCCGCTTAAGATAAAAGAAAGGCGATACATGTGCACTTTCTTGACCATGGTTAAATAATTTACTTAAATCACGCCCTAAATGATCAATAGGTTGTTTGCTTATTGAGCTTGTATCTATCATCCAAACCTTACGAGCTTTTCTATCGTAAAAAATATTTTCTAAATGAGCATCACCGTGCACAACCACTCCATCCATATCAGTATATTTTGCATAAAAATTTCCTAATTGCAGACCAATATCATATGCATGTGAGAGTAATTCTGCTATGTCAGAGTCTAAATGAAAAAATCGATGTAATGATTCCCCTTCGGCTTTATCCAAAAGAATAATAGGAACTTTTTCTACTTTTATAGATCCTCTATATTGCATTATTATAGGAAGGTTTTCTGATTTTGCAATTTCATTATGCTGAGATACAAAACTATAAAGGTTCTTGAGCTTTCTTATTTCAGGCGTTGCATTAGATATGTGTGTATGATGCTTACCAATTATTTTACCATCATTATTCTGTTCGAAAAAATAAATATCCCCCGACTCAACCATTTGTTTTTTGACGTTATCGACATCAGGTAAGTGTGGCTTTTTCTTTCCTAATTTCTTTGCTTGTTTTTCCCTGTATAAATCAATTAAACTATTATTTCTTAAAGAAGTATTGCTGATATAATTATTTGAAAATGGAAATTTTACTTCTTTTGGGCTCGGCATGCTTAATAATACAGCATTGTTATTCTGCGAATCAGAGGCTGCAACACTTAATGGGGAAGGAATTTCAGTCATCACTACCGTTCGGAAAGCTGAGTCTTCCTTTTCTTCAGTTAATGCTTGAGGAGGTTCGATAGGGAATGAAGACAAAACAGGAGTTGAAGACGCCGCATGCGAGGAAGGCGCAACATAAAGTAAAGAAAAAGCTTGAGGGTTCATATTCGTAATTAGGCTTGAATCGAGAGGAAATTCTTGCGTAATAAAGCTTTTTGATGGCTTAAGATCCATAGGAGTTTGGAAGCCCTTCGTCCTTACATCGAACATCTTAATCTTTGCTCCTGGAGCAGAACGGTGCGTTACAGACAACCTATAATCAGAGTTGATTTGCACTAACTCATTGGGGAGCTTAAAACTAAGTGTTGCATGCTTATTGATGGCGTTTAAGTTATCTCCAGCTGTTCGAAAATAGTGTGTTGGTTCGTGAGCTTTTGACCATTGGTTTGTCTTAATATCTCCTGGATCTTTTTCTGGGGCATACACATGAACTCCTAGTTGCGATTCACTTGTCGCATCGCCCAAGATCACCTGTTTTATAGTCGCTCCATTAGACTTCAGCGTAAAAGAATGAATATCGCTTTTACCATTTATAAAGCTGAGGTATGAAGTTTCCTTCGCCAGCGACTCCTCTGGACCCCTTGCTCCACCGAGCATAGCTTCTACATGCCACTCTTTAAGATCAAACGTTGTATCTATAAACTCTGAAGATTGAGGTAATTTCTGAAGGTTAATGTAACTCTTAGTACCCGGATCGTAAAGTCTTACAAGGGGCCCTGTCTCCTTGGTGCGATGATTAACAATAAGTTCATAAGCTGCATCTTGTTGTATGTCTTTATTCAATAATTTAAAAGAAACCGCTGAATGAGCAATCCTAGCGTTAGGATTATCACCCGCTACTCGATAGGTCTTATCATGCTGACTTGTTGACCAAGTATTTACATCTCCATCCGTTTCTGGACCATACACATGAACTCCTAATTGCGACTCACTTACTGGATTACCCATATTTAACTGCCATATGGGATCCCATCCTCCTTCAGGAGACCGCATTTCAATCTCAACAAATTCAATATCACTCGAACCCGTAAATCCTATACGAGAAGCAAGGGGGGTGAATTGTTGATCACCGGATCCCCGTGTTATTTTACGGGACATTCTGGGCGTGATCCCTTCGCTCTCGGAACCGTTCATAGCGAAAGCTGAAACAGAAGAGAGAGCCATAAGCGTCACTGCCGCTAAATTTTTTATAAATTTGGGAAACCCAGGAACTGAAACACTCATAATACTCACCTACGAAAAAACTTATCTATACATAAATTAACATTAACATAGAAAATAAATATTGTCAATGCATAACATAAATATGTCGCATATCCATAATATAATTGAGTCAGTTAGTAAGTACAAGAATTGACCAATCAGAGGTTATCTTCGAAAGCAGAAAGTCATGCAGAAAAAAAGGTCAAAGAAAAGGTGCTGAGGGGAGAGTATATAGGAACAAACTCCCCTTAAGAATTGCTACTTAGTAAAAATTACATTCAATCTCAATATGTGTTGGGTTAAATTAATCTTACAAACGCACTTGAACACTTAAGCTTATTCTTATACCTTACAGCAATTAGGGTGGTACCTTTTAACCTCTAATGAAAAAAAGAAAAAGCAACAATAAAAAGTATACATACTCATAAGAATTAAAGGCTAAAGGAACGACCTGTTAATGAACAAAAAAATATTTAATCTTCACAATTTCTTTATTGTTGCTAGCATTATTGGAATTATAGGAGGTCTTTATATTTTTAATTTTTATCAAAAATCTTTCCATCCATCTAAATCTCCGTCACCTACCTCCGATTCACCTTTCGAGGAGTCCATTATTGGAGTCGGTATTATTGAACCGGCCAGTGGAAATATTAAAGTGGGAACCTTGGTTGGCTCAACCGTTAATCAAGTTTTTGTTAAAAGAGGCCAGGCTGTTCTTAAGGGGCAACCCCTTTTCAATCTCAATGCTCAACAAGCAGATGCAGATCTTAAAGCAAAACAAATGATTGTCAAAGTTGCACAAACAGGGTTAAGGCAAGCAGAAGTCGCTTTAAAATTTGCAGAAGATGAGATGAATATTGTAAACCAGCTTAAAGATAAAAGAGGCGTTACGAAAGAAGAAATCATAACACGTCAAAATAACTTCTTATCAGCACAAATAGGTGTTGAAAATGCTCAAGCCAACATTTTAGCCGCAGAAGCGCAAGCTGTAGAGTCAAAAATCATTCTTGACTCTTATACTATACCCGCTCCAATCGATGGTGAAGTCCTCCAAATTAATATTCGCCCAGGTGAATATGCATCTGCAGAAACACTCTCCACCCCCTTAATGGTAATGGGTGATGTAAGTCGATACCATATCCGTTTAGACATAGAAGAGAAAAATGCTTGGAGCTTAAAAAAGGAGGCCGCTGCCATTGCTATAATACCTGGCCACCCTAAAATTCAAGTAAACCTTAAGTTTGAATATATAGAACCTACTATAATCTCTTCAAGCTCACTAAAGAGTGACGATACGCATGCTCTACAAGTCGTCTATAGTTTTGATCCTAAAAAAGTTGCACATGCTTTTTTAGGTCAAGCTATTAAAGTTTATATTCAGGTTGATAGTTTAACTCCCTCTGTAAAAAAATCTGTTTCACAATGAAAAAAATACTTATTCTTTTTTTGTCTTTATTGCCTTCCGCATGCAGAGTCGGACCCGATTATGAGAAGCCCTCTATGGAAGTTCCTGAAAAATGGGAAAATGCTCCGCCTCAAGATAAAAATAAAAACCGTGATATTTTATCAGAAGTTGTTTGGTGGAAAAATTATAATGATCCTATACTCACCCATTTGATAGAGGAAACTATAAAATCAAACCATGATTTAAAAACGGCATTTGCGCAAATTTTCCAAGCACGTGCATCGCTCCTTGGTGCAGAAGCAGCCTTTTCCCCTAATGTTGATGGCGTGGGTTCATACAATAATAATGAAAACAGTCTTACAACAAACACGACTTCAAACATATCCAGTATTTCTCCTAATATTCCCCCCATTTTTCAAACACCTGGGCTTGGCCAGCCCCGCTTTTTTAACATCTTCAATCTAGGGTTATCCGTAAACTGGGAAATTGATTTATTTGGTCGATTGCAACGTGGAATCGAATCAGCAGAAGCTAGCGTAGAGTCTCAGGTGGAAGATATGCATAGCTTAATGCTTAGCTTAATTGCAGAGACTGCTGTCAATTATATCACTCTTCGTGGCCGACAAAAATTAATAGAAATTCAAAAAAAAACTGTTGAAAATTGGGATTTTATTTGTAAATTAAATGAAGATCTTTTAAGTACGGGATTGATTACTGAAATTGACTTGAATCAAGCAAAAGCTGATCGAAATCAAGTAGAAGCTTACATCTCTGTTTTTGAAACAGATATCAAGGTTGCGATTCATCATCTGTCTATTTTAACGGGACGACCTCCAGCTTATTTTTATAAACTTTTATTACCCGTTAAGCCTATTCCTCAGCTTCCATCTGAAATCTTTGCAGGACTTCCTTGTGAGCTTCTTCTTCGCCGACCCGACATCCGTGAAGCTGAACGAACTTTAGCTGCGTCAACAGCCCAAATCGGAGTTGCTATTGGAGATCTTTTTCCTAATATAAGTTTGACAGGAACACCTGGATTTCAAAGTAATTTTATAAGAAACTTCATCAATCCTCGTAGTTTGTACTATACAATAGGGCCTCAATTTTCCTGGGGCATTATCGATTTTGGTCAAGTAAGATCAAATATTTATCAAGCAATAAGTGCAAAAGATCAAAACTATCATCAATATATAAGTACAATTTTAAAAGCTCTCGAAGATGTAGAAAATTCTCTTGTGACTTATGCTAATGAAGCAAAGCGCTATGCAATATTACAAGAATCTTATAATTTTAGCGATAAGGCGTTAGAATTGAGTAAGCTGCGTTTTAATGCTGGCTTGCTTAATTATATTACCGTACTTCAAAATGAAATTGACTTACAAGAAGATGCACTTATTATGGTGCAAAGTCAAACTTCTCTCGCCATTGATTCTGTTCTTCTTTACAAATCACTAGGCGGAGGGTGGCAAGTCGATCAAACAGCTTGGACTCAAAAAGAGCCCATTACATTTCTACCCTATAAAGCACCAAGTTTTACACCTTTTCCATAGCAACGGCCGTGTCAGCCATACGGTTGGAAAAGCCCCATTCATTATCATACCATGATAAAACCCGGCAGAATTTTCCTTCTATAACATGCGTTTCTTTTAAATCAAAAATAGAACTCGCGGAATCATGATTAAAATCAATGGAAACGAGAGGCGCATCGTTAATGGTGAGAATGCCCCTTAATTCACCCTCTGCGGCTTGCGCTATTTCCTTATTAATTTCATCTTTAGAAGTGGGGCGTTTTGACACAAACTTAAAATCTATCAGGGATACATTGGGCGTAGGTACACGAACAGCAGTTCCATCCAGCTTTCCTGCTAATTCAGGCAATACTAATCCTACAGCTTTAGCTGCACCCGTTGAAGCGGGGATGAGGGAAAGAGCAGCCGCTCTTGCCCGACGCAAGTCCTTATGAAGCGTATCTACAAGGCGCTGATCGCCGGTGTAAGAATGGATGGTGGTCATAAACCCATGCTCAATGCCGATCGCTTTATGAAGAATATATGCGACTGGAGCCAAGCAATTAGTTGTGCAAGAAGCGTTTGAAACAACTTTATGGTTTGGTTTGAGCTCATTATGATTCACACCCCACACAACAGTTAAATCTGCTCCTTCAGCAGGAGCAGAAATAAGAACTTTTTTGGCTCCTGCACTTAAGTGTGCGGCTGCGTCTTCTCGCTTTGTAAAGCGGCCAGAACATTCCATCGCGACATCAACATCCAATTCTTTCCAAGGCAAAACCATTGGATTAGGAATGGAAAAAACTTTAATGAAGTGATTATTAATTTTAAGCCCCTCATCCTGAATTTCCACCGTACCCGGGAAAGGTCCGTGAACCGAATCATACTTAAAAAGATGGGCACTCTCTGCAATAGACCCTAAGTCATTAATAGCAATGACTTCAATATCTGAGCGGCGACTCTCAAATATAGCTCTTAAAATAAGGCGCCCAATACGACCAAATCCATTAATAGAAACCTTACAGACCATGCTTTCTCCTCTCGACAATTTTGACGATATTTTCGGCCGTAAGGCCAAATTTCTGATAGAGAATTTCATAGGGAGCAGAGGCTCCGAAATGATTTAACCCCAACGTAATACCCTCATCTCCTACATATTTTTCCCACCCCATAGACGATGCCGCTTCAATAGCAACTCGGAATGTATTCTTACCTAAAATGGTGTCTTTATACATTTGATCCTGTTTTTCAAAAAGCTCCCAGCAGGGCATGGAAATAACAGCTGTATGAATACTCTTACTTTCTAAAATCTCTTGAGCTTTAAGGGCAATTTCTACTTCAGAACCTGATGCAAGAAGTGTAACCTCTCGAATTCCTTGAGCATCCTTTAAAATATAAGCTCCTTGCGCGGATAGATTATGGGAGACTTCCTTCCGCAAAAGATTAAGTTTTTGACGCGTTAAAGCTATAACAGAAGGAGAATTAGTAGATTCAAGGGCAAGCATCCAGCATTCGCCAACTTCCACTGCATCGCAAGGGCGAAAAACACGAAGATTAGGGATAGCTCTTAAAGAGGCTAAATGTTCAATGGGTTGGTGGGTTGGTCCATCTTCTCCCAGACCAATGGAATCATGGGTCATAACATAAATCACGCGAATGCCCATAAGGGCAGCCAAACGAATCGCCGGTCTACAATAATCTGTAAAAACTAAAAATGTTCCTCCATAGGGAATGAGTCCTCCATGAAGAGCCATTCCGTTCATGGCTGCAGCCATGCCGTGCTCCCGTACTCCATAATGGATATAACGCCCTTTGTAATTATTTGGACGGATGGGTATCATATTTTTAGCTTTTGTATTATTTGAACCAGTAAGGTCAGCTGATCCTCCCACAAGCTCAGGAATTTCAGCAGCAAGAACATCTAAAATCATCTGAGAGGATTGGCGGCTTGCAACACTTGTTTGCTGAGCGACAAACGTCTCAAGAAGATTTTGAATAGGTTTCTTCCAGTTATGAGGTAAAGCTTTTCTTATTCGCCGCTCGATTTCAGCTTTATTCTCATTTTGAGAAAGACGCTTTTCCCATGCCTTACGTTTTTCCTTATTTCTCCTGCCAACTTCACGCCACGCCGATAAAATATTTTCTGGAATTTCAAAGGCAGGGTAAGGCCAATCAAGATTCTGACGCGTTGCTCGAACTTCTTCTTCTCCTAAGGGTGCACCATGAACAGCGGCCGTTCCTGCTTTATGAGGAGATCCTTTGGCAATCTGTGTCTTACACGCAATAAAAACAGGCTTTGTTGCGGTTTGAGCTTTCTGAAGAGCAGCTTCAATTTCGATAAAGTTATGACCATCAATCTCTATAACCTCCCAATGGGAGGCTTCAAACCGCAAACGTTGATTATCCGTAACGGCTAGATTGGTAGGACCATCAATTGAAATCTGGTTGTCATCAAAAAGGACAATCAGATTATTCAAACAAAGGTGACCCGCTAAAGAAATGGCTTCGTGGGAAATACCTTCCATTAAACATCCATCACCTACGATTACATACATTTTGTGATCGACAAGCTCTTTCCCAAATTCGGCACCCATCATTTTTTCAGCGAGGGCCATCCCCACAGCATTCCCAAGTCCTTGGCCCAAGGGACCTGTCGTAGTTTCAATTCCTTCTGCTTCCCCATGCTCAGGATGACCTGCACAACGGCTACCCCATTGGCGAAAGTTCTTAATTTCTTCGAGGGTCATGTCCTGATACCCTGTTAAATATAAAAGAGAATATAAAAGCATGGATCCATGCCCAGCTGATAAAACAAATCGGTCTCGATCAAACCATTGGGGTGCAGAGGCATCAAACTTTAAGAATTTTGCAAACAAAACTGTTGCGACATCTGCCATTCCCATTGGCATTCCTGGATGACCGGATTGGGCGTGTTCAACGGCATCCATCGTAAGAACCCGGATAGCATCAGCCATGGGTTGGAGTTGATTCTCCGAAAACGACTGCATAGTCGTACTTTTCATCACTAATTTCCTGTTTTAGTATCCTTTCTTAACAGGATGCCTTTCGAGATTCCAGGCGTCAACCTAGAAATGGTTTCTCGATAATTTTGCTCAGGAGAATTAAAGAAAATATAGCTCTCTTCAAGGACAAATGACAAATTTTCACATTCCTCTTGCTCTCCCCCCTACTTTGTTTGCTATAAGAATGAAGAGGGGCTGGTTTGTGGACGTAGGCCTTATCAACCCGGTCAGGTCCGGAAGGAAGCAGCCGTCGTAAGATCCCTGCGGGTCACGTTAAGCACGCCCCTCACCTATAAAGGAATAGAATACACGTGGAAGCCACTCTTAAACTTGTCTCCTCCGCAGACTCTTCTCCTTCTTCTCTTGAAGGCTATCGTGTGCTCGCTCGCAAATATCGTCCGACAAAACTCAGTGAAGTTATTGGCCAAGATTTTCTCGTCGAAATCTTAAAACGAGGTATTGAAGGAAACAGACTAGGACATGCTTTTATTCTAACTGGCATTCGCGGAACAGGCAAAACGACAACTGCCCGAATTATTGCTCGCTCCCTCAATTGCGAGACAGGTTCAACGCCTGAGCCATGCGGGACTTGTTCATCTTGTACGGCCATTGCGCAAGATCGTTCAATGGATGTAATTGAAATTGATGCAGCCAGTCGGACAAGTGTGGATGATATTCGAGAAATTATTGAAGCGTCTCGATATAAGGCTGTTTCAGCGCGATTTAAAATATATATCATTGACGAAGTCCACATGCTGTCTAAAAGTGCGTTTAACGCCCTTCTAAAAACGCTTGAAGAGCCTCCTCCTCATGTAAAGTTTATTTTCGCTACAACGGAAATTCATAAAGTTCCCGCAACAATTTTATCTCGCTGCGTGCGTTTTGACCTCAAGCGCATTGAAAGCCCAACTTTAGTCACCTATTTCAAAACCCTGTGTGCCCAAGAAAACGTTGTTTGTGAGGACGAAGCTCTAGGACTTATTGCGAAAGCTGCAGAAGGGTCTGTACGGGATGGGCTTTCTTTGCTGGATCAAGCAATTACCTATGGTAAGTCTCACGTCACGGTTACGTACGTTCGGCAAATGCTTGGGCTTTCTGACCAAGGAGCGCTTTTAGACTTATTTCACACAATAGCAGAAGGAAACATCCTCACCGCTCTTGAAAAGTTGCGCTATTTTTATCAAGAAGGATCCGATCCTTTACGCCTTATTGAAGAGCTTCTAGATTTGACTCATTGGCTGCATTGTCTAAAAATTAGTTCAACTCTGGCTGATGATATAACTTTAACAGCTGAAAAGCGGCAAAAAGGGTTAGAGCTTGCCGAATCGCTTTCGATTCCTACGCTAACACGGACTTGGCAAATTCTTACCAAAGGATTTGAAGAAATCAAACGTGCACCCTCTCCTCAAAAAGCTTTGGAAGTTATTATCATTCGTCTCACTCATCTTTCCCCTCTTCCTTCTTTAAGTGATCTTTTGGAAGGATCTTCCGAGGAAAATTCCTTAAAAAAAAAGTCTTAGCAACGGATAAAACGTCACTTTCTACCTTTGAAGATCTCGTGGAATGGGTTAGTCACCTGCGGGAAGGCATTTTACATGCACACCTTTTTTATGACGTTCATCTTGTGGATTTTGCTCCTCCGACTGTAACGTTACGACTTACCCAAAAAGCACCGAAAACGCTGCCTCACCAACTGCAGGATCTTTTAAAAAACAAGAAAGATGAAGTATGGACGATTGCAATTTCCGATGAAATCGGTCACCCTACTCTTTATGAAAAGGCTCAACAGGCTCTTAAAGAGCGTCGCCAATCTATCTTGCAAGATCCTCTTGTGCAGATGATGATGCAAACGTTCCCTGGAACATCCCTTGTTGAGATTGAAGATACATAAGGAAAGAGAGACACTATGTTTGGTAATATTGGCGAAATGATGAAACAAGCCCAAAAGATGCAAGCAAAGATGGCGGAAGTCCAAGAAAAACTAGCGACTCTTGAGGTTGAAGGCACGTCTGGAGGAGGGCTTGTAAAAGTTACTGCTGATGGAAAGGGAAGTGTACAGAGCATCAAAATTGATCTTACGCTTTTGAATCCTGAAGAAGGAGAAGTGTTGGAGGATCTTTTAGTTGCAGCCATTCGTGATGCACAAACGAAAGCTGAAGATTTAGCGTCCGAAGAGATGGGTAAAGTGACAGGAGGCCTGAAACTTCCAGGAGGGATGAAACTCCCATTTTAGCGCCTACCTTATGAAAAATATTTATAGACTCACGTTCTTTTGCCTGGGTTATGGCTCAGTTTTCCTACTATTGAGGCCATCTTTGCGAAAGTGAAGGTGGTAAAGAGGGATTTTCTAGATTACTTTACAAAAAATAATGATTCTTAACTCTCATTTTGCAGGCCTTGTTTATGATCAGTGATGAACTTAAAACCCTGATTCAGCTTCTTTCCAAGCTTCCTGGCTTAGGACCGCGGTCAGGAAAGCGGGTGGCTTTGCACTTACTGCAAAATCGTACGACAACTTTGCCTGCCCTTACGGAATCCCTTCAGATTGTAGAGGTGAAAGTAAAAGACTGCACCACCTGTGGTAACCTTGATTCACAAGACCCTTGCGCTCTTTGCCAAGACTTTCGTCGTGATTCTTCTCTTATCTGTGTGGTTGAAAACGTTGCCGATCTTTGGGCCCTTGAGCGAACTTCTTCTTACAAAGGTCATTACCATGTTTTGGGGGGGGTACTTTCTGCCCTTGATGGTGTGGGACCAGAAGATTTGCGACTTTCCTCTCTTTTAAAGCGTTGCCAATCGAGAGAAGTAAAAGAAATTATCTTCGCCCTCAACGCAACCGTTGAAGGCCAAACAACTAGCCACTACCTTATCGAACGGATTAAAGAAGTAGGGGTTACTCATTTCTCCAGCCTTGCTCGGGGCGTTCCCGTGGGAGGTGAACTTGATTATCTTGATGAAGGAACCCTCTCAGCAGCACTTTTGTCACGACGTATGGTATGATTACAGTTAAGGAGGGTGCAAATTCAGCCGATGTTTTCGTGTGGGTACAGACCCCACAAATATTTTCTAGGAATCCATCCTTTAAAATCATAAATCCGAATCTGACACCACTCATCACGACATTTGAGCAGTTCAACGACAACACCTTGTTGTAATCGAACAAGAGGACGACTATTTATATCCATTTCCCCAAAGAGAATAGTTTCACCCCCTTGAACAATAGCATGTCTCTTAGAGCAAATCATACTTTGATGAACCCAACTTTCAGCATTTTCACTATCGCGAATTTTTCGCCACGTATCAAACTCTGCAGTTACTTCTACAGGAAGACCTGTCTTTAAATATACCCATTCTACGGGATAATTGGGACCAGGTCCCACTCTGGCATTCACTTCATCTGGTCTTAAAGAAACAAATCTGGGAAGAGGGATTTTTTCAGCTCTCATCGCTGACGAAAACATCAAAAAAACTAGAGGAATGTATAAATATCGTTTCATGCGTTGTTCCTTAGGCCTGTTGAACCAAAGCCTCCTTGTCGGGAATTGTGCTCAAAATTATCATGTTGATCAACCTCACTCCAACAAACACTAGAAAAAGAGCTCAAAACTAACTGGGCTATCCGCTGACCTCTTTCAATCAAAAAATCTTCTGTCCCTAAGTGAATAAGAATAACCTGGATTTCACCTCGATAGTCTGCATCAATCGTTCCAGGTGAATTTAATACTGTGAGGCCATGTTTTAAGGCCAATCCTGATCGGGGTCGAATTTGAGCTTCGTAGCCCGGGGGAAGAGCTAAAGAAATTCCCGTGGGAATAAGTTTTCGTTGAAAGGGCTTCAAGAAAAAAGACTCATTGATGGCCGCCATCAAATCAACACCTGCACTTTGGGTTGTTGCATAGGTGGGGAGGGGTAATCCTTCTCCATGAGGCAATTTTACGAGGGGAACTGAAATCATTTTAAGACTCCTATACGATAAGCATATAAATATTGCGGCAACTTCTTTCTTGAGTTGAAAAGAGAAGCTTCACCTATCTTTAGCATTAACAAATCAACCTTTCTATTGCTTTTATAAGTAGCAATGCTTCCATTTATGGTAGTACAATACAAAGCATATACTTATTTTTCCACCAAATACTGTAATTGCATCCTGAGAAAGAGGAGAATATCTTTTTGACCTATACCTAAAAAGAGATACTCAATGCGGTATTATGCAGGATTAGACGCATCAATGAAAGAAACATTTATCTGTATTGTAAGTAAGGAGGGCAGAAGGTTGAATCCAATTCGCCGAGGATAGATTAAACAATCCAAAAGAAGGTAATGTTGATCTCATTCTTTAGTTATGAAACACTGACCATCTTGAGCCACTCTTCCTCAGTAAGAAGAGAAACCCCAAGTTTCTTGGCATCTTTTGCTTTTGAACCTGCTTCAGTTCCAATGATCACATAATCTGTTTTAGAAGAGACCGAACTTGATACTTTTGCCCCCAGACTCTCAGCCCTCACTTTTGCTTCCGCTCGCGTCATGTGTTGAAGCGTACCCGTAAAAACGATGGTTTTATTTGCGAGAAAGCTTGAAGAAGTTTGAATGGGTTTCTCATCTCGTATTGTTACCTTTTCTAAAAGATCATTTAAAACCTTAAGATTATGAGACTCATCAAAAAAGGCTACTAAATCTGCAGAAACCTTGGGGCCAATTCCATCAATGGAAATCAAATCTACATAGGCTTGACGCTCGGGATCTTTAGCCTCGATCATAGCCTCTTTCCAAGCACCATAAGATAAGTAATGACGCGCCAAAAGCTTAGCTGTGGTTTGACCAACGTGCAAAATGCCAAGAGCATAAATAAAACGATGGAGAGGAATAATCCGCCGCATTTCAATCGCTTTAAAAAGATTTTGAGCGGATAGAGAGCCCCATCCTTCTCGCCTGCTTAAGGGAGTTAAACTTTGCTGATCTCGTGATTCTAAGGTAAAAATATCTTGAGGAGACTGGATCAAACCATCTTTATAAAAAGCTTCAATATGCTTTGACCCAAAACCTTCAATATCAAAAGCATCCTGTGAAATAAAGTGGCGTAACCGCAAAGTTGCTTGTGCAGCACACACAAGGCCTCCTATGCATTTTCTTACAGCTTCTCCTGGAGGGCGTATGGCATGAGATCCACAAACAGGGCAAACATGTGGAAAGTTAAATGGTTGTGATCCTTCAGGTCTTTTATCTAAAATAACAGACACAATTTGAGGAATAACGTCTCCTGCTCGTTGAACGATAACCGTATCTCCCACACGAATATCTTTACGGGCAATATCATCTTCATTATAGAGACTAGCTCGAGACACTACGACACCTCCCACAGTAATGGGTGCAAGCACAGCAACAGGAGTCAGTGCACCTGTGCGCCCCACTTGGATCAAAATATCTTCAAGATAGGTTTGCGCTTGTTGAGCTGGAAACTTATGGGCAAGTGCCCACCGCGGAGCTCGTGCCGAATATCCCATTCGATTTTGCCAATCAATACGATTTACTTTATAAACAATTCCATCAATGTCATAGGAAAGATGAGCTCTTTGCGCTTCTAATTCTCGGTAATACGCAATAATTTCTTCCTCATTTTCACAAAGACGAGCCAAGGGATTGA
This sequence comes from Alphaproteobacteria bacterium, assembly GCA_017992885.1. Taxonomy (GTDB): domain Bacteria; phylum Pseudomonadota; class Alphaproteobacteria; order UBA9655; family UBA9655; genus UBA9655. The sequence continues at coordinate 41,884 of JAGONT010000006.1, forward strand.
CCATAAAGCCCCAATTTTTTAGTTTCTCTAAAAACGCCCAATGAGTTGTTACATGAAATGGTTCGTAATCATCACACGAATAAGCAAAAAATTTTAAAGGTCGCCGTGCTGTTATTTGAGGATCAAGCTGTCGAACAGAACCTGCAGCCGCATTACGTGGATTTGCAAAAGGAGGAAGATCCTGAGCTTGTCTCTTGTTATTCATGATCATAAAATCCTCATGACGCATGTAGACTTCCCCACGAATTTCGGTCGTAAAAGGAAAGTCCTCAGCATCAATAATATGAGGAATATCCTTTAGAGTTTGCAGATTGACTGTAATATCCTCTCCCTCTGTACCATCTCCCCGTGTTGCTCCAAGGTTAAAGACCCCTTCTTGATACAACAAAATAGCCGAAAGTCCGTCAATTTTTGGCTCTGCAACAATCTCAACAGGGGTTTCAGGAGAAAGACCCAAAAATCGCCGAGTACGCTCGAGAAAATCATATACGTCCTGATCCTCAAAACCGTTGTCCAGAGAAAGAACAGGTCGACGATGTTTTACCTTTTTAAAAGCTCCCAAAAGAGGGGCACCTACTTTTAAGCTAGGGCTATCTTTTCGAATGAGAAAGGGAAACCTTTTTTCAATAGACTCATTACGAAAGCGCAACGCATCATACTCTGCATCACTCACTTCCGGCTTATCTTCAAGGTAATAGAGGCGATCATGATGAGAGATAATTTCGGCAAGATGCTTCAGTTCTTCCTTTGCTTCTTCCTCAGATAATTTTTTGACTGGAATTTTGCTCATATTCATCACTACCCTCTATTAAACGTTTTGCGGCAGCTCGTGCTTCAGCCGTAATTTCTTCTCCAGCAAGCATACGAGCAATTTCCTCATGTTTCTCCTCGCTTTGCAAAGCAATAACGTGCGTTGCCGTGGCTTCATTTTTCACAGTTTTAACCACCACTAGATGTTGGTTTCCATAAGAGGCGATTTGAGGAGAGTGGGTAATCGCCAAAATTTGAATATTTTGAGCAAGAGTTTTCAATCGTTCTCCTATCGCAGCCGCAACAGCTCCTCCTGTTCCACTTTCAATTTCATCAAAAATAAGTGTTGGCACAGCACCAGATTTGACTAGCACTACTTTAAGAGCCAACATAAGCCGAGATAATTCTCCTCCCGACGCAATAGCTGAAAGTGACCCTTCAGGAGTCCCAGGATTTGTTTGAATGTAAAACTCAACTCTATCCATCCCTGAAACGCCCCAAGCATCTTCAATAAGGTCTTCAAAATGGATCCGGAATTTTGCATGTTCTAACTTTAAAGGCGGAAATTCCATAGCTACAGCTTCTTGTAACTTTAAGGCCACCTGTTTTCGCTTTTCTGAAAGAGTGCGAGCTCTTTCAATGTACTCATTCTTAGCCGCTGTAACCGCTGCTTTCAAAGACTCAAGATGATTTTCTCCCTGTTCTAAAGTGGTAAACTCATTCTTAAACTCAATCAAACAAGAAACAAGATTTTCTGTTTGGTATTTTCTGGTTAAAGAACTTAGTGCATAGAGGCGATTTTCGAGAGTCTCTAACGTACGTGGAGTTCCTTCCACTTCTGTTCTTAAGGAGTTCATTCCTTCAAGAACTTCTTGAACTTCCACAATGGCTCGATCTGACCCCTCAAGGAGGGGATTTATTTTTTCTGGCAACAGGTCTTTAACACGATCTAAAGCTTTATGAGTTTGTGAAAGACCAGAAACGATTGTTGCAAGATTTTGATCGGCGTTTAAAAGAGCTTCTGCAATTTTAGCTCGATGAGCAATCAAAGATCGTTCAGCCTCAAGTCTGTCTTCTTCTCCTGCTTGAGGCTTTATTTTTTCGATTTCTTCTATTGCAAAACGTAAAAAAACTTGCCTTTCAAAGGATTTATTTAAATTTTCTTCAAAAGTCTGTAATATTTTTTTGGCCTCTTGCAACCTTTTAAAGGCCTCTTGCACAGATTTTTTTTCAATTTTTTCATAAGTATCAAGGGCAATCAATTGAGATTTAGGGTGGAACAATTGGTCAAACTGTCCGTGTATTTCAACAAGATCTTGCCCCAAACGGCGCATCAAAGTTTGACTTACCATTTGATCATTTATAAAACACTTGCTCTTACCATTAGCGTCGAGAATACGACGAAAGATGATTTCTCCGGGTGCATAAGCAATTCCTTGATCTTCAAGCTGTTGCCAAAGAGCGTGAAGAGGAGAAAGAAGGAAAGTCGCTGTCACAGCAGCTTTTGTTGTCCCAGATTTTAAAAGTCTTGCTTCTGCGCGATCTCCTAAAGCAAATCCCAGAGCATCGAGAAGAATAGATTTTCCTGCTCCTGTTTCGCCCGTTAAAACACAAAGTCCTTCTGCAAAGTCAATGTGAAGATCATCAATTAAAATAACGTTGCGTATAGAGAGTGCTTGAAGCATGATGTCCTACTTTATAAATGCCTCTCCCTATATACCTAATCTCAGGTCAGGTGTTAATGGTCAATTCAAAACAGTTAAAATTTCTAGAAAACTATTAAACTTAATTTTAAATAAAATTTTATATACCCAAGAAATTGACGTTGCCCTATTCCAAGTCGGTTATGATTTCTAGGTGTAGACCCCTATCCTCCCCCTTCCCTTAACCCCTTTAAATGTGTGAGGAGAGTTATCTCATGTTATTCACCCCTATACGTTCACCTGTACCCTTAACTTTAAATGGGCTCATTAACGAATTTTTTATCCATTTATGGTAAATGTAATTAAATAACTTAAAGGAGAACCGTAATGGAAAAAAAAATACAATCAAAATACAATAGAATTGCAATGGCTTGTCAAGGAGGTGGATCTCTTGGCGCTTATCACATAGGGGTTATAAAAGCAATGCAAGAAAGTGGCTATTCTCCTTCTCTTGTCGCTGGAATTTCCATTGGTGCATTTGTCGGCGCGATTATCGCAGGTAATAAGCCAGAAAATCGTATTGAAGCGTTAACGAAATTTTGGGACACAATATCATGGCCCGAATCTCCTTTTATACCTGAAAGCACAGGAGACCTTCGTAAGTTTATTAATACGCTAGCTTCTTTGCAGGGATTTTTGTTTGGCCAACCTGCTTTTTTTTCTCCAAGAAAAATCTCTCCCACCGAACATCTTAAAGGAACTCCTGGGGCAATAAGTTACTATGATACATCAAAGTTGCGCGAAACTCTCCTAGAGTTTGTCGATTTCGAAGGAATTAACTCAGGGAAATTAGCTCGTTTAATTCTAGGGGTAACACGCGTAAAAGATGGAACTTTAAATTTCTTTGACAGTGCAAAAATGCCACTTGGACCCGAGCATGTTATGGCTTCTGGTGCAATGCCTCCAGGATTCCCCGGAATTGAAATAGATGGTGATCTCTATTGGGATGGGGGTTGTTCAAGTAATACCCCTATTGAAGGAATTCTTAATGCTGAACCCAAAATGCATACTCTTTGTTTTATGATTGATCTGTTTGCTGCAGATGGACGTATTCCTGAAAATATGGATGATATCACTTTAACCCTTAAAAACATTCAATTTTCTTCCCGCACAACTCATAGTTTGAAACAGATTATGAATAGAAAAAATCTAAAAGCTTACATTAGCTTTCTTTTAAAGCATCTTCCAGCTGACATAAAAAATAGTCCTATTGCTAAAGAAATCCAAAAGAAAGCAGATGATACTACTCTTTTTGATATTATCCATCTTTCTTACAAGAAGCCTGCCTACGAGGTTTCTTCCTGCGACTGTGAATTCTCAAAACTTTCTATCAAGAGCAGAGCAGAACATGGGTATAAAGATATGAAGGAAGCTCTTAAGAATTCAGAGTGGTTGACTGACCATGACGAAACGACAACCTCAAGAATCCATAAGTTTATTGGAGAATCCCATACAAGAGAGGATGAATAAGTCTCACTCTCTGTTACGAGTACGTATTAAAAGATAAAAAAAGTGAGCCTCCCCAGGGAGCGGGATAATGACGGAAAGAGAATAGCTCGCTTTCCGTCATTTCTTTTCCGGTGGAGTGTAAATGAGTAAGAAATTTCATTTATATATAGGGAAAAACCTTATCATCTTATTAGATTGTTTACGCTTATCTCAGCCAAAGTATAAATGAAGCATAAGCTAAGAATCCAGCAAAGGAAGAAGCTTTTTTGTCAATGCGTGAGAAGATGTGTCTAAAGTTTTTAATTTTGTTGAAAAAGCATTCCACAAGAGGTTACTCTTTATACAAATTTTTTTATACCAAGGCTCAAGTCCTTTGCAAAAGTCGTCGACAAAGCAGAATGAAGTATCATAATGTATGGTTATTGAGCGTAAGAATATTCCCTTCTAGGATTAAAAAAGTAACGTAACACGTCGGCCGCTGGTATGGGAGTTGGATCTTCATGAAGATTCATGCTGCAAAAGGTTAATTGATCGAGTTGATGATGGGAAGTGTGTATTTGTCATGGACGAATGGGCTGGATTCTATCGGCCTCTTCCTGAAAATCGCCACTTTTTAAGTAAAGACGTTACCTTTCCTATTGAAGCTTATAATAGCGATCTTCGTCACTGCCTAGCTCGATATATCCGTAAAACGACGGTCTCAAACAGCAATCTCCATATTGTGCAAGCTAGCTTGAGGCTCACCCATCACACTTTAAACTTAAACAATTAAGCGCAGCTTGATATAATCAATGAAAGCTCGCACATTGGGTGAGATAAATTTGCGACTCGGATATACAGCATAAATATCTGGAAATGATAATTTATAATCTTGGAGAATTTCTACTAGTTCTCCTTTCTGAACATAAGGTAAAGCAACGATTTTGTTAATTGCAGCCATACCAAATCCTTGAGCAGCAAGCAGGCATACATAGTCCATACTGTTAACTTGCATTCGTCCAGCAGGAATGACTTCTATCCGTCCATGAAGCTCATGCAAGAATTTCCACGCATGTACATAGCTTGTGCGAAATTGGATACATTTATCTTTTTGTATTTCAGAAGGATGGTGTGGCAGAGGGTTGTTTTGTAAGAATTCGGGACTTGCATAAATCCCTCCCCGCATTTCCATGACCCTAACAGCCGTAAGAGAAAAATCTGGGAGGTGGCCAATTCTAAGTGCTAAATCACAGCTCTCCTCTACGAGATCAACAATCCGATTCGCAAGTTCCAATTCGAGCCAAATATCTGGATAATTTTTTAGAAAATCAGCAATAATTTCTTTCAAATAGAAAATTCCAAGTTCATGAGGAATGGTCAGACGCAAACGTCCTTTTGGCGCTGCTTGTAGTCCTTTAATTAAATCTTGCGCCTCCGTAAGGCGTTCCAGAACAATGATGCACTTTTCGTAATAGGCCTGACCGATCGGCGTGGGACTTAATTGCCGTGTCGTGCGATTCAATAACTTTATTCCCAAGCGTTCTTCCATCTGAGCAATCCGTCGACTCACAGTTGACTTTGGGAGCCTTAACAGGTTAGCAGCCATTGAAAAGCTTTTATGGTCAACAACTTTTACAAAAATCTCAATATCGTCCAAGGTCATTTTTATTGTTCCATTTTTAAAACAATGTTTCTTAAAAATACATTATAGTCCAATTTATGGAAATATAATACAGTTGAAATTAAGCTAACTTAATGAGGACAAGAGACTTATGAACAAATATATAACACTTTATTTATTCAGCGCAGCGCTTTATGTAACCGGAATAAGTTTAAGCTATGCTTTTGTGTCGCACTCTGCATCCGCGCAAAAGAAGAATAATTCAACATTTCATCAACAATAGGAGAACGTAAAAATGAAACATGATCAACAAGTAAATTGCGACAATAGTAGTTGCTTACCATCTTCCTTGAACCAGAAGAAAGTACAAGCATCAGACCATGGTCTTATTGATGCAAAAGCGCTTAAAAATTTAATCGATACAAAAACCAATATGGTAATTCTGGATGCACGAAACAAACAATGGGATGATGGACGGCGTGTTCCTGGCGGTAAATCTGTACCCTTTGATTCATCTCCAGAGATAGTGTTACAGGTTGCCCCACATAAAGATTCTCTCATTATCGTATATTGTGGAGCGTACCAATGTCCACAGGGACGAACACTAGTCGAAAGGATGATCAATGAAGAAGGTTATACCCATATCCTTGAGTATGCTGGTGGCATACGCGAATGGGCAGACGAAATGGATTATCCTGTTGAAAGGAGCTAATATCATGAATCGAGAAAATTTTACCTTAAACAAGCCCATTGCAAAGAAGTTAACGTAATATATTACCTATCCACCCCTGCTTCCGTTGTGAAGTGGGGATGGTTGCTTGATAATCCGTTCAACTAGATATCTAATTAAAGATAGCTGTAAGGGGATTGAGATAGGCATGAAGTACAGAATCATCCTGAAGGTGATGCGTGAGCTTCAAGCTGGCATGCACCCTATCGAGACTTCCGCTTAAGGCTTTAGTTTTGCGAATAAATCGAGCTAGGCGGTTACAACTATCACTGTTCGAAACTTCAATTGAAAAGGTTAAATCTTTACCTGGGAAGTGACGATCTTCAGGTAAAAGTCGATAGAAACCTGCCCAATCATCTGTTACAATTACACATTCCCCATCATCAACACGATCCTATTAGCCTTTTGCAGCATGAATCGCCACGAGTGCCCTTCCCATCCGAAAGGTCGACGTGATGCGCCGTCAATGGCTCTCCAGAGCCAAACTTTCTTTTTTTTCCATTCACAAAATGCCACATCACTCATAACGGTCTTAGCATGGGCGAGAACCTCTTCAATTAATTCCTTATCCACTTAAGAACGGCAACGTCACTCACGCCAAATAGCTTAGCTATTTTATACATAGAAATCCACACATCCTATAAAGAACAATCCCAAATGCTCTTAAAGCTGGGTGAATTCCGCGTCTCTCTTTAGTTAGATGTCTCGAAAAAAGAACCATCTTAAGAAAATGTTATGATTTTTTTGCTAAAAAGAAGCAAAAATGAGGGGACGATCCATGAAAAAACTAAAGCTTACCATGCTACTTTTTATAGCTTTACTTTTTACAAACCATCTACATGCTCATGAGGTTTTATCCAAGTCAGATTCCCTCTCACAAACAATTAAGGAAGCGATTAATGACTTAGTTGAAGATAATGCAGCTTTTGCAGACTCAAAATCAGCGAAGCATTTTCGAGGATTCTTGGATATTCAAAACCCCAGAGTAACCATGGTCTTATGCTCAGATTCGCGTGTTCAAGCTGATAATTTTTCTAAAGGAGCCGAAAATGATATTTTCATGGCGAGAAATATCGGTAATCAATTTATCACTACCCAAGGGTCGATAGAATATGGGGTTGATGTTTTAAAAACGCCGGTGCTTATTTTTGTGGGACATTCCCATTGTGGAGCGGTGAAAGCGGCGATGGGCGATTTTAGTCAACTGCCAACTGCAATTCGGAAAGAAATTCAGACCATTGATGTGAGTGGAGCTGCTAATGATCAACAAGGTGTTTCTTTGAACGTTCATCATCAAGTTGAACAATCTTTGAATACCTTTAAAAACAAGGTCGACTCTGGTCACCTTGCCATCATTGGCGCTATTTATGATTTCCGAGATGATTATGGATATGGAAAAGGCCGTCTAATTATTGTTAACCTTAATGGAATAAAAGATCCCAAAGAAATTCAAAAATCTCATTATTTTGACGATATCAAAAAAGTCGTCATTGGTATTCAATAATTAATCAAGTGTCTAGAATTCAAGTGAACGCTGACGTAATAAACTCATAAAAAGCATGTCAATGTTTAAAAAATTTGCTGAATGAGGCTGGGACTTTCAATGGCAAAAAGGTTAGCAGGGAGCGGGATATTGGATTGTATATGTGAAAGTGAAACACGCGTTTCTACCCCTTGACCGTCAACAACACGCCATTCCTTTAGGGCAATTGGATCATCATAAAAAACAAGAGTAATATAACCTGAATCTGGATCTTCTTTCCGAATCAGAGAAATTTCCGTTGTCTCTCCTTTGGGAAGAACATTTGTAACTTCTACATCACCGCTAAAACGAACCAGAGGACGTAGGATAAAAGCAGCGGGTGTTTTATCTAAAGAAACGTAATCAACCTGATCAGCTTCTCTATCTTTCGTAATTAGCCATTTTCCATTGGCGACAATTAAAAGGGGCGAAGGTGGGTTATAAGTAAGACGCATTTTTCCAGGTCGAGAAATTTGAAGAGTACCCGAAGCTTCTTGACCCTTACTATTGATCTGGGTGAAGTTTCCAGAAAGAGTTTTAAGCTGATTAAGATAATTTTCATAGGGCTGGGTTCCTTCAAAGGCTTTCGCCGATATCAACGAAAGCCCAAAAGCCACTAAAGTAAAAATTATTTTCTTGATTTTCATCATATATTCTCCTGAGAGCGTCTTATTAAAATTTCTCTTTTGCCAACATGGTTAGGAGAGCTCACAATCCCCTCTTCTTCCATTTGCTCAATAAGTCGAGCTGCTCGATTGTACCCTATTTTTAGATGCCGTTGGATAAAACTTGTCGATGCTTTGCCTTCCCGATAAACAATGGCCAAAGCTTGTTGGTAAAGAGCCTGTTCTTCGCTTCCTTCTTCACTACCAAAATTGAGTTCAGGTGATGAAGAATCCACAGTAATATCTTCAATATAGGACGGTTCACTTTGCGTTTTCAAAAACTGAACAACTTTTTCAACATCAGTGTCCCCCACATAAGGTCCATGAACACGAGAAATTCTTCCTCCCGTTGCCATATAAAGCATATCCCCTTGACCAAGCAGTTGTTCCGCTCCTTGCTCACCTAAAATAGTACGGCTGTCAATTTTTGAGCTCACTTGAAAACTAATACGTGTTGGAAAGTTTGCTTTAATGGTTCCTGTAATAACATCAACGGAAGGACGTTGGGTTGCCATAATTAAATGAATACCCGCTGCACGAGCCATTTGGGCAAGTCGTTGAACGGCAGATTCAATTTCCTTGCCAGCCACTAGCATCAAATCAGCCATTTCATCAACAACAACGACAATAAAGGGGAGAGGTTCCATGGGAAGGGGCTGTTCTTCAAAAATAGGCTTCCCTGTTTCTGGATCGAAGCCTGTTTGAACACGTCTCGAAATAAGTTGTCCCTGAAACTTAGCTTCGAGGATACGTTGGTTGTACCCTTCAATATTTCGGACAGAAAGTTTAGACATCGCTTGATAGCGACTTTCCATTTCTCGAACAACCCAACGAAGAGCAACGACAGCTTTTTTTGGATCAGTAACGACAGGAGCTAAAAGATGAGGTATTCCATCATAAATTGAAAGCTCCAACATTTTTGGATCAATCATGATAAATTTGCAACGTTCAGGAGGCAAATGATAAATTAAAGATAAAATCATGGCATTAACAGCCACTGATTTTCCTGATCCTGTCGTTCCCGCAACAAGTAAATGAGGCATTCGCGCTAAATCAGCAATGATAGGAGCTCCACTAATATCCTTTCCCAAAATGAGAGTAAGGTGAGTTTTGGATTGTTCATAATCCTCATGAGAAAGCAGTTCTCTCAGATGAACCGTTTCACGATTTTTATTAGGAAGCTCAATACCGATAACGTTTTTTCCAGGAATAACAGAAACGCGCGCTGAAATAGCACTCATTGAGCGTGCAATATCATCAGCCAACGCAATAACGCGTGAAGATTTTACACCTGGAGCAGGTTCAAGTTCATAAAGGGTCACCACAGGACCAGGCCTAATTTCTACAATTTCTCCTCGAATGCCATAGTCATTAAGGACAGACTCAAGAGTTTCCGCATTTTCTCGAAGAGATTTTTCATCAAGTTCAAACTTTTGTATAATATTTTTTGGGATATAGAGCAGTTCGAGGGGCGGGAGTTGATAGGGCTCATCTTGATAAAATGGTTTAGGTGTCGTAAGCGGTTGAGGTTTTGTTTTTGGAGACTTTGGTTTTCCATAATTCATTAATTTGAGAGAAGTATCCTGGGGAATTTTTTTAATTTCCGGATAATCTTCTTCAGGAAGAGAAGAAAAAGAAGTCTGTTCTGTTTTTTTAGGAAGAAGGTGAGGTTTTGGAAGCAACGCGAGAAATCTTTTAAGGTGAGAAAATTTGACTCCGCTTGCCATGACAAGAAGCAGGAGACTAACAGCTAAGAGCAAGAGGGTGAGGCTCAAAGGAGAGAGTGGAACTTCTCTTAGGTTTTTCATGAGGAGATATCCCAAAACACCTCCCTTTTCCCAGAAAGAAAGACTTGCCAAAAGGAGAAGAAACCCTCCTAAAAAGAGGCTAAACCGCAAAAAAAAGATGTATTTTTTTGGATGTGTAAAGAGAAACAACCCAAATCCAAAATAAAAAACAGCAAACACATAACTTAAGGAACCAAAAAATTGCAAAAAAAGATCACTTATTGTAGCCCCAAAAGATCCTAAAAAATTTTGGATCTCACTATCAGCAACTAGATTCCAAGAAGGATCTGTAGGGGCGTGGGTTAAAAGTGAGAGTGTTAGAACAAAAGAGCACGCTAAAAAGCTAAGACCAAAGAGCTCATAAAGCCAACCACGAAGAAGAAAAATAAGGTAGTTTTTTGAACGTGAGAATACCATGGAATAGGAAGTACACGAGTTTTTTTAAAGGGTCAAGAAAAAGGGAAATGCATGAACATTTCCCTTTTTTAAAACGTCAACAAACTGTTGTTGTTCTATTAGTTTGCTTTTGGAGCAGCTGCTTCTGTTGCGTCTGCTTCCTCAAGAGAAACGTTCTCTTCTTTAGGAGCATCTGTATTTGCGAAAACACAGGTCATTGTACCCAAAAGAAGTGCTAATGTTAAAGCTACTGACTTCATTTTATTTTTCTCCATAAATATATACTACCTCTAGATGAGGCGATCCGAATATGAGAGGAAAAAATCTTTTTGGCAAGAGAAATTTTTTTAGTCTATAAATAGCTGAGTTCTATAACGTATAAAGCAAGGAAAGCCTGGTTATTTTTATGAAAGAATTTTACATAGCACCCTTTATTGAAGGGTGTGGAACTGGGGCAGGATTGATTATCGCCATTGGAGCCCAAAACGCCTTTGTGCTGAAGCAAGGTATTTTAAAGAACTACATTTTTATAACTGTCTTTATCTGTGCTCTGATTGATGCTTTATTGATTTGCGTGGGCGTGGGAGGTTTTGGAACGATTTTAACATCCAATATGTTCTTGTTAACCACTGCCCGTTGGGGAGGCGCCGCCTTTTTATTTTATTATGGATTCAGGTCCTTTCGCTCTGTTTTTAAGACCGAATCCCTTCACCTTGAGGCAAGTCGTGAGCCCCCCAATTTAAAAGTAACGCTTACGACGATCCTCGCTTTGAGTCTTTTAAATCCCCATGTATATTTGGATACAGTTGTTCTTTTGGGAAGTATTGGGGCTCAATTTTGTCTTTCGGAACGACCTTTTTTCGCTTTAGGAGCTATATTTGCTTCTTTCATTTGGTTTTTTGGATTGGGCTATGGAGCGAGTTATTTAAGACCTTTCTTTCAAAAGCCGCTATCTTGGAAAATTTTGGATTTTTTGATCGGATGCGTCATGTGGGCCATCGCTCTTTCTTTAGTCTTGTGGACAGGAGAGTACGTGATCATTCCTACAAAATAAGCTAAAAAAAAGGAGTATGTATTTTCTTCTTGAAAATGAGAGGATCCTCGGTATGATAGCCCTCAATTCAAATGCGGGCGTAGCTCAGGGGTAGAGCACAACCTTGCCAAGGTTGGGGTCGAGGGTTCAAATCCCTTCGCCCGCTCCAGTAAATTCATCAGGGTCTCTCCCGTTTAATCATTCATTAACATCCCCAAGACTATAGTCAAGTCATGGCAAGTTCATTTAAAGAGTCAAAAGAGACAAAGGCTAAAATGGATAACCCACTTATAAGGTGGTTTTAATTAAATTTTCCCTCATCTCTTTATCAAAATCTCTGGCGTCCTTTAATTTTTTTGTCATACTGTAAAAGTAAAATAAGAGAGAAGGCTCATGTCTGAAAGAGAATCGACTGACGAAAAACAAAAGCAGAAAATTCTGGACCATATTGCTCATATGCTCCAGCGACAAGTTCCTCTCACTCTTCAAAAATCTGCACAAACCTTTGCGGAATGCTATTACGCTAATGTATCACTTGAGGATTTGACAGAAAACTCTCTCAATTCCTTAGTTACCTCTGTTTATGAGATATGGAATTTCAGTTTTGTCCGGATGCCTGGACAAGCTAAAATACGTGCCTATGTAAAAACGAGAGAAATCAATGACAACTCTATTCCTCAAACCATTGTGGAAATTGTCAATGATAATATGCCTTTTCTTGTAGATTCAGTGACGGGAGTCATTAATAGCTTAGGATATTCAATCCATTTGGTTATTCACCCTGTGATGCAAGTAAAGCGTAACACAAATCACGAGCTTATTGATGTTACGCAGCACAATCACGAAAATCACGAAACTGAAAATTATGAGTCTTTTATTCATTGTGAAATCTTGGAGCCTTTACCTCCCACAAAGCTCAAACTTCTTGAGCAAGAAGTTGCTCGTACTCTTGATGACGTCAGAGTTTCAGTAGAAGACTGGATGCCCATGAGAAAGCGTCTTCAATCAGCAATTAAAGAGCTAAAGAAATATCCCTCTCCTCTTGCTAAAGATGAGCTAGAGGAAACCCTTTTTTTTCTTGAGTGGATTGAAAACAATCATTTTACTTTTTTAGGATTTTGCGAATATAAAGTTGCTCGAGGACAACCAACTATTGAACAGAGTCTCATTCCTCAAGAGGGGCTTGGTATTTTAAGAGATCCTCTGAAACAGAGCATGACCCATATTTTTGAGGGAGTTGAGCTAACACCCAGGAATAGGCAGTATATTATTGAATCTGATCCTCTGATTATTACGAAAACAACCCAGCCTTCTCTTGTCCATCGTCGAGACCCAATGGATTCTATTACGATTAAGCATTTTGATGAAAAGGGAGCTGTTGTTGGATTATATATGTTTATCGGGCTTTTTACGTCAGTTGCCTATAATCGAAGCGCGCGAGACATCCCTCTTTTACGGCGAAAAGTTTCTCGAATTATTGTCCGATCTGGTTTTTCTGAACAATGGCATGATGGTAAGACACTCATTCATATTTTAGAATCTTTCCCGAGAGATGAGCTTTTTCAAGCTTCTGAGGATTGGCTCTATGAAACGTGCATGGCCATTCTTCAGCTTCAAAATCGTCAACGTTTAACGCTTTTTATTCGTCCCGACAAATTTGAGAGGTATGTATCTTGTTTGGTGTATATACCCCGTGAAGGATATGATAGCGCGCTTCGACGTAAAATAGGGGATATTCTGGAGCGTGATTTAAATGGTCAAATGACAAATTGGCATGTTCAATTGGGGGAGCTTGCTTTTGCGCGGATTCACTTTACGCTCAAGCTTTTACATAAAGGTAGTTTATCCTATGATCTTCAAGCTATTGAAGATGAACTGATCGAAGCCTCTTTAACATGGCGTGATCATTTATATAAAGCCCTTTTGATGAGTTTGGGTGAAGAAAAGAGTACCCGTCTCTTTGAGCGCTATGGTTTAGGGTTTAAGAAAGGGTATCAAGAAAAATTTACGGCAGAGGAAACCATTATAGATATCTTTGAGATTGAACAGGCTTTTAGTCAATCCCGTCTAAGGTCTCGCCTCAATCAAATAGAAGGGCAAGATAATAGCAAACTAAATTTTAAGATTTATTCTTTAGAAAAGCCCGTATCCCTCTCTGATGTTCTCCCTGTTTTAGAGAATATGAATCTCAAGGTTCTGACCGAGATTCCCTTTCCCGTGACTCTTTCTGACAATCGAAAAGTATGGATCCACGACTTTGAGGTGCAAACACGTGAAGGGGATACAGCTGAACTAGAGCGTATCCGCGAACACTTTTTAGAAGGATTCAGCCGTATTTGGCAAGAAGAAGTTGAAAATGACGGTTTTAATCGTCTTATTATTCGCGCTAATTACACCTGGAGGGAATGTCAACTCATTCGCAGCTATGCAAAATATATTCGTCAGCTTCAGGTAACTTTTAGCCAAGTCTATATGGAAGAAGTTCTTGCCAAATATCCACTGATTTGTCACCTCATGATTCAACTTTTTACGTGTCAATTTTCTCCTGATTGTAAAGAAGAACGAGATCGTGCTCGTGATGAAATATTAAACAGAATAAAGAGTCTTATTGAAAGTGTCGATAATTTGGATGAAGACCGTATCTTAAGCAAATTTGTTAATGTGATTCAATCTACCTTACGAACAAACTATTATCAGTTTAGCGGAAATAATCCAAAACCCTATATCTCATTTAAAATTGACTGCTCAAGTATTGATGAAATGCCTTTACCTAGGCCTATGTATGAAATTTTTGTTTATTCCTCTCGCATAGAAGCGATTCACTTACGGGGAGGTAAAGTTGCCCGTGGTGGGATTCGCTGGTCTGATCGCAAAGAAGATTTTCGAACTGAAATCTTAGGGCTTATGAAGGCCCAAACGGTAAAAAATTCAGTTATTGTCCCGGTGGGGTCAAAAGGAGGATTTATTGTTAAACGCCCTCCATCAAGAGAAGACAAAAACACTTTAAGAGAAGAAGTTGTCGCTTGCTACCAAATCATGATGTATGGCCTTCTCGATCTTACAGATAATATCTTAGAGCAAAAAGTAATTCCACCCCTGGATGTTGTACGATGGGATGATGATGATCCTTATTTGGTTGTAGCGGCTGATAAAGGCACATCCACTTTTTCTGATTATGCAAATCAAATTTCAGTTGATTATAACTTTTGGCTGGGAGATGCTTTTGCCTCAGGTGGCTCGACAGGATATGACCATAAGAAAATGGGCATTACAGCCAAAGGGGCCTGGGAATCCCTGAAACGTCATTTTCGGGAGATGGGAATTGATGCTACTAGAGAGAAAATTACAGTTGTAGGCATTGGTGATATGTCAGGAGACGTTTTTGGCAATGGCATGCTCCTTTCCCATCATTTAAAACTTGTAAGCGCCTTTAATCATATGCATATTTTTGTTGATCCTTCTCCTAATCCCGAGAAAAGCTTTCAAGAGCGTAAGCGTCTTTTCGATCTGCCCCAATCCACGTGGGCTGATTATAATCCTGCTTTTATTTCACGAGGTGGGGGTGTTTTTGATCGTAATGTTAAATCCATTTTCGTGACTCCCGAAATGAAAGCCCTTTTTGACATTAAAGAAGATCATCTGACACCATCTGGTTTAATTCAATATATCTTAAAGGCATCTGTTGAGCTTTTATGGTTTGGAGGAATTGGAACCTTTATTAAAGCAAAAAGCGAAACAAACATTGATGTTGGAGATCGCGTTAATGACTCGCTTCGTATTAATGGCATTGATGTACGAGCTAAAGTTATTGTTGAAGGCGCTAATTTAGGAATTACTCAACTGGGGCGAATTGAGTATGCTAAAAATGGAGGACGTCTTAATACCGATGCCATAGATAACTCGGCAGGTGTCGATACTTCCGATCATGAAGTTAACATTAAAATTCTTCTGAACCAAGCTATGGTAAAAACTGGCTTATCCTTAGAAAAACGCAATGTCTTACTTCAGCAAATGGAAAATGATATAGCTCGTTTGGTTTTAGAAGATAATTTTTGGCAAAATCAAGTTATTAGTCTTTCTCGAAGTCAAGGCCTTCGGTTGCTAGATGAGCAAGCCCGTCTTATGCGAGATTTAGAAAACGAGGGGCTTTTAAATCGCTCGCTAGAAAATCTCCCTGATGAGGTGGAGATTTCTCGCAGAATGGCAGATAAACAAGGCCTAACACGCCCTGAGCTTGCTGTTTTATTGGCGTATGCCAAGCTTTCCTTAAAACAGCAGCTCATTCAATCTGAGCTTCCAGATCTAGAGATTTTACAACCGAGGTTTTTTAGCTATTTTCCTGAGCATCTTCAACATGTTTATAAGGATGAAATTTTAGCCCACCCCTTAAGACGAGACATTACAGCAACAATTCTTACAAATAGTATTGTGAATCGAATGGGCATTACTTTTGTTCATGAAATGAAACGTCAGCTGGATGTTGAAGGGGCTGATGTGGCGCGCTCCTATTTAATTGTAAGGGATCTATTGGATCTTGTCTCACTTTGGCGTGACCTAGAGTCAATGGAAACCCTTCCAACAACTTTTCAGACTGAACTCATGCTCAGTATTTATGAAAGTGTTAAGCGATTTACAGATTGGTTTTTAAGATTTAAGCAAGAGAACTTAGATATTAATGGTATACTTAATTACTTTAAAGAAGACTTTAAAATTGTGTGTGAAGCACTTCCCTCTTTGTTTACCATACAACAGAGGCAAACCTATGATGAAAAATGTCAAAAATATGAGCACTTAGGTATTTCTCCTTCCTTGAGCGAAAGGCTTATCGCTTTAGAACCGCTTATTTCTGTCCCAGATATGATTATTCTTAGTAAAGAAACAAATATTGAGATTCAACAAGTTGCACGTATTTATTTTGCTATTGGTCAGCTATTAGGACTTGAGTGGCTTCGTAAGACAGCGCTTTCTCTTGCTGGGGAAACCCATTGGCAACAAGGAGCTGCCAATGCGGTTGTAGAGGATTTATATACGAATCAAAGAAGACTCACAAAACGTATTTTAAAAAGTGGAAAGTCTTTAGACCATCTCCTTATGGAAGATGGAACGCTAGCACCAAACGTTATTCATACTTCTTCGATTGAACCTATACTTTTGGATTTGAAGAATGCTTCTACCGTCGATTTTGCTATGCTGACCGTTGTAAATCGTCAGCTACAAATGCTTGCTCAAACAGTATGAAGCCTTTTGGTCTGTATATTCATTGGCCATTTTGCTTATCGAAATGCCCGTATTGTGATTTTAACAGTCACGTCAGAGAGAGCATTGACCAAAAAAGATGGCGGACGGCTCTTTTGAAAGAACTGGAAGAAGCCGCTCAAAATCAAGAAGAAGCTATTCTTGTCAGTATCTTTTTTGGAGGGGGAACACCTTCTCTTATGGATCCTGAAACGGTTGGGGCCCTTCTTGAAAAAGCAAAGTCCTTATTTCCTACCATCGATCCACTTGAAGTCACTCTTGAGGCCAATCCCAGCACGGTTGAAGCTGAGAGATTTAAGGCTTTCTACGAGGCTGGAGTCAATCGACTTTCTTTGGGCATTCAATCTTTAGAGGATGAAGCTCTCTCTTTTTTAGGTCGACGACATTCAGCAAAGGAAGCTCTTCAAGCCCTAAAGATTGCAGCCACGTATTTTCCTCGATTTTCTTTTGATTTAATTTATGCACGGCCAGAGCAAACACGTGAAGCTTGGACGGCAGAATTACAGGAAGCCTTAACCTATACTAACGGCCATCTTTCCTTATATCAGCTCACGATTGAACCCCAAACTTCTTTTGCGACTCGTTTAGAGAGGGGGGAAAAAATGACCCTCGAAGAGGGGCCAGCCGCTACTCTTTATAAGCTTACAGAAGAGATCATGGAAAAAGCTGGTCTTCCTTCCTATGAAATCTCAAATTACGCTGCCCCTACGCAAGAGTGTCGCCATAATCTTCTCTATTGGAATTTTGAAGATTATATAGGTATCGGACCGGGTGCCCATGGTCGTCTCACGCGCAAGGGAACCAAGTGGACAACGGCTCGCTATAAAACACCTGAGATGTGGTTGAAAACTGTGGAGAAGGAAGGACATGGCCTTCAGATCTCTTCCCCTCTTTCACAACAAGAAAGACTTGAAGAGTTAACTTTAATGGGGCTTAGGCTGACAAAAGGATTAGACATTAAACGGCTTAAGCAAGAAACGGGGCTGTGTGCTGAGGAAGCCTATGGAGAACATTGTCTTAGCCTTCTTGAAAAAGAAGGCCTTTTAAAAAAAACGCCAACCCATCTTGTTCCCCAATTTTCAGGACGACTGAGGCTTAATAGCTTGATCGCGTTTATGCTGAATCCAAACTTTGCCTAAGAATAGACACGCAAGATTAAGAATCTCTTGATCCTCCTCCTGTCTTAAAACCATCCCCACTTCCTATAATGAAAGCTGGCATGTTATAATTTTTTGAAAATTTATTATTGAAATAATGCCTCATGCGGCAAGCCATAGCGAATAAGACTTGTGTCTTCACTTGGGTGTGATTCTCGCTCTTTCTTTAAGATCTCTCGGCGATCATCTGAAAATAAGCAACCCCCACAAGGGCTGCCGTTTCAGCCCGTAAGATGTGAGAATTCAACGTAACTCCTTGCACTACTTCATGAGATTTAAGGAGTGCAAGCTCAGAAGACGTAAAACCTCCTTCCGGACCCACCAGAAACGCACAAGGCTTTTGAGCGTCAAGTGTAAGGGTGCTCAGGACGGGAGAGGTTAAAGACTCATCTCCAAAAAAAAGCAACCGATTGTGCGGCCAATTTTTAAGCAGTTCAGGGAAAGAGACAAGAGGCTTAATTTCAGGGAGGGTAAGACGACCACATTGCTCAGCAGCTTCTCTGACATGTGCTTGCATTTTTTCTACATTCACTTTAAAAAAGTTCGTTCGCTCAAAACGAAGAGGACAAAGACAAGAAACTCCTAATTCTGTTGCTTTTTCCACAAGAAATTCTTGCCGCTTAGGCTTCAAAGGGGAAAACAATAACCATAAATCCCCCTCTTGCCGTTGAACAGAGCTTTGCGAAAGAAGGAGAAGTGTTATAGTTTTTTTCGATACGCCACTAATCCTTGCTTTCCACTCACCTTGCCTTCCATTAAACAGGAGAATTTCATCGCCTTGATGAAGGCGCATTACGTTTTGAATATAATGACTTTGTTTCTCATCGAGAGAAATTTCTTGGTTTTCAAAAAAAGAGGTCTCACTATAAAGACGGATCATGGCTCACCATTTTTATAGCTTTCTATCAGTTTATAACTATAAAAAATAGTCTTTGATGGCTAATTTTTTGCTTGGGGTACTTTTTATGGTTTTTGTCGTTCGAAAAATGGGAAACTAATTTAGGCACGTTCTTTTGCAGGCTAGGATTTCAAAATGCTTCACATCGTTGGCGGCTTGAATGAGTTCAGGTTGCTGATTTTTCTTATATTCTTCTTCAATTTCCTTAAGAAAATTATTGTAACTTTCATCTACAGAATGCATACACTCCCGTTTATTATCATAAGCCGGGCATTCCGGTGCCATAGCAAAGGCTTGAAAAGGAATTAGCAAACTTAGCAATAAAAGTTTACGCATCTAGGGTCTCTTTAATGGGATATTCTCTCTATCAGTAAGGCTAACAAAAGATCTTTAAAAACCCGTTAACTGATAAAAAAAAAGAGGATCTTAAAGACCCTCTTTTTTTAGCAATTGAAAGTGGTTTTCGTTTAGAAACCCATTCCACCACCCATGCCCATGCCATCCATATTTGGCATTGGAGCTTCTTTTTTCTCAGGCTTATCAGCAACCATAGCTTCGGTTGTAATCAAAAGGCCTGCAACGGATGCTGCATCTTGTAGAGCAATACGCACCACTTTTGTTGGATCAATAATTCCAGCTTTCACAAGATCGGTATACTCACCTGTTTGAGCATTGAATCCAAAGTTAGTATCTTTGCTCTCTAAAAGTTTACCAATCACGATCGAGCCATCAACACCTGCATTAACTGCAATTTGCCGAGCAGGAGATTGAAGAGCTTTGCGGATAATATCAATACCAACCCGTTGCTCGTCATTCGCAGGTTTTAAGGAATCAAGCGAATGAATAGCGTACAAAAGAGCTACACCACCCCCTGCGACAATGCCTTCTTCAACAGCTGCGCGGGTTGCATACATAGCATCTTCTACACGATCTTTACGCTCTTTCACTTCAATTTCAGTGGCTCCGCCAACACGAATGACGGCTACACCCCCTGCAAGTTTAGCCAAACGCTCTTGCAACTTTTCACGATCATAATCAGAGCTAGAATCCTCAACTTGAGCGCGAATTTGATTACACCGAGCTTCAATTTCAGCCTTTGCACCCGCACCATTAATAATGGTCGTGTCTTCTTTTGTAATGAGAACTTTTTTAGCTGTTCCCAACATGCTGATATTGACATTTTCAAGTTTGATCCCAAGATCGTCTGAGATGACTTGGCCTCCTGTGATGGCTGCAATATCTTCTAGCATAGCCTTTCTACGATCGCCAAAGCCAGGAGCTTTCACAGCAGCAACTTTAAGTCCACCACGAAGCTTGTTCACAACGAGCGTCGCAAGGGCTTCACCTTCTACATCTTCAGCAATGATGAGTAGCGGACGTCCAGACTGAACAACCGTTTCAAGAACAGGAAGAAGAGCTTGCAACCCACCAAGCTTCTTTTCATGAAGAAGGATATAAGGGTTTTCAAGATCACATATCATCTTTTCTGGGTTTGTAATAAAGTATGGGGAAAGATAACCACGATCAAATTGCATTCCTTCAACCACATCAAGCTCAGTTTCAAGAGACTTTGCTTCTTCAACCGTAATGACGCCTTCGTTTCCTACTTTTTCCATTGCACGGGCAATCATTTCTCCTACATCTTTTTCTCCATTCGCAGAAATAGTACCCACTTGAGCAATTTCTTGATTGGTTGAAACAGATTTAGAACGCTTTTTAACATCTTCAATAACGGCTTGAACCGCCATATCAACGCCACGCTTAAGATCCATTGGGTTCATCCCCGCTGCAACAGCCTTCACGCCTTCTTTTACAATGGCATGAGCCAAAACAGTCGCGGTTGTCGTCCCATCACCTGCGATATCAGAGGTTTTGGAGGCTACTTCCCGCACCATCTGAGCTCCCATATTTTCAAATTTATCGGAAAGCTCAATGTCTTTTGCCACAGACACACCATCTTTGGTGATGCGAGGAGCACCAAAGGACTTGTCGAGAACAACGTTACGTCCCTTGGGTCCTAAAGTTACGCGCACAGCGTCAGCTAAAACCTCAATTCCGCGAAGCATCCGCTCGCGAGCATCTGAGCCAAATTTAACTTCTTTTGCCATATTTATTTTCCTTTCAGTTATGCAGCTTTAGAGTCAATAATTCCCATGATGTCTGATTCTTTCATCACGAGATACTCTTGGCCATTAAATTTCACTTCAGTTCCTGACCACTTACCGAAAAGAATGCGATCCCCAGCTTTTACATCCAAAGGAATCACTTTTCCATCTTCCTGGCGAGCGCCGGATCCAGTTGCAATCACTTCCCCTTCCATGGGTTTTTCTTTTGCAGTGTCAGGAATGATAATTCCCCCTGCAGTTTTCTCTTCCTGCTCAATACGACGAACAAGAACACGATCATGTAATGGTCTAAATTTCATTTTTTTCTCCCTCACTTTGGGACTTCAATAGGTTAACTTCATATTTAGCACTCTCACCACGAGAGTGCTAAAACTTATAAAAGAGATCCCCCTTCTTGTCAACCCTTTCATGCAAATGACTATATTTTGTTCATGTTACTGTATTTGTAACTTAATAAACCCGAGGTGCGCTTAAGAAAGTAGATTAACAGATTGAAACCTCTATTGATGAGCGGGGCGTGTACTGGACAATTGGCCCAGCCATTATTGCAGACATATTGATAAGAGGACTTGATATTCTTCCTGAAACGAAAGATTTGCTTTGATTGCCTGTTGGATTTTATTTCATCGTCTTATCATTGTATAAATATCAAAAAACACGTCGTGAAAATATTGTGTAATCTAAATTTCGTTCATCGAACTTACTCAGTAAATTTTCTACTAATTTTTTAAGATTTTCCTAGCTTCTATCACTTCTTAACATTCGAATATTTCATATTTTCTTAATCCGTTGTTGATAGGATATTATGCATATCATTGTAACCTGGGGAGACAGTTCATGCAGAATTTCTCAAAAGAACAGTTTCTCATGTATGTTAAAAATAAGGAAGATTCTGACGATTATTATGCTGATGCTTATGACCACCTTGTTCTTGAGAAAAAATGGTTTTATTGGAACTGGGGTGCTGCCTTTTTTTCCTTCTATTGGCTGCTCTATCGACGGATGTATTTTGAAGCTTTTGTTTTGGCTGTTTTGGAAACATTTTTTTATTTTTTAACAGTAAAATTTAATTCTTATTTTTTCGCTTCCTTTTCCTTTATCGTCTTAATCTTTAGTCAAGCAGCTATATTTGGGTTGTTTGGCTTATTTGGAACAACTCTCTATTTAAAATGTATTCAGAAACGGTTTGAAAAAGCCAAGAAAATTCCGTCATCCTCCGTTGATGAACGGGGTGTGTACTGGGCTATTGGTCCAGCCATTATTGCAGACATATTGATAAGTGGTCTTGATATTCTTCCTGAAACAAACGATTTGCTTTGGCTGCTTGTTGGATTTTATTTCATTGCCTTATCATTGTATAAATATCAAAAAGCGCGTCGTGAAAATATTATGTGATCAAAATTTTAGTCACGGCATTTATTCCTTATTTAAAATCGATTCGTTCTTGGAAAACCGGTTGGGGGAAGTTTTCCTCCCTGTCCACGCTTTCCAAGCCAAGGAAGAAGTCGTGTTTCAAGTCGCGTTTTTTCTCCCATTTTCCAGGAAAGACCTTCTGCAAGCGTGAAGAGTTTTATATCAGAGAGCCCTCCATTTTTATATCGCTGAAGAATAACGCCTTTTCCCCGAACCATTTCAGGAATTTCATCGATTTTATAAATCAATAACTTTCTGTTTTGACCAATAATTGCAAGATGATCTCCTGTTACCTCTCGGCAAAGAGCAGCTTTTGTTTTTTCCACATTAAGGATTTGCTTTCCTCCGCGGGTTTGCGCCAAAAGGCTTGCACAAGATGTAATGAAGCCTCGGCCATCCGCTGAAGCGACAAGGATTTTTCTATTTTCAACTTGCGGAGAATGTACCAAAAGATCGACAACGTCTTCCTCTGGTGTTAAGTCAATGAGTAGGCGTAAAGGATCTCCATGACCGCGTCCGCCCGAAAGCTTGTCTATAGAAATAGTGTAAAATCTCCCTAAAGTTGTAAAGACGAGGAGTTTGTCGGTTGTTTCTGCCTTGAGAAGAAACTGCTCCTCGTCGCCGTCTTTATATTTGATGTCATTCGCTTCAACCGTATGTCCTTTAAGGGCCCGCACCCATCCTTTTTGCGAACAAACAACGGTCACAAGTTCACGTTCAATAATGGCTTCAATGGGTACGTTAATATCTTCAGGAAGATCGGAAAGAACCGTTCTGCGTTGTCCCAAATAAGTTTTTTTGCTAAATTGTGCTTTAATCGTCTCAAGATCCTGAATAATTTTTCTTTGCTGTAAGGAAGGTTGGTCTAACAGCGTACGTAATTCAGCTTTTTCTTGAGAAAGCGTTTCATGCTCACGTCGAATCTCAATTTCTTCTAATTTGCGCAAACTACGTAATCGCATATTAAGGATGGCTTCTGCTTGAACCTCAGAAAGACCCCATCGTTCTTGGAAAATTGAGCTGGGGTTATCCTCTTCTCGGATCAAACGAATGACTTCATCAAGATTAAGATAAGCGATAAGATATCCTTCAAGGACAGCTAACCGATGATCGATTTTATCAAGACGAAATTGGGTTGTTCGTTCCAAAACGTCAAGGCGATGTTGGTAAAAAGCCTCAAGAATTTGCTTAAGATTTTTAACTCCTGGAACTCCCTTGCCATCGACGACATTCATGTTTAAAGGAATCCGCCCATCCAAATCCGTATGACGAAAAAGAGATTCCATCAAAACAGCCGGATCAACAGAACGGGACTTTGGCTCAAAAATAAGGCGGACTTTATCTGTCGATTCATCCTGCATGTCCCCAAGAAGGGGCAGTTTTTTATCAGAAAGAAGACTTGCAATCTTCTCAATAAGTTTTGATTTCTGAACCAGATAAGGGATTTCAGTAATCACAATTTGGTATTGTCCAAACTCAAGTTTCTCGACTTCCCATTTTGCGCGTAGACGAAAACTTCCTCTTCCGGTTTGATAAGCTTTCAGGATATTTTCGGGGGTTTCAACTAAAATGCCTCCCGTTGGAAAGTCTGGGCCCGGAATCAATTTGACAAGATCCTCAATTTCTATGTCGGGATTACGGATCAAAGCGATCAGCCCTTCACACACTTCACTTAAATTGTGTGGGGGAATACTAGTTGCCATTCCTACGGCAATTCCTGTGGCTCCATTGACTAACAAATTGGGAAACCGTGCAGGCATCACGATAGGTTCGCTATTTTCCCCATCATAGGTTGTCTTAAAATCAACGGCATTTTGATCAAGCCCTTCCATGAGGGTCTCTGCCACTGCCGTTAGCCTGGCTTCAGTATACCGCATTGCGGCAGCTGAATCTCCGTCAATATTTCCAAAATTTCCTTGCCCATCTACAAGAGGCAGGCGCACAGCAAAGTCCTGGGCAAGACGAACCATGGCATCATAAATGGCTATTTCTCCATGGGGATGAAACTTACCAATAACATCCCCTACAACGCGAGCACACTTTTTATAGCCCGATTTAGGATCAAGCTTAAGTTCTCTCATTGCATAGAGTAGCCTGCGATGGACGGGCTTTAACCCATCCCTTACATCAGGAAGGGATCGCTGCATTATGGTTGATAAAGCGTAGGATAAATAGCGCTCGCCTAAAGCGTCAACGAGTTCAACATCCTGTATGGTCATGCACATTTCCTTACTTTAGTAAAATGTTGTAAGAGCCGCAGCCTTGCAGAAGGGAGCGTGCGGCCTAAAAGATATCTTTCGAGAAAATAGCCTGTGAGATGGAGAGCGTCGAGGATTTCTTCATCTTCAGGTATTATTTCTTTGTTTCCTTGGCAAATAAAGTAAGGAAGAGGGAGGAGTTTATCTCGATAAGGGTGGGCTATGGTTTGACAAACGGCGCGCCCTGTACGGGGAGAAACAGCAACAAGATGTGTAGTACTCCCCGTTACGGCACACGTTTTGATATCCAGCCCATATCCAAGCTCTTCCAAAAGAGTGAGCTCAAAAAAAGCGTAAGATCGTGCCCAATAGGGGGTCACGAGATCTTTTAATAAAACGTTAAACATTTCATAAAGATGGGGATAGGCATTTCGTTCTGGGAGAGCCACCTGACAAAGAGTTGTTGCACTTAAAAGAGCGGCCAGGGGACCAGGCGCATCAAATAAAAGGGCAATATTTGTTGTTAGAGGCTCAAACGTCCAATATCCGATGTGATTTTCAAGGCGAGCTCCCCATCGTGCCTTAACTTTTCCGCCACACTGAACCCATCCTTTATTTTTGTGGCTAAAGCCAAAAACGCCCGCACAGCGCCCATGAGAAGAGGTAAAAAGGCTGACAACCTGCTTACGCTCACCCAGAGTTTGTGTGTGGAGAATGATTCCTTCGTCTTGCCATTCCATTCAATAGACTCTCAATTCTTTCACAAAGAGTGTGTTTTATATACACACGCTTATGGGTTGAAAATCCAGTCAATTCTTTGCCGAAAACGTGCAACAGATCAAGGTTTGCTGATTGCTTCAGCGATTTGAAGGGCTCCCTTTAAGTTAAACATTCCTTGACCGTGCAAGTCCTCGTTATAGCCCCCGAAGGTACGATTCGCTCCTTGTAAGATGGCCTGCTTAACTTGTAGGTGGGTTAACGTAGGATAAAGTCCTCGGATAACACTTGTAAGACTACTTAAGATAGCCGTCGCAGAAGAATGTCCACCATGACAAAAATAGGGGAGAGATTCTTCAGTTTTTTCATTTACGGCTACATAAGCGGAAGGGATGACGACGGCCATATCTTTATACTCACCAGCAGAGTGAGAGTCTGTTTCTAAGGCTTCAGTTATAAAATTGTAATTTAAAGCCACTAAAGCATGCTCTTGGGTAACCTCTTCATTAAGTAGCTTAATCCATCCTGTATGAAATCCACTTTTCACCAAAGGACCAGAATCATTCGAATGGCCAGCGACAACAAGGTTAGTTTTACTTCCGTCTGGTCCTGTTACTAATTTCTTAAGGTGTAAGGGGGCTTCTGCGCTCCTTAAATTGGCATTTTCTATTTCTTCCAAGAGTTTCAATTCCTCATCATTAAAATCCTTAGTCCAGTCTTTTTCTGGGTATTTTGCGATGATAGTGTCTTTCCAACTTTGAAAAGTCTCGGGGAATTTATAGCGTTCTGATGAAGGGGGTTCGAATGCAAATTTACCTGGTGCAGGTTGCACATAGTAATGTCCCCCTAAAGGAAGAAAAGAACAATTAAAGACAATGGGTTGTTTGAGGTGAAAATATTTGTGAGAGGCCAATCATCAAATCCCCATGCTTCCATTCACGGGCTTCATGAAGGGGACCCTCTTTTTTCCAAGATACTATCGGAGGCTGAAGGTCATAGGCGGCTCTCGCGCTCTCAGGAAGAAGGGATGGTTTTCTAAAGGATCCATCAATAATGACAAGAAGAGGAGTAACGACAGCAGGGTTTTGAAGGTGTTCGGCAGAAATACCCATCAGTTCTTTTTGCTTTTGAATAAAGAAGGGATAAAGTTTTTGGAATCTTTTAATCTTATTATCTATCTTCACTGTTTTCAAAAAATTGCGGGCTGATAAAATCATTGCAGCGTGCAGATCCTCAGCTTCAGCCGTTAAGGTGTTCTCAGGCTTTAAGTGTTCTCGTGCTTTGGCTATAATGGCTTTCAGCTCTTTTCTAGCTTGCTGTTGAAGAGAGAGAACATCATAGCCTTCTACGGCTTGAGATAAGAGTTGATTCCATTCTTGGCTAATGTGAGGTCCATGCTTATAAAGAGCTCGGAGTGTTCTGGAACTTTTTTTCTCGCTCTGAGCTTCTGTGAGGGATAAGGTACTTCTTCTTTACCATTTTTCTCGTTTTTCCTTAAAAAAAGAAGTTAATCCATACTGAATGATATCTGAGTTTAGCTCCGGGCAGTTATTTCTTACGTAAGATTCAACGTCTCTGATTTTGTCTTCTGAAACGACGCTATGTTTTTGAAGTTTTGTTTTTGCATGTACTTGTGCCTCTTTTTCTCTATCTATATCCAGGAGACTAGACCAATTTCCTTGAGAGTATGCATTTGAGGATGCTAAAAGGAGAGGGATTGAGGTTGCGCTTGCGATTAAAAAAACATTCAAATAAGACATTAAATAACCCCTAAAAAAATTCATATCTTATACACATGTAATAAGTAATTATCTAATTTTCAAGTCATTAATTGGGTCGGTATAAATAATTCTTAATTCATTGATTGTTATTATCATTTACAAATACTATATTTATAAGAATTTTATTGCATCTCAATTAATAAAAATGAGGAGCGCTTTATTTATTGCTTAAACTCAAGTCCAATGCTTGCATAAAGGCGGGGGTTGTCCATCCACCCTGACTTAACCTTCACGTGAAGGAAAAGGTGAACTGGTCTTTCGAGAATGCTAATTAACTGACGTCGCGCCGCCTCCCCAATGGCTTTGACTTGCTGGCCGCCTTTCCCTAAAACGATGGGTCGTTGACTATCTCTCTGAACCAGAATGGATTGAACTATTTTAACGCTTCCATCCTTAAATTCTTCCCATGATTCTGTCTCAACCCATATGGAATAGGGAAGCTCTTCATGAAGACGATGAAAGATCTCTTCGCGTGTAATTTCAGCGGCAAGTAACTTTTGCGGAAGATCGCTGAGTTGATCTTCAGGAAATAGCCAGGGACCTTCAGGAAGTTCTCGCGCCCAATAGTCCTTGATATCCTGCACGCCGTCTTTTTTAAGAGCTGAAATCATAAAGATTTGATCAATATAAGGCCTTGAAAAAACTTGAGCCAAATTTAAAAGATCTTGTCTGGGAATAAGGTCAATTTTATTAAGAACAATGATGGCCTTTGTTTTATAATATTCAAGCCGTTTTAGGATGAACTCTGCTTCATCAACTTTTTTTCGGCTTGTATCAATAATAACCATAATCCCATCAGCATCGCTCAAACTGCTCCAAGCGCTTCTTACCATGGCTTTTTCAAGACGTCGTTTTGGCGCTTCAAAAATTCCGGGTGTGTCGATGAGGATAATCTGGCTTTCTCCTTCAAGAGCAACTCCCAAAATGCGATTGCGTGTTGTTTGAACTTTAGGAGAAACAATCGTCACTTTACTGCCTACGAGTGCATTTATAAGAGTGGATTTTCCTGCATTGGGACTTCCAACGACTGCAATGAGCCCACAGTGCGTCATGGGTGAACAATCTTGAACATACGTTGAGCGGCTTCCTTTTCAGCTTGTCTTTTTGAAGATCCTTTTCCTTGCACAGGATCAAAACCCTCGATGCGCACCTCAACGGTAAAACAAGGAGCATGGGCAGGGCCTGAGGTTTGAAGCACGACATATAAAGGGTGAGTTTTCCCCTGTGCTTGTGCCCATTCTTGAAGGATAGATTTAGGATCACAGGGAGGGGTGTTTGTTTCCTTGAGGTATTCTTGCCAGTAATGCTGGATGAAAGACTTAGCAGCCTTAAATCCTCCCTCTAAATAAAGAGCACAAATCAAAGCCTCGCATCCATCGGCAAGGAGTGTTTCTAGACATTTATTTTGAGAAGAACTCTTCTCTTGTTTCATGATCATGACGGAATCAAGTTTAATCGCTCTGGCAACTTTAACCAAAGTTTCTTTTTGAACGAGGGCTGCAAAGCGTTTTGCAAGATCGCCTTCTTTTTCTTGAGGAAATTCTTTAAAAAGCCAACTTGCGATGACAAGCCCCAACACACGGTCGCCTAAAAATTCAAAGCGTTCAAAGTCAACACCTTGTCCTGGTGGTAACATGCTAGGGTGAGTCAAAGCTTTTTCAAGAAGCGACCTATTTTTAAAAATGTAGCCTAAGTCTTTTTCAAGACTTTTCATTAATGAATGCCGCTCAATATTCGCGAGTAATGAGCTGACAAAGGCCATTTCCAAATCTCCCAAAGAGCAATATGCCCTCCTGTAGAAAAGAAAATAAAGCTTGCCCGGCCCACCAAATACTCAAAGGGAATATACCCAACAATACCTTGTGCACGACTATCGTTTGATCCGTCTCGATTGTCTCCCATCATGAAATAATGTCCTGGAGGAACGGTATAAATAGGAGTGTTGTCATAAAGTCCCTGACCGAAAGGTTTTTGTTTAATGATGAGATGCTTTAGCCCATTCGGAAGAGTTTCTATATATTGAGGCGCTTGAATATTACCGTCATCGCCAACGGCTTTAAATTCTCCATGAGGTTCAACAGCACAGAGAATATCATTTATATATAAAAGCCCCTCTTTCATCTGAATCTGGTCGCCCGGTAATCCAACAATCCGTTTAATATAATCAGTATCAGGATCGACAACAGACCGAAAAACGGCCACATCTCCAAGTTTTGGTTCTTCCCCCCAAATACGTCCTGAAAAATAATTAATCTGTCCTCCAAAGGGGATGGAATACCGGCTATACCCGTAAGCGGTTTTGGAAACAAAAAGGTTATCACCAATCAAAAGGGTTGGGATCATCGATCCCGAAGGAATATGAAAAGGTTGGAGCCAAAATGTACGGATGATGACAGCTAAGAGAATAGCATAAAACAGTGCCTTTAGGTTTTCCCAGAGAGTGTCTTTTTGTTTTTCGTGTTTTTTCATGGCGTCATTCCCGTAAATAGATTTAAAATCTTATTTGCCTCATGATAGACAAAAAATCCCCACCAAGAGTGGGGATTGAGAGTCTATCCTTAGCTGTGTCTAGAGGCCAAGATCTTTGAAACGACCTTGGAATTTTGCAAGCTGACCGCCTGTATCAAGAAGACGATGAACCCCTGTCCAGGCAGGATGAGATTTAGGATCAACGTCAAGACGGAGAGTGTCTCCAGGCTTGCCCCAAGTGGAGCGTGTTTTAAATTCAGTCCCATCCGTCATGACAACATTAATTTCATGATAATTCGGGTGTGTCTCTTTCTTCATACGAAAATCTCCTCTTATTGAAAATGTTTATAAAGAATTTCTTTAATAATGTCTAGGCCTATCCACATTTTACCTAAGCTAAATGAAAATGTGTATTGTCTTATTTTGTTCGTCTTAAATAACATAGAAGCGTTAAAATAATTTTTTCCCATTCTCAACGTTTGGGTCCACCGTAGCTAGGCAGACTGCTCCTTGAGGATCTGCGCATCCCACCATTAAAAATTGAGACTCAAATCCTGCAATGTTTTTTGCTCCTAAATTGATAACACCTAAAATTTGACGTCCCACAAGAGATTGCAAGGTATAATGAACAGTGACTTGGGCTGATGTTTGTAAAATTCCAATTTCAGGACCAAAATCTGCCCATACTTTATAAGCAGGCTTAAGTGCTCGGGGAAAAGGCTCTACTTTTACAATGGTTCCTGAACGAAAATCTACTTTCGAAAAGTCTTCATAAGATATAATCATTGTCAAATCTCCTTATTGCCAAAAGGGCAATAAATAAATGCAGAAAAAATAAGATGGAAATGGGGCGACCTAGTTATGGATATAAAGTCGCAATAAGCCCAGAATTAAAAGTTTCTCGGTCGCTTATAAAGGAAACAAGGGTTTTTTGTAAATCTACTAAGTGTCATGTTATTCATTGTAAAGAAAAACCATTCACTGTCAACGCGAATTATGGTTTAGGAAGAGCAGAATCGTAAGTTAGAGAAGGCTTAGAGGGTTTGAGCTCGTAAACGATTAGGGTTGGGCGGACATAGACAAAGGCATTAAGCAGGGATCCCTTAACTCTTAACACGCCCTCACCTAGATTTTCAACGCTGAGAGGATTACTTACTGGCCACCCCCCTTTGAAACTAAGGCACCGTAAAGCATCCACCCTCTTGAGAGGGACACCTATCACTGGCATAAAATCAGAGTTTAGCTTTGCTTAAGCGTCAATCTCAGAGCTACTACTAGCTGCGCCTGTAGAAGAACTACTCAAGATTCTACAGAAGTCGAAAGTGGCTCTAAGAAAGACTACTGTTTTTTTGTAAGAGCAAAGATTTCCTCTGCACTTTTAGTAGCAAGTACAGTTCCTTTGTTGAGCTTTAAAGGCAAGAGATCTTGGTATTTAATGAGGGCTGCCAAACGATTATGACTCTCATCAGAGGGAAGACCAAGGGCAGCTTTGACAACATCAAGTTGTTGCCATGGCCGAGGAGAAACTTGAGAGATAGCACCCCAATTCTGCTCAATAGCAGCAAGACGAGAATAATTCTCGGCTGGTTCTAATTTATTGAGGCAGTCCGTTATGAAATTTACCCTATGGCTTTCAAACAGAAGCTTTAAGAGTTCATAAAGTTTAGTAAATTTTAAAAAGGCGTCAAGTGGCCCCATAATGAAGCGTGCATTTTCCTCTAAATCATCAATCTTAATTTCACTTGCAGCTCTTGTCAAAGTGTCAGTTTGAAGACGCTCCATTAGACTTGCATTCATTCTCTCAAACTCACTTAAATCTCTTGTCAAATTGGCACGATCAATTAAGCCTGCACGAATTCCAATTCTCTCAATTTCACTTCCTTCTGTTTTGAACACATTGATTTGATATTCTGCTAATGCACGCATAATGGTCACGCGCTTTTCAATTTCATTAGGTTCCAGTTTAAAGAAGGATTGAATCATTTTAGGACGTAAATCCCTGACTTTTATTAAAAGGAGATCTTCATTCTGTTTGAGCATATGTGCACGGCTCATAATCTCTGCCGGAGGAAGCGTCAAGGCATAGCTAATGAGATCCGCTGAATCCAGAAACTTAAAATGATTCATATGAAAAAAAGGAGGAAAAATTTGCCCGTCAGGACCAACGGGCTGAAAAATAAAAAGACTATCCACCATCTTATTAATGGCGGCACCTCGGGCACCAATCTCTGCAACAGGGAGTTCAAGTGCTTCAAAATTAACTTTAAGTGTATTAAGAAAATAACGCTCACGTTCTTTCGGACTGGACGGGTGAGAAGTGTGGAAAATAGATGTAGCGAAATTGCTTCTGATAGTTAGCATACGAGCTTTGAATTCGTCCGGGGAAATCCTGTCATACATATTTCGCAATTTTTCTAGAGTCTTTTGATCCGCCATAACAAAAGAAAACATGGGACCACCCGTTATGCCGTCAATCATTTCTCGTGCTACAATATCTGTCAGTTTTCCCCCGCGAGCCTCATCCTGATCGAATGTTCTGGGAAAAAATGGGGGCAGCGTAGGACGAGATGAAAGAGATACTTCACTTTGTGATAAAGCATTATCCGTTGTAACAGAATGAGATGAAGCAGGCGTTGCCCTGGTTAACGTCTTAGTTTCTTACTCTTGATCTGCCGCGTGCCCTCCCTTAGAAAAAAACATTACGCTCGTTGCCAAAAAGGCTAATTTCAATTTCTCTAGGATATTCATATCACTCACCATATATTGTATTTATTTGAATTGATTTAAAGCGTTAGTTTTATTGATGGATTGAATTTTGCAGCGCCACGCCCTTTTTGAATAGAAAGATAATATGTTTTCGAAGAGATTTGGGTTTCTTTGAGGGAGGAAAACTCTTTTTACCAATGCTTTATAGCGCTAATAAGTTGATTTGCTGATTCCAAAATATCCTTTGCCAGAGTTCTCTTCAAAAGCCTCCTGAATTTTGTTTCTATCAAAACCATCCTAGAGGCCTTTTTTTGCTTGAAGCAAGAATGACCTTCACTATAACACTTTATATGGAGCGCGCTCGCTCATCTCTCTTGCGTCTCATATCTTTCTGAACTTATGCAGCATCGTGCGAAGACCAAAGACAAAAAAGTAATTAACCCGCTTTTCTCAGTGGCAAGAGTGCAGGTGTTGCATCCTCAATCATTAAGTTGATCTTTGTTTTTCCTCCCCAGGTATTTAGCTTTGCCGACGCTAAAAGATCGAGAGGCCGTCGACTGCCATCCATAAGCATTGTTCCAAGAGATGATCCTTTCAGACGAAAGCCCATCCCCTCTACCACAACGCCATCGCCTTGAGAAAAACGACATCGGATATGTTGATCTTGAATCAATTGGTAGGAATCAACCATGACTGCCGAAAAAATAAACTTAGGAGTAGAGTTTCCAATACCAAAAGGAGCAAGAGTTTCCATCTCTTGGAGAAGAGATGGTGTCAAGGATCGAAGATCAAGATAGCCATCACAAAACAAGGTTGGTCTTAAATCTACGTCATCTCCCAGCCGCTCAAGTTCACGCAGCAGAAAGTTTGTGAAAAGAGGAAGTTGCTCTTTCGTAAGGGAAAATCCAGCAGCCATGGCATGCCCTCCCCCTCCCAAAACATAACCAAGATGATGCGCTTTGTGAATAAATCGACCAAAGTCAAACCCATAAATTGAGCGAGCTGATCCTTTTCCTACCCCTTCAGACGTCCACGTAATAACAGCCGTCGGCTTGTGAAATTTTTCCTTCAGACGGCCCGCCACAATACCAATGATTCCTTCATGCCATCCTTTATGGTCCACAATAATGGCCGAAGACTCTGGCTGAGCTTGCAAAAAAGCTTGATCAAGGGCTTCGCTTTCAAGCAAGCGACGTTCCTGGTTATACGCATTAAGTTTTTGGGAAATCTCAAAAGCTTCTTCAGAGCTTTCTGTGGAAAGAAGCCGAGCGCCCAAGAAAGATTCTCCCACCCGACCCCCTGCATTAATGCGAGGTCCTATCACGAAGCCTAGGTGATAAGGCGTGGGAATTTCCTCAATCCCCGCACTATCCGAAAGAGCCCTCAATCCTAGGTTTTTTCGCGCTGCCATAACCTTAAGCCCTTGGGCAACAAAAGTACGGTTAAGCCCCGTTAAGGGCATCACATCACAAACAGTGCCAAGGGCAACTAAATCAAGAAAATCCATAAGGTTAGGCTCTTGTTGCGTTTTGTAAAATCCAGCGTTTCGTAAAGTGCGATTCAGAGCCACAATACACAGAAAAGACACGCCAACAGCCGCTAAATGACCCAAACTTTGCGTAACATGTTCGTTTTCATCGAGTCGATTCGGATTAACGATTGCATGCGCAGGAGGTAATTTAACTTCGGGGGCATGATGATCAAGAATTAGGACATCCATCCCTTCTGCAGCCTCTAAAGCCTCGAAAGAAGTCGTCCCACAGTCCACCGTGATCATCACCGTATAGCCTTGACTGATAAACTTTTTGATTCCGGGAATGTTGGGCCCATACCCTTCTTTTTGACGATCCGGTATATATAAAGCTATCGGCACATTGAGGGCTTTAAAAAAACGGCAAAAAAGCGCACTTGAGGTCGCCCCATCAACATCATAATCTCCCCAAACAAGAATTTTTTCCCGTAAAGTGATGGCCTTAAAAAGCCGTTCGATGGCTTTGTCCATATCCTTTAAGCTGAGAGGATCAGGAAGATGCTGTCGTAAGGAAGGTTCAAGAAAAAGAGGAGCTCCCTCCAAATCGTGGCCCCGCATGGCCAACAGGCGCGCCAGGGTGGGAGAGACCTCCAATTTTTGCATAAAAGCAAGGGCATGAGTTTCCTCGTAGTCTCTTAACAACCACCGTTTTTCAGATAAAGAAGAGCCGCAAATTTCTTTCATAAAAGCAAAGTAGCTGCTTCCTCTAAAAATTTCAAATAGGGAGTGAGGGACGAGGAATATTATTGGCCTCGCACACGATTAAAAAGCTAATTTTCAAGTTTTGAATAATCATAATAAACTGGAATATAGAAGAAAAATATTTTAGTGTGTGACATCTGTCTTAACGTATTTAATAAGAAAGGAAAATGCTATATGTTCTCACCTAGTTTTGCTCTCCTTCTGAGAAAATCAAAGGACGGATCTGCATGACACCTGAAGAGTTAGCCGCGCGCCATCCGCGACTTTACCACGTTACCGAGCCTGGTGCCTGGGCAAGCATTGCCCAAAAAGGTCTATTATCAACGACCCGCCTCCTTGATTTATTCGAGATTGAGCCCGAACTTCGGACCAGAATCACAACAAAACGTAGACCCACCGCCATACCCCTAGAGCATCCGCTCCATGGTTGCGTCATCATTAATGATAATCAGCCTCTCAATGAGAAGGCATTGGCTTGTTGCCTTGACGGAGGATTAACACCAGCGGATTGGCTTCGCATCTTAAATTCCCGTGTCTTCTTTTGGGCCAGCGAAGACGGGTTGAATCGCCTGCTCGGGGCTCGATTTAACCGCAACCGTACTCGCGAGGTCATTGTGATTGACACACTCAGCCTTGCAACAGCTCATGCTGAGCGAATAGAACTTTGCCCCATCAATTCAGGGTCAACCTTACGAAAAACGGCCCGACGAGGGCTAAATACTTTTACCCCACTGTTAAAATATAGCTTTAAAGACTGGAGTAAACGCCGGGGTCGTCGCGATCAAATCCTTGAAATCACAGTTCGAGATCATGTTACAGATATCGCTCAACATATGATTGATGTTTTTCAGACTAGCAGTGAAATAACATCATAGCCCTAAATTTAAGGCTCTCAACCCTTCTTTATAGGTGGGAAAGAGGAGAGAGGGAATCAACTCTTGTAAAAGGCGTTGATTGCAGACTTTTTTTGAATCCTGGTAAAAACTACGACCCATAGGCGTCAGATTAGCCTCTTCGTAAGGAATAAGGGGAGGAGCGTCTATCCCCAATAATTTAGCACCATAAGCCACAACATCAGCAAGGGAAGCCGGACAATTATCAGCAACATTATAAATACGACCTGGGATTGGGTTTTTTTGAGAAGCCTTGAGAGTTTGGACAATATCGGCCACATGGATACGAGAAAAAACCACTCCTTCTTTAAAAATACGCTGGGCTTTTCCTGCTTTTAAGTCTTCTAGCAGATTGCGTCTCGGCCCATAAATACCCGCAAGACGAAAGATGTGCACCGGCAAGCCCTCCTTCTCGCCGAGAGTCAGCCATTGCTGTTCAGCTTGCAAACGAGCCCTTCCATAAATCGTGGTTGGGTGAGTGACAGATGTTTCATCCACCCAGACACCTTGATGATCTCCGTAAACACTTGTAGAAGACAGATAGCCAATCCATTGTAAATGGGTCCAGGAAGATAAGGCTTCTTTGACAAAAGGAATTAAAATGTCGTTGTCTTCCTGAGGAGGAATAGAGATTAAGACGCCGTTCGCTTTTTCAAGGGCTTTCCTCACGTCTTTAGAAAAGGCCCCTCCCCTATATAAAAACTGGTTTTTACCTTGAGGAGAGCGAGACGTACCACTTTCTCCCATAAACTGGGCAACGTATCCATACCCAAAACAAAATAACACTAAAAATCCAAATCTTTATAATGCACTGGCGGCGTTAGTGCAGGAACCATATCGTTTAAAATATCTCGAAAACTCGGACGAGACTTAACACGCACATACCATAATTTAGCTGCAGAATGTTTCTCCCAGGGGACATCTCCTAAGTAATCAATGCAAGACAAATGAGCAGCCGCTGAAATATCAGCCAATGAAAACTCATTTCCTGCAAGCCATTTGCGTCGATCACACAACCAGGAGATGTATTCAAGGTGGTCATGAATATTTGCATTACCAACACGAATAGCTGTTGAATCAGGACCTCCTTGACCCATTTTTCGCCGCAATACTTTTTCATAAACAAGGTTGTGAGTTACCTCACCATTAAACTTTTCATCAAACCACGCAACAAGTCGCCTCACCTCCGCACGCTGAGTGGACACTTTCCCTAAAAAAGAGGGCTCAAAGTATACTTCCTCCACATATTCAGAGATCGAGTAAGCATTAGCGATATTTTTTCCATCATCATCCGTAAGAACAGGGGGAAGACCTTCAGGATTTATAGATAAAAAAGAAGAGTTTGGCTCCCACGGTTTAATAACAACCAATTCAAAAGAAAGTTTTTTTTCTGCCAGCAAAATTCGAATCTTTCGAGAGAAAGGACAAAGCCAATAGTGATACAGTTTTCTCATCGATGATTATTCCTTTGACCGACTTAAGCTTTATGGTATTGAATCTCAACTTCTACCATAAGGTGATCCTATGACTCTAGAGCAAATCTTACTTCTTTCTTTTATTCAAGGTATAACAGAATTTCTTCCCATTAGCTCATCCGGTCATCTCGTATTAATTCCGACTTTGTGTGGTTGGAAAGATCAAGGAATCATGATGGATGTTGCTGCCCATATTGGCACTTTAGGGTCGGTTCTTATTTACTTTTACAAAGACGTTATCTCTCTTTTTAATGGCTTTTTTTCTGTTTTAAAAGGACAGTTTAATGATCATACTCAGCTTCTTTTCAATCTTATCATTGCCACAATCCCTGTCGTTCTTTTAGGTCTTTTTTTTGAAAAAGTGGTTGGGGCTTCTTTCAGAAGCGTTACGGTTATTGCGTGGTGTGGAATTTTATTTGGAATTATTCTTTATATAGCCGATAAGTATGGGCGTCTTATCGAAACGGTTCAAGATACAACTCTTAAGCGGGCTTTTATCTTTGGGCTCGCCCAATGTTTAGCCCTTGTCAATGGCGTGAGTCGTTCAGGAGCCTGCATAACGATCGGACGCTTTATGAACTATAAAAGAACAGATGCCGCCCGTTTTGCTTTTTTGATGTCAATTCCCACTATTACAGCTGCCGGAATTTTAAAAGGGTACCACCTGATGAAAACAGGAGATCTGTCTCTGCTCAATGATGCAGCTTTAACGATGGCTTTTTCCTTTGTTTTTGGCTTTTGTGCTATTGCTTTTATGATGCATTGGCTCCGAAGATCAACTCTCACCCCCTTTGTTATTTATCGGGTTATTTTGGGAATTTTTCTTCTTGGGGGTGTTTATAGCGGCTTTTTGAGTAACGTCCCGTGTCAATAATTACTTCACTCTAGCCCAAATGCGCCTCATGATAAAGTACATGAGAATGGTAAAAACAATAAAATAAATTAATACCATATATCCTGTTTGCTTCCGAATTTCTAGTTCAGGCTCAGCTGTCCAAGACAAAAAAGAGACAACATCTTTTGCCATTTGATTAACATTAGGCTGTGCCCCATCATTATAGGTGACAAGTCCCTCGGACAAAGGAGGCGTCATAGCAATTTGTTCCCCTGGAAAAAAAGGGTTATAATGCATGCCTTCTGCGATATGAATATCTTTTGGTGGGGTTAACTCATATCCTGTAAGAAGAGCATAAACGTAGTCAGCTCCTCCAGCACGCGCTTTTGTCATCAAAGAGAGATCCGGAGGAAGGGCCCCATTATTTGCAGCACGGGCAGCCTGTTCATTCTTGTAGGGACCAGGTATTTTATCCGTAGGAAGAGCCGTTTTCTCAATCGAATTCCCTTCGTCATCAATGGCATCAACTTTATATTCAGCAGCAATCGCTTTAACTTCTTCCAGAGAATATCCTAGCGCTGCCAAATCCCGAAAACGAATTTGACTTAAGCTATGGCATACCGAACAAACTTCCTTGTAAATTTGAAACCCATGTTGAAGATCTGCTCTATCATAAGTCCCCAAAGGCCCCTGAAAAGACCAGATTTCATGGGGTAAAGGAGGAGAATCAGTACTATAAAGAGGAGTTATGCTTAAAAGGGATAGAGCAAAAAGAGTGATGTGAGTCTTAACTTTTTTTTTCTTTTTTTCTTTTAAAACAGGTTCACTTAAACTTTTGGGCAAAGGATTTGGTTTTTCATAAAGACCGAGGAGTGGTAACGCTATAAAGAAGAAACCAAAATACAGTAAGGTCGTCATTTGCCCTAAGATTTGATTCGAAAGCCCTCCTAAATTATCATAGATATAATCAGGAGAATGGGCTCCAACACATCCTAAAATAAAACAGTCAACGACAAATCCCCAAAAAATCCATTTATAAACCGGCCTAAAAGTGGCACTACGAATTTTAGAGGCATCCAACCAAGGAAGGAAAAAAAGAACAAAAACAGCCCCAAACATAGCAATAACCCCTAAAAGTTTATTAGGGATAGAGCGCAAAATGGCATAAAAGGGTAAAAAATACCATTCAGGAACAATATGGGGAGGCGTCACTAAAGGATTGGCTGGAATGTAATTATCAGGCTCTCCAAAAAAATTTGGATTAAAAAAAATAAAATAGGCCCAAACAAGCGCGAAGATCCCAAGCCCAAATAAATCCTTAACGGTGTAATAGGGATGAAAAGGCAAACTATCACGAGGTTCCTTTCGATCAATTCCCAAGGGGTTATTCGACCCATGTTGATGTAAGGCGACAAGATGAAGAATCACCACTCCAACAATCAAAAAGGGAAAGAGATAATGAAGGACAAAAAAACGATTGAGGGTCGGGTTATCAACAGAAAACCCTCCCCAAAGCCATTCAACGATAGTCTCTCCAAAGGGGAAAACAGAAAAAAGATTGGTGATAACGGTCGCTCCCCAGTAGCTCATTTGACCCCAGGGCAGCACATATCCCATAAAAGCTGTAGCCATCATCAAAAGGAGGATGACGACACCTAACATCCATAAAAGTTCACGAGGCGATTTATAGGATCCATAATAAAGCCCACGAAACATATGGATATACACCACAATAAAGAACATCGTTGCCCCATTTGCATGCAAATAACGCATAAGCCAACCATAGTTTACATTGCGCATAATGTAT
The DNA here is from genome assembly GCA_017992885.1 of Alphaproteobacteria bacterium. GTDB lineage: Bacteria > Pseudomonadota > Alphaproteobacteria > UBA9655 > UBA9655 > UBA9655. The sequence goes on from JAGONT010000006.1 coordinate 81,483, forward strand.
TCCACGCTATCAAAGGCTAACTTCGTATCCGGTTCATAATGCATGGCAAGAAAAATTCCCGAAAGGATCATAATGACAAGGGTAATTCCTGCAAGAGAACCAAAGTTCCACCAATAATTCAAATTTCTCGGAGTGGGATACTCACGAAGTTCATGGTCAATAAAAGAAAAGAAAGGCAAGCGATAATCAATCCAGCGAACAACTTTTGTAAATCTATCCATGGCCAACCTCATTGACACCAATACGGATGTGAGTGGCGGTTAAAAATGTATAGGAAGGAATACCTAGGTTCAAGGGAGCAGGTCCACGCCTCACCCGTCCCGACGTATCATAAAGAGAGCCATGACAAGGACAGGCCCATCCTCCATACTTGCCCCGATCTTGTGTTGGCTTATTTCCCGTCGGAATGCAGCCTAAGTGCGTACAGATTCCAATGACAACAAGCCACTCATTATGACCTGTTTTGACACGAGCTTGATCTGTTTCTGGATCCATAAGCTCAGAAAGGGGGACTTGCTCAGCCAGTGTTATTTCTTCGGGGGTACGATGACGCACAAATATTGGCTTGCCCCGCCAAACAACTGTAATGGCTTGTCCTGCTGGAATAGGGGATAAATCAACATCTAGTGTTGATTGCGCTAAAATATCGGCAGCGGGGCTCATGCTATCAATAAAAGGCCAAGCAAAATAAGCTGTTCCAACAGCGCCCACAGCCCCAGCGGTTAAAAACAAAAAGTCACGTCGCGTTGGTTCTTTCTTTTCGTGGGAAGAATGATCCACTGGTTCTTCATTCATGAATAAAAGAGCAATTCCCTAGTTTTCTTTTTTATACCATATATCAACTCTATCGCTTTCGTACAGACCTGATATATACCAAAACTTAGAAAGTTAAGGACCAATCATGAATCTTGTTTTATTTCAACCTGAAATTCCCCAAAATGTAGGAACACTTATGCGCTTTGCAGCCTGTATGGGAATCCCCCTTGACGTGATCGAGCCTTGTGGTTTTCTTTTTACAGATAAACATTTAAAGCGTGCGGGGATGGATTATATAGAACTCACTATAATGCAGCGTTTCCCCTCCTGGAAAACGTTTTGTGAAACCCACAAGAGATCTCGACGCGTAGCTATTACTCCCTCTTCTTCACAAAAATATAACGAGTTCTCCTTTCAAAGCTCAGATCTTTTAATTATGGGTCAAGAAAGCACAGGATTTCCCCTCGATATCCTCAATGATTGCCATGAAGCGGTGGCCATTCCCATGATTGCTGGCAGAAGATCTCTGAATCTTGCCCTTGCAGCAGCTATTGTTACAACTGAGGCTTTACGTCAAACTCGTCAACTTCCCGGAGAAATCCATGGATAATCAAAAAAAGCGTGCATCTGAGTGGTTCTTATTCCTTCAAAACCATCTCATTGAAATTTTCGAAGACATTGAAAAAGAGGTTGTCCTTTCCCAGTACGACCAACCCCCCGGTCAATTTAAGCGAGAATCCTGGACCCGAAAAGAGGGGGGAAGTGGCACAATGGCTGTGTTAGAAGGACGTGTGTTTGAGAAAGCGGGGATTAATATTTCAACTGTTTTTGGAGAATTTTCTGAGGAATTCCGCTCTCAAATTCCGGGAACTGAACAAGATCCTCATTTTTGGGCAAGTGGTGTTTCCCTTGTTATTCATCCTAAAAATCCGCATGTGCCTATCGTACATATGAATACACGAATGATCGTAACTCAAAAACTATGGTTTGGAGGAGGAGCTGATTTGACTCCTTGCCTTCCCGTAGATAAGGATACTCAAGATTTTCACGCTACCCTCAAAAAAATCTGTGAGAGTTTTGATCCCACTTATTATGAAAAATTTAAGTCATGGGCAGATGAATATTTTTACCTTCCCCACCGCCAAGAACCACGCGGGGTAGGGGGCATTTTTTATGATTATCTGAACAGTGGGAATTGGGAGCAAGATTTTTCCTTTACCCAGGAAGTGGGCAGAACATTTGCAAGCATTTATCCTAGCATCGTTCGCCGCCATTTAAATAGACCCTGGACGGAAGAGGATCGTAAGGTACAACTTAAAAAACGGGGTCGGTATGTAGAATTTAATCTTCTTTATGATAGAGGCACCCAATTCGGCCTCAAAACAGGAGGAAATGTGGAAGCTATTTTAATGTCTCTTCCTCCTGTTGTAGAATGGAAAGTGGCCTAACAGATCCGAGTTGCCCAATTTTCTTGACCTAAAGCCATGACACGCCTATTTTAAGGGATCTTATAGAGTTTGGAGAATTTCATGACTAAATCATCGTTAATGGCTGGCAAACGCGGCCTTATTATGGGTGTTGCCAATAATTATTCTATTGCTTGGGGAGTGGCTCAATCACTTTCAGACCATGGAGCGCAGTTAGCTTTTACCTATCAAGGCGACACCCTTAAAAAACGTGTCGAGCCTTTGGCAAACTCTTTAGGATCCTCAATTCTCATTCCGTGTGATGTGAGTGAGGCAGGAGGTGTGGAAGAAACATTCAAAGTTCTTGCAAGTCATTGGGATTCCATAGATTTTGTTGTTCATGCCATTGGATTTTCGGACAAAGAAGAACTAAAGGGCAAATATTTTAATGTGAGTCGAGAAAATTTTCTCAATTCTATGGATATTTCCTGTTATTCCTTTACAGAAGTGGCCCGTTATGCAGCTCCTCTGATGACAAAAGGAGGGAGTCTCTTAACCCTTACCTATTACGGAGCCGAAAAAGTGATGCCTCATTATAATGTCATGGGTCTGGTGAAAGCAGCTCTTGAAGCAAGTGTTCGTTATTTAGCCGTTGATTTAGGAGGAGATAATATTCGAGTGAATGCGATTTCAGCAGGTCCTATTAAAACCCTTGCTGCTTCTGGCATTGGGGACTTTCGCTATATTTTGAAATGGAATCAGTATAACTCCCCTTTAAAGCGCAATATTACCACTGAAGAAGTAGGAAAATCAGCACTTTATCTTTTAAGTGATCTTGCAAGTGGTGTGACGGGGGAAATTTTGCATGTTGATTCAGGGTATCACGTTGTCGGCATGAAGTCGGTAGATGCTCCTGATATCACCGTTGTGAGTGAAAGCCAAGACTAGTATTTTCGTAGGAGACTTCATGATTCGTGGCTTTTTCAGGTTTATTTTTTCAGCTTTGTATTGGGTTTGCACTCTTCTTGGATTTAGCATTATTGCGATTGTCCTGGTTCTTTATTTTATACACGGTGGACTCTTCACATCATCTATCAAACCCTTAGAGAAAGAGTCTGTACTTTCCTTGACCCTTAAAGGTCATTATTTAGAGCATGCTGATTCCGAGGGAGTTGAATCTTTATTTCTGGGAAAAAATGCATCGCTTTATGACTTAACACGTACCATTTACAAGGCCGCGCAAGATGAAAAAATTAAAGGGATTGTCGTTCGTATAGAATCTCCTCGTCTAGGAATCGCTCAAATTCAAGAACTTCGGGATGCACTCTTAACTTTCCGCCAATCAGGAAAACCGAGTTGGTGCTATGCGGATACTTTTGGTGCCATGTCGTCAGGAACATATCTTTATTATTTAGCAACAGCGTGCGAGAATATTTGGCTTCAACCTATAGGATCTATCAACCTAACCGGAATCAATATAGAAGTTCCTTTTGGTAAAGAGGCTCTTGAAAAACTAGATGTTAAACCTGAGATTGTTCAACGAAAGGAATATAAATCTTTTCCTGAAATGTACACCCGAAATGATTTCTCTGAAGCCAGTAAAGAAGAGCTTCAAGCCATTGTTGATTCCGTTCTGAGTCAACTTGTAGACGGGATTGCAAAAGAGCAGAAAATTCCCCATGACGATGCACGTCATCTGATAGCAAATGGTCCCTACTCTACACAAATGGCCCTCACACACAAACTTGTTAATCATATTGATTACCGCCAAAATCTTACGCTAGCTATCCGTAAGAAGTTAGGCCAAGATATTAATTTTATTGGTATAGGAGCCTATCTTCAAACCCTCTCTTCGGAAGTAAAGGGGGATAAGATCGCTCTTATTTTTGGATCTGGACCCATTCAACATGACCTTGGCAGTTCTGCTTTGGATGAATTGGTGATCGGATCAGATGCAACTTATAAAGCTTTCCAACTTGCCATTGAGGATAAAGATGTTAAAGCCATTGTTTACCGTATTAATTCTCCTGGCGGGGAGCCGAGTCCTTCTGAAACAATCTATAGCATTATTAATTATGCCAAAGAAAATGCAAAAAAGCCGGTTATTATTTCGATGAGTGATACGGCAGCATCCGGTGCCTATTGGATTTCAGTTGCAGGAACTAAAATTGTAGCTCAACCAGCAACTTTAACAGGATCCATTGGTGTTTTTGGAGGAAAATTTGTTCTTTCTGGACTCTTTAGTAAATTAGGTGTCAAATTTAATCATGTATCGACGAGTGAAAATTCAACAATGTGGAGCTTTAATGAAGCCTTCACTCCCGCTCAATGGATTCAAATGAATGAGATGATGGATCATGTTTATCACGCCTTTACAAGTCGGGTGGCAGAAAAGCGCAAGATGACTCCTGAACAGGTTGAAAAAGTGGCTCGTGGACGGGTTTGGACGGGTGAACAAGCCTTAGCTTTAGGACTTGTTGACCAGCTTGGAGGCCTTCATACTGCTCTTGATCTTGCAAAAAAGGAAGCTGGATTACCCATGGAAGCTTGTGTTGAAATCTACCCACAGCGAAAAACTTTTTTAGAGGCGTTGCTATCTTTGCTTAAAAGTGAAAAAAATGACTCACTTCACGAAGTTGGAATTTTGGAAACAATGATACAGCCTTTCAAAAAAATAATGGCGGTTTTCACTCTTTTCTTTTCTTCTCAAGGCATTTTATATGCCCCGTTAGGAGAGATAAAATAAAAGAAAGGTCTGTTTTGTATAAGATCTCTACTGAATTTTTTTTATAAAAAAATGATGTTTCTAAATTGATTCTTAAGAAAGGAGGAGCTACCCTTTTCTTAGATGAAAAAGGTATTATTGAATGACAAATCGTTTTTGGGATGAAAATTATGAACTTGCCCACTTAGAAGTGACTCCCGGTCAGCCGGGAGGGTCAAAGTCCATAGACCTTCCTGTTCTTCATGGAACAATCGGGCCGTCAGTTTTCGACATTCGCCTCCTTTATCATGAGACAGGATCTTTTACTTTTGATCCCGGATATACTTCAACAGCAAGTTGTGAGTCCAAAATTACATTTATTGATGGAGAGAAGGGTGTTCTGCTTCATCGGGGATACCCTATTGAAGAACTTGCGGAAAACTGCAAGTTTTTAAATATAGCCTACCTCCTTATGGAAGGAGAATTGCCCACTCCAGATGAATATCGAGAGTTTGAAAATAATATTGTCTTTCATACAATGGTTCACGAGCAGCTGCGAAATTTCTATAGTGGCTTTAGAAGAGATGCTCATCCCATGGCTGTTATGGTCGGTGTTGTTGGTGCACTTTCCGCTTTTTATCATGATAGCCTTGATATTCGTGATCCTCGCCAAAGAATGATTGCCTCTCATCGACTTATTGCTAAAATGCCGACGATTGCAGCGATGGCTTATAAATATTCCGTTGGACAACCTTTTATGTACCCACAAAACGATTTAGGATATGCAGAAAACCTTCTTTATATGATGTTTGCAACACCAACAGCTCCTTATAAAGTAAATCCGATTGTTGCTAAAGCATTAGATAAAATTCTTATTCTTCATGCTGATCATGAACAAAATGCCTCTACGTCAACGGTGCGTCTTGCGGGATCAAGTGGAGCAAATCCTTTTGCTTGTGTTGCCGCTGGCATTGCATGCCTTTGGGGACCCGCCCATGGGGGCGCCAATGAGGCTGTTCTTAATATGCTAAAGGAAATTGGTCATAAGGATCGAATTCCTCAATTTATTAATCGCGCCAAAAATAAAGATGATCCTTTCCGTCTTATGGGATTTGGCCATCGAGTTTATAAAAATTATGACCCCCGCGCTGCTGTTTTACGGAAAGTATGTCAGGAAATTTTTGAGGAATTAGGATCTCAAGCTGATCCTCTTTTAGAACTTGCTAAAGAGTTGGAAAAAATTGCTCTCGAAGATCCATACTTTATTGAAAAAAAGCTTTATCCAAATGTAGACTTTTATTCAGGAATTATTTTTAAAGCCATGGGAATTCCTTCATCCATGTTTACCGTTCTTTTTGCAGTTGCCCGTACCGTAGGGTGGATTGCTCAATGGATGGAAATGCTAGAAGATCCTTCCCAGAAAATTAGTCGCCCCCGCCAACTCTATACGGGTCATACTCTTCGTCACTATAGTCCTACCTCATAATTGGAGCTGCAATGATTGCTAGGCCACCTAAAATAAAACCATTCTTAAAAGCACAACCACTTTCCCCTCTTTTTTCAAAAGTCGCAAATGATAATCGACCCCCTCACAAACATATTATGGGTTGGTTATGCTTGGGGGGAGGTGTTCTTTTATTGTTGGGAGGTTTTTTTTGGACATTAAGTATTTGAATTTTAAAATCTTAAAAAATTAGAGCTTTTCTTTCAGACACTAATTATAGATAGGTATACGATAGACTTTTCCTTGAGTATAAGTAAGGGAGAGTGGCGTGACCCAATGTAAGAGTGTCAATAAGAGTTGACGGTAAAGAATGGTGCTGTACGGGGAAAGACACGATACAAGTGAACGACTTGCAATTATAATTTTACGATGGGTGATGGCTGAGTCAAGGAAAATCTTATCGTTGAAAAAGCGTTGGCTGTCATCCTTTATTCTCTTGGAAAAGCGTCAGTTGGGATTTGGGTAAACTATTTGGAGGGGAGCCCGTTCATTCATATCGCTAGATTCGAGATGAAGCTTACAGGCTTCAGGAGCCCGTTATTTCTGGAAAAATCAGTGAAATAGAATTTGATGAGATGTGGCATTTTATAGTCTCAAAAAAAGTGGATCTTCAAAGCCGTGGATTGTTGCGCGAAGCGAACTGTGGCCTGGGCTATCGGTGATCGTGATGCCTCAACTTTCCGACGACTCTACGAAAAAGTAAAGCATTTAGAAAATTGCATTTTTTATACAGACGACTGGGATGCATTCGCGAAAGTTCTGCCAAGAGATCGACATGTGATAGGCAAAGTTCACACCACAATAATCGAACAAGATCACAACCCGAGTTATGGATTAGGAAGAGCGAAGTCATAAATTAAAGAAGGCTTAGAAGGCTTGAGTTGGTAAGCGATAAGGGTTGAGAGGACATGTATAAAGGCATTAAGAGGGGATCTATGCCTTGTAT
>JAGONT010000032.1 GCA_017992885.1 Alphaproteobacteria bacterium
TGCTTAATTAGAGCGAAATGCTCTGTTAACATCCTCGGATATTATGCGAAGTGAAATCTAAGGAAATTGAGAAAACTAAAAGAATTATATGTGCTGCTTCGCATAATTACTTTCTTCGCATAACAGGCCGCCGGAATCCTTCAAAAGTCCGGCCTTATGGACGCTTTTTTAATCACACCAGGAGACGATCTACAAGACCACGAAAACTTTGAAAAAGCAGCTCGTTTGTTAGGATTTCTAAACTCATGTCTTGAAAATAATAGTTTTGATGAAGATAATCTTGAGGATTGGTACGCCCTTGGAGAGAGGTTGCTGAGGTATTAAAAATGCAATAAGAATCATAAAAAATGGACTATATATAGCTCAGCCTTCGAACTTATTCTGAGGTTTACTTACTAAGAAATGTTTAAGTTGCTTTGGGTTATGCAGAACGTTTTCTAATTCTGTTGGGAGATTAAAAAATTGAAAATATCTATAGAAGCTCTTAAGAGGAATTAGATAATTTGCGTATCCGATTGACTTAGAACTCACTCAAGGATAGTATAATTAGATGAATAAGATATGGTAAATAGATCATAAAAAAATTCTTTGAGTATAACTTTTTTTCATCATTTGTGGTTCAGCTTTAATTTTTACTCTGATATTTTTGTAAAAGGTTGATGACAGAATATGCAATTAAAAAAAACATATAAATATAAACTTACTAAGCGAATTATTGAAAGTGTTGAGCCAGATGAATCTAAACGAATCGTTTTATGGGACACTGAAATTATAGGATTTTGCGTAAGAATTTATCCTTCTGGTAAAAAGACGTATTTTCTTCAATATCGCAAAAAGGATCGGAAAAGCCATATAATAAAAATAGGAGTCCATGGAAATATAACAACAAAATTTGCTCGTGAAAAAGCACTAAAGCTTTCCCTAAGCATTAGCTCAGGAGAAGATCTATCTCTCAATCCTCCTCAAGAGGACAATCATACAATATTGAACCTTGCAGAAGAATATTTAAAATACCATGCAAAAATTAAAAAAACACCAAAAGGATATAGAGAAGATAAGGCTTTATTGAATGAAGTTGTTCTAGAAAAATATGGTTCCGTAAATGTTAAAAGCATTTCAATCTCTGATCTGCAAAAGCTCCACTCTGAGTTGCGGAAAACACCTTATAAAGCCAATAGGGTGCATGCTCTTTTAAGTAAGATGTTCAGCTTAGCCATCCAATGGGGATGGCGTTCAGATAATCCTATTAATGGTGTAGAAAAATACAGTGAATATGAACGGCCTCGTTGGTTAAATGACGAGGAATTACAAAGACTATGGGATGCATTAGATGAGCACTATAATCAAAGCGAGGCGAATGCGATTCGTCTTCTTTTTTTAACGAGTTCAAGACGCAGTGAAGTTTTGCATGCAACGTGGGAGCAATTTGATTTTGAAAAGGAAGTATGGACAAAACCTGCTCATACAACAAAGCAAAAAAGGACGGAATATCTCCCTCTCTCTATTCAAACAATAGAGATTCTCAAAAACATGAAAGCTCAATCGGGTTCAAGTTTTTTATTCCCTGATAAAATTATAGATGAATCTCTTCAAGGTATAAAAAAAGCTTGGGATACAATTAGAACGAGAGCTAATCTTACAGATGTTCGTCTTCGTGATTTGCGCAACACTCATACTGCTCATTTGGTTTCAAGTGGATTAACTTGAATATCGTAGAAGGTTCTTGTACACTCAAGCCTCAACAACGCAGAGGTATGCTCATTTGCTGATGAGCCTTTAAGGCAGGCAACAACAGGATTTTGGTAATAAAGTTGAAAAACAACCCTCTATGAATGACTAATGAATTGAAAAATATATATTTTTTAGTCTTATCTATTTTGAAATAATTTTAAAACCTAAAATTTTCTGTAAATTTTTCTTGCTCTTTAAGAAAAAATATTTAAACTGAACTTGTTCTCTTATTGGAAGAGAGCGTGGAACAAAGGCGCAGCAAACGCCTCTGCCCCACTAATCACTGCAACTTCTTGGAGTTACAATGACTGAAGAAACCTTAGCTCACATGGCAAACGCACTGAAAATTGTTTCCAAAGTTAGATCCTAAAACAAGAAGGACTTTTAAGAGTCTTTTTTTTTTTCTTCATGATGGCAGGCTATCAAAGCTTCTATACAGGTAATCTCGGCATTGCTAACCTTACTTTCCATTTGTTCAACTAAACTTGATAAAAAAATTAGATCATTCTGTAAATTTTTTAAAAAGTATTCCAATCTATTTGTGTTAATCATGGAGAGTCTCCCGCAGTTGCGGCGTATGTTCATCAATTTCCCATAAGAGTGCGTGATGGTGCATTTTTAAAAGCGTATAATTAACGATGAGCTCTTTTATCCATACCCCCTGCTCATTATTGTGGATGATAAGATTATTGATCTCTGAATTTTGGAAGAGAGTCTTTTCAATGGCCTCACGGCAGAGAGTATCAACAGCTTTTAAGCTCTTGTAGGGCCAAGTTCTTTTATCTAAAAATCCGTTGATGAAGGCCTTAACGAGGTGGTAATTTTTCATATGGTTGACGTCCATGTATTGGTTCCTTTCTCTCTTGGTACATTGCTTAGAATATGGTGTAAACTATATACTGGTCAATAGTTATTTTAATTGATCATTGCACGTCAAAAAAATCAAGGCTATTGTTGACTATATCGCTTAAACAATTGGACGAGAGATAGACTGATGCTTAAAAAAGATGCATACAATATAGAAGCTATTAAAAAAGCTGCTGATATCTGTGGTTCGTTATCAAAGCTTGCAATAGCTATTGGAGCAAATTATACAAGCGCCTTTAACTGGGCTCATGGAAAAACTGTTCCTAGCCCTCTCAATTGTATGAGAATTGAGAAGGCAACAAGAGGGCAAGTAAAAAAAGAAGAGATCCGCCCTGATTTTGATTGGAAGAGATTCAAGTTAATTTAGGAGCCAAAGAAGGCGAGGAAATACCCCCAATAACTTATTGTATTTAAAAAAACATCTGCCAGATCTTATGGGAGAAGGAGGGGTAGTTTTCTGTCTTCAAAATGAAGATCCGTGTGATGGCCAAAGATAAAAAGATACTTAGTGTTTATTTGGGGGTAGGCAACGAGGAGACACTTTCCCTCCTCCCCATCTTGAGTACAGTCATTAAGTATTTATGATTCCATCCAGCAGTTTTGCGTTTACAAGAAATACCGTTTTTATGGTTTTTTTCTTGGGTCAGTAAATTTAAAGCTATCCGCCTTACTGTCGCTAAATTCTGAGCCGAATGTCCAGCTCTTGCCCTATTAAGATCCTCTTTGAAGCTTACGTCTAAAGACCAATGTAAATTGATCTCTATCGACCAGTGCTTTCGGGCGGCTCTCATAAAACCATCAATATCCTCATCTAAGCTCGTAATAAAAAACCGCTTAGATTTTTCAACTTGATTATGAGTAGTTCTCGTTACCTCAACCATTCCAATGCTTTTCATCCCTGGCCATCTGAATTGAAACATGAGAGGATCCCTTGCTGATATGAGAGTGTACCGGCGAGTTTCTGTCCGTCCATGATCATGGACTTTTTCGACTTTGCGCTTATTTAACATTTTTTTAAATCCTTTGGCTTCCCCTAGGGCAAAGATATTTGCAATGTCTTGGTAGAGGGTTGGCTGATTTTCTTTTAAAGATAAAACATAGTTGCCACCTTGCTCGATGATTTGTAGAGCAATACTTTTCTGACACCCCATAGCATCAATGGTGACAATGCTATTATTAATATCCAATAGATTTAGCAATCTAGGAATGGCTTCTATTTCATTGGATTTTTCTTGAGTCTTAACCTGACAGAGCATCAAACGATTATTAACAGCCCAAGCACTTACAAGATGTAAGGATTTTTCATTTTTCCTTTTATTTCCTGATCCTCGAAGCGTTTTTCCATCAATGGCTATAATTTCATTGTTAGTATCAATTTCTAATGACTCAATCCAAGCACAAAAACAGGCTTCAAATTTATCAGGATTAATTAAAGAAAAAACACGCCCAAATGTGTCATGAGACGGAATGCCATTAGGTAAGGCTAGAAATGTTTTTAACCACTCATGTTTTGCAACCCCAAATTCGTTAATTTCTGTCCACGTGTCTGCTCCACATATTGTCCCCAAAATTGTAATTACAAGAATATCTGTAAGATTATGGCGTAGGTTGTGGTGGTTGTCTAACCGGGGGTCTTCTAATGCTTCAAAATGGCCAAGAAAAGTATGGGATAAGTTCGTATGGGACAGGTCCATTGGTTATACCTCCAATTTATTATTTTTTTAATTTGGCGAGTATAACTTTAAAACTTTGGGGGAACAATTATAGAGAGGCTATTTGTGACTAACTTTCAGTGCGTTTGCCATGTTAGCTCATATTGATCGTATATCTCAACTGGTAATTTTTCAAATTAAAGAGGCGAATAAGCTGATTGGAAAGGCTTGGTACGAACTCGAACTGGCTCGATCAGATCTGAGAGACCTTATAGACATTCATGAAAAATGGGAAGAAGAGAAAGGGCTCAATCAAGAGCTACTAAAGTAAAGAGTGGTACCCACTTTCTTCATCAATACATCTTTAAAACCTTCGAAGCTCATAGCTTGTATGAGCTAACCCCGTAAGATTTTGAAGTAGAGTTGAAGAAGAACATTAGAGAATGGTACATTAATGGTACAAAAATAATGAAAGGGTTACAAAATTGTGACCCTTTCACCCCTCTTTGAAATCCCCGGTCCTCATCAAGATTAAAATGAGTTATAGTTTTGAACTATTTGATCTTAAGAGAGGAGCTTTTTAATTTCCTCTTTTGGAAGCTCAGTGACTCCCGCTACAATTTCTATATCAATTCCTTTCAAAAGCATGGCTTTTGCTATTTCTATTCTTTCTTCTTGACGCCCTTCTTGACGCCCTTCTTGACGTCCCTTTTCGAGCCCTTTCTCGAGCCCTTTCTCGAGCGCTTGTGCACTCACTCTTTTTAAAAGTTCAGGTTTTAAATATTCTAAAATTGTCGACATAACTTTCTCCTCATTGACAAATTCTAACTTTTTTACGGCTTTGATAAAATCCTCTTGATGGGGGGTATTCCCTAAACCAGCTATATATGTAATTAGAGTATAATTATAGCTTTCTTCGCCTTGTTTTTCAAGCTCTTTCAATACTTCAAAAATACTTTCAAAAAATGGCAAAATATCTGAGTCATGAATGTGCTTCAAGGTCAACGCCAGCGTTCCAAACCATAGGTATTTTTTGAGTTCTTCATCAGAAACTTTTGTTAGATCAATAAGATGATACGGAGATGTCAGTGTTTCTTTTGCAAGCTCTCTTTCTTCTGTTGGAAAAAGGTCAAAGAGATCCATAGAGTGAGTGTAAGACTTTTTACCTGTGTAAAGAATAATGGGGTACACAAAGGGCAACTTATTAGTTTTCTTAATTTTCAAATGATTATCCATGATCGAAATCATGTATTTGAGCATTCTAAAGGGAAGAAGAGGATTAGATTTTGAAGCATGCTCAAATAAAATGTAAAGAAATCCAGGTTGCCCATTAAACTTTACAGCATAAAGGAGGTCAGCAATTTGAAGCTTTAAATTATCATCAATAAAACTCTCTTTTTGAAGTTTAATAGAAGAAAAATCGATGGCGCTTTTAATTTGTTCCGGTAAGTTTGTTTGAAAAAATTCTTCAACAACTCTAGGGTTCGTCATAAGTGATCGGGTAAAACGATCATGAGGAGATAATTTTTTTGTCATCTTTTCCAACCTTACTTCCAAATAATTCTGCTGCTTGCCTTAAAGGTTCATCAGCTAAGTGAGCATACCTCTGAGTTGTGGAGGCTTGCGTGTGTCCCAAGAGTTTTCCTACGATGCTTAAACTTAGCCCACTCGAAACGAGATGAGAAGCATGCGTATGTCGTAGGTCATGAACTCTTACTCCCTCAAGATTAGCTTCTTTCAGGACTTTTGTCCAAAAAGTCTTGATTTCTTTAATAGGCTCACCTTTAATACGTCCAGGAAAAAGATAAGGAGAATTTTGAGTGTTTAGCTGTTTCAGGATCTGTAAGATATTTATTGCCTTTTCAGACAAAGGAAGGTGTTCCTTCTTTTTTTGTTTGGTTAAGTGAGAAGGTTTCGTCCAAACTCCTTTTTCAAGATCAAACTGGTCCCAAGTCGCTTGTAAGACTTCTCCTTTTCGAGCTCCAGTTAGAAGAAGAAATTTAAAAATATACGCTATTAAACGGGAAGGATAACGATCCAACACAGCCCAAAAGCGATCGAGCTCCTCTTCATTGAGCCATCGATCACGCTTTTCTTCTTGATACTTTTCTATACCCAATATGGGGTTATTCTCTCTCCATTCCCAAGAGACAGCTAAAGAGAACATTTTAGAAAGAAGAGCCAAGGTACGATTAGCCTGATAGGGAGTTTTTTGAAGATTTTTGTGAAGTGTCTCTATATCAAGTCGTGTTATATTGGCAATCTTTAATCTTCCTAACGCAGGAAGGATAATATTTTGGAGAAGCTTTTGATCTTCTTTTAAACTACGAGGTCTTTTTTTATAGCCGTGTCGTTCAATATAATTTTCAGCAAGATATTCCATTGTTGAAAGGTTTTTAACGTACTTCTTCTGTTCTGCTGGATCTTCTCCATGAGCAACTTGACCTAACCTTTTTTTTGCCATATCTCTTGCTTCTTCTGTCGTAATTTGACCGTGCACCCCAATTTTAAAGCGCTTTAATACTCTATGTTGGTTTCGATATTGAACACAATATGTTCGGCGGCCACTTGGAAGAATGACTACTCCAAATCCCTTGAGTTCTGAGTCCCAGTATTTTAGAGTCTTGCTTGGGTCAGGTTTTATATTTTCTACAAATCGTTTTGTTATTTTGGGCATGACATCTCCAACGCTATTTCTGTATTTTTATATCATGCTCCGAAAAAATTGTCATCAAGTTGTCATTAATATAGCGAGAAACACCCTAATTTTTTGAGAACCAGGTAGAACGAGATAGAAGTTGAAATACGAGTAAAAACCTGCTGTAATAAAGAAGAATGAGTAAAATCAAAGGTTTCATTTTTATAACATTAACAGACTTAAAATCTGTCGGCCTTCGGTCGTGCCAGTTCGAGTCTGGCAGCGGGCACCAAGTAAAATGCTGGAGTTTTTGAAGTCTTAGGCTTTTATCAAAAAAATTAAAAATAAAATTTTCGCAAAACTTTCACCATATAAAATTTATAGATGAGCACATCACGCTCGAAAGCTGAGAATACTTTTCCTTGAGCTGAGATTTATCAATGAGGAATTTGACATTCATACACTTCAAACTTGAACGCAGTTAGCATTTTCATGCTAGTGAAGATATATCACACCTTTTCTTGCAAAACAGGAAGGGCAAACCAAAAAGTTGTTCCTTGATTTTCTGCACTCCTAAATCCGATTTTCCCTCCCATAAGTTGGGTTATTTGTTTAGCCATATAGAGACCTAAACCAGCTCTCTTCTCTGATTGACCAGGAACTTTGAAATGCTTTTTAAAAATATTCTTTCGATAGTCAAGAGGAATCACAGGACCTTGATCGTTAATTGATAACTCTATGAATTTGTTATTCTCTTTTATTTTAATTTTTACAGTTGTTTCAGGATAAGCATAATGAATTGCATTGCGCAAAAGATTAATGATTAATGTTTTAATTTGGTTTTCATTTGCCTTTATTTTACTTAAATAAGGAGCCTCTTTGACATCAATAAAGATTCTCTTTTGATCGGCTTCAAGTTGTAAAGACATTGCCAGATTTGAAGCCAAATCGTTTAAATCCAGTTCCTGCTGTTCGAGAACGCGTGTCTTCCCATTAACGAGCGAAAGACTGAGTAAATCTTGACATAGTTTTTCCAAAAACTCGCATTTTTCACGAGAAGAAACCAGAATTTCTTTCTGCTTTTCTGTAAGCGTACCAACGACTTCTTCAAGGCAAAGATGAATAGACATATGAATTTCGGTAAGGGCAGATTGAAATTCATGAACCAGCGCTTCATAAATATCTGCTTTGTCCACTAAGGATAAAGGTTTGCTTAAAAGATTTTGGAGAACAACAACAACTCCTTCTAATTCGTTAAAACTATTTCCAAGGCTTTTCTTTATAGGATACGCCCAAATTGAAAAAGTCATTTCCTGATCATTCCTATAGGTTACAACAGAATCTTCTAATTTTTCAGGAACATATACCGCTTTTGTCATAAAAACTTTTGCGGATATTTTGAGTAATGTTTCTCTTAAGTGCTCTTCAACATGAAAAAGCGAAGGAACCTTCTTAAAATCCTCTACAAATCCAAGCAAATTTTGTGCAGGCTTATTAATATAAACTACACTTGCTTCCTGATCCAAAAGAATGATTCCATCGGGAAGATTGTCTATAATAGATTTTAAAATTTGGTAATCTTGTATAACTTTTCCTAAGGAACCCTGATGGTATTCCTTAAGGCGACTTATCATAAAGTTAAATTCATTAGAAAGGGCTTCAATTTCATCTGACCCTTTTATGTGTAAGAAAGTCGCTTTATCTTCTTTTCCTACCTGCCTCATAATTTCAGTCATTGTATTAAGCGGTGATAAAAAAATACCTGTAAAAAACCAAGACATAGAAAATCCAAATATTAAACTAACAATAGAACCAAAAGTGATAAACCTAAGAAAATCGGAAATAAAAATTGATAAATTATCTTTTGTATGAATGAGTTCATCTTGATTAAGATCTATAATGCTTTTTGTTAATACTTTTATTTCATTGTAAGTCTTTTTAAGATAAGGAATATTGATGGGAGATAAGAGCGCTACTTTTTGGTAGGTTCCCCATTTTTCATGAAGAGTATTTGTAAGTTCCCTTTCTTCTGTCTCCATATTATTCCTATCTTGAACCATCAATTGTTGTTCAATTGTTCTCTCCCATAATTTTACTTTTTGGATATCTGGGGGTGGCAAAAGAGACTCTTTTAAGTAAAACTCCGTCAATTTTTCAAGAGATTCATTAATACGCTCCATCGCAATAATACTTTTAAAATTATCAATTAAAATAGATTCTGATTTGTGCTTTATTGAAACAATCAGAAAAATAAAAAATATAGTAATTAGAGAAACAATAAATGCCGTTGGGAGTTGAGCTATGAGTATTTGTGATCTAATTTTCATAAAACACCTTACTTTTTATCCTTATGCGTGCGTAAAATATAAAGATCAAAATCACTGAACTGCCTTAAAAGGGAATGTAAATTATCAAACCCAAATCTTTTCCTCCACCAACTTTCTTCCTCTCTGCCAATGATAACTTGTGAGATTTCTTCCTTTTTCGCAAAATCAAGCCATGCTTGAATACGATGTTGCGTTTTTAGGTGAATGATACGTGCTCCTAAGTCTTTGGCAAATTGGATGTCTGCAAAGAGATGTCGTTGCTTTTCAAGATCAATTTTCTGAGGTTGATCTTCTGGTGTTTCCGCATAAACAACTAACCATTCTTTATTCAATCTTCCGGCAAGCCTTGAAGCCTTTTTCAAAAGGGAGCGCTGGCTCCATTTTTGTGGTAATAAGCAGACCATAATTTGATTACCAGAGAATATCCTCTCTTTTAATGGCGTAATTTTTTGAGGGATAGGTTGCGAAGCTTGCTCAATAGCTTCGGCAACTTCCCGTAAAGCAAGCTCTCTTAATTTTGAGAGATTTTCTTCCTTAAAAAAATTTTTTAGAGCAACGGATACTTTTTCACCACTATAGATTTTTCCAGATTGTAATCTTTCAAGAATATCTTCAACACCAAGGTCAACATTAATGACTTGCGTTGCTCGCTTCAGAAAGCTATCTGGAATTGTTTCGTAAATTTTAACATTGGTTATCATTTTAATGACATCACTTAAACTCTCTAAATGCTGAATATTAAAAGCGCAAATTACATTAATTCCTGCTTTTAAAAGCTCAATAATGTCCATGTACCGTTTCGGATTTCGACACAAAGGCGCATTTGTATGAGCCACTTCATCAACAATTGCAATTTGAGGCTTACGTTTTAAAACAGCGTCTACGTCCATTTCTTCAAGAGAAATTCCTCTATAAACATATTTTTTCCGAGGGACGATCTCTAAACCCGAAAGAAGTTCTTCTAATTTCTTGCGTTTATGCGTTTCTATATAAGCAAGAACGATATCTGCTCCCTGTGATTTTAAAGTATGAGCCTCTTCAAGCATGCGGTATGTTTTTCCAACACCAGCAACGGGACCTGTATAAATTTTTAAACGACCCCAATTTGCTTTTTGCAGAAGCTCGAAAAAATCTTCCTGATTTAATAGAAGGGTACTCACGGAATAACAGGAGAGCCAAGAAATTGATTAAGCGTAATATTTAACTTGAGAACATTAACACGTTTTTCTCCTAAAAAGGTAAAGTGAGGAGGTTCAATAAGTTCATCAATGATGGAAAATATTCGTTTTAAGGATACGTTTCTATAAAGAGCCACCCTTGGAGCTTGCCAATAGGCCGCTTCTGGAGAAATATGAGGATCAAGACCACTTCCTGAAGTCGTTACTAAATCTAGAGGAATGAGTTCAGCATTGTCTTTTTTGAGCGTTTCAACTTGTTTCTGAATTCTGTTTGCAAGGACATGAGAAGTTGGACCTAAGTTAGATCCCCCAGAAACTGGTCCCTCATACCCTTTAGCGGTTACCGAGGGTCTTGAAAAGAAATACGCAGGGTTCTCAAAGGCTTGTCCTATAAGCTCGGAACCAATAATTTTGTATTGGTCGTCAAAGATAAGGCTACCACTCGCTTGTTTATCAAAGAAAAGAGTGGAAAAACTGGTGACAACCAGTGGGTATAAAGCTCCAGTTAAAAGAGCTGTAATAAGTGAAACTTTAAAAGCGATGAGAATCTCTTTCATCATTTAAAGGAGCCCCATGTTCACGAGAAGCATATCAATTAATTTTATGCCAATAAAGGGGATGACAAGTCCTCCTACGCCATATATCAGGAGAGAACGTGCCAAAAGACTTTTTGCTCCCAAAGGACGATATTTAACTCCCTTTAGAGCCAGTGGTATCAAGGCTACGATAATAAGCGCATTAAAAATCACCGCTGACAGAACAGCGCTGTAGGGAGAAGCTAGATTCATAATATTTAAGATTCTTAATTCAGGAAGACTCACAATGAATATAGCAGGGATAATCGCAAAATATTTTGCAACATCATTGGCGATAGAAAAGGTTGTGAGGCATCCCCGTGTCATTAAAAGTTGTTTGCCGATTTCAATGACTTCTAATATTTTTGTCGGATTGCTATCTAAATCTACCATGTTAGCGGCTTCTTTTGCCGCTTGTGTCCCTGAGTTCATAGCAATCCCTAAATCAGCTTGAGCCAGCGCAGGAGCATCATTTGTGCCATCTCCTGTCATGGCAACAAGATATCCTTTAGCTTGCTCTGCTTTAATAAAGTTTAATTTCTTTTCAGGTGTAGCCTCAGCTAAAAACATATCGACTCCCACTTCTTCAGCAATTGTTTTAGCTGTAAAAGGATTATCACCTGTAATCATTACTGTTCTCACACCCATAGCGTGGAGGCGCTGGAAGCGCTCGCAAATGCCTGGCTTAATAATATCTTTAAGATAAATAATGCCGAGAATTTTATCATTCGCTGAAACAGCTAAGGGCGTTCCTCCTTTAAGGCCTATATCTTCTGCAAGTTGTGCAAACTGTAAAGAAACTTTCCCTCCCTTTTTCATAACAAAATTTTTAATGGCGTCACATGACCCCTTACGTATAGATAAAGATGAATGGTCACATCCACTCATGCGCGTTTCGGCACTAAAGGGAATAAACGTCAAGTCTTCAACATCACTTTCATAAATGAAGTTCCCATAATTTTTTTGGATAAAATCTAAAATGGATCTTCCCTCTGGCGTGCGATCTGCAAAACTAGATAACTGAGCTGTTTTAGCCAATTCCTTTATATCTACTCCCTTAAGAGGGATAAGTTCTACAGGCATCCGATTGCCAAGAGTAATTGTTCCCGTTTTATCTAAAAGGAGGACATCAATGTCTCCTGCCGTTTCGACAGCTTTTCCGCTCATGGCGAGAATGTTTTTCCGTAAGGCCCGCTCAATTCCTGAAATGCCAATAGCTGAAACAAGCCCACCAATGGTTGTAGGAATAAGGCAGACGAGTAATGCCACAATAACCGTTAAAGATATCTTGATGTGGAAATAAAGGCCCAAGGGAATTAAGGTTGAGCAAACGATTAAAAAAATTAAAGTGAGGCCCACTAATAAAACTTGGAGGGCAATTTCATTAGGTGTTTTTTGCCGCTTAGCTGCTTGGACTAAATGAATCATCTGGTCTAAAAAGCTTTCACCAGGGTTTGAGATAATACGGATAAGAAGAGTATTCGATATAATTCTTGTTCCCGCTGTAACAGAAGAATGGTCGCTATCGCTCTCTCTAATAACAGGGGCAGACTCTCCTGTAATGGCGGATTCATCTATGGCAGCAATACCTTCAATGATTTCCCCATCAGCAGGAATAAATTCACCTGCTAAAACTCTCACAATATCATCTCGCCTTAATTCACTTGCAGAAACAGTTTCCTCTTCTCCATTCCCTAAAATTCGTCGTGCCACAATTTCCTTAGCAAGTGCTTTTAAGCTTGAGGCGTGTGCTTTGCCTTTTCCTTCTGCAATAGCTTCTGCAGCATTCGCAAATAAAAGAGTGAACCATAACCAAAAAGATATTGCGGCTGTAAACCAGAGGGGCTCATGAAGAGGTTGATTATAAATAAGATCTCGTAAAAAAATAAGCGTTGTTAACGCCCCTCCTGTAAAGACCATAAACATTACTGGATTTTTTTCTAAATACCGAGGATTAAGACGTTTTATCGTCAAACTGATAACTTCTAAAGTCATATTTTTATTAAAACGAGATGGAAGATGAAGTATATCTATTGCCATTAGAATGTTTTCCCCTGGAGCAAGTAAGCATTCTCAAGAAAAGGACCTAAGACCATTACAGGGAAGAAAGTTAAGGCTCCTACAATCAAAAGAACTCCCATAAGTAAGCTTATAAAGAGAATTCCTTGGGTTGGAAAAGTTCCAGCATTCGCTAAAGCTATCTTTTTATTGACCATCGATCCAGCGATGGCGAGGCCTAAATAAATTGAAAGAAACCGACCTATACACATTGAAAGAGCTAGCGTTATATTATACCAAGGCGTATTTGCATTAAGGCCCGCAAAGGCAGATCCATTGTTTTCTGCTGCGCTTGTATAAGCATAAAGGATTTCACTCAATCCATGAGGTCCCATGTTTTCAAGAGAAGAAAGGCCATAGGAAGCAAGAATTGACCAAGATGTGCCTAGTAAAATGATCAAAGGATACAGAGCAACATAAAGGATTGCAAAACGTACCTCTTTTCCCTCAATTTTTTTACCGAAGTATTCAGGGGTTCTTCCAACCATAAGACCAGCAATAAAAACGCTGATCATAACAAACATCAGCATGCCAAATAAGCCAACGCCAACTCCACCAAAAATAACCTCGCCAATTAACATATTAATGAGAAGAATCATTCCTCCTAAGGGCGAAAAACTATCATACATTGCGTTAGCGGGGCCGCCAGACGTATCTGTTGCAAAATTTGCAAACAAAGAAGTCCCCACTATGCCAAATCGTATTTCTTTCCCCTCTAGGTTACCCATGCCTTGACTTAACGGAAGATGACTCAAGAGAGGATTTGATTGAGATTCAAAATAATAAATAAAAGTTACCCCTATGATAGATAGGATAACCATGGTCGCTAACAGCGACCATCCATGGTGAAAGTTCTGTGTCATTTTACCATAGGTATAAGTTAGTGCAGCAGGAATTAACACAAGACAAACAATTTGAAGAAAATTTGAAAAGGACGTCGGATTTTCAAAAGGATGAGCTGAGTTTGCATTAAAAAACCCTCCTCCATTGGTACCCAGAATCTTTATGGCTTCTTGAGAGGCTACCGGTCCCATGGTAATAGATTGTTTCGCTCCTTCAAGTGTCATCACATCAAGGGTAGGGGAAAAATTTTGCAAAACTCCTTGATACACCAGAAGTAAAGAAAAAATGAAACATCCAGGTAAAAAAACATATAAAATGGACCTTATAAGGTCGACCCAAAAATTTCCAATCATGCAATCATCCTCGTCAACAGAGTGATGAGCAAGCCCGCGGGCGAGGGCCAAAAAAGCAGCTATACCTGTTCCAGCAGCACAAAAGTTTTGCCAGGTAAGGCCTATCATTTGGGTAAAGTAACTCATCGTTGTTTCACCACTGTAAGCTTGCCAGTTTGTATGAGTTGCAAAACTTACAGCCGTATTCAATGCTAGGTCCCAAGAAACTGCGGGTAACTTTTGAGGATTCAGAGGAAGGTAATTTTGAAATATCTGGATAAGGAAGACCACGAAAATTCCAATGACATTAAAAAGAACAAGAGAGAGCATATAAGCTTTCCATCCTTGTCCTTCATTTTTTATTCCTCCTAGCCGAAAAATTATTTCTTCAAAGCGTCTTAAAAATAGGAAGGGAAGAGGCTTTTCATAGACGTTATAGAGATACAACCCTAAAGGTTTTGTGAGAACGAGGAGAAGAATAAAGACAAATCCAATTTGCAGTCCACCAATTAAGGTCATTCTGATTTTTTCCTTTTAGATCGATGAGATATTAATAAGAAAAAAAACAAGGTAAGTTAGAAGAAAAATGGCAAAAAAGAGGCCAATACTATAGTCTAAGTCCATTATAGTGAGCTCCCTTATTTTTTATGAGGATTTATGCCCCTTTATTTTCCCCATTATGCCAAAAAATGGCAAAGAAACCAAGTCTCTTGATCAAGGAGACTTCTGGCAAAAGTGTCCATGCTTTTAGCTGACTCATTCTTTAATAAACTTTGACTTCACTTTTTTCTAGTATTCTTGCTCAATTTTGGCACAATAGCTTTCATAAAAATATTTCATTGAGGAGGTCCTAAGATTGTCCGAAATTTACACGAAAACTCTTATTATAGGGAGCGGGCCTGCAGGCTATACAGCAGCCATTTATGCAGCGCGAGCGAACTTGGGTCCCGTGCTTGTTGCTGGACTTGAGCCAGGAGGTCAATTAATGATCACGACAGATGTAGAAAACTATCCAGGGTTTGCCGATGTCATTCAAGGCCCTTGGTTGATGGAGCAAATGCGCCTTCAGGCAGAACATGTGGGAACAAAAGTTATTCAAGATCACATCCGAGATGTGGATTTATCCAAGCGGCCCTTTATCTGTCATGGAGAGGGAGGAGCGGTTTATAAGGCTGAAACAATCATTATTAGTACAGGAGCTCAAGCCAAATGGTTAGGCCTTGAGAGTGAAATGAAGTTTAGAGGATTTGGCGTCTCAGGGTGTGCAACATGTGATGGGTTTTTCTTTCGGGGCAAGGAAGTCGCTGTGGTGGGGGGAGGCAACACAGCTGTTGAAGAAGCTCTATATATGACCAACCACGCATCAAAAGTAATTCTGATTCATCGGCGTGATCAACTTCGTGCCGAAAGAGTTCTACAAACACGTCTTTTCAAAAATCCTAAGGTTCAAGTGATCTGGAATCATGTTGTAGAAGAAGTTTTAGGAAAGAATGACCCTCTTGCTGTGACAGGAGTAAGCCTTAAAGATACAACAACAGGAGAGAGGCAGGAGCTTGCTATCGAAGGACTTTTTATCGCCATTGGACACGTTCCCAACACAAAAATCTTTAAAGGAAAGCTTGCCTTAGATGAAGAGGGATATATTGTTGGGTCTCCCCTCACAACTGAAACTTCAGTTAAGGGTGTTTTTGCAGCAGGTGATGTTCGTGATAAAGTTTATAGACAAGCTGTAACAGCAGCAGGGATGGGATGCATGGGAGCTCTTGATGTAGTCAGCTTTTTACAAGATGAGGGGATATCTTAGACATCAATGGATTGGGATAAACTTCGCGTTTTTTATAATGTGGCAGAGTCGGGAAACTTTACTCGTGCAGCTTCGCGTTTACAGATAAGTCAATCTGCCATCAGTCGACAAATCAGTACCCTTGAAGACCGTATAGGAATGCCCCTCTTTCATCGTCATGCCCGAGGTCTTATTTTAACAGAACAAGGAGAACTGCTTTTTCGCACAGCAAGAGAAGTTTTTTCTGAACTTGCTATGGTTCAAGCGAGAATCTCAGAAAACATGAAAACCTCACAAGGTTCTCTGAAAATTGCTGTAACTATAGGATTTGGAACAGCTTGGATAGCCCCGCGTCTCCATCAATTTTTGGCTCAATATCCTGAAACCCGACTCACATTAAGGTTAAGTGACAATCCTGTCGATTTGACAGTTCCTGAATCAGATGTGGCGATCAGCTCCTCCGTAACAGAGGATAGAGGATTGATCTATAAAGAATTAGTATGCAGAGACCTTTCTATTTATTCAAGTCGTAATTATTTATTAAAATTTGGGGTGCCCTTAAAACCGCAAGATTTAGATTGCCACCGGCTTGTTGTCTTTAGTGATAAAGAAATGCTGCCCTTCGATGATGCAAATTGGCTTTTAACATGCGGAACACCCCCTGGTGTAAGACGAGAACCCTATCTTTCTATTAATAATTTATATGGGGTGGCTCGAGCTGTTGAGGCCGGCAGTGGAATCGGATGCTTACCTACCTATATTGCTGCAAAATGTGAAAATCTTGTGCAAATCCTTCCTGAAATAGAAAGTCCTCATGTGCGGTTTTATTTTATTTATCCTCGCCAATTGAAAGATTCAAAAAGGATTGAACAACTTTGGACGTTCTTGAGCCAAGAAGCACGAAAAGAGGAAGCCAGCATGGGGAAAGTTTCTCTATGACCTATGAGTTTATTTTTTTTGAGAACATAGGAAGGGTAGCTGTCATCACCCTCAATCGTCCTCACACCCTCAATGCACTTTGCGAAGGCCTTATCAAAGACTTAGGGGATGCCTTAAAAAGATGCGAAGAAAATCCTGAAACTCACTGCATCGTCTTAATGGGATCTGAAAAAGCTTTTGCTGCAGGCGCAGATATCAAGGAAATACAATCTAAAACCTATATGAATGCGTATCTAGAGGATTTTATTACGAAAGGATGGGAGACAGTCAGTGCTTGTCGCAAACCGATTATAGCGGCAGTTTCTGGTTATGCTCTCGGGGGAGGATGTGAGATTGCCATGATGTGTGATATCATTATTGCTTCTGATACAGCTCTATTTGGTCAACCAGAAGTTACCATTGGAACACTTCCAGGGGCTGGAGGGACTCAGCGTTTAACCCGTGCTGTGGGAAAATCAAAGGCGATGGATTTGTGTTTAACAGGTCGTTTGATGAACGCTAGCGAAGCTGAACAAGCGGGCCTTGTGAGTCGCGTTGTTCCTGCAGATCAGTTGAAAGAGGAAGTGCTCGCCGTTGCCCAAAAAATTGGCTCATATTCTTTACCTATTGTGATGATGATTAAGGAGTCGATCAGACGAGCTTTTGAAACTCCTCTTGCCGAAGGTCTGCTGTTTGAGAGGCGTCTTTTCCAGTCTACCTTTTCTCTCGAAGATCAGAAAGAAGGGATGGCTGCTTTTATCGACAAAAGATCTCCTGCATTTAAAGATAAGTAAGATTTACGCCTCTTAACTTTATTTTAACAAGGGACTCTTAAGCTACTGCTCAGAAAAAATAAATAAGGAGAACACCATGGTCGAAGAATCCATTGTTATTGTTGCTGCTAAACGCCTACCTACAGGTTCATTCCAAGGTGTTTATCAAAACATGAGCTCAATACAACTCGGCACAGCGGCCATAAAGGGCGCTTTAGAGGCGGCAAAAATTTCAGGAGAAGATATTGATGAAGTCCTCATGGGGTGTGTCTTGCCTGCAGGATTGGGACAAGCTCCCGCTCGTCAAGCCGCCCTCCATGCTGGACTTCCAAAAAAAGTGGCCTGTATGACACTTAATAAAGTTTGTGGGTCTGGCTTAAAGTCGGTGATGGTGGCCCATGATTCAATCCGAGCAGGGTCTATAAACATTGCAATTGCAGGAGGAATGGAAAGCATGACGAATGCTCCCTACCTGTTGCCTGGAGCACGCGCAGGCCTACGTATGGGAACCCATCAAGTCCTCGATCATATGCTCCTTGATGGCTTGGAGGATGCGCTTACAGGGGGCACCTCTATGGGGGTTTTTGCAGAGAAAACGGCTGAAAAATACGGTTTCACCCGAGAACAGCAAGATGCTTATGCTATTGAAACAGATAAACGGGCCCTTGACGCACTGGCAAAAGGTTATTTTAAAGAAGAAATTGTGCCTGTCTTGGTCTCCACTAAAAAAGAAACCATCACGGTTGATGAAGATGAACCCCCTAAAAAAGTTAATTTTGATAAAATTCCTCTCCTTAAGTCAGCTTTTAAAAAAGAGGGTACGGTAACAGCAGCTAATTCTAGCTCGATCAGCGATGGGGCGGCAGCAGTGGTCTTAATGACAGAAAGTGAAGCAAAGAAGCGCCATCTTAAACCCCTTGCCAAAATTGTTGCTCATGTTCAACATTCACGCGAACCTGAATGGTTCACAGTGGCTCCCAGTGGGGCGATTGAAAAAGTCCTTAAGAAAGCGGGTTGGAGCAAGGACGAGGTTGATTTTTATGAAATTAATGAAGCGTTTGCTGTTGTCGTTATGGCCGTCATGAAAGATTTAGGACTCACGCACAAGAATGTCAATGTCCATGGTGGCGCTTGTGCGCTCGGTCATCCCATCGGCGCAACGGGAGCAAAACTTCTCACCACACTACTTTATGCTCTTAAGACGCATAACAAGAAAAAAGGTGTGGTCTCCCTCTGTATTGGGGGTGGCGAAGCGGTTGCAATGGCTGTTGAGAGAGTCGAGGATTAACCAGAATCCTCTCATGCCGTTAATTATATGAAAAAATAGAGCAAAACCCCCACAAAGTATTTTTGTGGGGGTTTTCATCACAGTAACCGCACTCTCTTAGCGGGCAGAGAAGAATAGGATCGATTGGACCCTTCCCATCGAATAAAGGGTAAATTTTATACTCGATGATCCAGAATTAAGGGCGAGAGCAGCATGGTTCATAATTTTATTAATTTTGAAGCAAGATTCTTATGAGCCATAATGACAGCGAGAGCACTTGAGGCCAAACGTGTAATAGGGGTGTCAGAACGGCTCGTCAATATAATAGGGACTTTAGCCCCGAGAACAATCCCAGCACTTTGAGCATCACTTAAGTACTCTAATTGTTTAACAAGCATATTCCCTGACTCTAAATCAGGAGTGATAATCACATCCGCATGTCCTGTAACAGGAGAAACAATTCCTTTAATCTTTGCTGCTTCTTTTGAAACAATAGTATCAAAGGCGAGCGGTCCATCCAAAATTCCCCCTTTGATTTGTCCGCGATCCGCCATTTTGCAAAGAGCTGCAGCATCAAGCGTGCTTTGAATTTTAGAGGAAACAGTTTCTACAACCGAAAGAAGAGCAACTTTCGGAGAGGGAATATTTATGGCTATTGCCGTATCAATAGCATTTTGAATGATATCTTTTTTGTCTTCAAGGGTTGGGTAAATGTTAATGGCCGCATCACTGACAAGAATTAATTTTGGGTAGTTGGGAACATCCATGACAAAAACATGACTCATTCGTCGTTCGGTACGAATTCCAGAGCCTTTGTTTAAAGCAGCATGCATAAGCTCATCAGTGTGGAGGGCGCCCTTCATCAAGGCTCCCACCTGGCCTTCTCGGGCAAGAAAAATACCTTTTTCGGCCGCAGCCTGACTATGAGGCGTTGAAATAATATCATAGGGACTTAAATCAAGTTTAAGCCTCTTAGCTGCAGCACGGATTTTGTTTTCTGGGCCAACTAAAATAGGAATAATGAGTTTAGCTTGAGCTGATTCAATCGCTCCTAATAAAGATACTTCATCAACGGGATGGATGACGGCGGTTTTAACTGGCTCAATGTTATGAAGAAGTTTAATAAGGTTTTTATACAGCTCTCCAGGTTTGCGAAGAGCAATATGGGGCAGTTCAATTGTATTAGTTAGGACTTGATCTGACAATTAGGGATGATAAACTGAGAACCTAAATGGAGATTAAAAATGAATTTGAATCAAAAAATTATTAAACCAAAAATTGGGCTTCTTGAGCTCGCAAAGCAA
>JAGONT010000033.1 GCA_017992885.1 Alphaproteobacteria bacterium
TATGGGCATCACGTAAGCTACAAGCGCCTTAGCGAGATGTTTGATCATGTGTTTGGGCTCTCTCTTAGCCAAGGAGCCATTGCAAATATTTTTAAGCGTCTTAACACGCGATTTGATCCGCACTTACAAGCCATTATCAACCGTATTCAGTCTTCGAGGCTTGTGTATTCCGATGAGACAAGCGCTCGCGTGAGAGGAAAGAATGAATGGGAATGGGTATTTCAAAATGACGAGGTTGTTCTGCATGTGATCCGTCCCAGTCGAGGGGCCACTGTTGTGCAAGAGGTTATGGGAGAAAATCGTCCTGTTTACTGGGTTTCAGATCTTTATAGCTCTCAAAAGGGCCACGCTGAGAAATGGCAGATTTGCTTGGCTCATCAGCTTCGAGATTGCCAAGGGGGCATTGATGGAGGGGATAAAGTCTTCTCCTGGCGAATGAAGCGATTATTTTTGCGAGCGATTGTGTTATCTAAGCGACGATCTCACCTCAAGGCTGAAACATGTAAAGCATACCGACGAAAATTAGAAAAAGACCTTGATCACATCTTGGCCTTAAATCCTCTTACAAAAACTGGGGAAAGACTGAAAAAGCGCTATCTCAAAAACCGCGATTCCTTGTTCACATTTTTCGAGGATCCCTCAATTGAGCCAACGAACAATAGTAGTGAGAGAGCTTTGCGTCCCAGCGTTATCTTTCGCAAAGTGACTAATGGCTTCCGCTCTGACTGGGGACGTGATTTCTTTGGTGTGGTACGCTCAATCGTTGGTACTGGCAGCCGTCAGAAACTCAATCCCTATCAATCCATCCAAAAGGCTCTCAACCCTCAGCTCCACTTCTTACTCTTATAGGGCCAGGTGAGTAATTACCAGATTTTAATGCTGTTGCTGTATTATCGAACCTATGCGACCCATATTTTCATTGGTTTTCTCTTTGGCATTGATGATTCTCGGGTGTGCCGAAATATTCAAAGGTTAGAACCTATTTTAGCAACAGTAATGGCCATCTTAAAAACGCGTCACCTTTCTCAAGAAGAAGTTGAAGAAATTATCATTGATGCGACGGAACAACAAATTGAAAGACCTAAAAAGGGCCAAAGAGCTTTTTATTCTGGCAAGAAAAAGCGCCATACCAACAAAACGGAAATACGCATTCTTCCTAAAGGACGTATTATTCACATCTCTAGAACAAAGCCAGGGGCGGTTCATGATTTTGAGTTATATAAAAAAGGAGCCCCTATTCCTAAAAATTCTACAGCCTTTGCAAATTCAGGTTATCAAGGGCTTGATAAACTTCACATTAGAACAGAAATTCCTTTTAAAGCATCAAAAAACAAGCCATTGGATAAAGAAGATAAAGCCTATAATCGAGCCCTTTCTCGCATTCGTGTCAAAGTTGAAAGTGCGCCGCAGGCACAGAAGAAGGAGGTTCAGTATGAGCTAAGAGCTTTTGCATAAGCTCTAGAGAAGATGAAGGTATGGCCCTTCGGAGTCGGCTTTCAGGAGCAGGCTTCAAACCCCCTCAAGCGGCTGTGATAAAGAGTCATGGTCGTGAGCGTTGAGGAAAAGTCGAGCTAGACTCGGCAGGTGAGGATCAGGAAGACGAATGAAAGTAAACCATCGATAACGCGTCGTAAGGACAAGACATGACATCAAAAATGGGAGCGTTTCAATATCCCAGGAAGAGCTTACAGGTGACCTGATTATTGTGTAAGCGGTGTCCGGCGTATAGGTGGCGTGAGCCTGATCTGGGCTTTTCTAGGGAACTGTGGGAACCAGTCGTCTCGATGTTAAAGGAGAAATCCAAGTGGCAGAAACCATAAGGGTGAGAGTACTGATGCGAGAAACTGGGGCGGAGCCGTCTGTAAGAGCGTTGAAGTTTCTGTAATGGGGATGGAGCAAAGGGGCGGCGTTAGGCGGTCGGATTAAAATGCAACTCGCAAGAGGAGGATATTTTGAGTAAGACAAAACCCTTTATCATACCAAAAGACTTAGTGGTAAAGGCCTATAAGTTAATCAAAGCTAATGCAGGGGCGGCTGGTGTAGATCAGCAATCCATTGCAGACTTTGAGAAGAACTTGAAGGACAATCTTTATAAACTCTGGAACAGATTATCATCTGGGAGTTACTTTCCTCCGTCTGTGAAAGCGGTACCTATACCGAAGAAACAAGGAGGAGAAAGGATTCTAGGGGTACCCACAGTATCCGATAGAATCGCCCAGATGGTGGTTAAGATGATGTTTGAACCAACTGTTGAACCTTATTTTCACCCAGACTCCTATGGATATCGGCCGAACAAATCGGCGCTAGATGCAGTAGGAATTACACGGCAGAGATGCTGGCAGTATGACTGGTGTTTAGAATTTGATATCAAGGGTTTATTCGACAACATCGACCATGGGTTGTTGTTAAAAGCAGTAAGAAAGCACACGGACAATAAGTGGGTAATACTTTACATAGAGAGATGGCTGAAAGCACCTATGCAATTTCCAAACGGAAGCCTGGTTGAAAGAACCAAAGGCACACCGCAGGGCGGTGTAATCAGTTGTATTTTAAGTAATTTATTTCTCCACTATGTGTTTGATGCTTGGATGACGAAACATCACCTGGAAGCACCTTGGTGCCGCTATGCAGACGATGGATTGGTTCATTGCAGAACGGAACTTGAGGCTCAGAAAATATTGAGTGAGCTAAAGGAACGGTTTGAGGCATGTAAGCTTGAGCTGCATTCAACAAAGACAAAGATTGTGTACTGCAAAGATGGAAGCCGGAAAGGGCACTATAGCCAAATGGAGTTTGACTTCTTGGGCTACACCTTTCGTCGTCGTCTGGTAAAGAATAGCAAACGAAACAGTATTTTCGTGAACTTTACACCAGCGGTGAGTAAAACGGCACAGAAATCGATGCGGGCAACGACACGTAAATGGGGTTTACGCAATAGATCAGATCTTGGGTTGAATGACATTGCAAACATGTACAATCCGGTCTTAAGAGGCTGGATGGAGTACTATGGTTGTTACTGTCCTTCGGCTTTATATCCTGTTCTGAGGCATTTTAACAAAACCTTGGTTGCGTGGGCTATGCGCAAGTACAAGAAACTCAGAGGCCATAAAACAAGAGCAGCGATCTTTCTAGAGAAAATCTCAGAAAGGCAGCCACAATTGTTTGCACACTGGAGAAAAGGCATGATAGGAGCGTTTGCCTAATGGAAGCGGTGTGAGTCGAGAGGCTCCCGCACCGTTTTGCGAGAAGCTGAGGGGGCAGTTCCCTCGGCTTACTCTCCATGTATTGAGACAATTTAAACAAGTACCTTTACCAGCTAACAAAAAAGAAACAGAAAACCTGCAAAATGCTCTTAATAAAGCAGCTCAAGAAGCCTTGCGACAAATTGACCAACAAGCTTATCTGACAGAACTTAAGCAACGCTGTCTCACGAACATCTTAAAAATTGGTCTTGCGTTTAGCGGGAAGCGGTTTAGGATAACTTATGAACAGATAGTAGAAAATACCTCAAAGAGTGCGCGCTGAATTGCTTTCTCTTCCTGTTAAACGCGTTGATGATAGGATAATGATAGGAGAAATTTGACAAGAAAATTTAACCATGATAACTTTTTTAAAATCAACAAGTTATAAGAAAATTATAAAAGATTATTAAGAAGATTTGTAATCAGTAGGTCGTTGGTTCGATTCCGACATCCGGCACCAGTAAAATCAATAAGTTAGCTATTTTTTGAAACGACTTAAATTTTCTGGGTATACCCCGGGTATACTTCTGGAGCGAGTAAAGCCATTACATCTTACGACTCCAAAGCAAACCTCAATTGGAAGATCTATGGACGCTCCTCAGCCAAGTCTATGCTTGATTTCTTTAATACAAAAATTTTTTTCCACTGCACAGAGCCCTCCATCCAACAATGGATCTCAAAGATCCTCGGAGATAAAGAAGAAACTGAACCTCAAGAAAATATCTCCTACGGCACCAACAGCATGGGGGATGGGTTTTTTCTAAGCCATCAGACGCGTCAAAATTCCCTCGTCATGCCCATGGAGCTTTCTAAATTAAAAGACCTTGAGTGTTATCTGAAGTATTCTGGGATTATTCCTTAACAAAGAATTAATAGAAATTAGTCAACTTTATAAATCTTGCTGTTTTTCTTTGGGCTCTTTTGCAGAATAACAGCGAAGAATTTCATTATATAAAAGCTGTTTTTGTACAGGCTTAGTCAAATAACTATTCATTCCTGCATCCAAGAATCTTTCGCGATCACTGATCATGGCATGAGCTGTTACACCAATGATGGGGAGTGATTTTGCATCAAAAGTCTCACGAATTAGTCGAGTTGCTGTCAGCCCATCCATAATGGGCATTTCACCATCCATAAGAATGATATCGAAAGAATTTTTGGGAACAACCGCATTTACGGCTTCTTGCCCATTACAAGCAACCGTAACGGTGCATCCTGCCTTTTTTAGCAACTGCACTAAAATTATCTGATTAGTAAGGTTATCTTCGACAATTAAAATATTTAAATTTGGCAACTGATCAGAAACTCTAGGAGACGGAAACTCATAAGGACGTATTTCTTGATGTTGTATATGCTGAATTTGAATTAATTGCTGAATTTGAGGAAGTTTTAGATTTATTCTAAATTCAAAGGTTGATCCTTTACCTAACTCACTTAAGATACTGATATTTCCATTCATCATCTCACATAACCGTTTCGTAATAAACAGGCCAAGGCCAGCTCCTCCAAAATGGCGAAGCATTGAGCTATCAGCTTGAAAGAAAGACTTAAATAAGTCTACTTGAGTTTCAGGAGCTATACCAATACCTGTATCTCTGATCTGGCCAAGTAAAGTAAAATGGGTTTGATTTGAGTTTTGTTCTCCCCCCAGAGATATTGAAATCGTTCCTTCTTCCGTAAATTTAATTGCATTATCCAGTAAGTTAAAGAAAATTTGCCGCAATCTCGTTGGATCTCCCATCAATCGCCTGGGAATATGAGAGCTAATCTCAAGTTCAAGTTTTAAATTCTTCTTTACAGCTTCAGCTTCTAAGCTCCTGTAAGCTTCTTCAGCAATCTCACGAGGGTTAAATCTTACAACTTCAAGTTTAAAGAGCCCTGCTTCTATTTTTGAAACATCTAAAAAATTATTTACAAGGCTAAAGAGAATAAGCGCAGACCCATGAATTGTTGTTAAGAAATCTTGATTTTGTGGCGAGAGAGAGTCCATATCAATAATTTCAAGTGTTCCAAGAATCCCTGTTAATGGTGTTCTCATTTCATGAGATAAATGAGCTAAAAGGTTTGGTTGTACAGTGCTTAATGGTGGTGTTGGAACAAGGCTATCTTCCAAGGAAGACAATATATTTAATGAAAGGGAAGGAGCTCTCTCTTCTTCCTCTCTTTCCTTAGGGAGTATTCTAATGTGGTCTTTGGACTTGTCTTCTAGCTGCAACCCCGGCATATCTTGGCCACGCTTGCTCGCCCAGGCTAAAGAATAAACATGAAAATACATAAAAATAAACAATAAAAAAATAATTTTATTTATAAAAAAACAACAATCTTTCTTCATGTATTTCACCTATATTAAATCAAAATTTACATAATAAATATTTGATAAAAAATCTTGTTACAGAACAATTTTTTAAATAATAACATCATAAGCTCTTTTGAGAAGGTTAAAGTGAGAAAAACATCCCAAAGAGAAGTCAATCACCGAGTCAGCCAATAAAGTTAGATTAGCTTGTTTGTCTTTGGTTTTATTCTATATAGGTTTCCGCTTATGTAACCTAGGGTGCGTACTGCAGGATAAATGAGCTGAAGGTTATCCATAATTCTACTGATAAAAATGTCTTTTATATTTGACATAATATTATCTGGATTATTTTAGACAAAACGTGACCTTCCTTGAAGGAAGTAAGATTATCCACCTTGGGTAAGTTTAACTACATCTTTAGCAATAATAATTTCTTCATTCGTTGGAATAACCCAAACAGAGGCTTGACTCTGAGGTGTACTGATTTGAATGGCCGTGTGGGATGGGAGTGAAGAATTAAGAACTTCATCAAATTCTATATTCAGCCACTTTAATCCCTCACAAACTTTTTGACGAATTGTTGAGGCATTCTCCCCAATACCACCTGTAAAGACCAAAACATCTAACCCTCCCAATACGGCAACTAAAGATCCCAATTCTCGTTGGATGTGATAGCAAAAATAGTTGATGGCTTCCATGGCCCGAGGCGTATTGGTATTGAGGAGCTCTCGCATATCATCACTTACTCCGGAAAGGCCCAGAAGTCCTGATTTTTTATAAAGGAGATTGGTCAGATCTTCAATTGAATATCCTTTCTCAG
The DNA here is from genome assembly GCA_017992885.1 of Alphaproteobacteria bacterium. Lineage (GTDB taxonomy): Bacteria > Pseudomonadota > Alphaproteobacteria > UBA9655 > UBA9655 > UBA9655. The sequence goes on from JAGONT010000033.1 coordinate 6,359, forward strand.
AGAGGAGATAAAGAAGGACGCCAGGATCTATACTCCCACAGCGTGTTCCCATGGGAAGTCCATCCAGCGCTGTCAATCCCATAGTTGTTGCGCTACTCTTCAAATCTTTGAGAGCACACATGCTGGCTCCATGGCCGAGATGGGCAATGACAACTCTGCCCTTTGATTTTTCTCCGATTAATTCAGGGAGGATCTCCGATATATAGTGATAGGAAAGACCATGAAAGCCGTAGCGTCGAATGCCTTCATCCCAGAAATGCTGGGGAAGTGCAAAAAGAGTCGCTAACTTGGGCTGGATATGATGAAAGGATGTATCAAAGCAAGCCACTTGAGGAAGAGTTGGGTGTAGTGACTGTAAAGTGCGAATGCCAGCTATATTATGGGGCTGATGGAGAGGAGCCAAAGGAATTAACATATCCAGATAGTTGAGAACGTCTTCATCAATTCTGACAGAGTCACCATAACGCTCTCCCCCATGAACAATGCGATGACCTGCGGCAGTGAGTTGAACTTGAGGGTAAGTTGTTTTTATCCAATTAAACAGATGACTCAGCGCTGTTTTGAAATTAGCCTTCCCCTCAATCGTTTCATCATCAAGACTGTTTTTAGAATCATGTGCTGTAAAATGAAGCATATTCGGAATCCCCTCAAACTCACCTTGACAGAGGAGAGTGGGCTCACTTGAATCACTCTCAAACGTATAAAGGGCAAACTTTATGCTTGAAGATCCAGAATTGAGGGACAATGCAGCGTGCATTAGGGATTGATTCCTTTTAACTCAATTTTCTTATGAACCAGAATGACAGCCAGTGCACTTGAAGCCAAGCGCGCAATTAGCTCAATCTCATCAAATGTTATGTTTTCAATATATTTCATTTCCTATCGGGCTGTATAACCCCCATCAATGACCAATTCACTTCCAGTCATGAATTTGGATTCGTCCGATGCAAGAAAGAGAATTCCATAAGCAATATCATCAGGTTCCCCTATGTGACCAAGGGGATGTAAGCTATCTAAATGTTTATGCAAGGCTTGGGGACCTTCGGGAAATTGTTTTCCTAAGTTTTCAACCAGAGGTGTCCATATAAAACCCGGATGAACAGAATTCACCCTTATTTTATCTTTTGCTCTTTGCATCTTAATCTTCCACTGTTTTTTATGATATTAGAATTTGTCTTTGTATGCATTTAAAGGTCATGTCCAGTGGATCTAGGCATGGGGCTTCTGGTTGTTAATCCCCGTGCTTCCCTTAAGCCTATTCCTAGAGGAATGTCACTCCCTTTCCATCGTTCATGTTAATTTATCGTAAAACGAAAAAAAGGAGGGGGATTCTCCCTTAATATCCTTTGCCTTTTCTCCATAACAAATGACAGCTGTTAAATATTTTAAAGTAGGCCAGAAGAAGGTCTCTTTTCAGGAAGATGAATTCAGCAAGGTTGACATCTTTGTCAAAGCCAAGGTTAAAAAACGTATTAAAGTCCTCGTCTTTTTTGCAAATGGTCATGCCAGAAACAATTTTTGTGCATGCATTGCGGGCATGAGCAATGGCATTTTTCCCCTCTACCTTTTCCCATGAAATCAGATCAATTTGTTTTTGCTGATAATTTTCTAGAATGGGTTCAGCAAAAAAATACTGGTTCTGAACGTAAAATTCTCCCCACTCTTCATTACTAAAATACCCTGTGTGATTTCCTTCATTACTTACCACACCATGTCCGATGTATGAAATGCCAACGGCTTTCAGATCTTGAAAAAAGGAATCAAGTTTATGATGAATGTCTTTTGGTACAGCCTGAGATGAGAGCCTAATAAGCATACTAAACCTTTCTTTTGGGCTTACCATTTGATCTTTTTAGAGTAAGATAAATGATTAAAATAATAATAGATTTTAATGATGAACTTTGCAAGTCAGATACCCAACACACCAAACTATATCCCCACCCTTAATCGCATGGGGTATATGTCCCCTTCTCTGGATATGATTCAAAGGGCTTTTGTCACCTATTGTCAGGCGCACCTCTCTGGGAATTTTTTAGATATAGGCTGTGGGTTCGGTATTGCAACCTTACCTGTTATCAATGGGGGATGTAAAATAACGGCCTGTGATTTAGAAGAAAAGCATTTAGAGATCTTGCAAGAAGGACTCTCTCAAGAAAAGCTTTCGCGTCTTACCTTAATCTCCGGCCATTTCCCAGATGAGGTGGTTTTTCCTAAAGATACTTTTGATGCGATCAATGTATCCATGGTTCTCCACTTTTTCCCTCCGTCCACCATCGAGAAAGCTTTTCAAGAAATTTTTCTGTGTCTTAAAAAGGGTGGACGCCTTTTTTTAACCACAAGCAGTCCTTATCAACGGGTGCTCGCTCCTTTTCTGTCGATCTACGAAAAAAAACAATCGGTTGAAGAATGGCCAGGCTTCATTGCTAACATTAAAAAATATGTTCCGCATAGAGCCTCATTTCTTCCCAAGCAGAATATCGTTTTTTGCACTCGTGAACTGACTCGTTTGGTCTCAAAGTTTGGGTTTCATGTTTTAGAGGCTACCTTTTTTTCAAGAGAGGGTATTCCCCCTGATTTAAGTTTAGATGGCAGAGAATATTCCGGCATTATTTGTGAAAAGCCAAAAGAATTTTCTGGTGTTTTTCTAGAGAAAAACAAAGCAATTCCGCCAACGCAGGCGGCAAACAGAAGGTAAAGTGTGGGTGAAAACGGATTTTCACTGATCTTTATCAGATAAGTACAGATAAAGGGTTGGGTGCCTCCCATTAGGGCTGCGCCAATTGCATATCCTAAGGCAATTCCCGTATATCTGACTTCGGTGGGAAACAGTCGTTGCAATAGAGCGTTAGTAGGAGCATTAAAGGTGCTCATGAGGATGGCTGCCATGAGAATGGCCATAAAAATAGCCGGCGCACTTTTTTGGTGTAAGAGATAAAAAATAAAAGGAGAGAATAGAATTGTTAGAAGGCAAGCCGTCGCCATCACACGTCGTTCCCCCACTTTATCGGCTATATGACCAACAAGAGGACAAAGACTGCCAAAAATAATAAGCCCCAAACAGGAGGACAAAAGGGAGTTTGTCAGAGGATAGTTTACAACCGTCGACAAATAAACGTTGAGATAAACAACCAGGGTATAAGCCAGGACGCCATTGACGCCGCCAATGCCGATGGAGCATAAAAAGGGCCTTGTGTAATTTTTTAAAACAAATACCAGCGGCGTCCGTCGTTCTTTTTTCTCTTCTGTGCTGATAAATTCAGGTGTTTCATCGACTGAACGTCTAATATATGTACCCAAAAGGCCAATAAAAATGCCAAACAAAAAGGGAACACGCCAGGCCCAAACAGGCATGTTGGGTAAACTTGTCAGAGCAGAAAATAGAGTGGCTAATATGGTGCCTAAGGCCCCTCCGGTAAGGATGAGAGCCCCTGCAGTGGCTTTTCTTTGGTGGAGATGCTCTAAGAGAAAAATAGCAGATCCATTGTTTTCTCCGCCCAGACAAAATCCTTGTCCCAGTCGACATCCTAAAAGAAGTAAGGGTGCAAGAAAACCCACCTCTGCATAAAGAGGGAGACAGCCAATGAGAAAGGTAAACACGCCCATGAAGATAATAGAATAGCTAAGGGCTTGTTTTCTGCCAAATCGGTCGCCTAAGTATCCGAAAAAAATAGATCCAAGTGGTCTCACAAAAAAAGCAACGGCAAAAATCGAGAGGGTACTTAAAAGAGAGGTGAGATGATCTCCGGCAAAAAATAACTTTGAGAAAGTGATGGAAAAAGCCCCGAAAAGAGCAAAATCATAAAATTCCAAGCCATTTCCGATAATTGCAGAAAGTAAGATCTTGCGATTCATCGGTGTCTTAAAAGTGGGAGTCTTTTCATTTTTTGTGGGGAGAAAAGAGTTTTTTTCTCTATACTTTAAATTTTTTTTGTGTTTCATTTTTGCCTCCTTTTTATCGTTAATTTTAGAAATCATTTTATGATGATGATCGTCAATACTTTCTTGCGTAATTAAATAAACTCTTTAGAAAAATTTCTATTAAAATTATCATCTTGATCTGAGAGTGCTGATTATTGCTGTATACGTCAATTTATGCAAAAAGAAGTATAAGGACCGCATCTGAATGGTATGTGGGAACGGTAGAATGATGATAAGGTTCCTTATTGGATTATGGATACTTATGAGCTCAATTCTAGTGCATGCCTGTGATTTTGACCATCAGATTGAAAGCATAGAAAGAAAGATTAAGAAATCCAGAAAAATCCTTGATAATAATTCTCTCGATGATGTTGAGGTTGTAAAACGTCATTTAACGATCATGTATGCTGTTGATCAAGAGGTAAGAAAATTATTCATTGTTTTTGATAATCCAACAACACGTAAACTTCTTACAGAAGTGGACTTCTTTCATACAGAACATTTGAAAGCCATTCTGGCCATTCACGGTTGGATCATCATGTCAAAATTTGGCAAAGAAGCTGATCATCAAGCTTGGCTCCTTGTTCAGCATACTGATCATGATCCTGAGTTTCAAAAACGCTGTGTCTTGTTATTGCAGCACCTATATCCCAGTGGAGAGACAGATAAGAAAAATTATGCTTATCTTTATGATCGGGTTGCCTTAAAATTCCAAGACCTTGGGCTAAAGCAAAGGTGTGGAACTCAAGCCAAAATGATAGATAACAAAATTGAGCTTTATCCTTTTGAGGGCAGTTTAGAAGATCTTAATCAACATCGACATGAGATGGATTTAGGACCTGTTGAGGATTATATGGAAACCTTAAAAACGTTCTATAAAGGTTGAAGATGGGGCGATCTCCATCTACCCCTTACTGTTTTCCCATCCCTTAATTTGAGCTGGGCTACCTGGAAGAACAGACAAAAAGAGCCTTTCCTCATTAATGGGAGGCACTGAATGAACAGCCGCATTGCTGGAGCCCAATAAAAATAGCTCCCTGATAAAAGGTTGGATTGTTGAGATGGCTTCTTTAAAACGACCTAATAGATCAGCTAGCGCTTGGCAATTGTATGTACCGCTTAACCTCTTTATTCAGAAAAAACAATAGCCACCTTGTCACAGTATTTGCGAAGAGTTTTTTTTAATTTGTCAAATACTGGTGATTTAAGATCTTTTGATGGGATAATACTTTTTAATTGCTCAACGGTTTCGGTAAAAACAACCCCTTCTTTCGTAACAGAAAACTCTCGTTTGGCGTTCAACCAAGGGGTTTGAATAGAAAAAGATAGGTTATTCAAAAACTTAGCTGAAACATTTTTAAAAATATATTTTCTGATAGTCGTGCCAGGATCTCCAATATAAACTGCGCCTTCATTGTCTTGGGGTACGGATACATAGGGTTTATGCCAACTCTCTTTTAAGGAAAAGGCCGGCCCAAGGTTTGTATGTTTCATAAGATGACTGTCTCCATAACTAAAGGTTGCCTTAAAAGGCTTAACTTTACACGAAGTAACATCGGATAAGTTTAGAACAGGGTTTATAGGGTCTGTATTTCCACATATTGTCTTAATAAGAGACTCTTTTACCAAAGAGAATGGGTTGCTGCTAAAGCTTTCAGTAAGCTTTATTGCTGCTTCACCTTCAAGGCAAAGAGATCCCTCAATTTGTGCATCCCCATTATTTGTAACCGTAATAATTTTCTCACCATTAAATACTGCACGTTTATAATCTATTGCTGGAATATGTTCATATGTGGGATTTTCAGGATCAAGAACTACTGCAGGCCTATCCGCTATATCCGGGAAAATTCCTGTCGCTATAGACACTATATTTGTTGGGTCAATCCAATAGGTTTTTCCTGATGGACCGATAGCCTTAACAATGGCGTGATTAAATTGCCCAAGGCTAGGCAATGGATTCTCTTTTTCTAGATATACGCCGCTTCTGTCTACAAGTGCAATCTTGGCTGTATAACCCAGTTTATTCAAAATTGCTGCGAGGCCACTAGAGTATTCTTTACAATCTCCATAACCTGATTGCATAATAGTTTCAAGGGGTCGAGGAGCTAAATAACCTTCAATCGTATTCCAGCTTCCTAGATAGGTTATTTTTTCAATTAAACTAGCCACAATCGTATCTATGCAGTCTCCTTCGTCCTCAATTTTGCTCGCGTTGAGCCGAATGTTCTCCAGCACCTCAGGCAATAGTTCAGTCAGAAGAGGTTGATATAACTTTGCGGAGAATTTTCCTATTCGGTCATAATCGCTTTCCGTTGAAACGGATACGGAGCTAAAAGTAGCCGGTTCTCCGTAAGATTGTTCAGGCTCATTCGCACGTGCCTGATAAAGCGGTTTTTTTAAATTAATTTCTATAGTGTGCTTAGAGTCATCTTTGTTCTGGGTGACAATGAAACTATCGTATGGATCATTTATTTTCAAAAAAAGCGGTAATTCAGATTCAATGACCGTATTAGAGTGTGTATACAAATATTCACTACCAAACTCTACATAATTAGAAAAATAATTTTCCATTTGTGCTTTAAAATGATCTTCCTTTATTTTTAAATGGAGAATAGAACCAACGGTTACGCATTCAAAAGGCACAAGAATTTGATGATTTTTCTTTAAGCCGAGCGCGTCACTTGCCAGGGGCTTATCTTCTATTTTTTCTAAAACGTTTATTTCTTTGCCATGGTTGTCTGTTTTAGCTTCGAGAATTTCAGATTTAGATAATGTAGAATCATAAGTGTGCGTTAGAGTTGATAAGGCCTGTCTTCCCGATTCATTAAGAATCTTCCATTGTATCTCGGACTCCTTTGTCCAACTGCCGTCCTTCTTTACTATATAACTTATCTTTTCATACAGGCATTCAATACTTGCTTCATCAAGTGTTGCCCATCGAGCATATACCTGGGAATCTGATGCGAGGGAAAGTAATAAAGAGAGTGTTAACAAAGAAACAGACCGAGAAAAACGTGCTGACATAGAATACACCTTAATTAAGAAAAATTACTTTAATAAAAAAGCCTATAACACTAATTGAAACGATCGTCAAACAGGAGGGCAGGTTTATTAAAGAGAAAACTCCCTTTGCTGTATATGTGCTATTTCTTGGGTTATTTGCAAAGTCAAACTATTTACAGCCTTTTTGGCCTGCGTTTGAATGTGGCTTAGCTCTGCTGTCGTTAGAGATGGCTTATGAGAAGAGGCGTGCTGAAACAACAAATCTCCTTCTTTTCGGCGGAGAAGTTCAATTGTGTGAGGGTCTTGGTTCTTTACAATGTGGCTATAGTCCTTTTTCTCAAGCTCTTTTGAGATTTGGGCCATGTGTGTGATTGGGCTCTTTGAAGGGTTTTCGCCATGAGTTTCCTTATACCTTAAAATATTTTGGATGCAAAAGGTGGCAGCTTTTTTAGAAACTCTCAAATTTGGTTTTAAAAAATATGCCCATTTTGGTGGTTCGTAATAAAATCTATCTATGGGTCAGCACTCTCCTTGATCTTTTTCTTTGGCGTGAAGGAATGTTCTTCTCTTTACAAAACTGCTTAATTTTTTATAGTATGAAAATGAAAATTTAGAAAACTTTAATTTAGTTTAACCGATAACTTTAAGCGAAAAGAAAGCTGGTGGAAGAAGCTAAGTTTTGTCTCAATGGGCTTGTTCTTGACTTTTTGTTCCTTCGCCCTAAGATAAAATTGTATGCTAATTAATGATATGAGGGTCACATGATTAAGAAAATTATTTTAAGAGCGGTTGTTGCTTTGCCTTTTATGCTTTCTCAAAGTTATGCAGTATGGGAACACTTTGAAATTCAAGGGGAAGAAGGAGCGCCCAAGACGGTAAGAGCTGTGTGGAACAGTGCTCAGACTCAGGGGCGTTTTACTTTTGAATCAGCTAGCTCTGAATCTTTTGAGGAGTATCAAGAAACCCTTCAGGCATTGCCACTTAAAGAGGGATATCCTTCTGTAGATCGTGCACCAAATAATTTTGCTGCCCAAAATATAGCTCGACAGACAAATGGGAACTTATATCACCTCTATACAGTCTCCTTCCAAGCAGAAGGCCAAGATGCTGAAACTCGTCTTGGGTTTGTTCAATTCGGCCGGATGCCCTCTAAAGGATATGCTGAAGGTATAGAAGGAGCTCCATTTGCTCATCACCCCATTATTGAAAAATGGATTGCCCTGGGGATTACGCAGAAAGTGGATCCTGAGGACAGTTTAGAGGATGGTAATATAAAACGTATTGGTAACCATGGACTTGCAATGATTCTCCCCTTATTTAAGAACGAAGCCGATGAGACTCAACGAAAAGGAGCAATTGAAACGAGTTTTGAGTTTGTGCGTGAGCTCACAACAAAGCAAAACTTGCTGCCAGTTGAAGGCACTCTTCCTTATGTTGCCATAAGTCTTTTCCATCCTGAAGATCCTAACGTTCAGAGATTTGCTGAGAATGGCTTTGACGTAGATGGAAATCCAGGGTTTGCTTGGTTTTATCCTAAAGAAGGTATCCCTCAACCCCGTACGATGGTGACGAGGCATATAGCAGAATAAGTTTTAGGAGGCCTGGAACTGAGTTTCCAGGCCGATCATCGCTTAAAAATTTACGTAAATTAGGCCATCCTGAAACAAAACGTGGCAATCGTCTTTTAAGGTGACATTGCCTTTCATTCTTTATAGTCTTACGTACTATTAAAGAAAATTTTAAGAACATATGTCGCACTTTTCTTCGTTCAATTTAAAAATAAAACATCGAGTTTTTTCCGCTGCGAAAAGGATCAATTTTTTAATTTTTCTCTTTTTCCCTGCATTTGTTTATGGGGCAGAGGGAGGACACTCTTCAGAAAAAAAAGAGGAGGTCACACAAGATTCTCCCCCAAAGAGGGGTAACTTTGCCTTGCCAGCCTCCCAACAGCCTAGCCCCTTAATCGGTTTTGCTCAAAACGTGATCTCTAAAAATCAAAAACAATTATTTTTGTTTGTGGATTGTCTTGGGGGGACCAGACAGCATATAGCTGATGTTGTTCCTGCTTTACTATATGGTCTTGCTGATGATGTGTCTGTTTTCTTTAATGCACCCATCGCCGCAAGCTATAAACAAAATAAAGACCATTCTTCAGGATGGGAAGACTTATTTGTACAACTTGAATATGCTTTTTATACAAAGAGTACCTCTCATTTTACCGATCAAGCGACGGTTGTGACGACTCTCACTTTTCCGACAGGGTCGACGAAAAAACAACCGCCGACTGGCTTTGGTTCCCCAAGCGTTTTTCTAGGGACTACCTTTAATCGCACCTTTACAGAGTGGTTTGGATTTACGTCTTACGGCGTCGTTCTGACAACGTCTGACAAGAAAACAAAATTTGGTAATCAGTTTTTGTATCAATGTGGTTTTGGCAAAAATGTTTTAACAATAGACCATGAATGGATTGTTGCATGGATGCTAGAAGTGGACGGTCAATATATAGAAAAAAATAAAATTAAGTCTATCATTGACCCTAATTCAGGAGGAAACGCAGTGTACATAACACCTTCGCTATGGGTTTCCTCAAAGCAATTGGTTGTTCAATTGGGAATGGGATTCCCAGTCGTGCAACACTTATTTGGACAGCAACATAAAAATAATTATTTACTGGCTGCAAATTTTGGCTGGACTTTTTAGAGATGGGAAGGGAGAGAGATGGAGGTATTAAATCTCAGCCCACGTCTCTCCCACAGTGGCTTCTACGATAAGGGGAACGGAAAGAGTGGTAATAGATTGCATCGTACTGACAATTAAAGGTTCTATCTTTTCCAAATCTGCGTCTCCAATTTCGAAAATAAGCTCATCATGAACTTGCAAGAGCATGTGGGCATTAAGGTTTCTTTCTTTAAAAAGGCGATCGAGTTTAATCATGGCCTTTTTAATGATATCCGCATTTCCACCTTGGAGAGGCGCATTGATGGCTTGGCGTTCGGCAAAGCCACGTCGATTGGGATCTCGACTATGGATGTCGGGAATAAAACACCGGCGGCCTAAAAGAGTTGTTACGTAACCCTTTTCCCGGGCGTCTTGCTTCATCCGTTCCATGTAGGCTTGAATACCCGGATAACACTTAAAATAAGTTTGAATATATTGAGAGGCGTTTTCTCTGCTGATTCCCAGCTGAACGGCAAGGCCGAAGGGGCTAATGCCATAAATAATGCCAAAATTAATGGCCTTTGCTCGCTGTCTTAATTCTGCAGTGACTTGATCTAAAGGGATACCGAAAACTTGCGCAGCTGTTTCTATATGGATATCTTTGTTTTCCTTAAAAGCTTGCTGTAATTCAGGAAGATTGGCCATGTGCGCCAAAAGACGTAGTTCAATTTGCGAATAATCCACAGAGAGTAACTTCATCCCAGGGCTTGCGAGAAAAGCAGATCGAATCTTTTTGCCTTCTTCTGTTCGAATAGGGATATTTTGCAGGTTTGGGTCAGAAGACGCCAAACGACCCGTTGAAGTGATCGCCATTGCATAGGATGTATGCACTCGCCCCGTTTTCGGGTTAATTTGACGGGTTAACGCATCTGTATACGTGCTCTTAAGCTTTGACAGTTGACGCCATTCTAAAAGTGTATTTGCAATAGAAAAACCTTGTTCAGAAAGGCTTTCTAAAACATCAGCAGCTGTTCCATAAGCTCCTGTTTTACCTTTTTTCCCTCCGGGAAGTTTCAGCTTCTCGAATAAAACGTCTCCGAGTTGTTTCGGAGAAGCGACGTTAAAATTTTCTCCACTCTGATCTTGAATTTGCTTTTCGATGTCTTCAAGACGCTTACCAAAATCATGGCTCAGTTTTTTTAAAACAAGTGGATCGACTTTAATTCCCCGGTATTCCATATCGACAAGGATAGGGATAAGAGGACGCTCCAAGGTTTCATAAAGTGTACATTGTTGTTCTGTTAAAAGCCGAGGTTTCAACAGAGAGTAAAGCTGATAAGTGACATCTGCGTCCTCTGCAGCGTAGGCTAAAGCTAGATCAAGAGGCACTTTATCAAAGGTGACCTGGTTTCGTCCCGCGCCCACCACATCTTTATATTTGATCGTCTCATGATTAAGATAAAGCTTGGCGAGCTCATCCATTCCATGGCCATGCTGGGCTCCTTCCAAAAGATACGAAATAATCATGGTATCATCAACGGGAGAGAGCTCAATCTCATATTTTTTAAGGACAAGGGCATCATACTTAATATTTTGTCCAATTTTTAAAACCGTCGGATCTTCTAAAAGGGGTTTTAAAAGAGCGAGGGCTTCATTTAAAGGAATTTGTTTTGGCGTTGTTCCTGGATTTAAAAGATCACGTACCTCCCCTTGATGGCCTAAAGGAATATAGCAAGCTTTTGAGGCTTCTGTGGCTAAGGAAACGCCCACAAGTTGAGCTTCCATCCCATCCAAAGATGTGGTTTCCGTATCAAAGGCAACAAAACCCAGGGTATGAATACGCTCAATCCACTTTTTTAAAGCGCTACTGTCTTGGATAAGTTCGTAGTCAACTCCACCTTGGGGGGCAGAAGGAGATTCTTTTTCCAGGCGATGGAGGAGAGCATTAAAATTTTGCTCTTTTAAAAAGGCAAATGCTTTTTCAGGATGAAAGGGTTTTACGGCAAACATCTCCAAAGGCTCTGTATCGGGAACATCGTCTTTTAATTTTACAAGTTTTTTAGAAAGGCGGGCATTTTCTGCATGAATAAGAAGTGCTTCTCGGCGTTTTGGTTGTTTTATTTCATGAGCATGGGTTAAAAGGTTTTCTAAAGTTCCGTAAGTTTGGATAAGTTCTGCCGCAGTTTTGATGCCAATGCCAGGAATACCTGGGACGTTATCCGTGGAATCGCCGGCAAGGGCCTGAACATCAATTACTTGTTGAGGGGGAACTCCAAATTTTTCTTTCACTTCCTCCACCCCAATGAGGCGATTTTTAATAGGATCGAACATACGCACTGACCCACCTACCAATTGCATAAGATCCTTATCAGAAGAAACAATGGTCACGTCACCAGGTTGAGAGTGAGCATAGGTTGCAATTAAATCATCAGCTTCATACCCATCTTTTTCTATAAAAGGAACATCAAAGGCCTCGCAAGCTTGTCGAATCAAAGAAAATTGCGGGATAAGTTCAGGAGGTGTTTCTTGACGATTCGCTTTGTAAGCAGGGTAAATCTTATGGCGAAAATTTTCTCGTGACACATCAAAGACAACGACTAAATAATCAGGGTTTTTTTCCTTTAAAAGCTTAATGAGCATATTCGTGAACCCGAGCACAGCTCCAATGGGTGTGCCGTCAGGGCGAGTTAAGGGAGGCAAGGCATGAAAGGCTCTAAAAATATATCCCGAGCCGTCGACAAGATAGATTTGAGGCGATTGATGGGACATCTACAATTCCTTTGTCCTTAAAGAAAGGATGAAAAACAACCTCTCTTTATTATTAATAGGTTACGAAGGAACAAAAGAAAAGTTTTACTTGCTGCCTTTATTCACATTAAGACGTTCACGAAGACCTTTGCCGGCTTTAAAAAAGGGAACATGTTTCCCTTCAACGTCTACTTTTTCTCCAGTACGAGGATTACGACCGACACGTCTATCTCGATAACGAACTGAAAATGCCCCAAATCCTCTCAATTCAACGCGGTGGCCCTTTGCTAAAGCAGAACTTATTTCACCGAAGATCACATCGACTGCCTTTTCAACTTGACGTAAGGACATTTCCGGAAATTGTTGAATTAACTTATGGACGAGCTCTGATTTTGTCATTTTGGCCTCATTCTTATTTTGTATTCAACAGTATATCTCTTTCAGAGATAGAGAACAAGGAAAACTCTTCATCTTAAACTCTTATAAATCTTATTGGGGAATAGCACTTTAAAAGCTCCTACCAATTTAATACTCTCGGCGCAAGTCATTTAAGAAATGCAACCTAGTATTATCCTCATGCAAATTATCTAAATATTATTAACATCAATGAATTTTATGGTATAGATAATAAAATTATTAAAATGATATCAGCAAGTCTATGAAAAAAATTGATGTTCTTGATGACTTTGAGATTAGGCCTGGAGAGGCTCTTTCAAGAAAAGAGATTCATTACTTAGGAAAAATTCACCGTGCTTTTCATCTATACTTGTTTGATAAATCAAAAAATCTTCTTTTGCAGCGTCGATCACATATGACAGATTATTTTCCAGCAATGTTTAGTATATCATTGACTGGTCATGTTGATGCAGGGGAAAGCAGCGCAGTCGCTCTTTATAGAGCGTCAATTTAATGATGTTTATGCATGTTGGCATACCTTTAAAATCGAGGATATTTTATTTAACCCTGAAGAAAAAAGCGAGCTTAAACTTATACCTTTCTCAGAGTTCAATGAAATGGTCATTACTGAAAAAGGTTACTTTGCACGTGTTTACGCACGAGAATGTGCTGATCTAGGATATTTTCTTCGTTCTAAGCTGGATTCGACCCCTTCCCCATGCTAGGGCTTTATTAAAAATAGCCTTAATTCTTCGAGAGTACGATTTTTTTGATAAATTCCTTTTTTATCTTCTTCTTCTTAAGAAGAAGTTGAATTTTTTTGGTGCTTAAAACCTTCCTTTTAGGAGATTTTTTGTTTTTTAAAAATTTTCTTTAAAATCTTATGAAGTACATCGGAAAAAAATTTATGGTTTCTTGCTAGTTTTTAGAAACCTGAGTTGATGAGAAGATTGATTTTAGAATAAAATCTGTACGCTTTTATGAAATAAACTTGCGTCTCATTCTTAATTTCTTTAAAACTCATGGCAATGCCGAAGTAGCTCAGTTGGTAGAGCAACTGATTCGTAATCAGTAGGTCGGGTGTTCGATTCACCTCTTCGGCACCAT
>JAGONT010000034.1 GCA_017992885.1 Alphaproteobacteria bacterium
TGCCTGGAGACAATGTAGCGATGGAAGTGGAGCTGATAGCGCCCGTTGCGATGGATGAAGGATTGCGGTTTGCGATTCGCGAAGGTGGTCGTACCGTAGGGGCTGGTGTCGTTGCTTCTATTGTGAAATAGGTCATGTTAATCTGTGTTTTAATAAAGCACGAAAAGAAAGTTGCATATGAGTGAAAATCAAAATATTCGTATACGTCTGCGAGCTTACGACTATCGGATCCTTGATCAGTCTACGAGTGAGATTGTAAATACAGCGAAAAGGACTGGTGCTAAAGTATGTGGCCCCATTCCCCTTCCTACTGATATTGAAAAGTATACGGTTCTGCGTTCACCTCATATTGACAAAAAGTCTCGTGAGCAGTTTGAAATGAGAACCCATAAAAGACTTTTAGATATTATTGATTGGTCACCGCAGACAGTGGATGCTTTAATGAAGCTAGATCTTCCTGCTGGTGTTGATGTTGAAATTAAACTCTAAGGACTTGAGATAATGCGCACAGGCTTGATCGCTGTAAAATTAGGAATGACGCGTCTTTTGACAGAAAAAGGCATACATGTGCCTATCACCCTTTTAAAGGTGGATAATTGTCAGGTAGTGGCGACAAAGACGTCAGAAAAGTGCGGCTATACGGCCGTCCAGCTAGGTGTCGGAACAACTAAGGTAACGCGTCTTACAAAGGCTATGCGAGGCCACTATGCAAAGGCGAAAGTAGAACCAAAAAAGAAGCTGGTAGAATTTCGCGTTTCTGAGGACGCTCTTTTAAATGTGGGTGATCAATTGTCGGTTGAGCACTTTTTAAAGGGACAATATGTTGATCTTACAGGCACATCCATTGGTAAGGGATTTGCTGGAGTTATGAAACGGCATAATTTTGGTGGTCTTAGGGCAAGCCATGGTGTGTCAGTTTCCCATCGAAGCCACGGGTCAACAGGCCAACGCCAAGATCCAGGTAAGGTGTTTAAGGGAAAGAAAATGGCCGGCCATTTAGGCGCGGAAACGGTGACCATTCAAAATTTGCAGGTTGTATTAACCGATGCTGATCGAGGTCTGATAGGAATTTATGGTGCTGTTCCAGGAAATCCAGGAAGCTATGTTCTGATTCGCGACGCCGTTAAAAAGAGAGCTCCAGAAGGGTTACCTTATCCTGCAGCACTTTTAAAGAAAACTTCATCGGGTACAAGTGATCCGGTGTCCCCTACAGAGCATGCCCAAGATTCGCAAGCTCATCCTACTGAGGCAGAGTAATATGAAATACGAAATTCGTAATTTTGATAATAAAGCGGTAGGTGAAATCCTATTAAATGCTGAAATCTTTTCAGCTCCCCTCCGCCAAGATATATTAGCGCGTATGGTTCATTGGCAGCTTGCAAAGCGTCGTGCAGGAACCCATTCGACAAAAGGCATTAGTCAAATTAGTGGCACTACAAAAAAACCATGGCGTCAAAAGGGAACAGGCCGAGCACGACAGGGAAGCTTGCGTTCTCCTCAATTTCGAGGGGGGGCGGTAATTTTTGGTCCAACGCCTCGGGACCATGAATATAAATTACCTAAAAAAGTACGTCAGCTCGCCTTAAAAACAGCACTTTCTTCTAAGGTTGAAAGTGGAGGGTTGTTTATTGTTGAAGATTTGAATGCAGGAACAACCAAAACAAAAGAGTTGGTGCAGAAATTTAAGAATTTAGGTTTACGTTCTGTCTTGATTATTGATGGCGCAGAGGTTAATAAAGACTTTGCTCGTGTAGCTGCCAACCTTCCTTATGTGGATGTGCTTCCTCAACAAGGAATTAATGTTTATGATATTCTTCGTCATGAACACTTGGTGCTGACAAGAGCTGCTATAGAAAATCTAGAAAGTAGATTAAAATGAGTAAAGGTCCAAAGAAAAGTATTCGTCTTGGAAAAGAAAAGCTTTTTAATGTTATCACATCTCCCGTGCTAACAGAAAAATCAACAAAAGCAAGCGAGTATAACAAGGTGACGTTCACTGTAAATTTAAATGCCACTAAGCCTGAAATTCAAAAGGCAGTTGAGGATATTTTTAAAGTTAAGGTCACGGCCGTTAATACTTTGCGTGCAAAGGGAAAGACAAAGCGTTTCCGCGGAATTTTTGGCCAAAGAAGTGATCGAAAGAAAGCGATCGTGACTTTAGCTGAAGGTAGTTCAATTGATATTGCGTCAGGATTATAAAGATGAGCCTAAAGCATTATAAGCCAGTTAATTCTTCCCGCCGCGGTCTAATTCTTGTAGACCGTAGTGAGCTATGGAAAGGTGCACCTCTTAAATCTTTAACGCAAGGATTAAGAAAAACCGGAGGCCGGAATCACGATGGGCGAATTACAACCCACCATATTGGTGGAGGACATAAAAGACGCTATCGTTTGATTGATTTTAAGCGGACAAAACGGGATGCTCCTGCTTCTGTTGTGCGTTTGGAGTATGATCCGAATAGAACAGCTTTTATAGCACTTATTAAATATGATGATGGCGAACATAGTTACATTTTGGCCCCGCAAAGGCTTGCTGTAGGTGATCAAGTCATTTCTTCTGAAAAGGCTGATATTAAACCAGGTAATGCAATGCCTTTAAAGAACATGCCAATAGGGACGATCATTCATAATGTGGAAATGAAGCCTGGAAAAGGTGGGCAGCTTGCTCGATCAGCGGGAACATATATTCAGCTT
Organism: Alphaproteobacteria bacterium; assembly: GCA_017992885.1. GTDB lineage: Bacteria > Pseudomonadota > Alphaproteobacteria > UBA9655 > UBA9655 > UBA9655. The sequence continues at coordinate 2,694 of JAGONT010000034.1, forward strand.
GTTGGCCGTGATGGTCCAGCAGCTACTTTGAAGTTGACATCTGGTGAGGTTCGCAAGATCAATAGTGATTGTATGGCAACAGTTGGGGCTCTTTCGAATCCTGATCAAAAAAATATTAACTTAGGAAAAGCAGGCCGCAATCGATGGCTTGGCGTGCGTCCAACAGTACGTGGTGTGGCAATGAATCCTATAGATCACCCTCATGGAGGAGGTGAAGGACGAACGTCGGGAGGTCGACATCCTTGTACTCCTTGGGGTAAGCCAACAAAAGGTAAAAAAACACGAAATCGTAAGAAAGCTTCGACGAGTCAAATTATTCGTCGTCGTAAGTAAAAAGGAGCAAGGTAAGTGGCACGTTCAGTTTGGAAGGGACCTTTTGTTGATGGCTATCTGCTAAAAAAAGCAGACGTTAGCCGTGAGTCAGGTCGTAAAGAAGTTATTAAAACATGGTCTCGAAGGTCAACCGTTTTACCTCAGTTTGTAGGTCTTACGTTTGGAGTCTATAATGGACATAAGTTTATTCCAGTGCTTGTAACTGAAAATATGATAGGACATAAGTTTGGAGAGTTTTCTCCGACAAGAACTTATTATGGGCACGCGGCGGATAAAAAGGCAAAGAGAGGATAGTCATGTCAAAGTCAAAGACTCCCCGAAGTTTACCTGAACATTCAGCCATGGTAAACTTACGTAGCGTACGTATCAGTCCACAAAAGCTAAATTTGGTAGCGCAGATGATTAGAGGACTAAAAGTTGACAAGGCATTAAATGCTCTCTCTTTTTCACCGAAAAGAATTGCAAATGATGTAAAAAAAGCATTACTGTCAGCAATTGCTAATGCTGAAAATAATCATGGGCTTGACATTGATAGGTTGCGTGTTACAGAAGCTTCAGTTGGCAAGGGATTGGTAATGAAAAGACTGGATATAAGAGGGCGAAGTAAGGCAGGGCGAATTAGAAAGCCTTTTAGTCACTTACGTATTGTCGTCAGTGAAATTGGAGAAATTGCGTAATGGGTCAAAAAGTCAATCCAATTGGTTTACGTATTGGAATCAATCGCACCTGGGATTCTCGTTGGTTTGCTCGTCGTGAATTTAGTAAGCTTTTGCATCAAGATCTGAAGCTACGGAAATATATTCATGATCGTTTAGCACAAGCTGGAGTTTCGAAAATTGTTATTGAACGTCCTGCAAAAAAAGCGCGTGTCACGATTCATACGGCGCGTCCAGGAATTGTGATCGGCAAGAAGGGCGCCGACATAGAAAAGTTAAAGCAAGAACTTTCGAAGCTTGCTGAAACAGAAGTTAGTTTAAATATTTTAGAAATTCGCAAACCTGAGCTTGATGCAAAATTGGCTGCAGGATCAATTGCTCAGCAGCTTGAGCGACGTGTAACTTTTCGTCGAGCCATGAAAAGGGCGATGCAAGCGGCAATGAAAATGGGTGCTAAAGGTATACGAATCAATGTAAGTGGACGCCTTGGTGGCTCAGAAATTGCCAGAATGGAATGGTATAGAGAGGGACAGGTGCCTTTGCATACTTTTAGAGCAGATATTGACTATGGAGAAGGGGTAGCAAAGACTACTTATGGAACCATTGGTGTAAAGGTATGGATTTATAAAGGCGATATTATGGAGCACGATCCAATGGCTCTTGATAAGCGTAGCGCCTTGCACACAGTTAATCGTACGGCAAGTTAAAGGATTGTTGACACATGTTAGCCCCTAAGAAAACTAAATTTAGAAAGGCCTTTAAAGGTCGTATTCATGGGAACGCAAAAGGGGGAACTCGTTTGAACTTTGGAGCATTTGGCTTAAAAGCAATGGCTCCTGAACGGGTTACTGCGCGTCAAATTGAATCTGCTCGACGAGCGATCACCCGTCATATCAAGCGATCTGGACGTGTTTGGATTCGCATTTTCCCTGATGTGCCTGTCTCTACTAAACCGGCAGAAGTGCGAATGGGAAGTGGAAAGGGCTCTCCCGAATTTTGGGCTTGTCGCGTAAGTCCAGGCAGAATAATGTTTGAACTCGATGGAGTGACAGAAGCATTAGCGCGGGAAGCTTTTGAGTTAGCAGCCGCAAAGCTGCCCTTGGCAACCAAGTTTATATCTCGTGAGACGAGAGGAATTGAATAATGAAATGGCAAGATATGAAGCACCTAGATGATGCAGGTCTAAAGGCAAAGTGCATTGAGTTGAGAAAAGAATTAATGGGTCTTCGCTTTCAACGTGTAGCGGGGAAAGTTGAAAAAACACATCAGTTTCGCGTTGCACGCAGAGCAATAGCTCAGGCAAAGACCTTGCTGAATCAACGTACGAAGACGGTTTGAGGAGTTTGAGATGCCAAAGCGGATTTTAAAAGGAACTGTTGTTAGCACTAAATGCGATAAAACAGCAACTGTACTCGTGGAACGACGTGTGAAACATCCACTCTACCATAAGTTTATGAAAAGATCGAAAAAGTATGCAGCGCATGATGAGCTGAACCAATTTAAAGAAGGGGATGAGGTCAGTATTCAAGAATGCAAGCCTCATTCTAAAACCAAAACTTGGGAAGTTATTGTTCAAGGAGATCGCTAATACACTTTAGTGTTAGTAGGAAAGGAAGTTTAATATGATTCAGATGCAAACCAACCTGAAGGTTGCCGATAATTCAGGTGCCCGTCGGGTGCAGTGCATCAAGGTTTTGGGTGGTTCAAAGCGCAAAACTGCATCAGTAGGTGATGTCATTGTTGTTTCTGTAAAGGATGCGATACCTCGCGGGCGTGTCAAAAAGGGTGATGTGAGACGAGCCGTGATTGTCCGGACAGCGAAAGAAATCCGTCGTGCAGATGGGACAGCTATACGATTTGACGATAATGCAGCTGTCTTGATTAGCCAACAAGGTGAGCCAATAGGTACACGTATTTTTGGTCCTGTAACGCGAGAGTTACGCGCAAAGGAATTTATGAAAATTATTTCACTTGCGCCGGAGGTTCTTTAATGGCACAGCAATTTAGAATTAAAAAAGGTGACACGGTATGTGTGATATCCGGAAAGGATAAGGGTAAATCTGGGCAAGTGCTAAAAGTTCTTCGTCAGAAGAATCGTCTTGTTGTCCAAGGAGTGAATTTGGTGAAGAAGCACCAGAAGCAAACATTCGCCCAAGAAGGGGGAATTGTGCAAAAGGAATCTTCGATTCACATATCAAATGCATCTCATATAGATCCGGTTTCAAAAAAACCAACACGTGTAGGGATACAGTTTCTTAAAGATGGCCAGAAAGTGCGTATTGCAAAACGTTCTGGCGAGTCGATTGAGGGTTAGGGGTTATAAAATGGCACGGTTGAAGGATCATTATGAGAAAGTTGTTAAACCTTCATTAATGAAGGCTATGCAATACAAAAATCCTTATCAAGTTCCACGACTTGAAAAAATTGTTATCAATATGGGGTTAGGTGAAGCAGCTCAGGATAGTCGCAAAGCACAAGGCGCACGAGAAGAACTCGCTTTAATTGCAGGACAAAAACCAATTGTAACCAAAGCTAAAACGTCTATTGCAGGTTTTAAGCTTCGGGAAGGAATGGTTATTGGAGCAAAGGTAACACTCAGGCGAGAGAGAATGTACGAATTTTTGGATCGTCTCGTTAATATCGCGATGCCAAGGATTCGAGATTTTCGAGGAATTTCACCAAAGAGTTTTGATGGGAGAGGGAATTATTCCCTAGGAATTCGCGAACACATTATCTTCCCTGAAATTAACTATGATAAAGTTGATCAGGTGAGAGGAATGGATATTACCTTCGTAACAACCGCAAAAAGTGATCATGAAGCAATGGCTCTTTTAAAGGGTTTTGATTTACCCTTTCCAATAGAAAAGTGAGTCGGGAGAAATTAAATGGCTAAGACAAGTTCAATTGAAAAGAATCTCCGCCGACAAAGGATGGTTAAGCAGTATGCTGGTCGAAGAAGCCGGTTGAAGGACATTGCGACAAATGATGCATTGCCTCCTGAAGATCGATTTAAGGCACGTCTTAAATTGGCTGAGCTACCACGAAACAGTTCGCCGTGTCGTGTGCGTTCTCGATGTGAACTCACGGGACGACCTCGTGCGGTTTATCGTAAATTTAAACTTTCAAGAATCGCATTACGCGAACTTGCGTCAGCTGGGCTTATCCCCGGTATGACAAAATCAAGCTGGTAGGAGGAACACGGATGTCGTTCTCAGATCCAATAGGTGATATGTTAACTCGAATTCGAAATGGTCAAAAAGCAAAAAAATTGGCCATTATGTCTCCGACGTCAAAACTTCGCATGAATGTTCTTGATGTTTTGAAACAAGAAGGGTACATCAGAGGGTACTCTCGAGAAAATCATACAGAAGGTAGTGATCAACTTAAAATTGAACTAAAGTATTATGAAGATAAGCCAGTTATACAAAACGTTGCGCGTGTTTCAAGGCCAGGTCGACGGGTTTATGTCAAGATTAAGGACCTAAAGCCCATTAACAATGGTTTAGGAACCATTGTGCTTTCAACTCCGAAAGGTGTTCTGTCCGATGGACAAGCCAGGGAATTGAATGTGGGCGGTGAAGTTTTGTGTAGCATATTCTAAGGATAAAGTAATGTCGCGTGTCGGAAAAAATCCCGTAATTGTTCCCCAAGGAGTGACTGTTCAAGTGAATGGACAGGAAATTAAGGTGAATGGTAAAAATGGCGAACTTGCTGCTTTGACGAGCAGAGATGTTAAAGTTACTTACTCGGGTAATGAGATTCTTGTAAGACCTAGTGATGAGTCAAAACAAGCTCGTATGCTATGGGGAACTTGGAAAAATCGCATCAAAAATATGGTTCAAGGGGTTGATACAGGTTTTACAGTGCGTTTAGAAATTAATGGAGTTGGTTATCGAGCTGCGGTAGAGGGGAATACCCTCAAATTGCAGCTTGGCTATAGTCATGATATTTTATATCCTATTCCAAATGGAATAAAAATACATTGTGAAAAACCAACTTTAATTGCCATTAGCGGGGCTGATCGCCAGCAGGTAGGTCAAATTGCCGCTGAAATTCGCGAGTATCGTAAACCTGAACCTTATAAAGGTAAGGGTGTTAAATATGAGAATGAGCATATCGTACGTAAAGAAGGTAAGAAGAAATAGTCATGAGTCAAGCAAATCAACTTTTCGAACGACGCAAACGCAGAGCTCGCTTTAAAATTGCGAGTGTGACAAAAGCAAGACCAAGATTGTCAGTGTTTCGTTCAAAGCAACACATTTATGCTCAAATTATTGATGATCAAATCCATAAAACATTGGCCACAGCATCAACGTTAGATAAGAGCTTAAAAGGTAAAATTAAAGCAACTTCAAATGTAGGAGCTGCAGAGGAAGTTGGCAAGCTGGTTGCTGAACGTGCTTTGAAAGCTGGTATTACTAAAGTCGTATTTGATCGTGGAGGGTATATCTACCATGGTCGGATAAAAGCTTTGGCCGATGCAGCACGAAGTGTTGGCCTTTCATTTTAGGAAGTAGAGAAATATGGCACGAGAAGGAAAAAATAATCGATCTTCACATTCAGAGCGTGATGAAGTTGAACTGGTAGAAAAGCTAGTTGCAATTAATCGCGTCGCTAAGGTTGTGAAGGGCGGTAAGCGCTTTGGCTTTTCAGCGATTGTCGTTGTTGGTGATGGAAAAGGCCGCGTTGGTCATGGCACGGGTAAGGCGCGTGAGGTTCCAGAAGCCATTCAAAAAGCGACAGAGCAGGCAAAAAGGTATATGGTTCGGATACCGCTACGTGAAGGAAGGACGCTACATCATGATGTAACGGCGTCTTTCGGAGCTGGCTTGGTTCATATGCGCTCAGCAGTTCCTGGAACAGGTATTATTGCAGGCGGTCCTATGCGGGCAGTTTGTGAAGCACTAGGGATACAAGATGTGGTGAGTAAATCTATTGGGTCGTCTAACCCACACAACATGGTGAGAGCAACTTTTAAAGCGCTCCAAATGATTAGTGCTCCACGGCAAGTTGCGGCTCGACGTGGCAAGAAAATTGGCGAAATAATTGGTCGTCGTGCGCAAGGTGAGGCTTAAGACGATGACTGAAAAAAAAGCAAAGACAGTTATTGTGACCCAGACGGGAAGTGCCATTCGCAGAGAATCTAAACAACGTGCCACTCTTTGTGGTCTTGGTCTGAACAAGGTAGGAAGAACACGTGAACTTGCGGATACTCCTGCCATTCGTGGGATGATTAAAAAAGTTAGACATATGATTAAAGTTGAAGAGACACAATAAGCTTTTAACGGTGTAGAAAGTTAAATGATGAAGCTAAATGAAATTCGTGATAACCAAGGTGCCCGGCGACTGAAACTACGTATTAGCCGTGGTATTGGTTCGGGAAAAGGAAAAACTGGTGGTCGAGGTGGAAAAGGACAAACTGCACGAACCGGTGTTTCTATCAATGGATTTGAAGGAGGGCAAATGCCCCTCTATCGTCGCTTGCCGAAGCGAGGGTTTACTAACATTTTTGCTCGTAAATATGCAGAAGTAAACTTAGGACGCCTCCAACAGGCTATTGAATCGGGAAAAATTGATTCGAAAAGTCCAATTGATGATAAGGTGCTTGTAAAAGCAGGTCTTGTTCGGCGTGTGCTTGATGGTATTCGTCTTTTAGGAAAAGGCGAGTTAAAAACTAAGATTGCTCTTGAGGTTTCAGGTGCTACAAAAAAAGCTATTGAAGCCGTTGAAAAAGCGGGGGGATCAGTCAAAATTTTGTCATTAGAGCCCTCAGCAGGAAAACAATAAAAATTTAAAGGGTTATCATGGCTTCAGCCGCAGAACAATTAGCAGCAAACCTAAATCTTAAAGCTTTTTCAAAGGCGGAAGATCTTAAAAAGCGTATATGGTTTACGCTTGGTGTGCTTATTATCTATCGATTAGGGACGTATATCCCTCTACCAGGTATTAATCCTGCCGTGATGGCAGAGTTTGCGCACTCTCATGGAGGGGGCATATTTGGTATGGTCGATATGTTCTCAGGTGGTGCTTTGAGTCGTATGTCAATTATGGCTTTGAACATTATGCCCTATATATCAGCGAGCATTATTATTCAATTAATGACTGCTATCGCTCCTCAATTTGAGGCCTTGAAAAAAGAAGGGGAATCTGGACGCCGTAAGCTCAATCAATACACCCGCTATTTGACGGTTCTCATTGCAATTTTGCAGTCTTATGGAGCCGCTGTGGGTATTGAAAGTTTACAAGGAGCCGCAGGGTCTGCAGTTATGGACCCAGGACTCTTTTTTCGCTTAACGTCTGTCATTACAATTGTTGGCGCGACTCTCTTTTTAATGTGGCTCGGTGAGCAAATTACCAGTCGTGGAATTGGCAACGGGATTTCTCTCATTATTTTTGCGGGTATCGTTGCAAACTTACCCTCTTCCATTGTTAATGCCTTAGAACTCGGTCGTACAGGCGCCTTATCCTATATTTTCATTCTGTTTATTCTTGGGTTTTCAGTTGCTATGATTGCCTTTATCGTTTTTATGGAACGGGCTCAAAGACGGATCTTTATACAGTACCCCAAGCGCCAGGTCGGAAATAAAATGTATGGCGGGGAAAGTTCTCACTTGCCCATTAAACTTAATAGTACGGGTGTTATTCCTCCTATTTTTGCCAGTTCGCTGATTTTATTGCCTGTTTCTTTGGCTTCGTTTTCAGCGGGACACGGTCCTGAATGGGTACAATGGGTTGCCGGCTTATTTCAACATGGTAGCCTTTTGTATCTAAGTGTTTATCTATTTCTGATTGTATTTTTTGCGTTTTTTTACACGTCCATTGTCTTTAATCCTCAGGAAACTGCCGAAAATTTAAAAAAGGCAGGAGGATTTATTCCTGGTTACCGTCCAGGAAAGAATACGGCAGATTATTTGGATAATGTGATTACACGATTGACAGTCGTAGGTGCCGCTTATTTAGCTTTTGTTTGCGCTGTGCCTGAATTCTTTTATGCTGCCTATTCATTGCCCTTTTATTTGGGAGGAACCACATTCCTGATCGCAGTTAGCGTTCCTATGGACACGGTTGCGCAAATTCATTCCCATCTTCTTGCGCATCAATATGAAGGACTCTTGAAAAAGACTCGCTTGAAGGGATCTCGACAATGAATGTCATTCTTTTTGGCCCTCCTGGAGCAGGGAAGGGCACCCAAGCCCGTTTGTTGCAGGAACATTATCATTTGGCCCTGATCTCAACCGGCGATATATTACGAGAAGAAATAAAAAAGGAAACTCTCTTAGGCCTTCAGATTAAAGAGACGATGGATTCTGGAAAGTTTCCATCAGATGAGATTATTCTTAAGATTTTTAGAGAACGTTTGCAGAAATTCAAAGATCAAGGTGTTATCTTGGATGGGTTGCCTCGAACTTTAAACCAAGCCCAGAAAATTGATGAAAGTTTTGAGCATTTTGGTCTTCAGGTGGATGCGGTTATTCAGCTTGTTGTAGAGGATGATGAATTGATCAAACGCCTTTCGTCTCGAAGAATTTGTAAAAATTGTGGGGCTTCTTACACTCCCGAAGTTCCTCCGAAACAAGAGAACGTTTGTGATAAGTGTAGTGGGCACGAGTTTATTCGGCGTCCAGATGATGAACCTGAAGTTCTGCAAACACGTCTTCAGGTATATAATGAGCAGACAAGACCTCTCATTGACTATTATTTTAAGACGCATCGGTTGATGACAGTAGATGGAATGAAGTCGGTAAAAGAGGTTAATGCTCAGGTGATATCTCTCGTGGAGAAATTGCAAGTATTGACAAGAAAGTCAGGATGCCTATACTCCGCACAGGATATTTAGGAATCTTATGAAAAGTATATTGAGGAGAACCGAGTGGCTCGTATAGCTGGCGTAAACATACCAACGCAAAAAAGGGTTGAAATAGGTTTAAGATCTATTTATGGGATTGGACCGACTAAAGCAAAAGAATTATGTGATAAGTTAGGGATTCCTGCGTCACGGAGAGTTCATCAATTAACGGATGAAGAAATATTTAAAATTCGTGAAACGATTGATCATGAATATAAAGTAGAAGGAGATTTACGAAGAGAGGTTTCTATAAACATTAAACGATTAATGGATCTTGGATGTTATAGAGGACTTCGTCATCGTAAAGGACTGCCCGTTCGGGGCCAAAGAACCCATACGAATGCTCGGACGCGTAAAGGTAAAGCTGTGGCAATTGCAGGTAAGAAGAAGTAAAGGTTAGGATTTTAGATGGCTCAAAAACCAGCACAAAGGATTCGCCGCAGAGAGAGGAAAAATATTGTCTCTGGCGTGGCACATGTGAATTCATCTTTTAATAATACGGTCGTGAACATAACAGATGTTCAAGGAAATACGATTGCTTGGTCTTCAGCTGGAGCAAAGGGATTTAAGGGGTCCCGGAAGTCAACCCCTTATGCGGCACAAATTGCAGCTGAGGATGCGGCACGGAAAGCTCAAGAGCATGGGATGAAGTCCCTTGAGATTGAGGTGAGAGGGCCTGGGTCAGGACGTGAATCAGCTCTACGTGCGCTTCAAGCAACTGGATTTTTGATAACATCTATTCGTGATGTGACGCCCATTCCTCATAATGGGTGCAAGCCTAAAAAGCGTCGTCGTGTATAGATCTGACTCATTAAACTGAAACAATTTACACCGAGAGGGTAGACTCGTGATACAAAAAAATTGGCAGGCTCTGATTAGGCCTTACAAGTTAAATCTGGATCATAGCGAAGATCTCAATTATGTAGCCACAATAACTGCGGATCCATTGGAGCCTGGTTTTGGAATGACTTTAGGTAGCGCTTTGCGGCGTGTTTTATTGTCTTCTTTGCAAGGGGCTGCGATAACTTCTGCTCAAGTTGAAGGGGTTGTGCATGAGTTTTCAACCATTCCTGGCGTTAATGAGGATGTCACAGATATCGTTCTTAACCTTAAGGGAGTTGTAACCAAGCTGCATAAATCAGGCCCAGTGAGGGCTAAAATTCAAGTTGAAGGGCCTTGCATTGTTACGGCTGGAAATATAGAAACCCCGGCTGATCTCGAAATTTTAAACAAAGATCATTACATCTGTACCCTTGGACAGGGATCCAAGCTTTCAATGGAATTAGTGGTCCATACGGGGAAAGGCTATGTTCCTGCAGATAGCAGTAAAAAAGCAGATTCACCCATTGGGCTCATTCCTATCGATGCACTCTACAGTCCTGTTCTAAAGGTTTCGTATAAAGTAGAAAACACACGTGTTGGTCAACAGACTAACTACGATAAATTAATTATGCGTGTTGAAACAAACGGTTCTGTGCGGCCTGACGATGCAGTTGCTCTTGCTGCTCGTATTCTTCAAGATCAATTACAGAAATTTATTAATTTTGAAGAGCCAAAAGAATCTTACATTGAAAAAGAAGACTCTATTCTTCCTTTCAATAGAGCTTTATTACGCAAAGTTGATGAACTTGAACTTTCTGTTCGATCAGCAAATTGTTTGAAAAATGATAACATTATTTATATTGGGGACCTGGTGCAAAAAACAGAAGCAGAAATGCTGCGAACACCTAATTTTGGTCGGAAATCCTTAAATGAAATTAAAGAAGTTCTTTCCCAGATGAGTTTAAGTTTGGGGATGGAAGTTTCAGGATGGCCTCCTGAAAATATTGAAGAACTTATAAAAAAACTTGATGAGCCGTTTTAAGAAGAATAAGGAGTACCTAAGTCATGCGTCATGGTGTTAGTGGCCGTAAACTTAACCGTCACACGGATGAAAGAAAAGCCCTTTTTAAAGGACTTGCTGGTTCTTTATTAAAGCATGAGCAAATCAAAACGACTTTGCCAAAAGCGAAGGATCTTCGTCCTATTGTTGAAAAAATGATTACCTTAGGGAAAAGAGGTGGCCTTAGCTGTCGCAGGCAAGCTGTTTCCTTTTTAGGTGACAAAGACCTTGCGGCAAAAATTATGGGCCCTCTTGCTGAACGCTACAAAGATCGTGCAGGAGGATATGTTCGGATTATTAAAGCTGGCTTTCGTCCTGGGGATAATGCTGCTATGGCAATCATTGAACTTATTGACCGTGATTTAGCTGCAAAAGGTCAAGATTCAGGGCCTACGGCAGAAAAGACTCCTGAAGAAGAAAGTTCTACTGATTCTTAATCCGTATTAGGCTTTATCCACATTTTCTAAGAAGCCTTTTCTCTCTATTTGTTAGTTCTGACGAGGGTGCATAGGTGCTCTTTACTGTTGTGTCATTTCTGGGCTAGAAGCGGTTGATTTTTAACGAAAATCATAGCGCATATTGTCCCGGGGATCCCTGATTTAGAAGTGCTTTCCAGTCATGAATCTTTCCAACGATTTCATTGTTTCATTTCATCTATGGATTCTCGGATTAAGAAAAACAATTGTTTTTCTCGGGAAAAAATGGATTTCCTAGTCCGAGGATGATAAGGGCATGTTTGAGCTTACCAAATGTGACATTTATGTGTATTTCCTTGAGTTTTGGTCAAGTCAGTCAAGAAAAATTAATTTTAACGTCTAGCAGTGCTATTGCTTGCCGGCGTCCTATTGCACTGAAGACCATTCATTTGTACCTTGATCAGTTTTAGGCTCTTCTAAGGGGGGTGGGTCAAACATTTTTCCATAGGGCAAGCCAAATTGCGAAAGTTTAGGTCGTACCTTATCAGAAGAAAAGTCAAAGGTGGAATGGTCGGGGAACAGAAGCAAAAGAAGTTGGTCATCAGTGAATGAAGACTGATTACGTTCCTGGAATTCTTCTCGTAGTTTGGAAAGATAGTTATTCATAAAGTATCTTCTATAATGTTCTTTTTTTGCAATGCTATAAATTTCATCAACGCTGTTCTGTAGTAACCAGTGACCTTGCCAATTCAAAAGCTCTTTGTACTGTTTAATAGTCGCTAGGCGTGCATTGATCTGATCAGGGGTAAGCGTAAATGCTTTAGCGATGGTATTAAGATAACCGTCAGCATTAAGATTTTCGAGTAGAATATTCATATTTTGCTGGATGGTGCATAGATGAGAAATGAAATCGCTAGAGTTAAGTCCAAATGCATTTCTCTGTACTTCAGTTTTATAAAAATTTAATGCAAATTTTGGATCGCCAATTAATGTATCTAATTTCTCTAATCGCTGGGTTAACTCAGCATTGCTCAGATGACTTGCAGCTACTAGTGTTTTGTTGTTATTAAAGGCATGTTGCATAGATGTCGGACTGGAAAAAGCGGTAGTCTGCCCAACTTGATATGTTTTCATGAGGATCCCACGCTCCTCAATTTCCTTAGTCTTGAGCTTAAATAGGGATTGAACGGCATCACGACGATCGTGCGATTCCTGTGGTAAAAGGTGCTCTATATGTCTCTGGATCGCTTGTGTGCGGCTATTGACCTGAGAAGCCTTGAGTGTAAGGGCATAGATAATAAGATCAAAGGAATCATATAACTTACTAAAATATTTAGGATTTGGTAGTGCTGTGTCTCTTGGAATGGGAGTCGCATCATAGGTGGAAAGCTTATCAACCATCTCTTTAATAGCAGTTCCATGCTTGGTGATTTCATGCTGAGAGAAAGGAAGCGCCGTGGCAATAAGTTTGTAACATTCTTCTGCTATTATTTTGTCTCTGGGACGTACTTCCCCTAGAAAAGGTTTGCGATCTACCAATTTTTCTAAAAGGGCCCTCTGGATAGTTTCTAAGCGGCTAGAAAGCTCTGTAGCATTGACTCTAAGGATAGCCTCTTGCATTTCTTTTTGATTTTTATCATCTACTTCAACGAGATGACGCCCAGAAACATCAAAAATGATCTTTTTGATCTCATCATTAAGTGGACTTATCACCGTTAATGTTTCAGGAATCATTGCATTTTGTCGATGGAGCTTCTCTGTTGGATCTATTTTAGATGAGTTATCAGGAAGTACTGTTTGTCGATGAGGAGGTATGTGATAGCCATTTTCCAAATCCTCCATTGCATAAACACTCTTTGAGAATAGCATCACAGCAGATGTTAGTAAGGCTAACTTTATTTTCTTTACCATACTCATAGTTCAAGACTCCGTATTTAATAAAACAATATAGAAATAAGCGTTAACAAAAAATACATTAATATAATTTATTATAAATATGTATTTTTTCAATAATCTTTAGATTTTAAAACTATATGATAAAAAACGGATAGGTGCAATTATAGACTTAATAATATGCGATTTATCATTCTATAGAAAAAATAAATGATCCCACGGCTCAAACCTGCGGGGTTATTTATGGGCATTTTCTTGAGCCTTGTCGTAAACAGTCAAGAAAAATTAAAGGTAACCTCCAGAAGCGTTATCGCTAAACGCCGGCATGCTTCGTTCCGGACCATTCATGAGCATCTCCATCAGTCTCAGGGCCATACACATGAATTCCTAGCTGTAATTCACTGTCTTTATTACCAAAAATGACTTCTTTTAAAGGTATTCCTTCATGAGATTGAATCGTGAAAGAATGAATATCACTTATGCCACCCACAAAGCTTAAATAGGTTGATATCACTGACTCAAGAGGAGAACTTTTACGCAATGCTTCAGCCAAGGGGAAGAAATCGAATATTGTGTTACAAAAACCTGAAGAAGAAGCAGGTAAGGTGCCTAACTCAATGTAGGTCTTAGTATTTGGATTGTAGAATCTGACCATTGGGCCTTTCTTTGTTGTCCGATGGTTAATAATGAGCTGATACGCAGAGCCCTGCATCTCTCGATTATGCAATTGTATAGCAATAGCCGAGTGCTTAATCTTAGCCTTTGGATTTACACCTGTTGTTCGAAAGGTATGGGGAGTAGGGACGTCATGGGAAGAGGAAGGTCTTGCAACAGATGATGAGGATGAAGGGACACTCGAGCTAGTAAGAACGTGAGGCCTTGCTAATAAAGGAGGTTTGTACATATCACTATAGATTTTACCAAACTTCGAAAGTATTGGCATTATCTGTTCATGAGAAAAATTCTTGCCAAAAGGATATATCGCCAGTACTTCAGAAAGTTCATCGTCAGACAAATCAGATACATTAATTGTTCTGAACTTTTCCCCTATTTGGGGAAGAAGTTCTTTCCTGTAATAGGTTTCATAGTGTTTTTTTTCTGCTCGGGTATAAATTTCTTCAACGTTGAGCTCAAGTAATTCTGCTCTATCTGCGTAGTTTTGGGCTCCGCTCCGTTCTGTTCGTGTCTCTGTGAATAAGATTTTATACTGATTGATAGTAGCTAGACGCGCATTGAGCTGGTCAGGAGAGAGGTTTAAACTCGTTAGAAAGAGCTTAAGACAATTTTCATCAGCTAAACTTGCAAAAAGATCATTGAAAGTATCCTTGCTTTGTAGAATGTTACTGAGACGAGAAAAGAAAGTGGGAGCCTCGAGCTCAAATGCAATTTTCTGCACGAGAGTTTTGTCTACGGTTGCTTTAAAACTGGCGTCGCCAATCAATCGATTCAGTGATTCTAGCCGTGACTTTAAATCAGTATTGCTAAGATGACTTGCAGCTAATAGTGTTTCGTCATTGTGAAGGTATGAGGGGGGGGCTAATATAAAAATATTTACCCACTTCAAAGTCGTTCATGATCTCTGCACGATCTAGGATTTCCGTAGTTTTGAGCTTCATTAGAGCTTGAACAGCTTGAAGGCGTTTGCTCGGGTCATTTGGCAAAAGGTGATCACCATTGTATCGGAGATAATTTGTACGATGATTGATCTGAGAAGCTTCGAGTGTAAGGGCCTCGCCAATCAAATTAAGATGAGCTGAAAGAACAGGGAAAAAATGATTATCTTTCCCAGGGTATTTTTTGGAAGAATTTGAAAACCGTGGTAGTCCATTATATCTAAGGTTATAGGTAAAAAGGTCTTCCACCATATTTTCGAGGGCCAAACCACGGTCAATAATTTGCTTATTTGAAAGAGGGAGTGCAGTAGCAACAATATTGCAGTAACCTTGTATGAACGCAGAGCCTCCCTTTCCGAAAGGTGTAAACCCTTTTTTTAAGAGATTGCTTTCGATGGCCTGCAAACGATCGGAAAGGTCAACAGAAGGAACTTTATTTATGACGTCTTGTAGTTCCTGTTGATTTTTCTCATTTATTGAAACGTCAGGCTCATTACCGGTAGTCCGAACGATCATTGCTCTTACGCGAGGATTAAGCTGTATCGATGCCGGTAGTCGGTGTGGGAGTTGATTTGAAGAAGATACTGGCATCAAACTTGAAAAAGAAATCTGTTTTACTATTGGGGTTGCTCTAGAGTCCTGCTCTTGATCAATTGCATAACTACCCTTTGAGGATAGCATAACTGCAGAGGTTAATAAGGCTAACTTTATTTTTTTTGCTAGATTCATGATTTAATACTTCGAATTGAATTCAACTTATATCTACTTAAGCATGAGCGTTCTATTTTGCAATAAAAATTTTAGAAAATGGGATAATTATATTTTTTGATATACCATTTTTTTGAAATTGTATAAATAAAAATTGATATTTTTAATTACAATTTTAATAATAAGATGTGTTCTAAAATTGAATTTTATAATGAAGGCACAAGATGTAGAAAAACCATTCTCCTTCAAATAACTAAGACGCTTTAAAATCAGAGAAAAAATCCAGAGGAAATTCAACATTTTCATGTCTTAACGCGCTTATAAAATGCTGCAAGATTATATCAAATCCTTGTTGTGTGGAAGATTCACAACGAGCAACGAGGACATCTTGGGTATGCGATGGGCGGAGGAGCCACCATCCCTCAGGAAGTTGAACACGAATTCCATCAATATCATTCAAAGAATACCCTTGCGAAACTAAACGCGATTTTATGTTTTGGAGGAGTTGAATTTTTTGATCAGCTGTACAGGGAAGGCGGAGCTCGGGAGTTGAGAACAAAAGAGGAAATTCTTTGTAAATCTTGGCAAGACTTTTTGAAGAATGGGATAAAAGATGAACAAGGCGCAGGGCCGCATAAATCCCGTCGTCAAAGCCATAATAATTTTCTTTGAAAAAGAAATGCCCACTGACTTCTCCTGCAAGTAAAGCACCAGATTCAGCCATTTTTGCTTTTATGGGCGAGTGTCCCGTTTTCCCCATAATCGCCTTTCCACCTAAGTTTTTAATGGTATCAAAAAACCCCTGACTTGTTTTGATATCTGCAATGATCAATGCCTGGGGCTCTCGCTTCAGCAGATCACAGGCAAATAATAGTAAGAGTTGATCTCCCCACAAAATGTTTCCTTG
Source organism: Alphaproteobacteria bacterium (assembly GCA_017992885.1). GTDB lineage: Bacteria > Pseudomonadota > Alphaproteobacteria > UBA9655 > UBA9655 > UBA9655. Next base: position 18,948 of record JAGONT010000034.1, read on the forward strand.
ACCATCAATGGCGGTGAGGCGGTCGCCATCTCCATCAAAAGCGAGGCCAAGATCACATCCGTTGTCTAGAACAGCATTTTGTAGTTGGACAAGATTCTTTGGGTCAGAAGAATCTGGGGGATGGGCTGGAAAATTCCCGTCCATTTCTGCATTCAAAAGAATATGTTTTCCAGGAAGTCTTTGAATGAGGTTTTTGACAACCTCAACCGTTGCTCCGCTGCAAAGATCCCAAGCGATTGTAAAGTCACGATCGAAATTTAAATCTTTCAGAATACGGTCTAAATACTGCGGCGTAAGATTTTGTTCATAAACCTTACCATTGCCTTCAGAAAGGGGCTTTGTCAGTAACTCAGAAAAGGAGTGAAGGCTATCCCCAAAAAAAGGCTTGCGATGAAGGCTGAACTTGAAACCATTATGGGGAGGAGGATTATGCGACCCTGTGACCATGACGGCGCTGTGGACAGGCAGTACGTATTCCGCAAAATAGAGTAGGGGTGTTGGCACAATACCTAAATAGTATACATCTACCCCTGAATCGCAGAAGCCTTGGATTAAGGCAGTTGACAGCTTTTGGGAACTGAGCCGAACATCTTGGCCCACGGCGACAGCAGAGCCTGCAGATTCACGTGTAAGATGGCCAAAACATCTGCCAATCCAATAAGCATCTCGCTCAAAAAGGGTTTGATCCACAATACCCCGAATGTCGTATTCTTTGAGAATACTTGAATGAAAGGAGGTTTGCTCCATTCTTTAGAGACTTTCTTTAAGATTGAAAAGATAAGCTTACACTAGAACCTTCCTGTAACCTCAGTTTTGGATAAGGGAGAAAATAGTGTAGGCTAAGCCGTTCTTAAAATCGCTAAAAAATAAGAAGGGAGCTTAGCCAATGAGATATAATATCACAGCCATATTTTTTTGCATTGATGAAT
>JAGONT010000007.1 GCA_017992885.1 Alphaproteobacteria bacterium
AATCAGAATCTCGGCTTGGCGTAGTTTCCGAATGATTGCTTCTGAATTATGGTGTTTCTTTGCTGACATGACGCTTTCCTCTTTCTGATTGACCCAATTTAAATCTCATATCTTCCTCATCCTAAATAACTTCGCTACGAGATTATTTCTGGACTACTTATAAGGGAGCAGGACACATTCTCTGTGATTCCCCCTCCACCCACAAATCTTCCTGACGAACAGAGCATGAGCCGCTGGTTTTTTAAAAGCTATTTCCCCATTATAGCTTTGGAAAAACCAACTTCTCTATTTATGAGCTTAATAGTAACTTTATGGAACTGGTTAAAAGTGAAGCATCTTTCTTCCTCTGATATGGAACTTCTCGAAAGTATTATTTAAAAAGAAAATTAATGTTCACTGCCGGCAAGAATTGCCTTATGATGGCAAAGTCTTGTCTCAGGTCTTAGACAAAGAAAATACATTAAGCCATGTTTGGGGCGATATAGCCTACCGTTCTGAAGAAAATGAAAACCTTCTGAAGGACCATGGGTTCACTTCGAAGCTCCATCACAAAAAGCAAAGAGGAAAGCCTGTGCTTCAACAAACTTTAAGAGCGAATAGTAAAAAGTCTAAAGTACGCTGTAAGGTAGAACACATTTTTGCCTTTCAAAAAGAAAAAATAGACCTTTTTATCAGGATCATTGGAATCATACGGGCTAACGTTAAAATCACCCTGGCAAACATTGTTTATAATATGAAAAGGCTTGTTTTCTGGGAACAGAAGTTGGCTTTTACAGGATAAGTCTGATAAAACTACGCCAAATGAGATCAAATTAGACGTTCATCTCCTAAAAAGCTAACATTATCTCTTGTTTTTGCGCATCTTTCTTTCATCTTTTGCATCTTCTTTGGTGTCTCACTCAAAAAATTGGATTCTTAGAGGTATCCATTTTTAATGTAGAGATCAGCTAGAGAAAACAGTTTCCATTTGAAAGGCACTTTTATAGAGTAGAGGAAGCGCTCTACGCGTTTAACGAAAAGAGCACAGATAAGATAAATTATTGAGTCAACAGAATGGAGAATCAAAATGTTAAAGAAAAGTTATTTGCTTGTTGCCGTGCTCAGTTTTATGTTCATGGCTCCTGCTTTCTCAATTGAAAATGAGGAGGAGACCTCAGATCCTCTCCAAGAAACGCCGCGTGGACATGAGACTCTGCCGAAGAAAGAGGGAGACTTGAGATCATCTCAAAGTGAAGAGCAAGAGACTCCGGATCCGAAGACAGCTTCTCCTGGACAGAGTGCAGAGCAAAATATCTCTCTCGAAGATCCAAAAGGCGCTTCTCCTCCATCAGCAAAATCCTCCAAAAAGAGAAGCGGATGGTGCTGTTTTCCTAGCCGCAAAGAAATAGAAGACGATAAGTAACACCACCAGTTACGTAATTTAAGTTTACCCTTCTCGATTGCTTTGTCGAGATTTTGTCCTTCTGCGCAATGACATTGTGAGCGAAGCAATCGAGAAGTATACTTTTTCTTAATTAATTTTCCAATTCTTGCAAATAATCATCATCTTCACTGATACCTCCAAAATATTTATAGTATAAAGAAATTATACGATATTCATCATCTAATTTTTTTCTATTTTCTTGAATCCATTGGTCTTTTTTTTCATTTGCAATGAAAGAACACTCAAGACTATCCCTCAGTTCTCTCTTTTTAGCTTCTTCTTCAACGCTCGTCTCTTCTATTTCTTTATTAAGTTTGAGACATTCGGTTATCCACCACTTTTGAGCTTGTTCATTTATCCATCTATCCCTAGCTTCTTTCTTAACATTTTTTTTATCTTCATCGTTTTCATGCTTAGATTTTCCTACTTTTCTTTTGTGGACTTCCGTAAGAATATTTCTTGTAGCCGTTTCTCCCACCCAAGAAGCCCCTTCAAAAGGATTATATCCATTATAGACTCTGACTTCTTCAGCATAGACTTCTTCAGCATAGACTTCTTCAGCATCGATTTCTTCAATAAAAAGTTCTTGTGAGATATTATTATCTATTTTTTTGCTAACAAACTCTGGTTCTTCAAATTTCACTTTAGGTTTCTCGAAAAGGTAATGAAGCTGATATTTAGCATATTCCCTAGAAAGCTTTAAATAATTGATGATTGCAGAAGCAATAGGAATCTCTTTACCTTCACTAGAAGATATGTTTCTCGTTGACCAACGTGCCATTTGGAAATCAAAAAAAATAAAGACTCTATTGAAATGATCTTGTTCACAAGGAATGCCCTGTTTATATCCTTTGATAAAATATCTTGATATTTCTTGGCTTCTATCCACATTACTTGGATTAACTAATCCCTTCCAAATACTCTCGCAATTTAAATGATTTAGCTCTGTTTCTAAATCATAAGAGTTCTTTTTGCTAGGTTTATGCAGAACCGAAAATATTTCTAAATTACCCGGATCCATTTCGTTAGGCTTATACCTAACAACAAACTCTGTATTGCCAAAAGAATATACTATATCTTCTTTAGAACACGTAGATTGGGAATTTTGCTCATCTTTTTTAAAATATGAACATTCATTATAAAGTTGGTTGAAGGCCTTTTCACTTTTATATCTCGTGAATATTGTTTGAGAGATCAAAGTCAACAGTAGAATACGAGAACGTGGCAAGAGCTCACTCAAGTTTATTTTCAATCCTTTCGGGGAATATGCATATGCTTCCTGAAAGTTTTTCAAAACCTCCAGTGTTGCTGGATTTTTAGGCGACTTTTTAAAAAAGAGATTAGAAACTTTCTGATGGATTGAATAATCTTCATCCTTATCATAAGGATTTGCATAGGCTTGTGGATCACATCCTACCCAAACAAGAATAAAAAAAACCCCCTTAAATATCTTGATAAACGTCTCTTTCATAGGCCCCTCCTTCTCTTTAAATTTCTTATGAGTCGATCAGCTATATTTCATCACTATGGCATTAAACAATAGCGTAAAGGATTTCTCCTCAAAATACACATTTACGCTCTATTTTGTTCCTGCCAGGATCCATGATAATAGAGTTTGATTTATTCAAAAAATACACACGCAGCTTCGCTAAGAGGAAATGTAGGGTGATTTTCCACCAACCCTTGTAATCTTTCAAACCTAGCATCAAGATGTCGCGTTCGCCAGATTGTCATGTGAGGAACATAACTTAGAGATTTTGTTTTTTCATTCAACTGGAAACGTCCTTTTGAAACTTCCTTTACTTTTTGCAAAAGCCATTGATTAATCTCATGCAGTTGTCTTGCGGAAGTGGGTGTCGGTAGGAAAGCTATCACATGACCAAAGAGATGAGCCGCTGTTTCAACTTCATATAATGGAGAAAATAAGGATATGTGCTCTTGAAGAAGTTTCACTATCTCTTGCCCAAAAGCTTTCGCTTCTTCTTTGGGAATTAATTTTTCAATAAAACCAAAAGTACAATGATATTTTCTCTTTTGATGAACATATCCAGCTTTCTCCATAAGAGAATTCACTGTCTCTTGGTCCTCTCGAGAAACATTGACCTTTATGGCTAGAGAGAGCATTTTTATGTTTGTCCTCCTCTCTATTTTAATGAGTGCTCAATAATTTTAAGTCATTTTGTTAGGTTCTTTTTTTATTCATAACATGATCCCGGGATCAAAAAATGGCCTTAAAGTACTTGTGTTGCAACACATGAGAAGTTGGAAAAGACGATAAAAAAATCTTTCCTCCCTCGTGGGTGACAGATCTTGTATCAAGAAAAAAATAAGGAATCGGCTAGCTTTTTATCACTTCCTTAGATTTTAACTTTTTTCATACGTAACCTGCCTGTAATCGTTTAGAAACTTTCCTTTGCCCTTTTGAGCCCAAAAGATCATTCTCAAAACAATCTAAAAGCATTAGATCATAAAATAGTAAAAAAACAAAATAAATGCAGTTTAAATGGCCAAAGATATTTTTATCTTTTCATTTCTTCAAAATGGACTATAGTCTTTTCTTAAACACAGTCTGAACGAACCAAGCATTTTTTAACCCTTTAAAAGGCTAACTTTGCAAATTCAAGGAAAGTTTTTAGATATCCTCCGTTCGCGCACTTCTCTTGCAGCAATCGTTGGCGAGAAGGTGAAGCTTACACGCAAGGGACGTGAGTTTCTTGGAATTTGTCCCTTTCATCATGAAAAAACACCCTCCTTCACCGTCAGTGAAGAAAAAGAGTTTTATCATTGTTTTGGGTGTGGAGCTCATGGCGATGCTATTCGTTTTCTTGTTGAAATTCAACATTATAGTTTTATGGAAGCCGTAAAAGAATTGGCAACACGTGCCGGTCTTGCCCTTCCTCAAGAGTCCTTCCAACCCACAACTGAACCTCAAGAAAACTTAACGCCTCTTAAACAGGCCCTTCAAGCAGCGAGTGAGTGGTTTCATAAGAACTTATTTCTTGCAAAAAACAGGGAAGCCCTACACTACATAGAGCAGCGCGGTCTTACAAAAGAAACCATTAAGAGGTTTATCCTTGGGTATGCCCCTGATGACTATCAGGCTTTAAAAACTCATTTAATGGGCAATGGATTTTCAGAAGAAATTCTTCTAAAAGCCGGTCTTTTAACAAAAGGGGAGGGATCAAAAGCGTCTTATGATCGCTTTCGCAAACGCATTCTGTTTCCGATTCATGATCACAAGGGACAGATCGTTGCTTTTGGCGGTCGTTTTTTAGGTAAAGGAGAGCCAAAATACCTTAATTCACCCGAAACGCCTCTCTTTTCTAAGGGAAAGCTTTTATATGGATATTTCTTTGCAAAAGAAAAGCTTTCAACTGATCCTCTCATTATTGTGGAAGGATATATGGACGTCATTGCCCTTCATCAGGCCGGTTATAAAGGAACTGTAGCCCCCTTAGGAACAGCCCTAACTGAAGATCAGATTCTTTTAGCTTGGCGCTTAAGTCCAGAGCCCATCTTATGCTTTGATGGGGATGCTGCGGGTCTTAAAGCGGCAGAAAGAGCTGCTGAACGAACCTTGCCACTTTTAAAACCAGGACATTCCTTGCAATTTTCTATTCTTCCCCAAGGAGAAGATCCTGATAGTTTAGTGCAAAAAGGAGCAAACTTCGAAAAACTCCTTGCTCAAGCTTATTCTCTTCTTGATGCTTTGTGGATGTTTTTAACATACGGTAAAACTTTTAAAACGCCTGAGAAAAAAACGGCTCTTCAAGCACAATATGCTCTTTGGAGCCAAGCCATTCAAAATGCGGATGTGAGAAAAAGTTATCAATATGCTTTTAAAAATCTTTTTTACCAAAGCATCATAGGAACAAAAGAAGGAAAGAAACCTCTTTTTTCTATCAAGAAAAGAACTTTAAATTTTTTATTAATTTATGAGCATCTTCTTATTGCAATTTTAATCAACCATCCCAATTTATTAGATGAGATTAGTGATGACTTTTCTTGTGTGGGCTTTCAAGAGCAACGTCTTCATGAAATGAGAGAGGCGATTTTGCTTTTTTATGCGGAACATCTCTCGGCAAAGATAAACTTAAAGGAGTATCTCCTGCACAATGGATTTGAGAACGAAGTGACAGCTGTTTTAGCCCCTCAAATCCTTATTCATGGAGCTTTTGCAAGCCCTTCGGCCTCATTAGAAGATGCACGTAACGGATGGAAAGAGCTTTTTAATCGTATTCAAGGGAGTTTAAGCAAAAATGACCTTAAAGTAGCCCAAGACCATTTAGCTGATAAAATGTCTCTTGACGCTTGGAATCGATTAAAAATGTTGAAAAAAAGCTTAATGAATCAGGATTAGGCTGTATGTTCAACCGAAAATATGGTTTAGTATTTGATCAATTTAAAGGATAAATCTGATGTCTACTATGGCAAACTTAACTGCAGAACCAACTCATTTTGATGAGAAAGATGTAAAAGAAACGCTAAGCGAAAAAGCAATAAAGCACCTGATCGCTCAAGGAAAGCAGCGTGGATATATTACCTATGAAGAACTCAATGAAATTTTGCCCGAAGATAAACTCAATTCAGAGCAAATAGAGGATATTATGTCCATGATATCGGATATGGGCATTAACATTATTGAGGACGAAGAGACTGAACAAGAAGAAAAACCTAAGCATATTCAATTTGATGAAGAAGCTCCAGAAGAGCAGGAAAAAGTTAGTGAAGTAAGCGATGTTGGCCGTACTGACGATCCTGTACGCCTGTATTTAAGAGAAATGGGAAGTGTGGAGCTTCTTTCACGCGAAGGCGAAATTCAAATTGCTAAGCGTATTGAATCAGGTCGGGAAATGATGATAGGGGCGATTTGTGAAAGCCCTCTCACCATTCGAGCCATCATAACTTGGCGAGAGGCCCTCAACCAAGATCAAATGCTCTTGCGTGACATCATTGATATTGAGTCTACCTATACGCAGGGTCCTTCTGACGAAGAAGCTGCTTCAGAAGACTTCGAAGGTGATACCCTTCTGGTCGTTGATGCTCCTTTGATTGAAGATCCTTTGAGCGATGAAGGAGGTTTTAGTGATGAGGACGGAGGGGGACTTTCTGTCTCTGCTATGGAATGTTCTTTGCGTCCACAAGTTCTTGAAACTTTTGATAAAATTGCAAAAACGTATACTCAACTCCATAAGTCTCAAGAACAACGTCTGAAACAACTTCAAGTTGGGAAGAGTGTTTCGCCTGCTATTGAGAAGAAATATGAGGAATATCGTCATAAACTTATTGAACTCATGGAAGGAATTCATCTCAATGCTTTCCGTGTTGAACAGTTAGTAGAACAACTTTACGCTCTTAATCGTAAGCTTGTCGGCTTGGAAGGGCGCCTTTTAAGGCTTGCCGAGTCTGATGGCGTTAAGCGTGAAATGTTTCTTGAACAGTACTATAACAATGAACTTGATCCTGAATGGTTCAGCACACTTAAGTCACTTCCTGGAAAAGGATGGCAAAAATTTCTAGAAAGACACCAAGGGGAAGCTCAAAATATTCGTGAAATCATTGCTGAAGTGGCGGCTGAAGCCCGTCTGCCCATTTCAGAATTTAGACGTATTGTTGGAACTGTTCAAAAAGGAGAGCGGGACTCTACACGAGCTAAAAAGGAAATGATTGAAGCAAACCTGCGCCTTGTCATTTCGATTGCCAAAAAATATACGAACCGTGGTCTTCAGTTCTTAGATTTAATTCAAGAAGGAAACATTGGCTTGATGAAGGCGGTAGACAAATTTGAATATCGACGCGGCTACAAGTTTTCAACGTATGCGACTTGGTGGATTCGCCAGGCTATCACGCGGTCAATTGCCGATCAAGCGCGCACAATCCGCATTCCGGTGCATATGATTGAAACCATTAACAAATTGGTGCGTACATCTCGTCAAATGTTGCATGAAATCGGACGAGAGCCAACACCTGAAGAACTTGCAGAGAAATTAAAAATGCCTCTCGATAAGGTTCGCAAGGTCATGAAAATTGCAAAAGAACCAATTAGCCTTGAAACACCTATTGGAGATGAAGAAGATGGTCATTTAGGTGACTTTATTGAAGACAAGAATGCCGTTGTCCCTGTGGATGCAGCTGTCCTTTCAAACTTGCGCGAGACAACAACACGTGTTCTTGCCAGTTTGACGCCCCGAGAAGAGCGTGTTTTGCGTATGCGTTTTGGTATTGGAATGAATACAGATCATACTTTGGAAGAGGTTGGCCAACAATTTGCTGTGACGCGTGAACGTATTCGTCAAATTGAAGCTAAAGCTTTACGAAAACTTAAACACCCTAGCCGATCTCGGAAGCTGAGAAGTTTCTTAGATACATAGTTAAAATTTGGAATTTTTTTTCCAAACCCTTTGAGGGGTCTATGTACATATAGAACTTAAAGGCACCTTTCTTCATACTGCTGGATGGTATTCTAGCGTAGGTGGAATTCTATAAAATAGTGTTTGATCATATCATTGTGTTGGATTTGTGTGCATCAAGGGAAGTGTAAATGTTAGGTGATTTGTTGACACTATTTCCTCTTTTCATGTGTTGTTATTAGGTTAGAACAGCTTTGAGACACTGCGAAGCCGTGACATTTAGCGCCTTGAGCTGGCTGTATGTGTCGCGGAGAGTCTTTTTTGCACCCGTTAGGTGGGGCCAATTTTGATTCTCGACTTCAGGTGCTCCGTGATGGGAATTTGGGGGAGTACGGGGAGAACTTTTATTTGCTATTTTTTGGGAGACTGAAGGTAGTTTCACATGCCTCCAAACACGCTCGCCATTCATTTGATGCATCAGAAGCTTCTGCTCCTCGTTCGTCCGGACTGAGGAAATTGCTTCGTGCTGTGAGACGGTTTACCATGGCTTGGAAGACTTCCCAACATGTACCCTGACAAGCTTTCCAGCGTGGATCACTTTTCTCTTCTTTGGGGATCGTCGCGTTCACATTTTCGTTTGGAAATGCTGTGGTGAATATGGCAAGAATTAATACTTGTAGAAATTTTTTATTCATAAAGGTTGTCCTGTTTGCAGTTGGTTATGTCTGTAAACCCGGGAAGGGTCATCTCTCCGAATCCACTTCTGTTTTACAGTAATCATGATCTTTGTTAGGATAGGACTAACACAGAGAGAAACTTCGTACAAGCTAGTCTTCAATACTTAAGTGTTAAGGTATCTTAGAGGGACTTCACCAATGTGGTACTGCAAGGTTTGATTCAGTTGGTTGATCCGTACATAAGGTTAATCTAGCGTTTTTTAAAAACATAATAATATACTGGCGGGTTATAAATGCGGTTAAAGAAAAACTTAAAGCAGTTGCAATGGCTGCTCCATACAGCCCGTATTTATAAGAAAAAAATGTGTTAAGCAATATATTGATACTTAGAATTATGAAGTTAACGTAACTCTGATGAGAGGGTTTGCCGACATGATTAGGAAAAAACTGGAGGGGCAGGTAATATGTTGAAAACAGAAGGCCTGTAATTAAAATTAAAAAGACATACATACTTTCAGAAAAATTATTTTGTAAAACAAAACAGAGATAAGCATAGTAAAAAAAAGTTGAGATTAATAACAGAAAGAACATTGTAATAAAAAAAAGGAAGCATACTTCCCTAATTTTATTCTCAAGAATATCATATTCTTGAGAATAAAAATATCGAGTAATTAATGGGTTTAAACTATTTCTTACTACAACTATAAGTTGTAGTAATCCCTCAACAACAAAAAATGCAAAGCTGTAAATTCCAACACAAAGCTCATTCGTAAAATAAGATAATATTAAAACATCAACTCTTGAATTCAACTCTATTGATGCTCCAGCAAGAAAACTTTTTGCGCCAAATATAAAATGTTTTTTATACCAAGAGGATAAAGAAAGAGACCATGTAATTTTTCCCCAGAATATCCATAAACATGTTACAAAAACAATCATCTCAGATATTGTTATAATATATCCTAATTTATATAAATGTGAATTATTGTAAATTAATATTAATAAAACGGATAAAGAACTTACGTAGCGCAACGATGTTAACCCAGAAAAAGCTAGCATATAATTTTTGCCATTCATAAAAGCAAAAAAGCTTTTATTGAGGCTAAAAAAAATAATACCTGGAATAGTTATAATCCATGCCTCAGCTAAATATTGAAATTTAAAAATATTGTCAATAAAAAATGAAAAAATGAAACAAAGCGCTATTACTAAAGAGGAAATTGAAAGAGACAACAAGAGGCCAGAAGAAAGTATTTTTTTTAATTCATTTTTTTTATTATGATTTTCAGCAGTATATTTTATCATTGAATAATGTAGACCAAAAGTAGAAAATTGACTAAATACTATAAAAAGTGCCATAACTAAATTAAACAAGCCTAGCCCCGCTGTGCCGTAAAATTTGTTAATTAAATAGTTAATCGCTAAACCACAAATAGCTAAAACACCTGTGCTGACGATATTAGCAAAAATTCCTGTGTTAAAAGAGTGACGAGAGAGCAAGGTTTGTCTCATTTCAATATCATTTTTATCTAAGATTCTTATTGGTATCTTGATCAAACCACATTGCAAAAAAAGTAGATTGTATGCCACTTCCAAGGCAAAATAGGGATAAAATTAATGTGATTTCAGGGGCTTTGCCTTGTACAATCCATAAGGTTAGAAATCTAAGCATCATAAATATCCCTACAAAGAGTGAAAAAAAACCATAGGCATAAAATAAAACTAAGGGGTGAAAATCTCGTATGATATATTTCTCTCGGATGCGCCAAAAAAATAATTTTATTAAAAGGAAGCTAATAGGAAAGATAACTTTCCTAATCTTTAATTTAGATTTTTCACCTATATTATAAACAGGTTTTAAAGGGATATCGCGAACACGAAAGTTATGAATATTCAAGCGAACGAGTAAATCATTGGGCTGTCCATAACGTTTATACATGGTATCCCAATCAATGACTTGAAGAGCTTTTAGATTAATGACTGTATACCCCGTTTGAGAATCGCTGATATGCCAATAGCCTGAAGCTATTTTTGTTAATAAGGATAACACGGCATTTCCCCAAAATCGCTTTTGGGGAATAAGTTGTTTTGAACCGGCATAAATTAAACGATTCGCTTTCGTATAATCAACTTCATCATTTACAATTGGATCTAAGAGAGCGGGTAAATCTTTTGGATCCATTTGATTATCACCAGCCAAAACAGCGACCGCATCATATTTGTGATCACGTGCCCATTTGTACCCTGTAGCAATAGCGCCGCCTACACCTTGATTGCTATCATGATGCAAAAGGATAATGTTTGGATGGTTACTCATTTTTGATTCGATTACAGCGACAGTCTTATCCGTACTGTCATCGTTAACAATAACAATGCTGTCTACGCAAGGATGCATAGAAGCAATGACTTTAATAATTTGCTCTTCTTCATTAAATGCAGGAACAATAGCTGCTATTTTTTTATTTTTGTACATAGTATGAAGTGTTCATTATTTCTTTACCAAAATATATTGCAATCATATCATATAAAATTTTTTCACACTACCACATGGTTTTTTCATGAAAATGAGCTTGAAAAAATTCATAAACTTTTAGCTCGTTGCCACAATTATCTAGTCAATACAACATGTATTCGATAATGGTAATGTAAGGAACCATAAACAGTATAATTTAGGTTGTTTTTTTTAGCAAATTTCTTGAAGGTTCGTATGCTGTGCCAATAACCCATACGGTTAATAGAGTTTCCTTTTAAGTGTAGTTTAATTAACTCTAAGATGGATCGTCTTGTTCCGTGATCATTGCGAAGACAACTTAATTTGGCTGTCTTCCATGGAATAGCTGCTAAAATGATTTTTCCTTTTGAATTTAACATATTTTTCATGTTGCTTATGTGCGTGCTTAGCTGATTTGGGGTTAAATACTGAATCAACCCGCAAGAGAAAATAAGGTCAAATTTTTCATTAATTTTGAAATCTTCAGCAAGACTTTGTTGAAGTCTTACTTTCGGGTAATTTGATTTGAATACTGAAAGCATAGAGTCAGAAAAATCAACTCCTAAATAATCTGATTTATCAAAGCCATAATTTTCAAATAATAAACCGTTACCACAACCGAATTCTAAAACTTTTTTCCCAGCTACATCTCCTATCAGAATGAGCATTTCTTTTGCAAATTGATCTCTATAATTTGGATCAACTTCCCTTGTGAGAGGACTTTGTGCGTCCTTCCACATCTTATACCATTTATTGTTATTGAGAGATTCTGGCTGCATCTTGATAATATTTTCTTAAATTGCAATATAACTTGGAGTGTGGAACAAAAAATATCCTTTTCCAACTCCAAAATTCAAATTAAACATTTTCTTGAGTGACTGATTAAGATAGTGATTTGCTCGTAGAAATTTATGGTTTCATTCTTAAAAGCGTAAGACTTGAGAAAAATATAGTGTTCCCTCAGAGGGCTTGCTTTAGAATATACGGACCTATGATTTTATTTAAGCTTAAGGGCATTATCTTGAAGCTTTTAGTAAGACAATTTGCTAACAAGCCAGTTCGAGAAATATGCTTGTAGTTATCTGCCATAATTTTGTAATCCAAGTTATAATGTTGAGGACTCCACTTTTCCTTAAAGGCAATAAGAGTCGAGTGGTTTTTAGGGGATGAGCCAAAATCAAAAACGAGTTGATTTTGATTAAATGCGTGTTTAATTGCCTCCCAAAATAATACGTCCATAGGAAGGTATTTATTTGATAGGTTATTGTGAAGGGAGCCCCCATAAGCATAGAGAGAAGTAAATTTAAAATTGATAATAAGTATTCCTGCTAAGGGGATAGAGTTATGACAGGCAATAAAAAGATCAGTACGATTGCTCATTTTTTTATGTAAATTTATAAAAAAAGATTTTGGATAGGAAGCAGCACCCTGCCTTCTTTTTGAAGCAGCGGTTACCTCATAGAGTATTTCGAAGTCTTCTTTTTTTTCAGATTTACGCACAGTTATAGCAGAAAATCCTTTTCGGATGTCTCTCCTCGCTCTTTGCTTCAGCTGAATCCAATAGTCATCGTGTGATTTAAATCTATCTAAATTTATTCGAGAATTGATATGTTCCTGTATTTCTTGACAATACTCAAAATTATTTGAATTGCTGTCGCGAATTTCAATGTACTTATATTTATTTTTTATTGTTTCAAGAAAGTTTAGTAAGGCTAGAGAAATATCACTATTATTAGCTAAAATAGGAACATTGTGTGATAAGGGTAAACTTACTAAACGAGTCCCTTTTAAAATACCTTTAATTTCCATTAAAGAAATGCATCCGACAATTTTATTCTTGTCCTCTGCGATAACATAGACAGGACTTAATCCGTACGTATCTTTCAGTACTTCATGCCACTCAAGTAAGTGATATACGTTAGTATTGGGATGTTGTTCAATAAAATGATTGTATTTTTCTACATCAACTGCAGATGATATGAAAATATTCATAAATTAAACTCGTGTTAATTTTATAAGTGATTTTATTGATTTTGCTGCTGTATCTAATAATACAGATGTAGCATAGCTTTTAACTGAGTAAGCCCATCTTTCGGGGTGTGTTTGAATAATTAATCGTTTTGGTTTGTTTTTTTCGATATAAGAAATTAAACTTTGTGTGTTTGTTAAATTAGGTAAATTTACAGAAGAGGTTGAGATTCGATCTCTAAAATTTAATGAGGAGTCTCCCCAAGTTCTTAAGGTATCTGTAAAATAAGCTATTTTAGAATAGTCTAGAGATAAGTATATTTCAGCTAAGATACCATAATCTTTAAAATCATAATCGGTCCACATATCGCGGTTATCATAAGGTGAGAGGGGAGAGCCGTGCATGCAAATTGTAGTGACAGGAACTATAGATCTAAAATCATTTAATTCGCTTTCAAATAATGAAATGGCACGTTTTTTATCACCAGATGCTTTAGAAAGTGTTTCATAATGATAACCAATTTCATGATCTAAGTTAAATATTGATTTGATAATATCTTTTTTAAATACGGAACGAATGTGCCTAAAATAATAAGTTGAGTTAATGTGCATATCTCGCTCTAGCTCTGCCATTTTTAAAGCATTATAAGGGAGCCTATCAACATCGTGACGCATAACGACAATCTTTTTATTTTTTTTGTAGGCAATCTCTTCATAAAATTCTTTACATGTTGTAAATTCATATCCTTGTTCAAATAAAAAGTAGCATAGTTTTTTATAATATTTTAAAGAAAAATCATACATATATTTTTTTGGCATTATCAATTGTGCGAATAGCTTTCTTGAGATCAAAACCTATCATTCTGGCGTAGTCCTGCATAGAATCATACATAATAATATTCTCTTCACGTGTCATTTTAAGGGCATCTTCACGTGTAATGAGACCTTGGCGAATTTGATTGCTGCGGAACGTTTCATGTTCCGTAAATCCAGCAAGTGTGAAATAAATGTAGTTATAAAAAGCAGCCGTTCCATCTCCTATTCTCCAAATAATATCAGAAGATGGGTTTGCCTCCCAATTATATTCAGCTTTAAGCGTATTTAAAATCACATTTTCGTTCCAAGAGATGTAGTCATAAAAGGATTTGTAATTATGCTTTAAAATGCAAGAGTAATAAAAAGAACACATTGTATCAAAAAAAGAAACATTAAAATAAGAGGGGTTTTTTAAGAAATTAATTAAAAAATATTTTAGCAGTTTTAGCTTTTGAAAAGCTGAAGTATGACAATACCAGGTATTTTTTTCATGGACACCACAAAATGCTGATTTGAAGCTAGTATATTCAAGAGGGTTTCCACCAAAGAAGGCAAGGTCGATGTTCATATCTTTTTGAATGTTTTTGGGATGATAAAAGAACTCCTTATCCCCAGCCATGAAAAGGGTAACCATGCCGACTTCTGGCTTTTTAAGCCAAGCTTCAATATTCTTTCTTACATAAGATCTTTTTTTAGGAATATCAGCCGAAACCAAAATATTCTCGACACCTAACTTACCACACATACGGGCAATGTTTCGGCGAGCTAAGTCTGTTATGACTCCCCAGTCATAGGTATAGGTTATAGGATTCATTTTTAAGACACATTTGACATAGTGTAATAAATAGCTGCTATCCAATCCACCACTAAAGGCTATGAGACAATCTGGAGATCCATCTTTCTTTCGATGCTGATCACACAAATTTTCGAGCGAAGCGTGTCCATAAGGTTGAAAGGGAACATAATCATGACAAATATTGCATACACCCTTGCTATCAAAGTGAATGCCAGGAAAACTTTCAGGAAGAATACATCTTGAACAACGTTTTAAGTCTCTTTTTTCTTTTTGTGAGGCGTTTAAATCGATAAAATTAGTTTTTTTTGGTTGATCAAAGGAAAGGAGTTTTATGACATGGGGTTTTAATTGATGAACTGGTTGAGAAGCTAAATATTTCTCAGAAATTTTTTTTAAAAATGCATGTTGAGAGGCAAAGACAAAATATTCGTTACTTATACCACTATAATATAGTGATCCTGTATTTGTTTTAAGAGCCAAAACATTCCGGTCTTCAAATAAGCAACAAATAGAAGCATCTCCTTCAATAACTTGATAAAGGGACTCAAGGGCCTCTTCAAGAGAGTGAGATTTAAGTTTTTGAGCTAAGAAAATAGGGATAATGTCTGTGTCAAGTTCTGATGGTGGATTTTGCTTAAAAACATCACGCCAGATAGAGGAATAGTTACATATAATTCCATTATGGATAACAACAATTCCATTGCTTACAACTGGTTGATTATTAGCTATAAGGGATCGATCACCATTTGTAACTAAGCGCGTGTGACCTGTCAGAATCAGATCGTCTTGAGTAAGATCAATATTTTTTAGAAGCTCTTTAAATTGTTTGCTACGGATTAAATCTGAGGCAGGTTTGTCATGCCGTAAGACATGCAGTTTATCTTGATGCCTTATCGCAATGCCGCTTGCTTCCTTTCCCCGTGATTCAGATAAACGGTATAAATCGAGTAATAAATTTTGCCAATTTATTTTAGAATTTTGTTTAAGATAAAACCCTAAAATGCCACACATTAACTTCCTCTTTCAATCGATAATGAGCTCAACGTAAAATTTTGTACGTTATTAAGGTTTCCAGACTTGATATAGATAAGAACATTAGAATTTTCATGGAAAGGGATGGATATGGTTTTTTCTTTCTCACTAATAGAATATTCATAAGTCTTTTTAGGCAGTAACGTTAACAAAACCCATCGACTCGGCCCCCATTTTAAAAGCTGATCAAAGTGTTCTGTATGAGAGAATATAGCGATAGTAATTGTTCCATAACCACTTGCCTTAAATTTCAGAGAGTCACCTGGTAAGAAGGGTTTTTTAAAATTTAAAATTTCATAATCATTTACGTTTAGAGTGGCAATTCCTTGGTTGTCTTGGTTTACGAGCCTGTTATTTTTATGGTAACATAATAAATTTATAGGACTCAGTGGTTTTTCTTGTAACTCATAGGATAATCTTACGCTATGAAACGTAAATTGAGAATGTTCGGATGAAAGAACTAGGCGAAAGGGTTCATGCGAATGTAAAAATCTAGTAAACAAATAATTCTTTCCCTTTTTTAAATAAAAAGATTGAGTTCCGCAAGATGCTAAATAAGGATGAATTTCTAAGTCCAGTTGTGTATCTTTATCAACTTCTACGTCCATTTCACAGATGAAGTCATATAAGCCAGGCTCTAAAGTAGGAAAGTCGTTATGTTCAATTCTTGGCATCACTCTCAAATCAGGGAACTCACCATTATGACTGGCATATTTATAAAATTTCCCCACCTTTTTAACGAAAGACATTTGTAGGAGGGTACTTGCATAGTTAAAAGGAAGTTTAGAGGATTCTATTTTAAAAATTTTCCAATCGTCATAGTCAAATATTATTCTGCTTTTATTTGGGTTATAGAGTATATGATTTAAAAAAGGAGAGTACATGATTGGATCACTATAATCATTAAGAGCAATATATTTTATGTTTTTTAGATCGTCATTAGCTAAAAATATGTCAAAAAAACGCTTGTCTTCTATATTTATAATATCAACATTTGTATAATGTAATATTTCTCCTTGCCTCATGACTAATGTGGGACCTTGCAGTTGGTTTAAAAAGGTTAATACATCTGAGAATTTTTTCAAGGAGGGGTTTTTTTCTATTTTTTTTCTCTCCTCAATGAAACTGATAATTGTAGAAAATTCAAAAGCTTTATAGAAATAGGCTGCTAGAGGACATAATAATAAAAAGATAATAAGTGTTTTTTTAAATTTTTGCATTTAGCAACCGTCTTAGACTAAGGATACCGAAGAATGCAACCAAGGGAAGAGCTTGTAAAAGATATCTTGGGTTAAAAACAAAAGTGTTCTTCCCCAGAAGTGTTGCTAAAATCACTATTACAAAGAAAAAAAAGACAACTGTAAAAATAAAATCCATATAGTCCCATTTATTGTCTCTTAAATCTTTTACTGTAGGCTTAAAGCATAAAAATATTCCGATTACGCCTAACCAATAAGAAAAACCATACTCAAATGGACTAAAAAAAAGTTGTTCTACCAATCTAAAGAATTTTTCATCTAAGGAACCTATCTTTCTTGAGACGGCAAAGTAGTGTTCATATTCATTAGATAAATAAGTAATGATTTGGATATTTTCTAGATCCCCAATTAATCTTCCATGTACAGAATAAATTTTTATAACATCTAAAAGTACAAAAAACAAACTTGAAAAGATAATTATACTGCTTCCTACAAAAATATTCTTTATAACTCTTATAGAAAGACATCTGTCTTGCAATAATGAAAAGAATCCATAAGTCCCTAACACGACAGCTAATGTTAATAGGCCAGAACTATGAGCAAACCAAGAAAGCCCACAAGAAACACCAACAAGGATTAAGCTTCCTTGGTTGGTGAAATGATCATATAGGGCTATGATAGCTAAGAGAAAAAGGAGCATACGAATAGAGTCTATATGCGCCTCTAAAACGTTAGAATAAACTAATGGAGTTGTTAAAAAAATAAGGGAAAAAAGCATACAGGGTTTAATATTTTCCTTAATTTGAATAATGCACGCAACAAATAATGTTAAGAAAATACACAAAAAGGATAAAACTTTTCCTGTGAAAAGGCCAAACTCAGCACCGAGCGTAAGCTGACCCCACGCAAGTAAGGCTGGGTACCCTATAGGATGAGTAAAGGGAGCGAGTAAACCTTGAGAATCTACGCTAGAAACGTTCGGGTAAAATCCCAGATCTTTTTTGACATCTATCAAGTGACTGATATAAAAATATTCTAAAGAATCGTTGCCTAATAAAGGCATGTTTATGTACCAGAGGAGGATAAAAAGCAAAAGGAACCCAGTGATTGTAAGATATATTTTTTCTTCAAAAATAGGTTTAAAAATAGAAAATTCCTTTAAAAAATTGGGAAGGATAGAAGGTTGCAATGAACTAAAAACCAAGGGAACTGTGGTCAAGAGAAGATAAAACGTTGATGAGTGACCGGGTGCAAAACGTAAAAGTACCATATAAAACCATGAAAGTAAGGTTGGCGAAAGCCCCATAGATAAAGCAAAAGTATAGTTTCCTTTAAAATTTAAATAATGAAATAAACTGTATAAAGTAACAGGTAAAAAAAACAAGAGTACACTAAGTTTAAAAGCAATCAATAGACCATCTGTTGCAGTCATTAGTCAGCACTTACAAAAGTGATTGTTAATGACACATCTAAGTCGGTATACTTCTTCATAATTTCTATCATTATTTAATCGATTTTTGAGATTTTTTAAATTTTTATTTTAATCTTCCAAAATTACAGCCAACTTCAATTATTCTTTAAACATATACATCAAATTTAAAAATGGTCAAAGCCAAATTTGGAGTTGTCCATCTTTCAACAATTTCTAGGGAAACTGACATAACACTCTCAGTTTACTGAAAAGATAGCGAAAGCATTAAAGAAACATTAAAAAATTGTATTTTTTCATGTTATGTGACAAAAAAATAATAATCATAATTTGAGAGGAGAAAACTGCGTGAATCGTGTTTCAGTCATTGGTGCAGGGGCTTGGGGAACAGCGCTCGCTTTAACGGCTTTTCGAGCAGGAGCCAAAGTAACTTTATGGTCACTAAGTCTTGATGAGGTTGAGACAATCAACCATCGTCATGAGAATGTGTATCGTTTACCAGGGATTGCTCTTGACCCTAGTTTGCAGGCAACAACTGATCCTTTAGAAGCTGCAAAGGCTGATATCGTCATTCTGGCTCCTCCCGCCCAATATATGCGAAGCACCTGTGAAACATTCCAAAAGGTGTTATCTCCTGATGCAGCTCTGATTATTGCATCAAAGGGAATTGAGAAGGAAACATCCCTTCTTATGTCTGAGGTAATTCGTGAGTATTTCCCCCATAATCCTCTCTTAGTGCTTTCAGGTCCTAGTTTTGCAAGTGATGTCGCAAAAAAACTTCCAACAGCTGTGGCTCTTGCCTCTGAAAACATAGCCACAAGTCGTAAAATTGCAACGTTGTTGAGTAGCCAATATTTTCGTCTTTATGCTTCAAAGGACATTATTGGAACACAAGTCGGGGGAGCTTGTAAAAATATTATCGCTATGGCTTGTGGGATTATTGAGGGTCGAGAGCTTGGAGATAATGCGCGAGCGGCTCTTGTGACACGTGGTCTTGCTGAAATTACACGGCTAGGTCGGGCAATGGGTGGCAAACTTGAAACTTTCTTAGGCCTTTCAGGAGTGGGAGATATTACTTTAACGTCCTTAAGTTCCCAATCTCGAAATAAATCTTTTGGGTTTTCTTTGGGACGAGGGACTCCTCTCAATGAACTTTTGACGAATAAAAAAACGTTAACAGAAGGTGTTCACACGGTTTCAGGAACGATAGCATTGGCTGTCAAACATCAAGTTGAGATGCCAATTACATATGCTATAGATGAGCTTTTAAATGGAGGGGGCTCTGTCGAAGTATTGACCCAAAATCTTCTCAATCGTCCTTTAAAAGAAGAAATTGCATAGATGACTTATTGGCTTATCAAAAGTGAACCTCATGTGTGGTCTTGGGAAGATCAAGTCGAAAAGCAAGTTACTTTTTGGGATGGAGTCAGGAATTACCAAGCTAGCAATAATCTTAAGGCTATGAAAATAGGGGATCTTGCTTTTTTCTACCACTCAGGAAAAGAGAAGAGAATCATGGGAATTGTAGAAATTGTCAAATCTTACTACCCCGATCCTTCTGACCCTTCTGGACGGTTTGGAATGGTGGACGTTAAAGCCGCCCGTTCATTTGCTGAGTCTGTGTCATTAAAAAAAATTAAAGAAGATCCTCGTCTTCAACATCTTGCTTTGGTTCGGCAGTCCCGACTTTCTGTGATGTCTATAGATGCTTCTTCATGGGAAATTCTTATCGGTATGGGCAAATAAGCTATAAGATTCACAAAAAAGAGGACCTCTCAAGCATGGAAACCTATGAAAATCTCTATCAAGCTTCCTTAATGGATTCAGAAGTTTTTTGGAGGAAAGAAGGGCAGCGTATCGATTGGATAAAGCCTTATACAAAAGTCCAAGAAGGCAGTTTTGAGGGTAATATTGACATTCAGTGGTATCAAGATGGGACTCTCAATGCCTCTCAGAATTGTTTAGACAGACATCTTCCAACGCGTGCCAACAAGCTTGCCCTTATTTGGGAGGGAAATCATCCTCATGAGCGGCGATCACTAACATACCAAGAGCTTTTCGACGAAGTCTGTCGTTTTGCGAATGTTCTTAAAAGCAAATCTGTGCAAAGAGGTGATCGTGTAACAATTTACATGCCTCTCATTCCCGAAGCTATTGTTGCTATGCTGGCCTGTGCAAGAATTGGAGCTATACATTCCGTTGTTTTTGGAGGATTTTCAGCAAAATCCCTTGCCGATAGAATTCGCGATTCAGCTTCAACGGTGATTATTACAGCGGATGCAAGTATGCGAGGGGATAAGACGATTCTTTTGAAAGAGAATGTGAACGAAGCCCTTAAGGAATGTCCCTGTGTTCAGACATGCATTGTGGTGAATCATCAGGGAGAGGAGGCGAACTGGTGTGATGGTCGTGATTTTTGGTATCATGAGTTAGTGGCAGAAGCTTCACCTGTGTGTGAGTTTGTTGAGATGAAGGCTGAGGATCCTCTCTTCATTTTGTATACTTCGGGATCGACGGGAAAGCCAAAAGGCGTTTTACACACAACAGGTGGATATTTAGTTTATACCTCTCTTACTCATCAGCGTGTTTTTGATCTTCAAGAAGAGGATGTGTATTGGTGTACGGCAGACATCGGTTGGATTACAGGTCATAGTTATGTTGTTTACGGACCTCTTGCCAATGGGGCTACAGTTTTAATCTATGAAGGAATTCCTACTTATCCTACACCTGCACGACTTTGGGAGATGGTCGATCGATATGGTATCTCGATTTTTTATTCAGCGCCTACGGCCATCCGTGCGCTTATGAAAGAAGGAGAGCAGTGGCCTCAACGTGCACAGTTAAAATCTTTACGTCTTCTGGGAACCGTAGGAGAGCCAATCAATGTGGAAGCGTGGGAATGGTATAATGACATTATTGGTCATCGGTCTTGCCAAATCTTAGATACGTGGTGGCAGACAGAGACAGGTGGTATTATGATTTCTGCTCTTCCACATCTTATCCCTTCAAAAGCAGGTTCGGCCTCTAAACCTTTTTTTGGAATTTATCCTGTCATTATGGGAGAAAACAACAAACCTATTGAAGGAAAGTGCGAAGGGGCTCTTTGTATAGCACGATCATGGCCTGGTCAAGCGCGAACCCTTTACGGAAATCATGAGGGGTTTATTAATACATATTTCAAAGCTTATCCTGGTTACTATTTTACAGGCGATGGAGCTCGACGGGATGAGGAAGGATTTTATTGGATAACCGGTAGAATTGATGATGTGATCAATGTAGCTGGGCATCGTCTTGGCACAGCTGAAATTGAAGATGCCATCAATAGTCATGAAGCTGTTATAGAATCAGCAGTTATAGGATATCCTCATGAAATTAAGGGACAAGCGATCTATGCCTATGTTATTTTAAAGGCGGACATTCAAGTCTATCCTGCACTCAAACAAAAAATTATACTCCATGTGCGGCAAACCATAGGCCCCATTGCGACACTCGATGCTATTCTTTTTACGTCGGGTCTGCCGAAAACCAGATCGGGAAAAATCATGCGTCGCATTTTGCGCAAGCTTGCGACAGGAGAAGTTGATTCTCTCGGGGATATTTCCACTCTCGCTGATTCTTCCGTTGTGGAAGAGTTGATTCGATTGATGAGGCTTGTTGAGTAATTCTTTAATTAATTATTTAAATTGAGTCCTTTAGAGGGTAGGGTTGCTTTTTGTGTGTTTTTTAGGTATTACAATAAGGTCGTTAATAAGGATGAGTGTATACATTGTTTATACAAACAGAGGAAACACCAAATCCAAACACATTGAAATTTCTTCCCGGCCGCCTTCTTATGTCAGAGGGAACGGCAGATTTTAAATCGCGGGATGAAGCCTCTCAATCCCCCCTTGCTCTTAAGCTTTTTGAGATCAGTGGTGTAAGAGGCGTTTTCTTTGGATCGGATTTTATTACAGTCTCTAAGGAAGAGACTTCCCCATGGGCAGTTCTTAAACCTGCCCTTTTGGGAGCCATAATGGAACATTTTATTACACATCAGCCCTTGTTTTATGAAAAGAGGGCTCCTATCTCTCTAGAAGACGAAGCGGATCCTATAGTGATCCAAATTCAAGAGATCTTAGACACTCGTATTCGGCCTGCTGTAGCTATGGATGGTGGGGATATTGTCTTTGATCGCTTTGAAGAGGGCATTGTTTATGTGCGTATGCAAGGGGCTTGTTCTGGATGTCCGAGCTCATCGGCAACTCTCAAGGCGGGAATTGAAAATATGCTCCGTCATTATGTGCCGGAAGTGCTTGAAGTTAAAGCCGTAGAGAATTAAGGAGTTTTATTATGTTGAAACTATCAAAAATACAGATTTCCCTGATTGTTACTTTAGGCTTGATGATAGTGGGTCAAATGGGGTGTGTTCTTTATAAAAACTCTCTTCCTGATATCACCTCTGAAAAAGCACCTGAAATACAAGTGACGGTGGCTGGATCTGCAAAGGCTTTTGGCCTTGTTCATCCTCAAGAAAAGCACTTTCAAGTGTCCAGTGTCAAAGAGCTTAAGCATGTGTTTAATCATTGGGAGTATAACCTTACAAAAGCCAAAAGCGAAGGACATGTGCCGCGTTTGTATTTAGCCAAATTACCAGGGGATATGAAACGCAAAAAAAGTGCAGCGAATTCTACCTTTATTCAAATACTTTTGCCCCATATTTTAAAAGTAAATGAGCAGATTTTGGTGGATAGGGCCCGCCTTTTAGAAATGCAAAAACGCCAAAAGGAAGGTCACCATTTATGTTACGCAGAAAGGCTGTGGCTGAGTAAGCTGGCTTCCGAATATCGCTGTAAATCGACAAAGATTGAGTCTTTGTTAGTCCATGTTGATGTTGTTCCGCCGTCTCTTGCGTTAGCGCAAGCTATTCTAGAAACAGGAGGAGGAAGATCTTCCGCTGCGCTCAAAAAGAATTCTCCCTTTGGTTATATGGCGACCAAAACACAAGTGGCTAAGTTTGAGAGCCTACTCCATAGTGTGCAAGCCTATACGCTAAATCTTAATCGTCACGTTGCTTACGCTGCTTTTCGTAAAGAACGAGCAGTACAAAGAAATTCCAACCAGACTCTCTGTGGACATAAATTAGCCCCGCTTCTGGTGAAATATTCTGTTCGTGGCCCGGCTTATACAAAGGATTTGCAAAATTTAATCCATAACCATGGCTTAAAAGGATATGACAGTATGGTTCTTGAGCAGCCCATGCGATTAAAACCTTAAAACAAGGGCTTCTGGGGTTGCCACCTGAAGAAATTATGCAACCTCTCTTCTAAAGCTCCTGACCAAAGAAGACACTTTAGAAGGGTAAATATTTTTCATGAGGCGAGCTTGGGGGAATTTCTCAATTCTTTTATGAAATTTTAATTTTTCCGCTCTAAAGTGAATAAAAATTAAGATAAATATAAGGAGTAGGCATATGGGAAAAGTTAATGAAGATTGTTTAAAACAAATTTTTTATGATGCTAGAACCCATTATAAGTGGCACGATAAACATGTTACGGATGAACTTTTACATGACATTTATAATATTATGCGTCTGGGTCCAACAAGCGCGAATTGTTCTCCCTTAAGGATTTTATTTTTAAAATCAGAAAATGCCAAAGAACGCTTAAGGCCGCACCTTGACCCAGGGAACCTCGTTAAAACAATGAAGGCTCCTGTGACAGCTCTTTTTGCCTGTGATATGCAGTTTTATGAGAATTTACCCCATTTATTTCCTTTTGCCGATGCGAAATCATGGTTTGAAGGCAAGCATCGGTTTATTGAAGAAACAGCTTTTCGTAATGGCAGTTTGCAAGGGGCTTACTTCATCATTGCGGCTCGTGCTTGTGGTCTTGATTGTGGGCCTATGTCAGGATTTTCCAAGGAAGGGTTGGACAAAGAATTTTTTCCTGAAGGACGTTTTAAATCAAATTTTTTATGTAATCTTGGATACGGAGATCCTGAAGGTCTTCCTGGGCCACGTGCGCCGCGTCTTTCCTTTGACGAAGCTTGTCAAATTTTTTAGATTTTATCAGTGTTTTTTGAATTTTTGTCTAAATGAGATGACTTCTTTTTTGAGAAAAAACTTTGAAAAAAGTTAAAAGCATCGTGCCTATAGCTGGCTTTTAACAGTATCTCTAAGGATACCACTTATTTAGATTCAGAGATGAAAGTATTGTTTTATCTTGATAGACGATTTACTAAATTTCCATTATCATTAGAAAAAATAAAGGAGTATTAGATTATGGAAGCTTTTTCTGTTTTTTCAGTTCTTATTGCTGTCGCTGCTATTTTATTTGTATGGGGCAGCGTCATCATTGTTCCTCAAGGTGAGCAATTTTCTATTGAACGATTTGGTCGGTATACGCAAACGTTCAAGCCCGGCCTTCATTTTATTATTCCTTATGTGGATCGTATAGGCGCAAAATTGAGTATGCGAGAGCATGTTATAGATGTTCCTTCTCAAGATGTTATCACTCGAGATAATGCGATGGTAACTGTAGATGGAATTATTTTTTATCAGATCTTGGATCCCGTAAAAGCTGCTTATGAAGTTAATAATTTAGAAGTTGCCCTTACAAATCTCACCATGACTAATATTCGTACGGTGATGGGGTCGATGGATTTGGATGAACTCTTATCTCATCGAGAGAAAATTAATGCTCAGCTTTTAATCGTTATTGATGAAGCAACAGAAGCTTGGGGTGTTAAAGTTACGCGTATTGAAATCATGGATATTAAGCCACCTCGAGATCTCGTGGAGTCTATGGGACGGCAAATGAAAGCAGAGCGTGATAAGCGGGCGGAAATTCTTATGGCTGAAGGAGATCGGCAATCTGCGATTTTAAGGGCTGAGGGACAAAAACAAGCGGTTATTTTAGAAGCAGAAGCTAAAAAGGAAGCGGCATTTCGTGAATCTGAAGCAAGAGAAAGGCGGGCAGAGGCTGAAGCGCGAGCGACTCAAGTCCTTTCTCACGCGATTGATGAGGGGAATATACAAGCCGTCAATTACTTCGTGGCTCAAAATTATATTGCTGCACTAAAGGATATGGCGTCAGCTCAAAATCACAAAGTCATTTTAATGCCTCTTGAAGCATCAAATGTGATTGGTGCTCTTGGAGGAATTGGAGAAATTGCGAAAGAAGTATTTCGCAAAGAACCTGAAGCTAAACAAGAAGCTGCACATAAAGAACCAAGAAAATCAATGATACCGCAAACAAGAAAAATTTAGGTGACAAAGGAATGAATGTATCCATAAATGTTTGGGAATGGTTAGGCCTTGCTGTCATCCTTATCGGGCTGGAAACTTTTATTCCCGCCGGCTTCTTCCTGTGGATTGGCGTTTCGGGGGTGGGAGTTGCTTTGGTTCTTTGGGTTTTGCCTGATATAAGTATTTGGTTTCAATTTCTTATATTTGCTTTTTTTTCCGTGTTATCCATTGTGGCTTCAAAAAAGCTTCTTCGAAAAAAAACTCACGTTGCAGGGTATTCAACATTAAACGAACGGGCTTTCCACTATATCGGACGTACTTTTACGCTCTCCAGACCTATTGTGAATGGACGCGGTAAAGTGCGTGTTGAGGATACAGAATGGCTTGCAGCTGGACCTGATCTTCCTCAAGGATCTAAAGTACGTGTTATAGAGGTTGAGGGAACTCTTCTAAAGGTTGAAAAAGCAGAGGAATAATTGGAGGGATTATATCTTTTAATTCATTGTAATTTAGTAATTATATTATGAATAAAAGCTGTATGCTATCAAAATAAAAAAAATAGAGATCTGTAACTCTTCTTAACTTTTTTTTAGATTAATTGATGACTAACCTGGTTTATTAGGATTAAAGTTAGAAGGATAATGAGGACGATAATTTTTTTCTAACGAATAGGATAGTTTGTGATAGCGGTCATTGAAGCTTATAAATCAGGTTCATTTCGATCGCAAAATTGCCTCCCCAATATCATTTCTGGAATTATCATAGGGATTATTGCCTTACCCTTAGCCATGGCTTTTGCTATTGCCTCCGGAGCAAAACCAGAACAAGGAATTTATACCGCCATTATTTCTGGTGTATGTGTTGGCCTATTTGGCGGCAGCCAAGTTCAAATTGCAGGACCTACAGGAGCCTTTATTGTTGTGCTTGCCATGATTACTTCGAAATATGGAATCGAAGGCATGCAGATCGCCACTCTTATGGCCGGATTTATTTTAGTATTCATGGGGTTAGCAAAATTAGGGAGTATTATTAAGTTTATTCCTGCTCCCGTTATTGTGGGGTTTACGAGTGGGATTGGTGTGATTATTTTTGTTAGCGAATGCAAGGATTTTTTTGGTCTTCCAAAACTTCCGAATCAACTTATTCATTTTCACGAGAAATTTTTTGCTCTTTTAAATTCCTTTTCACATTTAAACCATACAACAACGGCCCTTGCTCTTATCAGTTTACTTTTAATGCTCTTCTCTTCAAGAATTCGATATATTAAGCACGTTCCTGCTCCCTTAGTGGCTATGGTTGTGGTGACCATTCTTCAATCTCTTTTTCAATTTTCTGAAGTTGCAACTATCGGGAATACCTTTGGTGAAATTTCTCAAAAACTACCTTCTTATCATCTTCCCAATCCTTCTTTTAGTGAAATCATTGAGCTTATTGGCCCTGCTTTTACAATTGCGCTTTTAGGAGCAATAGAATCACTTCTTTCTGCTGTTGTTGCTGATGGAATGACAGGAAAAAGACACAATTCCAATCAAGAGCTCATTGGACAAGGTCTTGCAAATATCGTTTGTCCTCTTTTCGGCGGGTTTGCTGCAACGGGAGCTATCGCCAGAACAGCGACAAATATTCGCAATGGAGGGAATTCTCCCCTTGCAGCGTTGGTGCATTCTTTTGTGCTTCTTTTAATTATTTTATCTCTTGCCTCTGTTGCACAGAATATTCCTCTTTGCACGCTCGCGGCAATTTTATTTGTTGTGGCTTACAATATGAGTGACTTCCATCACTTTTATTATATGGTACGGCATGCCCCAAAAAATGATATTATTATTCTGATTTTAACCTTTATTTTGACTATTTTTACTGATTTAGTTGTCGCTGTAAATGTTGGGGTTATTCTTGCGATTTTCTTATTTACACGCAGGATGAGCCAAGCCGTCTCCGTTGAACAAGAAACCACGAGCAGTCTTCAAGCAACATTAAGTCAATTAAATCTTACCGCCCTTCCTTCAGAAATTATTGTCTATAATATTCAAGGACCTTTCTTTTTTGCAGCTGCAGAAACCCTTGAACATACTTTATCCATGACACATATGGATCCAAAAGCAATTATTTTTCGTCTGAAAGAGGTTCCTTTTATGGATATTACTGGGTTACAAACCTTTCAAGAAATCATCGAACAATTCCATAGTCGGAGCATTGATGTATTGCTTTGTGAAGCAAATTCACGTGTGCAGTACAAGCTTGAAAAAATGGATATTTTTAAATGGATTTATAAAGGCCAGGCATTCACAACTTTACCTGAGGCCTTAAAGGCAATTTTAAGAATTTCCTAAGAGCTATAGTTTTTTATCCGCGATTATTTGTTAAATCTGAACCAGTATCTTTCAGAACCAGTACTTTACGCCTGCGGCAAAAGCGGTAGATGCATCTTCGACGCCATGAAATGTTCCAAACATCCCAGAGCGATGATGATAGCGCAAAACAAAGGCCCACTGAGGGAGAGAAGGAGCGGATAGGGTGACTTCACACATAACAAAATTGAGTGTACGGGCTGAATTTTTACGCCCTCTTCTTTTAACTTCCAAGTGGGGTCTTTGTGTGGCAATACTGAGTCCATCCCCAATCGCTAGTGTTGTGGGAAGTGTTTTATTCCAAGGAAAATCATGCCAACGGGCAATAAGAACAGCGGGGTTAAGTTCGAAATGTTTTTGTCCTCCAAAATGTTGAACTCCTTGGAATTCAAATTCAAAATCTAAGCGCTTTTCAAAAAAATAAACGAGCTCTTTTGACACGGCAAGAGCAATAATTCCTGAATCACCAAAGCCAGAATTACGAATAATACGGCTTGAGGTTTGGGTTGTTAAGGGACCACTGAAGATGGTTGCAGCCCATCCTTGGTTCCACCAAGAGGGCTGTTGTTGGCAATACTTTAAAGAAATAGCTTCTTTATTGAGGCTAGCGCAAATAAGAAAAAGCAAGAGATAAAACGTGAGAACGGTCTTCATTTTTTGAGTGACTCCCTTTGGCTGAAATGGGATTCATTAAGTATCTTAATGAGTTAAAGTGTATCTTTTTTACTCTATAATATATTTTTGAATGCATCGGAACCATTTTTTTACTCTCTTAGAAAGCAAAAACTATACGTAGCATTTTTATTAAATTCAATTCACTTTTTTCTGTGATGTTATAAACTGAAGAACACTTCATAAGTGTCTTAGGGGTGAAAACCAGCATCATTAAATGCTTTTTGTACGGTGCTGATGGTAAGAATTTCAGGCAAAGCAATACCATGCGGGCTTTGGGGACCAAAAACAATATTAAAGGGAATACCATAACGTCCGTGTTCTTGAAGAAACTTCATAATCCTTGGGTCTTGTTTTGTCCAATCTGCGCGCATCGCAATGACAGTGGGCTGAGTCAGTAAACTTGTGATGTGCGGGTCATTCAAGACTAAGGACTTATTGACTGCGCAGGTTACGCACCATTCAGCAGTTGCATCAACAAAGACAATTTTTCCTTGATGGACAAAGGCACTAATAGCGTCAGGCTCAAAAGGTTGCCATATTTCAAGAGTTGGAGAGGATGCGGCAAGTTTGTGGGCAGGATCCACACTCTTTTCTGGGAAAATCCAAGGCAGACTCCAAGCCATAAGAAAAAGAGGTCCTGCAAAAGCCCAAGCTTTAAGTGAGGGGGCCTTGTGATGCTTAATCCAAAAAAGAGACAGGGCAATAAGCGATAAAAGCGTACTTAAAAATAATACCAAAAGAGAGAGATGAAAGCTGAGAACCCAACCAATCCACAGAGCTGTTAAGGCAAGACCTAGCCCCAAAACACTTTGTACCCAAACCATCCAAGAGCCTGGTTTAGGAAAGAAGAGTGCACGTTGAGGGAGCGAGGCGAGTAAAAAATAAGGGAAGGCAAATCCAAGGCCTAAAAAGAAGAAGACTAAAAAGATATCACCTGTGGATCGAGCTAACGCAAAAGTTAATGCTGTTCCGACAAAGGGTGCAGAGCAAGGAGTGGCCAGAAGGGTTGCAAACACCCCTGAAAGAAAGTCTTTAAGCCTGCCTTTGCCCTCATGACTGATAAGCCATGTGCCCAACCCTGAGGGAAGGTCAATCTCAAAAACACCCCAGAGACTTGCAGAGAAGGCGATAAGCACAAGGAAAACAAAGAGCAAAAACTGGGGGTTTTGAAAGTGAATTCCCCACCCAAAAGCATTTCCTGATGCTTTTAAGATAATTGTAAGAAGAGCAAGGAGGATAAAGGAAGACAATATTCCAAGCCCAGTAATAAAAAAGCTTTGTTTTGCTTGACCGAGATGGGCTTTTTTTGATTGTTTAACGAGAGACATAATTTTAAGAGATAAAACGGGTAAAACGCATGGCATAAAATTTAAAATTAAACCTCCCAAAAGGGCGATTAAAAGCAGGCTTAAAAGTGAAAGACCTTCATATGATTTTTCCCAATCTTTTGCTGCATTAAAGACTTGATCTTCCTTTTCGTTAGGGGAAAGAATGATAGAAAGGGTTTCTTCAATGGGAACACAAAGGGCAGAGCAGGCTAAGAGAGAAATTTTTAGGTTTAACGAGAGGGGATCTTTGATGTGGTGAGGCGTAAGCTGAAGAGGGATAAGGACTTGTCCTTCGTAAATGTACGAGGTTTGGCCTTGGATTTCTGTGCGATGAGGCACAGGCCATAAAACCTTAGCATTCTGAAGATTTGAGGAAGTTTCCCATGTGATCGTTGGCTCAAATCCGGCAGTTTCTTCTTGAGAGGGAGTAGGAGCATAAACATGCCAATGTTGAGGGATTGTTATCAAAAGACCGGCAAGGACATGATCGCCTTTGACGCCCCCAGGAACGAGCTTAAGTTCAACAGGAGCCTTATCCCCTGCATACACGGAAAGTGTAAGGACAAGAAGAAAAACAAGTCCAGCAAGGTATCGATTAAAGAAAATTTTCATAAAATTCAGCATTTGTAATAAACTTTTAACTCATCTTATGGCATAAAGATAGTATGACAGAAGAGACAAATTCAAAACAAGAACTTTCAGGTTATTTAACGGGCCAGTTTTTGTTAGCGATGCCGCATATGCAAGATCCGCGGTTTGAAAAAGCGGTGATTTACATTTGTGGTCATGATGCAAACGGTGCGATGGGTCTTGTTGTGAATAAATATTTAGGAGATTTAACTCTTAAAGGTCTTTTAGAGTACTTAACCATTCCGCAAGATTCTATCAAACGAGATCTTCCCATTTTTTTTGGAGGGCCTGTGGATACGGGTCGAGGGTTTGTTCTCCATTCCGATGATTTTACGCATATGGGCACCGTTCCTTTAGGTCATCATATTGCTCTTACGGCAACCGTCGATGTTCTTCAATCCATTGCGGAAGGAGATGGTCCCAAAGAGTGCCTTTTGGCTATGGGTTACGTAGGGTGGGGACCTGGCCAGCTTGATGCTGAACTGCATAGTAACCGGTGGCTGCAAATTGAAGGGGATGCCACTATTCTTTTTCAAGTTGAAATTGAAAAAAAGTGGGAGAAGGCTATTGCCAAGCTTGGGGTGACACCTGAAGCTTTATCTGAGGAATTTGGACAAGCTTGAGTGGGATTCACCTAATACTCAATTTGTGTCAGATAGAGCCCCTTTGCAGGTGCTGTTGGACCTGCTAAGCGTCTATCTTTGGCGTCGAGAATCTCTTTAACTTTCTTTGGGGACCAGGCGCCTTTGCCGACACGCATGAGGGTACCAACCATATTACGGACTTGATGGTGGAGGAAAGAACGAGCACGGGCTTTAATCAGGATAAATTCCCCTCTCTTTTCTACTGAAAGAAGATTAAGCGTTTTGAGGGGAGAAGAAGCTTGGCAGCGGCTATCACGGAAGGAAGAAAAATCGTGATGACCTATAAGGTAAGTTGCAGCTTCTGCCATGGCATCTATGGAAAGTGGGGAGATAATCCACCAGGCTCGATATTTTTCAAGAGCTGATGGGGCCCTTCGATTAAGGATAATATATTCATAAGAGCGGCTAACCGCTGAAAAACGTGCGTGAAAATCAGAAGGAACTTCTTCAACAGTCAGAAGGCTAATAGGAAAGTTGAGAAGACGTTTAGTGATGGCTCCTTGGATTGCAAAAGGAGGATAATCTTTAGAAATATCTACGTGAGCTACCTGTCCTCTGGCATGTACGCCGGCATCCGTACGCCCACTTCCCCAAACTGTAACGGGTTCTTTAAGAAAATCAGTGAAAGCTTCTTCTAATGTTCCTTGCACCGTTTGAAAACCAGGTTGTTGTTGCCAACCTGAGAACGAGGTTCCCTCATATTCAAGAGTAAGTTTAAACCGAGGCATAGGAAAGTTGATGAGAGGGGAGTTCATATCCTCTTAAAAAGGTCTCGGTTGGGAGAGGGGATTTCCCTACTTTTTGTACATATAAAATACGCAAGGCACCTTCACCGCAAACAATTGTCAACTGATTGTCTAAAATTGTTCCAGGAGGATAAGGGAAACTTCCAGAGATAGCTTGGGCTGTCAGAACTTTAATGCGATCTTTCCCAATTTCAAACCAAGTTCCAGGCCAAGGGTTTAAAGCTCTGACTTTGCGCTCGAGAAGAGAAGCGGGTAAATGCCAATCCAAAAGGCCTTCGTCTTTTTTAAGCTTTTCAGCATATGTAATACCTTCTTTGGATTGAGGAATTGGGGATATCTTTTCTGAAAGATAGAGAGGAAGAGCTTCTATAAGAGCTTCTGACCCTAGATGAGCAAGCGTATTCTGCAGGGAAAGAGAGGTGGTAAACTGATCAAGGGGGGTTTTTTTTATAAGCAAAATATCTCCCGTATCAAGACCTGTATCCATTTTCATAATCGTCACACCGGATTCAGTATCGCCAGCCAGTATTGTTCGTTGAATAGGAGCAGCTCCCCGCCAACGAGGAAGAAGCGATGCATGAATATTGATGACTCCCCGTCGAGGTGCTTCTAAAATGGCTTGAGGAAGGATCAAGCCATAAGCAGCTACCACGGCTACATCTATATTTAAAGTACTCCATTGGCGTTGAATTTCTTCTGTTTTGAGAGACTCAGGAGTAAAGACGGAAAGCTTGCGCGTCGTAGCAAATTCATGAACAGCACTTGGCTGTACTTTATATCCACGTCCTCCGGGACGAGGAGGTTGAGTGTAAACGGCTATAACTTGATACTGAGCCTGTAAAAGAGAGTCGAGAATGTGAACGGCAAAGCTAGGGGTCCCCATGAAAGCTAGGCGCGTGGTTTGTGGGTTCATAAACTACCTTTTTTTCTTTTGTTCTTTTCGAAGTTTACTCAAAATTAAATTACGCTTAAGAGAAGAAATGTGATCGATAAACAAAATACCATTTAAGTGATCAATCTCGTGTTGAATACAATCAGCCAAAAGGCCTCGTGCTGATAAAAGTTGAGTTTGGTTGTTTTCATTTAAGTAAGAAACTTGAATTTCCAAAGGTCGGATGACGTTCTCATAATAACCTGGCACTGAAAGACACCCTTCTTTCGTTATTTGGGTTGCCGGAGAGACAGATCGAAGCTCAGGATTGGCCATAAGCAGTGGTTTAAAGGGAAGGCCATTTCGTTCACCAAGATCAATGGTTATCACTCTCTTTTGCACTCCAACCTGAATAGCCGCAAGGCCTACGCCATTGTGACTGTACAAGGTTTCTAGTAAATCGTACATGAGTTTACGTATTTCTTTGTCAACTTTTTCAACAGGAAGAGCTTTGTTGAGAAGCTGAGGGTTGGGAGCTGTTAAAATGTTTAAAACTGTCATGATAATATTTTAAAAATACCTATTTATTTACGTATGCTCTATAAATAAAAATATGTAATAAATGAAAAAATACAAGAGGTCATCAGAATTTAATTTTTTTTGCGACCTGGCTCAAAATGTTTTTTGAGGGCTCTTACGTTACCATTTTAGCTACCATGCGGGTTGTACTTTGCCCTTTAAGAAGGTCAATAAGAAGAATTTGCCCTCCATAACTTTGAACAAAGGGGCCCCCGATCACTTGATCAATTTTGTAATCCGCGCCTTTCACAAGCACGTCAGGCTTTAAAATTTGGATTAATTCAAAGGGGGTTTCTTCTTCAAAAAGAACGACCAAATCCACTCCTTCAAGAGAAGAAAGAACAAAAGCTCGATCGCTTTCATGCTGAATGGGGCGTTGGGGACCTTTAAGTTTTTGAACTGAATAATCCGTATTAAGACCCACGATAAGCCGATCTCCTGCTTTTTTAGCTTGGCTTAAAAGATGGATATGGCCTGGATGAAGAAGATCGAAGCAACCATTTGTGAAGACAATGCGATTCCCACGTCGTTTCCATTTTTGTACTTGATCATGGGCCTTTTCTCGAGAAACAATTTTCTTTTCATGAGCTTGAACTTCTTGACAATGCAGGGCCGCTAGAAGTTCGTCTTGATGAACAATGGCTGTGCCTACTTTTGCAACAACAAGACCGGCTGCTGTATTTGCTAAGTGCATTGCTTTAGCTAAAGGTGCGCCTGCAGCAAGACAGACGGCAAGAGTGGCTATAACTGTATCCCCCGCCCCAGAAACGTCAAAAACCTCTAGAGCTTGTGTGGGTAAATGTTCAATGTTACCAGAATCTTCGATGAGGGACATTCCTTCTGGACCTAGCGTTACAACCATTGCTTTAAGATCGCATGTTTCTATGACTTTGTGAGCGGCGGTTACTAAATCTTCTTTCGTTTCGATTGTTGAAAGTGTTGCAAAGGCAAGTTCTTGACGATTGGGAGTTAAAAGAGTTGCCCCCTTATAGCGTGTATAGTCTCCCCCTTTGGGGTCAACAAGAACAGGTTTTCCGTGGTTTTGGGCTTCATTAATTAAGAGATGGAGGGTATGAGGAGAAAAGAGTCCTTTTGCATAATCGGATAGAATGACAAGATCATGAGAGCAAATGTGATCTTTAAAAAGCTTGAAAAGTTCAGATTCACTTTTTTTCTGAATGGGAAAGGTTTGCTCCGTGTCTGTTCTTAAAATTTGTTGATTGGTGGCGATGAATCGAGTTTTTGTGGTTGTTATACGTGCGTTATCTATAATGAGATAAGGATCAATCTGGGAAGATGATTTTAGCAGACTTTGGATGTGAGAGCCGTTTCTGTCTTGGCCAATAACAGAAATAAAAGTAATATAACTTCCGAGGGCTTCAAGATTTCGAACAACGTTTCCCGCTCCTCCAAGAACAGTAGATTCATCTTTTATACGAAGAATGGGGACGGGAGCTTCTGGGGAAATGCGGGAAATTGTTCCCCTTATAAATTGATCAAGCATAACATCTCCCACACATAATATGCGAAGAGATGAAAAAGCATCTATAAGCTGTGAATCATTCATCTTAACTAAACTAACCCTAATCTATATTCAAGAGCTCCAACTAACATTTGTCCGAGAGTGATATGCATTTCTTGTATACGTGCGATAATAGGAGAAGGTACAGTGAGTAGAATATCAACTTTTCCATTAAGCTCTCCCCCACTTCCCCCTGTAAGACCAACGGTTATCATTTTCTTTTTTCGGGCCTCTTCAAAGGCTTTGAGGATATTCGGACTTTTGCCAGAGGTTGAAATACCAATAGCCATGTCTCCTTCTTGACCTAAAGCTTCTAATTGACGAGAAAAAAGATGGTCAAACCCTAGGTCATTACCTATCGCAGTCAATGCAGACGTGTCTGTCGTTAAGGCAAGGGCAGCAAGAGCTTTTCGATTGGTCTTAAAGCGTACTGTAAATTCTGTTGCAATATGTTGTGCATCAGCAGCACTTCCTCCATTGCCAAAAAATAAAAGCTTTTTGCCATGCTGAAGGGTAAAGGCTGATGTTTCTACCCATTCTGTAAAAGCAGTAAAAAGAGCATCTTGTGTTGTTCTGGCCACTTGGCAATGCTCATCCCATTCTTTTTGATAAAACAGGTGAAGATCAAAAGAAGCAGATGGAAAAGAATGTGTCATATTAAAACTCAATTACTACTTGTTGAGCCCCTTTTATTTTCGGACGCGGCTCGGTTTCAAAATGAATTTGCTCACCTGGTAATAAGGAGTTTTCGGAAAGGCGATGCTCCCATTGATCCAAAATATATGCCGTTTTTTCCTTATCTTGTAAATAGTTCAAAGGAATAGATTCTCCTAATACTTTAATTTTAAGAGAAGGAATAGATCTTATTCGATTTGATGTATTAACAACATCGCTCGCAACGTTAAACATTTCATGGGGGCCTTCCTGATAGGATTGAAAAGTTGTGTTGACAATAGACAATCCTGTTCCAGGAGGGTAACTATATAAGCCGACAAGAGTATATAATTTTTCAGCTTCTGGCCATAGCTTTATAACAAAGTCTCGTCCAAAGATAAGGGCACAGAAAAGAGAAAGCACAAGAGAAAAGCCGAAAATCCATCCTAGCCATGACGTTTTCTTGTCATAAG
This sequence comes from Alphaproteobacteria bacterium, assembly GCA_017992885.1. Lineage (GTDB taxonomy): Bacteria > Pseudomonadota > Alphaproteobacteria > UBA9655 > UBA9655 > UBA9655. Next base: position 35,877 of record JAGONT010000007.1, read on the forward strand.
AAAGGGTGGTTTGAGGAGGAATTTCTATCACTCCCTTATGGGTAGGATTGCTCACAAGATGAGAGATATTAGGAGCTTGATGCCATACGTAATGACAAGCAATACACCTTACTTGGCGACCGTCTTTTGAAAGCAAATTATCATCAATCATATATCGTTTGGAGCAATTGGGACAAGTAACAATCATAAAGGAATCCCTCTTACATATATTCTGCATTGGTTATATGCTCTTTGTAAGAAAGGTGCAAGCTAGACGATGTTTTTCTTTTGTGCCATTTTATATTTCTTATATTTGTAAAAGGGATAAATGACTGTGTCAGACATGATCGCACGATTAGTGGGTGTAGGCCATAAGTATGAAGCTGGCCCAGAAATTTTTAAAGGGATAACCGTTAATATTGAAAAAGGTTCTTTTCATTTTCTTACAGGTCCCAGCGGTTCTGGAAAATCTTCTTTGCTTCGGATTTTGTACTTAGGATTAAAACCAACTTGGGGTAATATTCAACTTTTTGGTGAAGATACTTTGAAAGTGACGGCTTCTCTTCTCCCTCTTCTCCGGCAGAAAATAGGTGTTGTTTTTCAAGAGTTTAAGCTTTTAGATCATTTGAAAGTTATTGATAACGTTTCTCTTCCGCTAAGAGTGCGTGGTATTGAGTCAAAGAGGGGCCAAATGCATGTTCAGGAGCTTCTTGATTGGATTGGCCTTGGGGATTGTCTTCAAGCGTATCCTCCCTCCCTTTCAGGAGGACAAAAGCAACGTGTAGCTATAGCTCGAGCTATTATTACACGCCCTCAACTTCTTTTGGCCGATGAACCGACAGGTAATGTTGATGATGACATGGCCATGAAACTTCTTTATTTATTTGAAGAATTGAACAAAATGGGAACAGCTGTCATTATTGCAACTCACAATCAACGGATTCTTGAAAAGTTTCCCTATTCTCAACTGACCATAAAAGAGGGAAGCCTTCTTAAACTGCCAATGAGGAAAGTTGCCTATGAATAAACGACAGGATCTTCCTTTAAAAAATGATGTCGCGGCTCGCTTTGTGCCCAAGATTGTCGCTTTAATGGTGTATGTGGGGACTCTTTGCTTTGTCTTTACTCTTTTTATGACTCACACAGCACGTGTCTGGGAAACCCAGTTTGCCACCCAGCTATCCATTGAAATTCCAACGTTTTCTGACAATGCATCCGGCGCGGTACAAGAACGAGTTGTGCAACTTTTAAATAAAACTCCCGGGGTTCAACATGTTATTGCTGTTCCGCAGAAAGAAATGGAAAATTTATTTCATTCCCTTTTAGGGGAAGACGTTAATCTAGAATTTCTTCCTTTGCCGGTCGTTATTGATGTTACTCTCGATAGCAAAGAAAATGTTGATACGCAGAATTTAGAAAACCACTTAAAAAATATTTCTCCTTATATTCAAATGGTTGATCATCGTGTTTGGCAAAGTCACGTTACAAGTTTAATTCATACAGGTGTTTTCCTTGCCCTTATTATAACACTTCTTATTTTATCAGCTGCTCTTGCGACCACGACTTTTGCGATTCGTACAAGCCTTCTGATCCATCGTCAAATTATTGAAGTCTTGAGCCTTATCGGAGCAACACATTCCTATATCGCAACTCAATTTCAGATAAACGTTTTTAAACAAGGGCTTATAGCAAGCTCGATTGGATCTTTCATTGCTTTTTTGACTTTTTTGGGAATTAAGACTCTTTTAGAAAAGTCTGGCTTTTCTTTTATAACGACTCCTTCTTTCTTTTTTCAATCGATCTGTGTTTTTATACTCGCTCCCTTTTTTACGGCTCTTTCTATGATGCTAGCGGCTCGTTTAGCTGTTATGAAAGCTTTGCGTTCATGAAGCTTATCCTTTTAGATAGAGATGGTGTCATTAATGCGGATCGCCCAAATTCAGTGAAATCGCGAGAGGAATTTGTTTTATTACCGGGTGTCATTCCTGCAATCAAGCTTTTGAATAAAGCTGCAATTCCCATTGCAATTGTTACAAATCAGGCTGTTGTAGGCAGAGGAGAGCTAACAGAAGAAGGATTAGAAGATATCCATACCTATTTTAAGGAAATTTTAAAAATGGAAGATGCTTTTATTGATAAGATTTATGTTTGTACGTCATCGGATCCTCAACATTCACATCGCAAGCCCAATCCTGGTCTTCTTCTCGATGCTTTACGTGATTTTAAAGTCAGCGCCCATGAGAGCCTGTTGATAGGAGATGATTTGCGCGATCTTCAGGCGGCGCAAGCTATCCAATGTCCGCGAATTTTGGTGCGTACGGGAAAAGGAGCCCAAACCCTTGAGAAGGGATTACCTGAGCATGTTTTGCCCGTTATAATTTTTAAGGATCTATACGAAGCTGTTTCCCATGTGCTTGATGAGAAAAGATGTTAAAATATGTTATATTATATAGCTTGCGCCTTATATTAGTTGTTGTAGGAGTAGGAGGACTATGGATTATAGGCCTTATCCTTTTTACCCGTCTTATCCCTTCGTCTCCACAAGATATGACGAGCCTTACGGATGGGATTGTCGTTTTTACCGGAGGTGAGACGCGTCTCAAGGTTGCTTTTAGCCTTTTTGAACAAAAAAAAGGAAAATACCTTTTGATTTCGGGAGTGAATCCTCGATCAACACTTGCTGAAAAAGTGAGGGAAATGCCTTTTCATTCTCGTATTACATTGGGGTATGATGCCTTAGATACATTAGGTAATGCAGAAGAAACAGCCGCATGGGCTCGTGCTCATCACATTGAAACCTTAAGGCTTATTACATCTAATTATCATATGCCGCGTAGTCTTTTTGAGTTGCGCCATTTGATTCCTGATATTCAGATTCTTCCCCATGCTGTGGTGGGAAAGAGCTTTTTAAAAACTAAATGGTGGCTTGATTCATTTACGCTACGTCTTGTTGTGCAAGAATATAATAAGTTTCTTTTTGCTTTAGTTCGCCGGCCTTTAGCAGATTTTCACGAATTTTGGAAGTTTAAGAGGTTATGAGGATGTGGTTAAGAGCAATTGCCTTTAATAGTGCGTTTTATGGATGGACTTTTTTGATATCTTTTTTATTCTTTCCATTCCTGATTTTTTCTCGCTCAGTCGTTTTAAAAATTATAAAATTTTGGATTCATGGTGTTGTTTGGATTTGTGAAAATATCTTAGGACTTTACCTTACAATTAGAGGAAAAGAAAAACTTCTTTCAACACCAGTTATTCTTGCCGTTAAGCATCAATCCGCCTGGGAGACAATATTTCTTCATTATATTTTATTTGACCCTTCTGTTGTTTTGAAACGAGAATTATTATGGATCCCCTTTTTTGGATGGTTTTTGAAAAGATTAGGTATGGTTCCTGTATCCAGGACAAAAGGGAGGGGAACACAAGATATTAGAAATCTATTAAAAGCTGCCGAACGAGCCATTGCTCGAGGGCAGCCTATTGTTATTTTTCCCGAAGGAACTCGATCTTATCCTGGAAAAAAAGAAACGTATCAATCTGGAGTAGCAAGTCTTTACCTTCACTTAAAAATTCCTGTTATTCCTGTTGCGCACAACGCTGGTCTTTTTTGGCCACGCCGAGGTTTTCTTAAGTACCCTGGACATATTACCTTAGAAATTTTAGACCCTATTGAGCCAGGTCTTTCTCGGCAAGAGTTTATGCGTGTCCTTGAAAACAAAATTGAATCAAGGACAGATGACCTGATTCATGAAGGAGGTCTCTATGTTTCTAAAGCGTAAAAAGCTAATTATAAGTCTTGTTCTGCTTTTACTGATTAGCATGAGTTGGGTTGTTTTTTTTGAGTATGGAAAGCGGGAACTTGAGAAAAAAATTAACCATATAACAAAAAATTTACAACAAAAAGGATACGTTATTTCTTACTCAAGCTTTGAAATATGGGGGACTCCTTTTTCAGTTAAAGCTAAATTTAAGGATGCTTTGATCAAAGATCCCAAAGGACGTATAGAATGGCGCGGTCAAGAAGTTGATATTAGGATGTGTCCGTGGAAAATTTATACTTTAAACTTTAGTTTTCCCGGAGATCAAAAAATTCTTACTTCTCAAAATACTATTTTTCCTTCGAGTGATTTACAGTTTGAAGGAGCAAAAGGAATTTTTGTCTTTTTTCCTAAAGGAGGGATTGAAGGAGTTGATTTTACAGTGAATCGTATAAAATCAGTTGTTGGAACTCAAATTCAGCCTATTTTTCTCGAAGATTCATCAGTAAAAGTTGAAAATATAGTTGATCCTTTAGATCTTAAGTTAACAATGGTCACTTCTATCGTTAACCTTGAAAAATTTTTAAATATGGAAAAGCCTCTAGAAAACGCCCTTAAGTTAAGCTTGGATGCCAAGCTTTCCGGATACCAAACAAAAGGTTCCTTGCCTAAGTCATTTTCTGAGTGGCGGGATGGAGGGGGTGTCTTAGATATCAACCTTTTGACATTTTCTTGGCCTCCTATTAGTGGAGAGATGGAAGGGACTTTAACTCTTGATAAGGAGTTGTACCCCTTAGGGTCTTTTTCTAGTAAAATACTTGGGTATCAAGAGGCTATAGATTATTTAGTTAAGGTGGGATTAATAAAGAAAAAAAAGGCGCTTGCGGCTTCTTTTATGATTGGTCTATTCAGTCATACTGATGAATCAGGTAAGATGTATCTGACACTTCCCATTACGTTTCAAAATAAGATTTGTTCTCTTGGGCCAGCTCCTCTCTTTAAGCTGAAATCCCTTGAAGAGCTTTAAAAGAGACTATGAATTTCAACTCTAATTGAGGTGAGTAATATTTTTTAGGCTTCTAAAGAACTATCGTTGAGAAAGATCAAAATAATTTGGTGTATTTTTTTAAAGATCGACTTTTTTATTAGAGAGTGAAATATAATTTATGAAAATTTTTTTGAGAAAGGGATTGTTTCAATGTTTATAAAATCATTTATTTATGTCCTCATAGCGATACTCTTTATGAATATGGGTGAAGCATTTTCAGGAAAACCTGAAAGATTTGAAGGTCTAGGGTTTTTGAAACGGGTTCTCCGAACTCCATTGAAAAATGACTCTAAGAAAAATGCAATTCAATCAAGAAGAGGCATACAACAGCGCCGTTTTCCTGTTAGAAAATTTTCTCCGCCACAAACAGCTAATGCTAAAGTTCAGCCAAGAATCATAAGCCAACGCAAAGCTCAACCACCCGTTAAAAGAGGTACGCGCGTTCCCTCCGAGCATAATAGAAAAGTTCAATATCAAACTGTTAAAGGAGATCAAGGTAACAAAAAAGTCATTCAGACGAATCGAAAAAACCGACCTGATCTTCCCTTAAAACCTTCTCCAAAAAGTGCTCCTAAGGGGCCAGGCCAAGACCGTACAGTTAAAGTGAGTGATCTTCTACCAGAGGAGAAAGTTCGTATTCAAAAGATCCTAGGGCCACTCAATGACAAGGGAACAGTTACATATCGCTATCCTGAGAATTGGTGTATTTCCCCTTATTGAAAACATAGAGTACGTTGGACCCGCTTCAAAGAGGGGTCACGATAAAAGACATTTCGGTTCTTTTGGAGATGCAAAGTCGTTTAGAGCAGCTTACTCTTCTGAAATTTATAAGAAATTTAAGAGTCACAAGTGATCTTTTCACACCAACATAAATCTTGGAAAAAAAAGCTAATATACTCATAGCTAAAGATGCCATGTTCTCTACCGTTGGGAATTCAGAAGTTTTTTATAGCTTAGGTATTACTAGATTCCCACTTATGTGGGGATCTAGTAATACCAATACTGTCATTTAAGTTTACGTTTCTGGTTTTCTTTATTACGACTTCTTTAAAATGAGATGAAAACGGGATTACTCTGTCCTTGTTGCTTTTCTTGTTACACAATAACGACTCGGTTGCTTCCAGTGGCAATGAGGTGAAGGACAAGCCTCTTGAGTTTCGTGCGGCCAACAATGGTATTGGACTTCCCCTTGACAAAACCCGTTTGCTTCTTGGTGTTCCATACATTCAGGATGCTTAGCACACTCACTAAGATCATGAATTTCCCAACAATTTACAGCGCTAGCTTGGTTTGGAAAGAGTATTCCATAAATTCCGAGCATTGACGTTCCTATCATAACCTTGGCTAATGAACTCATTTTTTGATACATATTATTTCTCCTTTCTAAAGAAATTTATGCTAAAGAAGTTAAGATACCCATAACTATGGATAACTTCATCCCTTATCCATAGTTAGGGTTAAGATAGATTTAATGTTAAAACATTTACATAAGGTGTGGAAATAGTTGGGTGAATTTTATAAAATAAGGCATTGAAAAAAGAATTTGAGTGTAAATATATAATATAAAATAGATAATAAATACCTTTTTATTCTAAATTTACTTAGCTTTTTTTACCAGCCCATGTCTCTTTTTTCCAGCAGATAGTTTGAGAATGGCTTGCGTTTTAAATGAAGCTTCGGTGAGGATGTGAAGTTCATTGGTAAGGAGTAGGTCATTCAAACGACCTCCGCCCCCTTCAATTAAGCGACGTGCCTCACCCTTGGAGTTTGTTAACCCTAAGCGACAAAAAAGGTCAATGATGGAAATTCCCTTGTCGATCTCATCTTTAGAGAGGACAAGGGTTGGAAGAGACGCTTCCTCAAGATTTGTTGCGCTGTGGCCTGCAAAAAGTTGTTGAGCCGTGGCTTGTGCTTCACGCACGGCTTCTTCTCCATGAAGAAAGGCTGTTGCTTGATTTGCCAATATTTTTTTGGCTTCATTAATTTCTGCTCCTTCCAATTTTTCAAGACGCTTGATTTCATCAAGGGGAAGGAGGGTAAACAGCCTTAAAAATCGACCCACATCTTGATCTTCAGTGTTGCGCCAGAATTGCCAATAGTCATAAGGAGATAAAAGATCCGCATTTAACCAGACAGCTCCCTGGGCAGTTTTGCCCATTTTAGTGCCGCTCGATGTCGTAATAAGAGGCGTTGTGAGACCAAAGACCGTTTGATGAGCGACACGACGGACGAGATCAACTCCATTAATGATATTTCCCCATTGATCAGAGCCACCAATTTGAAGAAGACATCCATATTTTTTATGAAGATAAAGAAAATCATACGCTTGGAGAATCATGTAATTGAATTCAAGAAAGGTCATGGGATGCTCACGCTCAAGCCGTAAACGTACACTTTCAAAGGTGAGCATTCGATTGATGGTAAAATGTGTGCCATAGTCTCTTAAAAAGGCAGGGTAATTTAAGGTATCAATCCAATCTGCATTATTCAATAAAATGGCTTCTTGAGGTCCACTACCAAAGGTAAGAGCGCGCTCAAAAACTCGGGACAGGCTTTGGATATTTTTATGAATTTCATCGTCATCCAAAAGTTTGCGGGATTCATCTTTCCCTGTGGGGTCGCCAATTTTCGTTGTTCCTCCTCCCATTAAAACGAGAGGACGGTGGCCCGTTTGTTGAAGCCAATAGAGAACCATAATCTGGACAAGACTTCCGACATGAAAGCTACGTGCAGTTGCATCAAAGCCAATATACGCGGTTAAAGGTTTCTCTGCTAAGTGGGCATCAAGGGCTTCAAAATCAGTTGCTTGATGAATAAATCCCCGTTGATTAAGAATAGTTAAGAACTCAGATGTGGGAGACATGGTTTATGACGTCACTTTCTTTAAAGGGTTTTCCCATAACCATTGTATAAACGGCTTCGGCAATATTTTGTGATTGGTCGCCAATTCGTTCAATGTTCTTCGCAATGAATAAAAACTGGGTACAAGGTTCAATATTTTTGGGAGCGGCAATCATCTCATTAAAAAGCTGATGAAGGTAGGCATTATAAAGTTTGTCTACTTCTTCATCCATAAGCCAGACCTGCAAGGCCGACTTAACATCATAAGTGGTAAACGCAGTAATAGCTTTCTCAAACATCTGTTGGGGCGTTTCGACAAGAGGGAGTAATCCTTCAACCAAGAATGCAGAGCGACTGTCCTTAAGCATGATGCTGCGTTTAGCAATATTACTCGCATAATCGGCGATACGTTCGACTTGATTTGAGATTTTAAGTGCCGCCACAACCATACGAAGATCAGAAGCCACAGGTTGACGAAGGGCAAGAATGCGGGTCGCCAGTTTATCAACCTTTGTTTCTAAAAGATTAATTTCAAAGTCATGGTCAATAACATCCTGAGCAAGGGTAGCATTATGCTCTAAAGTTGATTGAGTGGCTTTGTGAATCTGTTTAAGGGTTAACTCCCCCATGTGTCGAATCAAAGCTTGAAGTGTATTCAGATCCTCATCATAAGCTTTTACAATATGGTTATTCATCCGTAGCGTCCTGTAATATATCCTTGGGTACGTGTATCTTGGGGCGTTGTAAAGAGAGCCCCTGTCTCTCCTGCTTCAACAAGGTAACCACTATGGAAAAAAGCCGTTTGCTGGGAAACTCGAGCGGCCTGCTGAAGGTTATGGGTCACAATAACAATCGTAAATCTTTCACGCAATTCATCAATTAATTCTTCCACCTTTGCTGTGGCAATGGGGTCTAAAGCTGAGCAAGGCTCATCCATCAAAATAACTTCTGGGTTAACGGCAATTGCCCGTGCGATGCAAAGTCTTTGCTGCTGTCCTCCTGAAAGCCGAGTTGCCGGATGGGGAAGGCGATCTTTTACTTCTGCCCAAAGTCCGGCACGCATCAAGCTTTTTTCAACAATCTCATCTAATTCTGCTTTGTTTTTGAAAAGTTTATGAATTCGAGGTCCATAAGCGACATTTTCATAAATTGAGCGAGGAAAAGGATTAGGTTTTTGAAAAACCATCCCCACATGTGTTCGTAAATCGACAACATCGATGGAGGGAGCATAAATATCCTGCCCATCCAGCAAAACCTGCCCTTGAAGATGGGCAAGGGGAACAATATCATTCATGCGATTTAAACATCTTAAAAACGAACTTTTACCACATCCTGAGGGGCCAATAAGTGCTGTGGTTTGAAATTCAGGAAGACCTAAATTGACATTAAAAAGCGCTTGCTTATCGCCATAAAAGAGACTCAAGTCTACAACGTTAATCTTAAAGGCCATCTTATGACTCAAATTTCTTGCGAATGAAAATAGCAATCCCATTTAAGAGAAGCAAAACAAAAAGTAAGACCAAAATAGCACCAGATGTGTTTTCTATAAACCCTATTTCGGGACTTCGAGACCAATTATATATTTGAACGGGAAGCACAGTGGTGGGATCTAAAAAAGAGGAAGGGGGGGTTCCAATGAAAGCGACCATTCCGATCATCAAAAGAGGGGCTGTCTCTCCTAGAGCTCGCGCTAACCCCAAAATGACTCCTGTCATGATTTCGGGAAGAGCTGTCGGAACGACATGATGAAAAAGAACGTGTAAGGGCGTTGCTCCAAGCCCCAAAGCGGCTTCTCTTAAGCTTGAAGGAACAGATGAAAGAGCCGTGCGTGCTGTTACAACAATTACGGGAAGGCTCATGAGTCCAAGGGTCAGTCCTCCCACCAGAGCTGAAGGACGGGGAAGGCCCAGAAAATGGATAAAAAGGACAAGTCCTAAAAGGCCAAATAAAATAGAGGGAGTTGCCGCCAAGTTATTAATGTTGGCCTCAATCCAATGGGTAAAACGGTTTTTTGTGGCAAATTCTTCTAAATAAAGGGCAGTGCCAATACCTAAGGGGACAGCGGTCAAAAAAGTTATGATAAGAATTAAAATTGATCCTAATAATCCTCCCCAAATTCCGGCAAGCTCTGGTTCACGTGAATCAGAATGCGTGAAAAAACCGCCATTAAAAGCGAGACGGATCCCTCCTTGTTTTTCCAGAGAGTCTATGGTTTGAATTTGTTGGGGTGTTAATTTTCCAGCTTGCTGATGTTTATAATACATATCGACAGCATCAGAAGCGATAATCCATGAGTTTTCCTTGGATTCAAGATACTGAGCATATGGATTTAAAAGAGAGGACTGTCCTTTGTTAGCAGCAATTTCCGTTCTAAAAAAAGCTGGATAACCCGTATAAATAATTTCCCCTAAAATACATCCCAAAAAAAGTAAGGCCAAAATAAGGCTGGCACGTGCCATACATTTAAACAATTTCTCATTTCTGTGACGTCTTTTTAAAATAGCGGTCATGAGAGTTTTTTTAAAATATAGAGAGTGAGGTTAAAGATAATTCCAACAATAAGGAGAACGCTGGCGATAATTAAAAAACCAAAAGCAAACAAAATAGCCACAGCAAGAAGTATGGCTACAGCTAACCAATGCTTTCCTTTAAAACGAGAAGATGCCGTTTCCCATTGCCAATTCTCAACATATAAGTTGACCTTTTCAGGTTCATGTTTGTCGTGGAGATCTTTTTTAGCCATAAATCCTTTTATACCTTTTTACGCCATATAAAGCGAGTATATTCAAGAAAAGAGTGAGAATAAACAACACGAATCCCAATCCAAAGGCGGCAAGGGTTTTGGCATTATCAAACTCTTGATCTCCCGTCAAAAGATTGACAATTTGAACTGTGACCGTTGTGACGGCTTCTAAGGGGTTGAAACTCAAATTTGCTGCAAGGCCAGCCGCCATGACAACAATCATTGTCTCTCCAATAGCGCGTGATAGAGAAAGTAGAAAAGCGGCCATAAGGTTTGGAAAGGCTGCTGGCAATAAAACCTTTAAGATTGTTTCGGATGACGTGGCGCCGAGTCCCATTGATCCTTCACGCAAACTTGTGGGTAAATTATGAATCGCCTCTTCACAAAGAGATGACATATAAGGCAAAATCATAATCCCCATCACAAGACCCGCATTAAAAGCACTTTCGCTTGCGAGGGAGAGATGAAAAGTATCGGCGATATCTCTGAAGAAAGGAGATAAAATCGTTGCGGCAAAAAAACCATAAACGAGTGTTGGAATTCCAGCCAGTATCTCAAGAATAGGCTTGAGAACGGCACGTAGAGTTGTTGAGGCATATTCTGATAAGTAAATAGCAACAAGTGTTCCACAAGGAATGGCGACGATCAAGGCAATCAGTGTAATCAGAGCCGTCCCTGTAAACAAAGGGATAGCCCCGAAGCCAACATTTTCTCCTGTCGCAAGTGTATGTGGAGACCAGGTGAGTCCAAAAAGAAAATCGAACACCGAGACACGGGTAAAAAAACGGAGCGCTTCCCCAACTAACGATGCAAAAATCCCAACGGTAATCATGACTGCTATAAATGTGCAGAGAAAACAAATACGACGAACAAGCTTTTCAAGCCACAGAGATCTCATCGTTCTTCCTTTTGTTGAAGGTCACGAACCCGTTGATTCATTATGTGTTGTTCTTGAAGAGAGAGGGGGACTAACCCTTTATCCTTCAAATACCCTTGTTCTCCAATTGCTTCTTCTGAAGTAAATTCAAGAGCATACGCCGCACGCATTGGAAAATCTTTAAGATCATTTGTTTTAATATAAAGATAAAGGGGGCGGCTTAAAGGATAACTTCCCTCTTGAATCGATTTAAAGGAAGGAAAGATTGCATCTAAAGCAAGAGCTTGGATGCGCGTTCTGTTTTGGTCATAAAAACTAAAGGTCACAATCCCAAGAGTTTGTGGTGCGTTAAGGACTTTTTGAATGATTAAATTTTCATTTGCAGGAGCCTCAATATAAGCCCCATCAGATCTTAGATAAGGACCACAATCTCCTATAATATTGTCAATTAAGACATCATAGGTTCCTGAAGTGGGAGCTGGCCCTAAAATTCGAATCGAATATAAAGGATAGTTTTGTTGAATTTCATTCCATGTCTTGTAAGGGTTTGTAAGACAAGCTGCACCCTGCTGAATTTTTTCAGCAATAGCTTCCTTAAGAGTCTTCAGGGTTAAAGAAAAGGGCGTTTCTTCCTTGCTTTGAATAATAACGAGACCATCTTTACCGATTTTCAATTCTTCATAAGTAACGCCTTGCTCTCTGCATTTTTCTGCTTCATTTGCTGTGATTGCCCTTGAGGCTATGACACCATCTGGTCCGTTAAGGCTTTCACAAAAAAGCTTAATTCCTGCCCCGGTGCCAATTGTTTCAATAAGAGGGACTGATTCATGGGTTTTATAGCTAAAATGTTCAGCAACGGTAGCGGCAAAGGGAAAAACTGTTGAAGACCCCACAATGCGAAGCAATGAAGAGGCTTGACCGTCTTGACGAAAAAAACTGAGAAAGATGAAGAATCCTAAAATTTTAAAATTCTTTTCCCCTTGAATCATTCTTTCCTTATCCCTTTTTCATTGAGTATGCCAGAATTGACAAAAAGAACCAAAGATTTTAATCAATTCATCTCCTCAAGAATTTGACTTTACGAAAAAACAGGATAGACATACAAATATATAGCTTGATAATGTTTTTCTAAAATTAAGTGCCCAAAAAGAAAAAGAAGGAGCAAAAAATGAAAGACAGCAGCATACCCCTAGATGACATGGAAGATTGGATTGAAGATAACCTTGAGTCAATGGACATGATAGCAGAGGTTCTGAAAATACAACAACAAGGGGCAATTGAGCTGACAAAGCTTGTTTTGGAACATTGCAAGGAAGATAGTAAAACGCAAGACTACATTTTTAGAGTCTATAGCGAGGCCTTGCAGTTAGTGAGTTCAGAACTGCCTGGGGGGCAGTAGAGTAAAAATGTAGAAATATTTAAAATTTTACAAGAGCTTACGTGAAGAGAACCCATGATCATTAGCCTTTTGCTTAAAGTCATTTCGCAGGATCTATATCGTTTTCTTCCGGTGTTAATGAATCGATGTTTTTCCCATCCTTTATAAGCTTTACAAAATTCATCAATGAAAAAATATGGCTGTGATATTATATTTCATTGGCTAAGCTTCCTTCTTATTTTTTAAGTAACTTTAAGAAAGGCTTAGCCTGCTCTATTTCTTCCTTATCCAAACCTGCTCTTATAACTCTTTAACCAGCAGGAAATTCTGAAAAAAGGAGATATGTCTTGACCTAATCTCAATGAGAGAATTCAGGTTGTGAAAAATAGATTACATTTTAAAATGAGTTTTCTATATAAGAACTGAATGCATTATTATAAAATGGTGGTTTTTGAATTAATTTTAAAAGGATTATTGTTATGAAATTAAAATTATATCTTTTTTTATGTTTCTCTCTGTTTGTGCTGCAGGTGAAACATTCGCAGCTAAAGGATTAGTCATTAAATTGGATGTGACTGACTTTGCTCAAGATCTTATAAACAAAAACATACGTGTCCGTGCCGGGATGGGGGAAAAATCAGCTCGTCATCATGTAACAGTTGGATACATTGACGAAAATCTGCCGGATGGTCAGATGAAGAGTTTGGGAGAAGAGATAACCACGCAACTCGAAAAGATTTTCTCCATTTCTAACCCAAATAATCATATTACATTTGATGTAAAAGAAGCCGCTCAGCCTTTTGGAAACGGTATTGCATTAATTCCTGTCAATGAGGTGGATCTAAAAACTGTTAACAACGAGGTAAATAATATTGTTAAAAGCTTTAATCATCAATTGAATAACGCGACTCAGCCACATAATTATATTCCCCATATGTCATTTTCTCTTAATTAAAATGATGCTCAATATTTACCCAGCTTAAATCAAACGATAGCGTGGCATAAACAACGACGTAATGGAGAGCTTTTCTTTAAATTTTTTAAATTCAGTTATACTGTTATTAAATAGTAATCCAAATACAATCTTAATCAATACGCAAGGAGAGATCAATTTGAGCAATGGTTCCTCCTTGTGAAGGTATAACTCCGTAATATCCCAGCGTAAGAGGCAACGTGCTGCAAGGGAAAAAACTACCATGAGATGGTTTTGTGGACTCAAGTTGCAACTAGTCATTAATCACAAAGGGAGCATTGTGGTCGTTAAGATTACGCCAGGTAATGTGGATAGAACCTACTCTAAATTTTTACAGTCTTTGATCCATACATCATAAAGGGGATGATCAAGAAAAGATAAGCTAGGGCTTGAAGAAAACATCCAGCCAGAGAAGAGTTTTTGAGGGGGGCTCTTGGCTTTTTCTTCAGAAATGACCATAAAGGCCATAGATTCCTGGCGATCTTCAAGGGGCGTTTTTTCACAGCGTTTAACGACAATTTTTAACGTTCCAAACTCAATCGTTTGCCCCACAGGGGCATCAATGATGAAGACGCGTGCCGTTTGTTTATCAAGACCTTGGAGTGTAATCCCATTTGTTACGATATTTTTTTCGGTGGCAAAGAGATCCTCTTCAGGAGGAGAGGCTGCTTCTGGAAAGGAAGGAGACTCAAGAATGACGTCTTTTTCTTTTTTATTTTTACTATCTGCCATTTCACTTTCTAACTGATCTGTTTCGGATAGCTCATTCAAAAGAGTGTTAAAATCCTGTGCATAAAGGGGAGGAGCAACTGTTGCTAATAGAAAAAAAATCCTCAGACTTAGCCTGAATTTTTTGGATGATTGCGTGAGAAAGTGGTTCAGAAAATATCGTATTTTGAAATGATTAAGAGAGTTGAGCATAAAATTATCTGATCATGAGGGGCTGATTATTTATCACCAGAGTCTTTCTTATCTTGAGCACTGAAAATAAATTGCCCAATAAGAGACTCTAAACTAACGGCAGCTTGAGTATGCATAATTTCTCCATTAGGAGGGATGATTTCATCGTCTCCCCCAGGGACGAGGGCTAAAAATTTTCCACCCAAAAGACCATCACTAACGATTTCTGCGGCGCTATCTTTGGGGAGAGTAACCTCGGGGGCGATGGTAATGCGCACAACGGCAAGGTAGGTTTTGGGGTCAAGATGGATGTCTTTAATTGTTCCAATTTTTACACCACTTAAGCGCACGTCACTGCCACGCATGACACCGTCGATACGATCAAATTTCGCCACAACCTCATAGCCCGTCGAAGGCTGCCATTGACTGGTTGAGTAAGCAAGAACAATAAAAAAGATGAAGACGACGAGAACAATCGCACCCATTATAACTTCAAGTAAATTTGTTTTCATCCTTCACCTCATGAGGACACCAGGCGACATAGTCTCCTGTTGCCGATTTTCGTTTCCCTGCAGAAAAAAAATGCCCTAACGGTCGGTAAGCATAGGGTGTTCCTGTAAGATTAGGAAGATGATTTTTTTCCCAGGGCCACCTTTGAAGGGTTTCAAGGGCAGGAGGTTTGTCCATCATATGATGAATCCACCCGTGCCATTGTGCGGGAATTTTAGAGGCTTCTGGGAGTCCTTTATAAATAACCCACCGTCGTTCTTTAAGATTTTCGGGGCCCTTCTCTCGATAGTAACAATTCCCAAAGGAATCTTTGCCCACAAGCTCTCCTCTAAACCAGGTGAGAAGCTTTATCCATAGCATGTTAACGCCCTCTTCTAATGCTCGTACTATGGCACTCTGAAAAGGATCTGTCCACTCTCAAGTACTTAGGTTGTCAAGCAAAAAATGGAGATTGACGTCCTTACGCAACGACCTATAGTACCCATGTCGTACGACATTTACCTTGTGAATAATTTCTAAACCTTACATGAGAAGAGGGTTCTTCTATGAAAATTACGCGTCACTTTACCAAAGAAAACACAGATCCCTATCGCTCTTTTGAGTTCCGTAAAGCGGATAGTGAAATTCGTAACCCCGATGGATCGGTTGTTTTTCATCTTGAAGGAATTGAAGTTCCTGCGGCTTGGTCTCAAGTAGCTTGTGACGTTTTAGCACAAAAGTACTTTCGTAAGGCAGGTGTTCCTCGGGCCTTAAAAGCAGTTAAAGAACAAGGAATTCCAGAATGGCTTTGGCGCAAAGAAGCTGATTCGATAGCTTTGTCTCAATGGGCTGAGAAAGAGCATTTTGGACATGAGATGACTGCTAAACAGGTGTTTGATCGTTTGGCAGGGTGTTGGACTTATTGGGGCTGGAAAGGAGGATATTTTGACACTGAAACCGATGCGCGGGCGTATTATGATGAAATGCGTTATATGCTTTGTGCTCAAATGTGCGCACCTAATTCTCCTCAATGGTTTAATACCGGCCTCTACTGGGCCTATGGAATTAATGGGCCCGCTCAAGGTCACTCTTACGTAGATTACAAAACAGGTGAACTTAAAACATCTACCTCTTCTTATGAGCGTCCTCAAGTTCATGCTTGCTTTATTTTAAGCCTCAAAGATGATCTTGTGAATGAGGGGGGAATAATGGACCTGTGGTTGAGAGAAGCCCGTCTTTTCAAATATGGTTCTGGAACGGGTTCTAACTTTTCACATTTAAGAGGTGCAGGAGAAATTCTTTCTGGAGGGGGATATTCTTCAGGAATGATGAGTTTTTTAAAGATTGGTGATCGGGCGGCTGGCGCTATTAAGTCGGGGGGAACAACGCGTCGTGCAGCTAAGATGGTTGTTGTAGACGTAGATCATCCGGATATCGAAGAATACGTGAATTGGAAAGTGATTGAAGAGCAAAAGGTTTTAGATCTTGTAGTAGGATCTAAAAGTGCAAAGAAGCATCTTTCTGCCATTCTTGCTGCTTGCCAAGAGGGGCAAGGGGATGAGCGATTAAATCCACAAGAAAATCCTTCTCTTTACCAAGCTTTAAAAGAAGCTCGTGCGGCAATGATTCCCGAGAATTATTGTCAACGTGTCATTCAATTTGCCCGTCAAGGATATACTCATATGGATATTCGTGAGTATGATACAGACTGGGATTCGGAAGCTTATCGTACGGTCTCTGGGCAAAATTCAAATAACTCTGTTCGTGTAACGAACAAATACCTCCATGCAGTTATGGAAGATAAAGAATGGAATCTTTTGCGCAGAACAGATGGGAGTATTCATAAGGCTATACGGGCTCGAGACCTATGGGATCAAATAGGTCAAGCTGCATGGGCTTCGGCCGATCCAGGTCTCCAATATGATACAACGATCAATGAGTGGCATACTTGTCCTCAAAATGGGCGAATTCGTGCTTCAAATCCTTGCTCGGAGTACATGTTTTTAGATGATACAGCTTGTAATCTTGCTTCTCTTAATTTGGTGGCGTTTATGAACCATCAAGGGAGAGAAGCCAAAGCGGGAGAGCTTCATTTTGATTGTAAAGCTTTCGAACATGCAGTTCGTTTGTGGACAATGGCTCTTGAAATTACGGTTATGATGGCTCAGTTTCCCTCAAAAGAAATTGCGATGCTTTCTTATGAGTTTCGTACACTAGGGCTTGGATATGCCAACATCGGTGGTCTCTTAATGGCATCTGGCATTGCTTATGACAGTAAAGAAGGTCGAGCCATTGCAGGGGCTGTTGCTGCATTGATGACAGGAATTTCCTATGCGACGTCTGCAGAGATGGCCGCAGAGCTTGGGACTTTTAAGCATTATAAGCTGAATGAGAAAGATATGCTGCGCGTGATGCGTAACCATCGTCGAGGGGCCTATGGAGAAAAAGAGGGATATGAAGGCCTTGAAGTGATGCCTGTTCCGTTGGAAGAAAAAGATTGTCCTTGTCCGACCCTCGTCAAAGCTTGTCGACAAGCTTGGGACAGATCCTTAGAGCTAGGGAAAAAACATGGATATCGCAATGCACAAGCGACCTGCATTGCCCCAACAGGAACAATTGGTTTGGTGATGGACTGCGATACCACAGGTATTGAACCTGATTTTGCAATGGTGAAGTTTAAAAAGCTTGCCGGGGGGGGGTATTTTAAAATCATTAACCGTCTTGTTCTTCAGGCTCTTCAGGTCTTGGGGTATACCCCAAAGCAGATTGAAGATATCATTCAATATGCGGTAGGACAGGGGAGTCTTGAAGAGGCTCCCGGAGTTAGCTTTAAGGCTTTGCAGAGCAAGGGCTTTACAAATCGTGAAATTAATCTTTTAAAAGATAATTTAAAATCTGCCTTTGATATTAAGTTTGTTTTTAATCGTTGGACGTTGGGAGATGATTTTTGCAAGAAGGTATTGAAGTTAACAGAGGCACAACTCAATAACGTGCGGTTTGATCTTTTGACTCACTTAGGCTTTAAGCAAGATGAAATTGAAAAGGCTAATGCTTATTGTTGTGGGACGATGACCGTTGAGGGTGCTCCCCATTTGAAAAAAGAGCACTTATCGGTTTTTGATTGTGCAAATCCGTGTGGTCGAACGGGAAAACGTTACCTTTCCGTCGAAAGTCATATTCGGATGATGGCTGCTGTTCAACCCTTTATCTCAGGCGCTATTTCTAAAACCATCAACATGCCAAATTCAGCAACAATCGAAGACTGCAAAGAAGCGTATCTTCTCTCTTGGCGATTGGCTTTAAAAGCGAATGCTCTTTATCGAGATGGATCAAAGCTTTCTCAACCGTTAAATGCGTCTTTATTGGGAGATGAGGTTGCAGAAACGCTTGCTGAAATGTCATCTCCTGAAAAAGCAAAAGTTGTGGCAGAGAAGGCTGTAGAACGTGTTGTTGAGCGATTTATCCATCGTGCCCAGCGACAAAAGCTGCCTAATCGTCGTAAGGGATACACTCAAAAGGCTGTAGTGGGTGGTCACAAGGTTTACTTACGTACTGGAGAATATGACGAAGGAAGCTTAGGAGAAATTTTTATTGATATGCATAAGGAAGGTGCTTCCTTTCGGAGCTTAATGCACAATTTTGCCATGGCAATTTCTATTGGACTGCAATATGGCGTTCCGTTGGAAGAATTTGTAGATGCGTTTGTTTTTACTCGTTTTGAACCCTCAGGTCCTGTTTCTGGAAATGATACCATCAAGATGGCGACATCGATCCTTGATTATATTTTTCGCGAGTTGGCCATTTCTTATATGGGTCGAACGGATCTTGCTCATGCAGAACCGGTAGATCTGCGCCCAGATACCATTGGTCGTATTGAAGCGGAGAAAGGAGCTCTCGTCAATAAAGATAAGAAAAAAGGAGAAATCGTCAATAGTTTGATGAGCAATGGGTACGTGCGCAATAATTTATTTGTAGTGTCTCCCGCCAATCACGATCAAGATGCTTATTTGCTTCACGAAGCGACAGGGACAGAATCTGTGAAACCCTTAATGGGGTCATCCGTCATTGCGGAAGTGGAAGTTACGGAAATGGAAGAGCGGCGTTTTCAAGCTCGTCTAAAAGGGTATGCTGGGGATGCTTGCACTGACTGTGGAAACTTCACTCTTGTTCGTAATGGAACGTGTTTTAAGTGTGATACCTGTGGCTGCACAACCGGGTGCTCTTAAAATATGGACAAACTTGCTTTTATTATGAATAATATCATTTACAAAAAATAATTAAGAACAAGTCCTAATTCTGGATTGTTTTGCTTCGCTCGTAATGACGAGTTTTTATATTGAAAAACAAAAGGTTCGTCATTGCACGGAGGGATGAAGCCCGACAAAGCAATCCAAAAAAGTAATCTTAAATTACGTAATTTGTATAAGTCTTTGAATCAAAACTGAACTATGCATATCTATGACCATTTTTTTAAATGAGAAAGATAAATAATTATGGCGTCTGTAAAACTAAAAAATAAAAATACTATAGAAGTCCATAATAAAACAATCCTTGCTTTTTTTTGGCAGCACATAAAGCCGTATAAGTGGCTTTATCTTATTATGTTAATGGCTCCTGTTATAAGTAGCTTTTATCCTTTTGCTTATAATTATGCCATAAAGTTATTTCTTGATGTCATGGCAACGCAAAGCCCCTTAACCTATCAAGCCATTCTTTTCCCGATCATTCTCTTTATTGCTGCGCAGTTCACCTTAGATTTTGTGTGGAGAATAAGTAATATAGCAGAATGGAAGGCAGAACCTTATGTGAGACGGTCAATTCTTCTAAAATCCTACGATTATGTACAACATCATTCTTATTTGTTTTTTCAAGATAATTTTACTGGCACCATGAGTAGTAAGCTAAAGGGTCTGCTTGATGGATATGATAAATTTTGGGCTGAGATGCATCATGGTCTCATGTCAAAAATTCTTAAGAGCATTGTCAATCTTTGTGCTCTTTCAATTGTTAGCTTTAATCTTGGTATATTTGTTTTTATCTGGGCTGCAGTCTATGTTCCCATAATGTATACACTTTCCCTTAGATTGAACAAACTTTCCTTTGAGGAAACAGAAAGTAGGCACGCCCTTGTTGGGCAAATCTCAGATAAAATCACTAACATTATTTCCCTTTTCTCTTTTGCTTCACGAAAGAGAGAACTTAAATCTTTAGACAACCAGATCTCTCATGATTTTATTCCTAAGCAAGTTCGGGTTTATAAATACGATTTTAAAATTCAAATCATTGGAGGATTTCTTTATCTGATAATGTTTGGATTTATTCTATTTTATATGATTCACTTAAGGATGATAGGGTTAATCTCGATTGGAGATTTTGCTTTTGTGTTTGGCATTGCTTTGGTGGTAGCAGATGACATTTGGCATGCAACAATTTCTTTGCAAGAGTTTTCCCGAGCAATGGGCGATTTAAAAAGCTCTCTTTCCATTTTAAATAGTCCTCACGAGAACGTAGATCAGAAAAATGCTTATCCTCTTATCCTAAACAATCCAAAAATAGAATTTAAAAATGTTAGCTTTGGGTACGATGACAAAGACTCTGTTTTCAAAGATCTTAATCTTATTGTGAATCCAGGTGAAAAGGTTGGATTGGTGGGACATTCAGGGGCTGGAAAGTCTTCTCTCATTAATCTTCTTCTTAGATATTTTAAAAATAATAAAGGGAAAATCCTCATTAATGACCAAAATATTAATGATGTGACTCAGGATTCGTTGAGGGAAAATATTGCTATTATCCCACAAGATACCCTGTTATTTCATCGAACTTTGTTGGAAAATATCAGATATGGCAAGCCATCGGCGACGGACGATGAAGTCATTGAAGCCAGTAAACGCGCACATCTTCATGAGTTTATCATTAAATTGCCTGAGCAATATCATTCTTTTGTAGGGGAGAGAGGTATAAAACTATCCGGAGGACAAAGACAAAGAATAGCCATTGCTAGAGCGATCTTGAAAGATGCGCCTATCCTTATTCTTGATGAAGCCACTTCTTCTCTTGATAGTCAAACAGAACAATTCATTCAAGACAGCCTTAATTTTCTTATTGAAGATAAAAGGAAAACAGTTATTGCTATCGCTCATCGCTTATCGACATTAAAGCATATGGATCGGATTATTGTGCTGGATAAAGGAATAATTATTGAAGAAGGAACTCACGATAAATTAATTCATACGAAAGATAGCCTCTATAAGAAATTATGGGAACTACAGGAAATTTAATTTAATTTTTATTAATTATATACAATACAATGGCTTATTTTTAAATTCATGATTATTCTCGCGAAGAAGTCAGTTAAAAATGAGAGTTTTAAATACATTCATTGCAAGATTTTAAAGTTTTTTGTTATTCGTTTAAGAATAACTACAGATTTCTTTTTCCTTTATTTTATTTCCAAAAAAAGTTCCGAGGGTGAAGATTTTTGTTGAAGAATTATTTTTCTGTTGTGTTCTTTAACAAGACAATGGATTAAATAACAAGGAATAGAGCGGGGCGTTAGTTCTTGAAGAGAAGCATTACCCTCTAGGGCCTCAACAGTCCCTTGATGAAGAATGATTGAGGTGGCTTTTAGACAAAGAGAAAGGGAAGGCTGATTTTCTGTGGGAGTTGTAATATGTAAGATTCCTCCCTTGGGAGCACATTCGCTCATCCATAAAACAGTGTTAAGCAGAAGGCGTCCCCACCCTTCAATGGCTAAATCCTTTTGAAACGGTTCTTGCCAATTAAACACCATCTTACTCCGGACAAAATAATCATCAATAAACTTTTGGGCTTCTCCAAGAGAGAACATCCCCCCATTGCTTCCGAAGGCAATTCTAAAAAAGCGAAGACGCGCAGAAGCGGCTTGAGCACTATGAAGAATTAAACTTAAAATTTCTTCGGATTCCATCAAGTGATCAGGAGGAGTTTCTTGAAAAAGTTCTAAACCTGTATTAATAGCTCCAACAGGTGTAACGAGATCATGGCAAATACGAGAGGTAAGAAGTTCAGCAAGACGGAGAGAAGAGTTCATAGGCATTTTTTGTATCCTTGTAATATTTTAGCATCTTGTTAAGGTCTTATCTGGTAGGGTATGAATATAAAACATATATATTAAAATTTTAAGCTTATTTTAGACAGAGATATACCAAATGAGAACGTATACAAAAATTATAATCGCGATCATCATATGTGCAATAGGTCTTGGCATTGTCCTTTGGCTAAAAAAGGAAAAGGTCTTACCTGATAGTGTAATCAAAGAACCTAAACTTGTTGAAGCGGCTAGAGCTAAAAGTGGTTCTATCCTAAGGCGTATTACGACAGTTGGGAGCCTTTCTGCCATCCAATCGGTTCTTTTGCGTCCAGAGGTTAGCGGAAAGATTGTAAAAATATTTTTCCAAGATGGAGAGAATGTGAAAGCAGGAGATCCTCTTTATAAGATTGACGATGCAATTTATGTAGCAAAAGTTAAAGAAGCTGAAGCACACCTTGCCTTAAACAAAGAAGAACACAGTCGAGCGATTAAACTTTTGGAGAAAAAATTTGGGACTCTCCAGCAGCGAGATAGAACACTGGCTGAAGTTCAAGTCGCCGAAGCTGTTTTAGCAGAAGCAAAAATTCGTCTTGATAATACAGTCATAAAAGCGCCGTTTGATGGTGTTATGGGATTAAGTACTGTAAGTATAGGTGCTTTTGTTTCAGAGTCTGTTGAACTTGTAAACATTGTAGATTTAGATCCCATTAATGTGGATTTCCACATTCCAGAGTCTTATTTGCCTTTTGTGCATCCAAAGGATGAGGTTGATGTAACGATTGAGGATTTTGATCCCTTGCCCGTGCCAGCAGTGGTTAAAGCTATCGATCCCAAAATTGATGAGGCCACAAGGACTGTAATTATTCGTGCTCAAATGCCAAATAAAGAGTTGGCTTATCGTCCGGGAGAGTTTGCCCGTGTTACGGTTTTGGCAGGGAGAATTGAAGATGCTGTTTTAATTCCGGAAATAGCTGTTGAGCGAGAGGGTGATGAAGAGTCTGTCATGCTTGTCGTGGATAATACAGCTTTTAAATCGGTAGTGAGTACAGGAATGAGAGAAGGGAATGAAGTCGAAATTAGTCATGGCGTCAAAGCAGGTGATTGGGTGATCACTGCAGGTCAATTCAAAGTACATGATGGAGAAGAAGTTAAGATTGTTAATGAGACTGAAGGGCAAGAAGAGGCAGAATGAAATTTATAGAACTTCTCATACGTCGTCCCGTTTTATCAACTGTTATGACCGTTATTATTTTAATGATTGGGGGTGTTTCCTACACGCGTTTGACACTGAGACAATTTCCTGAAGTTGATAAGCCCATCATTACTGTTAGAACGTCTCTTGAGGGAGCGAGTCCTCAAATTATTGAAGCTCAGTTAACACGACCTTTGGAGGAAGCCTTAGGAGGAATTGAAGGTCTTGATTACATGACCTCAAGAAGTGATACGGAAAACAGTAGTATTAAGTTAAATTTTAAGGTAGATCGTAATATTGACCTTGCTGCAGCCGATGTTCGCGATCGACTGCAAAAGGTGAGAAATCAACTTCCTGATGATGCTCAAGACCCTTTGATTACAAAAGCTGATGCCGACGCTGCACCTTTAATTTATCTCTCGCTATATAGTGATAAAAAGGATGTCACTGAGTTGGCTGACTATGCTCATAGGTTTTTAGAAAGTGAACTTGAAACAATTAAAGGTGTTGCGAGTGTAGAAGTGATGGGAGGGGGCAATTTAGAAATGCACCTCGTCTTAGATCCTGTTCGACTCAATGCATATAAAATTACAGCAACAGATGTAGCTGCAGCTTTAAAACGACAAAATATAATAAAGCCAGCAGGACGTATTTCAGGGGAAGAACGAGAATTTACGGTTACAACAACGGTTCCTCTGACAACGTCAAATCAATTCAATGCAATGATTATTGCAGAACGAGAAGGTCGCATTATTCGTTTGAAGGATGTGGGATATGCTAAACTTGACTCGGAAGATAAACGTTTTTCTTCACGGTATAATGACAAAAATGCAGTGAGTATTGGGATTGTTAAAAAGTCGGTTGCTAATCCTTTACTTGTTAAGAAAGGGATTGAAGAAAAAGTCGCGCAAATTAGGGAGCGTCTCCCCTCTGGAACATATATTGAAATTTCTTCAGATCAAACAGTCTTTATTCAAAAATCTATTGAACATGTTTATCGAACCATTTGGGAAGCCATTTTTCTTGTGATTTTTGTTGTCTTTGTCTTTTTAAGATCGATACGGGCTTCTCTGATCCCTCTTGTGACGATTCCCGTCTCTTTAATTGGTGCCTTTGCATTAATGTTTGTTCTTGGATTTACAATTAACATCTTGACCCTCCTTGCACTTGTCTTGGCTATTGGTCTTGTTGTGGATGATGCTATTGTTGTGCTTGAAAATATTTATCGCTACATCGAAGAGGGAATGAAACCAAAGGCGGCCGCAATTCGCGGGGCAAAAGAAATTAGTTTTGCTGTTATTGCTATGACACTAACATTGGCTGCTGTTTATGCTCCTGTTGCCCTTTCAAGTGGAATAACCGGAAAGCTGTTTACTGAATT
Source organism: Alphaproteobacteria bacterium (assembly GCA_017992885.1). Lineage (GTDB taxonomy): Bacteria > Pseudomonadota > Alphaproteobacteria > UBA9655 > UBA9655 > UBA9655. The sequence continues at coordinate 60,502 of JAGONT010000007.1, forward strand.
TGCCATGACTCTTGTAGGGGCAGTGCTTATTTCAGGATTTGTAGCCTTAACCTTAACGCCGATGATGTGTGCTCAATTGCTTGTTTCGCATGATCATGAAACACATGCAAATAATAGGTTTTCTCGAGCTTATCAAGCTTTTTCAGATAAAATGGGTCAATGGCTAGATAAACTAGATCAGGGATATGGCAACCTTTTAACACGCATTTTACACAAACGATTATGGGTTTCTATAAGTGGTCTTGTTGTTGCTTTAATCGGCCTATATCTTGCGGTATTTCAATTGAGGCGTGAGCTGACACCTGCTGAAGATCAAGGTGTTCTCATAGCTACAGCGCTTCCTCCTTATGGAAGAAATTTAAACTATATTGAAAGGTATGCTCTGCAGATGGATCAAGTGCTTGCTGCGGTTCCAGAGCTTATTAAACGAATGACCATTGTTCAGGTGGGTGATTACACTCAGTCACAGAATACGATGACGCTGTGGGAAAATAGAACCAGAAGTTGTAGTGATATTCAGAAGACGATAGCACCTGAACTTGATAAAATTATTGGTCTTGAGGTGAAGTCACGGTGTCGAAGTCGTTCGGCAATTGGAGGAGGAAGTGGGTATGATCTGTCCTTTGTGATTCAAACGACGCGCTCATACGAAGATTTAGTGCAGCAAATGGAAAAAATTTGGAAAGTGATGCTCCAGCATCCTGGAATTGATAGAGTCCAACCTGATACAGGGCAGCCTGGTCAAGATTATAAGGTGCAAGTAGATGCTGAAAAAGCGTCCACCTTAGGTGTTGAGCCAGATGTTATTGCTCAGACTTTGGATACATTAATTGGCGGGCGTCGTTCGACAACCTTTGAAAGGGAAAACAAACAATACCCCGTGCGTGTTTGGGTGGGTGAAAAATTCCGTAGGTCGGCGCAAGACGTATTGGATATGACGGTGCGAGGGTCAAGAGCAGGAAAAGAAACGATCGTCCCTCTTTCAGATATTGTGAAAATAGTGGCCGTAACCACAACCCCAGAAATTTACCACTTTGATGGCATGCGCTCTGCAACGTTGGATGCAACTTTAAAAGAAGGATATGGTTTAGGGCAGGTTCTTAATGATATCAAGGGGATTGCAACTAAAATTCTGCCTGATGGATACCAGACGACAGTTTCGGGGGAAACGAGGGATTTCTTAAAAGAAACCTATACGATTTATCTCATTTTTGGGCTGGCTATTGCCTTTATATTTTTAGTGATGGCTGCACAATTTGAAAGCTTTATTGATCCTTTTATTATTATTCTGAGTGTACCATTGTCTTTAGCAGGGGCTGTCTTTACCTTATGGATAGTGCCGACTGGAACTTTAAATATTTATAGTCAAATTGGACTTGTTACTTTGATAGGATTGATTACTAAACATGGAATCCTTATTGTTGATTTTGCCAACAAATTGCAACAAGACGGAAAATCCGCCTACGAAGCTGTGATTGAAGCTTCACGCTTGCGGTTAAGACCTATTCTCATGACTACTTTTGCAATGGTTTTTGGGGCTGTGCCATTGGCTTATTCGAGCGGTGCGGGTGCAGAAACACGAGAGCAGATTGGTCTTGTGATTGTTGGAGGAATGAGTGTCGGGACTCTGTTTACCCTTTTTGTGATTCCAGTTGTGTATACGTATTTAAGCAGGAGTCGTCGTTTAGAAGAGCTCCATGATGAAGGACATCATTAGCGTCTCCGAATCTCTTGGGTAGAGAGGTATGAGGATGAACCGAATGTGGTGTGAGTAATGTGAGAGCATGCGCATAAAAAATATTTTATTTGCTCATTACTAGATATATATTGTCGTGTGTTTTTTAGTCGATCGTTAAGAAGCCATATTTAAGAATCTCTTGCAAAGATCATGTATAAAATAAAGAACAAAAATTCCCTAATTTAGAGGAGAAGAAGTGTGAAGTTGTGACCAATGCCTGAAAGTGTTGCGTTGATCTTATCACCTAACGTTCCTTTGAGATAATTCCAGCCTAAATGCTCATCATTCTTAAAATGTCTCACAAGTCAATAAAGATGACCTTGGTCATTAATTGTTCATTGTTCCAATGGGTTCAGGAGTGTTTTCTATAGGGAGTGAAGCAGGAGCTTTTTCTTCACTAAATTTTTCAGGACGGGGAGCACGAGAGATGCGACTAGCTAGGGCTAGACGATAGTAGTGATCCGCGTACTGGTAATAATTTTCGGCAGATATAGGATCTCCTGATGAGGCGGCATCGCGCGCAAGAGTAAGATATCTTTCGACAGATTGTTGAGGATTGCCACGACTCTTCCCATCGTTGAAATCTCCATTTGATGACTTGTGATGTTGCCTATGGCGCTCAGAAGAACGGCTCGGGGGCCGCTTGGAATAACCAGCTTGTTTCATAACTATCTTCTATGTTGATGTTTACACTCACATTCCTTTAAAGGAATAGATTAGCATTGGATTCGAAAGAGGTCCTCTTTCTCTTACATGGTTAACTATTAAGATAGATTTTGCAAGCTTTTTTTATTGATTTTTTATTTGTTCCATAAATCCCATTGAAAATGAGGATTAAAAAATATCAGGCAACACCTAAGTTTTTGTTTTGGGAACTTAAAGAATTTGGCCTATTTGACGATAAGAATTATAAAAAACTTAAAAGCGAATCTACACTGTTTACTTGTCATTTTTACTTTTCCATAACGCTGCCATAAAGGCTCCCTTGATTAAGGGCAGAAGGCCGAGAATAATCACTAGCGTTAAAGGCAAACTAACCATAAGCGCTAGGCCTAAAGAAGGCTCATAAAGAGCTTGGGTGATAAAAAAGAAGGGAACAATAAAAAGACACACGAGTCCCATCGTGATATAGGCTGGTCCATCATCTGCATTTAACTGGTTAAAGTTTAAGCCACAGACTTCACATTTTTCTTGGGGTGTTAAATAGCCTTCGAATAAGTGTCCTTCTCCACAATGTGGACACTGCCGAAGAAATCCGCGCATAAGAGCCGTAAGCCAAGAAACATCATAACTGGACATAGAAGGGCAGCTCCTCAGTCTTTCTTTAATGCCTTTTGAATTAAATCTACAGTTTCTTGAAGACCATAAAGAGCTATAAACGAACCCATCCGAGGACCTTCATCTTGTCCAAGCAAGATTTGATAAAGCGCTTTAAACCATTCCCGTAAATTTGTATAGTTGTGGCGTTTTCCTACCTCAAAAACCTCCGTTTGAATGATCTCTGGATCTTTTGAGAGTCCGGAAAGACTTTGTGCTAGATCGGTCAGGGCTTTCCTTTCTTCCGTTGTAGGAGCACGATAATGTTTATGAGGCTTGACGAAATCTCGGTAATAAGCAATGGCATAGTTAACAAGATGATCCACCATTGGCATGGTTTCAGGACTTGCATTGGGGGCATACCGGCTAATAAATCCCCACAGGACATTTTTATCCTCCGTATTACAGACACTGGCCAAATTAAGCAAAATTCCGAAGCTTAAGGGAAGCTCTTCCCGAGGTGGCTTGCCATTATGGACATGCCAAACGGGATTATTAAGCTTTTGATCGAGGGATTGTTCGGGAAATTTTTCAAGAAAGCTTAAATATTCATCAACAGCTCGAGGAATGACATCAAAGTAAAGGCGCTTTGCTTTACGCGGAGATTGATACATAAAATAGGCTAAGCTTTCCTTAGGCGCGTAGCGTAACCATTCTTCAATCGTAAGACCGTTTCCTTTTGATTTTGAAATCTTTGTCCCATCTGCATCCAAGAAAAGTTCATAGTTAAACCCTTCAGGGGGCTGACAACCCAAAATTTTACACACCTGGCTTGATAATCTGACAGTTTCAATATGATCCTTGCCTGACATTTCATAATCAACGTCAAAGGCAGCCCAGCGCATTCCCCAATCCACCTTCCACTGAAGTTTACAATGCCCCCCCGTGACAATTGTTTCAATTCGCTTTCCATCTTCACGTTGATACGTAATGGTTCCTGCTTCTTCATTTCGTTCGACAATGGGCACTTGTAAAACATGACCCGTTTCCTCACAAACAGGCAAAAAAGGACTATAAGTTGCCCGTCTCTCTGCTCTTAGAGTTGGCAAAATGACATTCATGATTTCATCGTAATGGGTGAGAACAGCACGAAGCATCGGATCAAATCGACCTGAAGAATAACAATCAGAAGAGCTCATAAATTCATATTGAAAGCCAAAAGCATCCAAAAATGCTCTGAGACGGGCATTGTTATGGTGACCAAAGCTTTCATGTGTGCCAAAAGGATCAGGAATACGCGTTAAAGGTTTACCAAGATGCAGACGCATCATATCAGGGTTTGGAATATTGTCGGGGATCTTTCGCATACCATCCATATCATCAGAAATCGCATACAGTTTTGTGGGAATATCGGAAAGAAGAGTAAAGGCTTGCTGAACCATTGTCGTGCGCACGACTTCTCCGAAAGTACCAATATGAGGGAGTCCTGACGGTCCATAGCCCGTTTCAAATAAAACATAGCCCTTTGAAGGCAATTTGCCATCAAGGCGATGCAAAATTTTGCGTGCTTCTTCAAAGGGCCATGCCGTAGATGTTTGAATGAGCGGAAAGAGATCTTGCATTTTTAACCCTTTAGAAACATATACTGGTTTATTATTTTACTCTTTTTAAAAGGGAAAGAAAGGGTTTATTCAAAAGCCCGATATTTTATAGGATTGTAATGATTAAAAAACCTCTTATTGGTATCACATTAGATGCAGAAGAAGCTGGCGGCTATACAGAATACCCTTGGTATGCGTTGCGCGAGAACTATTGTTCATCCATCGCAAACGCGGGAGGCATCCCCTTCCCTCTTACCCATGATTTATCCCTTGTCAGTGACTATCTCTCTCTCATCGATGGTCTTGTCATTACGGGAGGAAGTCATGATATTGATCCTACCCTCTATGGGGTACCCGAACGCCACGCCACTGTAACGGTTAAACCCCAACGCACAACCTTTGAAATGGCCATCGCTAAGGCAGTTCTTAACAAAAACTTACCTCTCCTGGGCATTTGTGGAGGACATCAAGTTATAAATGTAGCCCTAGGGGGAACACTTATCCAACATATCCCTGACGAAGTTCCCAATTGCCTTGAGCACGTTCAAAAAAATACACGTTACGAACCTTGGCACACCGTTAAAATCCTTAAAGAAACACGTCTTTATAAAATAATCGGAACAGACGAAATTGACGTCAACAGCGGTCATCACCAAGCCATTCAAACATCTGGAAAAGGGTGCGTGATTAATGCCCTTGCTTCCGATGGGGTAATTGAAGGATTTGAGTCACCACAGTATCGGTTTTGCCTAGGTATTCAGTGGCATCCAGAATTTATTGTCACTCCTTATGACGCACTTATATTTAAGGCCTTTATCGAGTCCACCCATGAATAAGGGCGAACGCATCGCTAAAGTTATGGCTCGCGCAGGCCTTTGCTCACGACGAGAAGCAGAGACCTGGATTGAGGACGGCCGCGTTAAAGTAGATGGTAAGGTGTTAGAAAGCCCTGCTTTTTGCGTCACACCGCAAAGCTCTATTTTAGTCGATGGCAAGCCACTTCCCCAAGCCGAAGCTCGCCGACTTTGGCTCTATTATAAACCCAAAGGCCTTGTCGCAACCCATAAAGATGAACGAGGGCGTGCGACCATCTTTCAATCTCTTCCTCAAGATTTGCCGCGTGTTATCTCGGTGGGACGACTTGATTTAAACAGTGAAGGATTGCTTCTTCTTACCAATGATGGGGAGCTTGCCCGCCATCTCGAACTTCCTTCCACGGGATGGGTTCGTCGTTATCGGGTACGTGTTCATGGAAAAGTTGATGGAATTGAGCTAAAGAAGCTTGAAAAAGGGATAACCGTTGAAGGCATTCACTATGGATCTATCACCGCTACCCTCGATCGACAACAAGGGGATAACGCCTGGCTGACAGTCAGCCTGCAAGAAGGTAAAAATCGGGAGTTGCGCCGCGTCTTTGACTTCCTCAGATGGCCCGTCAATCGGCTGATTCGCGTCAGTTATGGTCCCTTTCAGCTGGGATCTTTGAGTCCTGGCGAAGTAAAAAGTGTCGCTCCTAAAATCTTGAAAGAACAAGTTGGAACCTCTACCCAAACCAAAAAAAAGTTTTCTTCAAAGAAAACAGCACCATGAGGATGAGGAGGATGGTTGATCCTTTGTGAGTAAAGGAGATTCAACAAAGGAATTAAGAGATATTTCTTCGGTATTTTTTAAGATTATGCCATCTTGTGCTAAGGTTATTCCAACCTCTGTTAAGGTTTCCTTTACCCCCCTAAAACTATACGAACAACCTAAATAGGCGGGATCTTTGCCATTATTTAAAAAATCAATAATATCTTTATTTAAGAAACAAACAAATTCGCGTAAATAAATTTGCCTCTGAAAAATGTATAAATCTGTACCCAATTTTTTTTTTTGACTTGAATTGCGGGCAACATATTCCCCAAGATTTTTCAACACGACAGGTCTAACGTAATAACGCGCATCGTGCATCACTTTATCTTCCTCATCCATTCCCTGCACGCGTCCAATACTTAAGCATAAAGCAATCCCTATCCATAAGATTCTCACCAAAGTATCTCCGCAAAAAGTAACCCTTAATCTCTATCGTAGCGAAAGGACCATGACGATTGCAAGCAAGATTAAGGGTTTTAGAAAGAACTCAGGTTTAAGTTATGGGCGAGAGATCCTCTCCTTTAATCACGAGACCTTTTGTATTTGCTGTAACATGCATTTTCTGGCCATCGTGAAGTTTACCTTCCAATATCATAACGGCGAGTGGATTTTGCAATTCACGTTGAATAATTCGTTTCAAAGGACGCGCGCCATAAGCTGGATTATAACCTTCATCCCCCAGCCAAGTGAGTGCGAGATCGTCGACCTCTAGGCTGATTTTGCGATCTTTTAAGAGGGAGAGAAGTCGTTGAAGTTGGATTTTCACAATATCGTTCATATCCTCGCGAGATAGCCTGCGGAAGAGCAGAATCTCATCAATTCTATTCAAAAATTCGGGACGGAAAGAGGCACGAACAATTTCCATGACTTCCTGGCGCACTTTTTCTGAAGGGGCTCCGGGATGCTCTGCAAGAAGAGAACTTCCCAAATTTGAAGTCATAATGATTAGAGTATTCCGAAAGTCAACTGTTCGACCTTGTCCATCTGTGAGTCTCCCATCATCCAAAACTTGAAGAAGAACATTGAATACATCAGGATGAGCTTTTTCAATTTCGTCAAATAAAATGACTTGATAAGGCCTCCGGCGTACGGATTCGGTTAATGTTCCTCCTTCCTCATATCCCACATATCCCGGAGGGGCCCCAATAAGACGGGCTACAGAGTGTTTTTCCATAAATTCCGACATATCAATACGGGTCATCGCTGTGTCATCATCAAAAAGGAATTCAGCCAAGGCTTTACTAAGCTCGGTTTTGCCCACACCTGTAGGGCCTAAGAAAAGGAAAGAACCAATAGGGCGGTTTGCATCTTGTAATCCAGCACGAGCCCGTCGGACGGCTTGACTAATCGCAACCACAGCTTCAGTTTGTCCTACGACCCGTTTTTGAAGATTTTCTTCCATTTTAAGGAGTTTTTCTCGCTCTCCCTCGAGCATTTTATCAATGGGAATACCGGTCCAGCGTGAAGCAATACCTGCAATATCGTCAGCCGTAACTTCTTCTCGGATCATGTGTTCTTGACTTTGCTTTTCAGCCTCTTTGAGTTTTATTTCCAGGTCGGGAATGACGCCATACATCAACTCTCCTGCCCGTGAGAGGTTGCCTTGTCTTTGAACGATTTCAAGTTCATTGCGAGCTTGATCAAGGCTTTCTTTAAGCTTTTGAGATCCGGCAAGTTTTTCTTTCTCTGCCATCCACCCAGCTGTTAAAATACTTGACTGAGATTCAAGATCAGTAAGCTCTTTTTCAAGTTTTTCAAGACGATCTTTTGAGGCTGTATCTTTTTCTTTTTTAAGAGCTTCTCGTTCGATTTTGAGCTGGATAATGCGACGATCAAGTTCATCAATTTCTTCGGGTTTGGAGTCAACTTCCATGCGGAGTCGACTTGCTGCTTCATCCACCAAATCAATAGCTTTATCGGGTAAAAAGCGATCTGTAATATATCGGTTAGAAAGAGTTGCTGCAGCAACAATGGCGCCGTCTGTAATACGGATTCCATGATGCAGCTCATATTTTTCCTTGAGCCCTCGAAGAATCGAAATGGTATCTTCTACTGTAGGTTCGCTCACAAAAACAGGTTGGAATCGACGGGCAAGGGCCGCATCTTTCTCGATGTGTTTACGGTATTCATCAAGAGTTGTCGCTCCTACACAGTGAAGCTCTCCGCGGGCAAGAGCAGGCTTAAGCATATTCGACGCATCCATAGCGCCTTCTGCTTTTCCTGCGCCAACAAGTGTATGAAGCTCATCAATAAAAAGAACTATTTCTCCTTCTGCATGTGTGATTTCAGAGAGTACAGCTTTAAGACGTTCTTCAAATTCACCACGATACTTTGCTCCTGCGATAAGAGCCCCCATATCAAGGGACATAAGTTGAATATTTCGAAGAGTTTCTGGAACATCTCCTTTAACGATGCGGTGTGCGAGTCCCTCAATAATAGCCGTTTTTCCGACTCCGGGCTCGCCAATAAGAACAGGATTGTTTTTTGTTCGCCGAGAGAGGACTTGAATAGTTCGTCGTATCTCCTCATCTCGTCCAATAACAGGGTCAAGCTTTCCTTCACGTGCTTGAGCTGTTAAATCAGTGGCATACTTTTTAAGCGCATCGTATTGAGATTCAGCAGTTGCGCTATCAGCGCGTCGTCCTTTTCGCATGGTTTCAATAGCAATGTTAAGTTTTTCAGGAATGACTTGTGAGGTAACCAAAATTTTTCCTGCATCTGTATCCTTTGAAAGTGCAAGAGCGAGAAGAAGAAACTCGACAGTTACAAACGTATCTCCAGACTTTTTTGCTTCTTTTTCGGCAATTTCAAAAATTTTAGTTGTTTCAGGAGCTAAAAATACTTGACCAGCGCCGCCCCCGCCAATTTTTGGCAGACGGTTTAGTTCTATTGTTGTGAGTTCTAAAGCTTTTTCCGCATCTCCTCCCGCAGCACGAATGAGGTTTGCACATTGTCCTTGCTCATCATCTAAAAGAACTTTCAAAAGATGAATTGGCAAGATCCTTTGATGACCTTCGCGTTGAGCTAAAGTTTGAGCAGACTGAATAAAACCTTGGGAACGTTCTGTGTACTGATTGAAATTCATTTTTCTCTCTCTTTATAAATTTGATCATCTGTTGAGTCATTTTGTAAGAGTAAGCGTGAGTTATATCCCTCATTATTTATATATAATATGTGAACAAGGGGGAAAAAAGGGTAAGCTCTTTAAAAAGATTTAATATGATAGCTTCTACGCAGAAAGACTATCTTTGCCCCTATTCGATCCCATGATCATCCCTGGTTTCCCAAAAATTATTTCGACACGGGTAGCATCTGCAGTAGGTTTGGATTTATAAAACTGTTCCTGGTTTTTTCTTTCCCTTGGCCCACATGCCCATTGGATGTGTCTGTGAAAGTGGAGAAAAATTCGGTTGCGTGTTGGATGAACGATTTTAAGATTTAAGAAAAGGAACTCTTATGGCCGCACTTTCCCAAAATGATACACAAGAAGCCTGGCTTTCACCCTACATGACCGTTGTTGATGTTGACGCGGCTGTTGAATTTTATAAAAAAACCTTTCAATTTAGCGTGTCAGAGATTAAGTGCGCGGAAGACGGTAAAGGCATTCATGCGGAAATGGCTTATAAGAACCAGTTAATAATGTGTGGGAAAGAAGCAGCTTATGGAAGTCCTCTTAAATCCCCCAGGACCAGTGGTGTTGAGTCACCGATTACCCTTTGTGTCCTTTGTGATGATGTGGAGGCCTTTTATGCCATGGCCGTATTCCAAGGAGCACAATCGATCTCAGCACCGGATAATATGGAGTGGGGCTATCGTATGTGTCGCTTACAAGATCTTGATCATTATACCTGGTGTTTTATGACGCCGGTTTTTTAGGCACTTGTTCGAGAATAATTGTTGAAGTTTGGCCAACGATATCTGCTGTTCCTGCATTTGTAAGAGTGTAGGTACATGTGCCTGCATTAAAACGACCGCGACTTACGATAATTTCGTCAGGGGTACAAAAATCCACGCAGGTGAAATTTTTCTCAACTTTTTTAACTTTCCAATCGAAGGTATCACCCGTAATTTTAACTTCTTGATCAGCTAAAATAGCCGTCGCTTCTGCACTTGCTAAGGGGTAACACTCGGGCGTCTGCGCTTTTATTGCTTGCCCGCTTAGGGCGGATAACCCGAATGTGATTATTGTTGTGATGACGAGACGGTTCATATGGTCGTTCTTTCCAGACTGTAACTCAAAGTTCTCTTCACCATAGGAAGGGAATACTTAAAATTAAGTTAATGAAATCTAGTCACTTCTTGCTTCACTCGCTAAAGTTTTAACGTGTGCCCCAGCAAATTTTCTTAAGAGGGTAAACGTTAAAAGGTTTGTGGTGATCCCAATAATGGCAGCGTCAAAATGACCCGTTCCCACAAGCCCTCCTGCGTAAATTCTTGCGATAATAACAGAAGTCATCCCCACAAAAGAAGAAATCCAGAATATGCGGGGGGAAGCGGTAAAACCAAGAATACCTCCGACCAAAGGGACTAAGATAAAGGGTGTCCAGAAATTATAGGTCTCTAGCAATATATCAATAACGCTTTCCGTACTTAAGGCAAAGGCGATGCCACAAACGCCCACAATAAGGGTTGTTAAACGGGATAAAATAAGTTCTTCTTTCGAAGAACAAGCCTTTCCTCTTAAAGGCTTGAACACATCATGGGTGGCTGCGATGCCGGCGGCGTTTAAAAAAGAATCTGCTGAGGACATCACAACAGCTACCATTCCAGCAATAACTAATCCTTTGATGCCGATGGGCAAAAAAGTATTAATAACATAAGGAAGGGCTAAGTTTGGGTTCAGGCCTGGATTTTTCTGAAGGGCAACAATTCCAATAAGCCCTATCATTAAAAAGAAAGGAAAGGAGAGAAGACCACTCCATAAGGTTCCCTTCGTTGTTTCTCTAATAGTCTTGCCAATAAGAAGACGCTGCACATAAGGAGGAACAAGTGTTTCTCCAAAAAAGAAATTGAGAAAAAGGCCAAGCATCGTCAAAAGAGGCAGTCCCGTCGGATTCCAGTCGGATAAGCTAGGAAGCGCTGAAACACCCCCAATTTCGAAAAGCCCAAAGATAAGGACGATTGGCAAGGCAATGATGAGAATACAAAAATGCAGAATATCGTTCGCAACAACGGATTTCATGCCTCCTAAAGAAGAATAGGTGATCACAAGAATGGCTCCTATAAGCGCGCCAACCCACTGAGGAACTCCCATTAATACATTTAAGACATATCCTAAACCCGCAAACTGGGCGCCTGCAATGCCTGCACAAACAAGGACAGAGGCAACTCCTGTAAAAACTTTAACATTTTGGCCATAGAGTATGCCCATCATATCTCCCACAGAGATTGCTTTGCGAAAACGTGTCATGCGAGGAGCAATATAGTGAGCAATAAGGATTTCTTTAAAGCTAAAACCCCACAGAGCCACAACGTAAATGAGACCAAGGCTGAAAACCTTTTCCGCAAGACCAATTGTAAATCCCCCTCCAATAAAGGAAGAGGATAAGGTTGCAAAAACAGCAAAGGCTGTATACGACCTTCCTCCCGTTGCATAATCCGAAAGAGAGTGAACCTTACGGCTCATATACAAGCCATTCCCTAAAACAACACAAAAATATAAAATCACAATAGCGTAATCAAGAAGCATGGCTGTCCCCGGTGTTACCGGAAGTGACGGTAACAAACATATAAAATATCATCAAGCTCCATACATATCTAAATTATGACAAGCTTGAAATTAGGAAAGAAATTGATAAAGTGAGATATCTACACAAAAAATAAAATTTATAAAATGACCACATTATCTTCTTTAAAATCTGTACATCTTGAGCAGCGCCAGAAAGAATATGATCCTTCTTTTACCCATCTCATGCAGCTCACACTCGGAGAAGGTTTTCTTTCTTTTGGAGGAACATCCTTAATTGACAAAATTTTTAGTGGGGTTGACCTTGAAGGTAAAAAAATTCTGGATGTTGGTTGTGGATTAGGAGGTCCCCTCCGTTACTTAGCAGAAAAGCATCGTGTGGACATCATCGGCGTTGATATTGAACCAGACGTTATTTTCGAAGCGCAACAGATACACTTCGAAAAACCTTTAAAGGGAACTCTCTCTTTTCAAGTCATTGAGAACGGAAACTATCCTTTTGCCAATGAATTTTTTGACATTATTTTTGGAAAGGAAAGTTGGCTTCATATCGAAAACAAGCCTATTTTCTTTAAGACGCTCTATCCTCTTTTAAAACCAGGTGGACGCTTGATGTGCACCGATTGGATGCATGCTGATCCTATCTATAGCGAAGATATGAAAAGATTTCTAATCATTGATGGACTCACATTTCATCTCACAACGACAGAAGAATATAAAGATGCCTTAGCAAGCGCTGGATTTAAACATATTACATTTGAAGATATAAGCACGGATATGATTAAGGAATTTAAAGAAGTTTACCTTCGTCATTTTGATGAGCTAGGTGAACAAATTAAGGAGCGCTATGGATGGGAAACGTATTATATGATTCTCCATAGCTGGTTACTGCAGCGTGTTGTTTTTGAAAAAGGAGAGATTCTCGTCAATATCTTTCATGCTTTGAAATAAGGCTTTAAGAAAGTTAATTTGGGGAGTTCCAGAAGTTTAGTTGTTTTCTAATGACATTTTACGAAGCCAAAATCTGGTTTGTGCCTCAGATTCGTAACGACCTTCCACCATCTTGCTAACTCTATAGCGTGCTCTCATTTAAAAAACGCTCTAGTTTGTTTTTTATTTCTTTTTTTAATATTTCATACTTATTTTTGCAAATTGCAGTTAGCAAATGAGGGTCTATTTTATTTAATAATAGTAATATTTTTTCATAATCTTGTTTCGTCATGGGATACTTATCCTGCCTTGTTACATGATTTCCTCTTAGTGTACTCGTTTTCACTTCATACGTGGCGGTAATCATTTTCAACTCAGTTAAATCGGCAAGTCTTTTTTCCAAGCTTTGTTGACTCGCCTTTTTCTGTTGTGCAGATAAGGGAACGATGGGGGGAATGACAGTTGGGTGTTGAATTCGTGGTTCGTTCAGGGGACAAGTTTGTAGGCACCCTAAGGGGCATTCGAGAGCCTGTATTTCTTGCTAAAGAAGGCTTTTGAGACTCAATAGGTGTAAATAAAGTAAAGGGTAAATCCGAGGGCCAGGAAATATGCTTTAGAATATCATTGGAGTAGGAGAACTGATCTATTGTTGACCAAGAATTAAGAGCAAGCTTCCCTTGTAAAATCATGTGAAATGCCACAATCTTTCTCACACGCTCAGCATCTGTTAGTCTCTCATTAAGTTCTCTTCTGTACATTTTTTCAACAAAGTCTAAGACAAAAAGAGAATAAAAATAACTATTTTTTTTAAAAGTATTAAATAAGACAGAAAATATAGAATAAAGAGGAAGCTCTAAAAAAGATTGAATCTCGGATGCTGAAAAGGGAGATGATCGTTCTATAAAGGATTGATCCCATAAGTTGGTTAAACAAATGACATGGAACGCTATACGAGGGACTGTTTCTTGAAAAGCATCTTTTGTTGGCCAAGCTAGCGAAGCAAGGGCTGTTAAATAATCGGAACGAGGTATCATCATTCCGACTTTGTCGAATAAGAATAAATCCAGCGTGGAATCTTGGCCTATGCACCCAAAAATACTCTGAAAAGGTGCATGAGACAATAAAGGAATTCTAGATATTGCCAATCTTTCTAGATTTTCTAATCTTGTTAGATCGATTATTCCCCGGTTATAAGCATTAAAGGCAATGCTTAAGATAACGGAAAAAAGGATCGGCAGAATGATTCATATATTCACTGTTGCTTGTAAGAATGGGGGTAGTAGTTCTCTCCTCTTCAGGCGTTGGCGTTGATGCTGGAATAGAAGAAAGAGACTGAGGATCATCCCTTCCATCAGGATTAATTCCAAGACTTCTTAGCAATCTTTCTTGATTGGTAGTAAAGAGACTTTCTGCAATATTTAATCTAACAGAAAGACCATCTGGAGGTGGGGTGACAGGGAATGCGTTGAATCCATCATTTTTCCAAAAGATCGACTCTTCTTTCTCCATCTCCCAAGGTTTTATATGTGAAAAAAAGGGTTGTGAAGATACAGAAGATGGATTTTTCCTAACGCCTTTGTCCTCACTCTCCATTGCCCAAGAGGGTAAGGAAGGTGTTATCAAGAAAATAGCAGTAAAAAGAAAAATGAAAAATTGTATATGCATTTTAAATTACCATTAATAAATAAAATTAAGTATATTGATTTTTATAAATAATTGAAATTAATCTCAAAATGAGTGGTATTTTCTTTGCAACTTTTTCTAGCTCTTTAGTAGGTATGATTTTGCTGAGATCAATTACTTTTAGCTTTGTTCTGCAGATTTTCCAACTGTTTCCTACCGATATTCTTCAACTCACTCAATTCTATCAAAATATAATTGGGTCAATATAAACAAGCTCTCTGCCAAAATTTCGTCGTTCGAAAAAATCGTGATAGGATAATCCGCAGGAAAGATATCAACCATAAGGGAGGATGAAAATGCGAGAAGATATAAAGGTTGGTGCGAAATTTCCTGATTATGAATTACCAGATCACACGAATGTAAAGCGGAAATTATCCCATCTTCAAGGGAATGATCCCATGGTTTTGATGTTGGGAAGGGGTATATATTGCCCTAAGGATAGGCAGCAACTCCATCAACTGGTGAAATTTTCTTCTCAGTGTGATGTTGGTTTTACCCGTCTTGTTACAATTAATTGTGACAACTTAATTCTCATAAACGACTTAAGGCTAGGGGTGGGAGCGCATTGGCCATTTCTGTATGATGAAGAGCGAGTCATTTTAAAAGACCTTGAAATTGAAGAATATACAGATCAACACAACAAGCCCATGATTCCTCATACATTTGTTCTTGAACCGGGCTTAAAAATTCACACTATTTATAATGGGTATTGGTATTGGGGGCGCCCTTCAATGGCGGAACTTCATCAAAATCTGCGTGACATTAGCATGAAATATCGTCCTGATTTTAAAATAGACACACCTGAAATGAAAAGAAAGTGGGAGAGCGGGCAAAAAGATGGGTTCTACCCCTATGGAAAGAGTTGGGAAGAAGTTTTTATTCGCATGGCTGGTGACGTCGAACAATTTTAATAATCAAAGGAGTCATTGACAAAGTTGTTTGTAAAAAAGAACCGATGCAAAAATTTTTACATCGGTTCTTTCTTCAAAGTCTAAGCGGCTGTTTTGCTTTTTCTTGAGGTGTGTTTTCCGAGCCCAATATTTTTCGCAATATTACTCCGATGCTTGGCATAGTTAGGCGCAACCATAGGATAATTTTCAGGCAATCCCCACCGTTCGCGGTATTGATCAGGGGTTAAATTATAAGCTGTTTTTAAGTGACGCTTTAACATTGTAACTCTGCGCCCATCTTCAAGGCAGATGAGGTAGTCTGGAGTTAAAGAATCTTTGATGGGGACAGCTGGTTCTGTAGGAGCAGCAAGTGCAGAAGACTGGGTCGAGGAAATCTTATGGAGACTTTGATGAATAAGTTTAATAAGATTTGGCAAATCTTCAGTATTTATTTCATGGTTAGAAATATATGAAGATACAATTTCAGTAACCAAAGATGTAATATCTAATTGTTCATGTGAGTAGGTCATTTATACTTCCTATGTTTTCATCGTAAAGTGGAGAAGACTATATTGCATTTTAATGAAATAATATCAAGATCTTTTTTATTAGTTGCAAATAACCTTTTATTTTATATATAAAATTTATTTTTATTATTCAATAGAGAAAAATTTAATTTAAAAAAATATTGTTTTTCAGTTTTTTAAGATAGTGATTTGTGTAATTTTCTCCCTATTGAACTAAAATTAGGTGGCTTTTGGTCTCTCCCTGGCAACTTATTATAAAGTTTAGGAAAAAATTGTATCATAAATTAGAATTGCGTTGGAGAGTAAGCTGTGAAATATAGAAGATAATGTTAATAGTAGAGGAACATCTCTTATGGATAAGCAAAAAGCTCTTGAAGCGGCCTTAGGTCAAATTGAAAAAGCGTTTGGAAAAGGTTCCGTTATGCGTCTTGGTCAGCGAGAGGCCATTTCAGATGTGTCCTCTATTTCTTCTGGGTCCTTAGGTCTGGATATTGCCTTGGGGATCGGAGGGCTGCCGAAAGGACGGATTATTGAAATCTATGGGCCGGAAAGCTCAGGAAAGACGACGCTTGCGCTTCATGTCATTGCTGAAGCACAAAAAGTGGGAGGGACGTGTGCATTTGTGGATGCTGAGCATGCGCTTGATCCTATTTATGCCCGCAAGCTTTTTGTGGATACGGATAATCTGATCATTTCTCAGCCAGATGCTGGAGAACAAGCGCTTGAGATTGCAGATACTCTTGTTCGGTCTGGTGCGATCGATGTTGTGGTGATTGACAGCGTTGCGGCTCTTGTGCCTCGCGCTGAGCTTGAAGGCGAAATGGGAGATTCACACATGGGTCTGCAAGCTCGCTTGATGAGCCAAGCCTTGCGTAAGCTGACAGGATCAGTCTCCAAAACAAATTGTATGGTCATCTTCATTAACCAAATTCGGCAGAAAATTGGCATTATGTTTGGGAATCCTGAAACAACGACAGGGGGTCATGCCCTGAAATTTTATGCCTCTATTCGCTTGGATATTCGCCGGATTGGAGCTCTTAAAGACCGTGATGAAGTGGTTGGTAACCAAACCCGCGTAAAAGTTGTCAAAAATAAAATGGCGCCTCCTTTTAAAGTCGTTGAATTTGATATTATGTATGGAGAAGGAATTTCCAAAACGGGGGAACTAATCGATTTAGGGGTTAAAGCCAATCTTATTGACAAATCAGGGTCTTGGTATTCATATAAAAATCAACGGATTGGCCAGGGCCGAGAAAATACTCGTACCTTTTTAAAGGAAAATCCTGCCATTGCTGCTGAAATTGAAGCGACGATTCGTTCTAATATTGGTCTTGTGAGTCAAGCGCTTTCAGTGTCAGAAAGTGTGGAAGATACAGCAGCTTAAGAGCGTTTAATAAGGTTAGGACTCATGCAAACCACAGCGGATATTCGGTCGTTCTTTTTAGAATATTTCCAAAATCGGGGGCATTGTGTGGTGCCGTCAAGCTCGCTTATTCCTCATAATGATCCAACACTTTTATTTACTGCTGCAGGTATGGTGCAGTTTAAAAATGTCTTCACAGATCAAGAAACTCTGCCCTTTACCCGGGCAGCATCGGCGCAAAAATGCGTGCGGGCGGGGGGAAAGCACAACGACTTAGAGAACGTTGGTCATACGGCGCGACACCATACTTTTTTTGAAATGTTGGGGAATTTTTCCTTTGGCGATTATTTCAAAGAAGAAGCCATTGAACTTGCGTGGACATTGCTGACGAAAGAATGGGGGATTTCTCCCGAAAAGCTTGTGATCACTGTGTATATTGAGGATGAGGAAGCGGCCACCTTATGGCGTAAAGTGGCGGGTCTTTCTGATGAAAAAATTATTCGTATTGCGAATAAAGCTGAAAATTTTTGGTCCATGGGAGATGTCGGTCCGTGTGGGCCCTGTACTGAAATTTTTTATGATCATGGACCTCAAATTCCAGGAGGCCTTCCCGGCACGCCAGAGGCTGAGGGAGATCGGTTTGTGGAAATCTGGAATCTTGTTTTCATGCAATATGAGCAAGTGGGATTGGATGAGATTATTACGCTTCCCAAACCTTCGGTGGATACAGGGATGGGGCTTGAACGGATTGCCGCTGTTCTCCAAGGAGTTCATGACAATTTTGATACGGACATTTTTAAAGCTCTGATTGAAGCTTCAGAAGAAATAACGAAGACGCGGGCTGTGGGGACTGAGCGTGATTCCCATCGCGTTATTGCGGATCATTTACGCTCGAGTTGTTTTTTAATGGCAGATGGTGTGTTGCCGAGCAATGAGGGCAGGGGGTATGTTTTACGCCGCATTATGCGCCGAGCGATGCGCCATGTTCAGCTTTTAGGGTATAAGGGGGCTCTCATGGCAAAGCTCGTCCCCACTCTTGTGGACAAGATGGGTCGTGCTTATCCTGAATTGGTTCGAGCAACCCCTTTGATGATGGAAACCTTAACTCTTGAAGAAAGCCGTTTTCGTCAAACCTTAGACAAAGGCCTTAGGCTTCTTTCTGAAGAATCTGAGAAAGTTAAGGAACAATTGCCAGGGGATGTGGCTTTCAAACTTTATGACACCTATGGTTTTCCTTTGGATTTAACCCAAGATGTGCTGCGGACTGAAGGAAAATCTGTTGAAATGGCCGGCTTTCATCAAGCGATGGAGCGGCAAAAGGCAGAGGCGAGAGCGGCGTGGGCAGGATCTGGGGATAGCAAAACAGATCGTATTTGGTTTGATCTTCGGGAGCAACTTCAGGCTACTGAGTTTTTAGGCTATAAAACGACGGTTGCAGAAGGGGTGATAGCCGGCCTTCTCATAGAAGGTCATTCTGTTTCTGAAGTAAGGATGGGTGAAAGAGTAGCTCTTTTGGTGAATCAAACGCCTTTTTATGGAGAATCAGGCGGCCAAGTGGGTGATACGGGGGTCATTTCCTCGCCAACAGGTAAGATGATTGTCGAAGATACGCAGCGAAAACTTGGGGATCTGATCGTTCATTTTGGTCGGGTAACGCAGGGAGAGTTTAAGGTTGGAGAAACCGTGCACTTAAGTGTTGATGGTGAAAGACGGACTCTTTTAAGGGCGAATCATTCGGCAACCCATCTGCTTCACAAAGCGCTACGAAAGTACTTAGGAGAGCAGGTGATTCAAAAAGGATCGTTAGTGGCGCCCGATCGGCTGCGCTTTGATTTTAGCTACCCGAAAGGGTTAACGACTGAAGAAATTGAGATCATCGCGCAGGAAGTGAATTATCAAATTCGCCACAATACACCTGTGAGTGTGCATCTTACGACGCCTGAAGAAGCGTCAAAAGGGGGGGCGCTTGCACTTTTTGGAGAAAAATATGGTGAAGAAGTTCGCGTTGTTTCCATGGGGGAAGAAACGCAAAAACCCTTTTCTGTTGAACTGTGTGGCGGAACCCATGTGGATTGTACGGGAGATATTGGTTACTTTAAAATTATTTCTGAATCAGGTATTGCAGCAGGCATTCGTCGTATTGAAGCTTTAACCGGGTGGAAAGCAGAAGAATTTGCGGCTTCTCAACAAAGACTTGTGACGAAAATAGCAGAACAGCTCAAAGTTTCACCCCTTACCGTTGTTGAGAAAATGGCTCAACTTTTAGAGGAGCGAAAATCCTTAGAACGCGATGTTCAGTCTTTGCGTCAGCAGCTTGCCACATCAGGGGGAAAAAGTGCTCAAAAGCCTGAAATGGTGAAGGGTATAGCGCTTTATAAGCGTCATTTGAAAGATATCCCACCCCAAGATCTGAAACCCATCGTGGATGAGCTTAAGGCTGAATATAAGTCAGGGATCTTTGCCGTTGTGAGTGAGGTTGAAGGGAAAGTTTCGCTCGTTATTGGAGTAAGCCCGGATTGGTTGTCTACTTTTAATGCGGTTGATTTGATTCGTGCTGTTGTTTCTTGCGTTGGCGGAAAAGGGGGCGGTGGCCGTCCGGATCTTGCTCAAGCGGGAGGAGCAAAACCTGAAGGAGTTGAAGACCTTTTTAAGGAACTGGCTCTTTATATTTCCCAAAAGAAAAAGTAGATTTAATTTCGATGTTTAGAGTGAAAAGCTCTAATGATGTCTAAGTGGGGGCTTTTAGGTTTGAGGCGCCTAATATTTTCTTTCGCCGCTTTATGATCTTGAGCAGCGGCCCTTTGAAACCATTTTTCATATGGTTGTTGATGCCTTAGACCAAGCTCTTAGATTCTCCCTAACAGCAGGGCGACGGCATGGATACCACCCAAGCTTCAACTCTTCTACAGGGATTTGAAAAAGCTAATGTGATTGCAGATAAAGCTTATGATTCAAATGCTTTGATTGATCAAATCCAGCAACAAAAGTGTATTCCTGTTATTCCTCCGCGCTACAATAGGAAAATACTACGATCCTATGATGAGTATCTTTATAAAGAGCGTCATCTTATAGAGTGTTTCTTTAATAAAATTAAGCACTTTAGGAGGATCTTTTCTCGTTTTGATAAAAAGGCTTCCTCTTTTTTTGGGTTCTTAGCTTATGCTTCTATTATATTATGGCTAAGATAAGTGTAGATATATATTTTTTAATATGAATTGAGAACTTAAGCTTCTTGACTTGACAAAATAATTTTTAATGTTATTTATATTGTGTTTTTAAGGATTTTACGAAATGAAAAAAACATTATTATTTTCTTATTCTTTTTTATCTAGCATAAGTTTCTCTCTCTCACCTGCAGCTGCTATGATGGAAAATTTCCAAGAACAACCACAGTCAAGAAATCAGCATCAAAGGCTAACATCTATTGAATTATATGAGGCAGAAATCCAGAATCCCTGGCCAGCACAAGCTCAACAGGAAAAGCTGCGACAGGTTATAACTTTCTTTACAAGCTATAAAGAGGAAGATGCGCTTAAACTCTTAGAAGAGGGAGCACAACGACGGCATCCTGAGTTTATGAGGCAGCTGGGGCAATATTATGTGAGAAAAAAACAGAATATTGAGGCTTTAAAATGGTTAGTTTTAGGACATCAAACAGAGTTTTTTACCACATTTAACAATAATTCTTTTTATTTTACGTCTTTAAAAAACACAAATATTGAAGAAGAAGGTAGAGTCTACCAGGAAAAATTTAAGAAATCGTCAATTGTAAATGCATTTCTATTATTACGTTCTATGCAAGCCCACCGCACTCTCATTATGGAAATGCCACAAAAACAAGCGGAAATGAGAAATCAAGCACTTAGAATGCTTAGTGTAGCACTCACCACTGATGAACAGGCAAATACTCCTATGGAGACCTTTCCTACTGAATCATGGTTAAGTCAAACTGAACGGGCTGCTAAAGCCTATTGGATAATGAGGTTGATTCCAAAGAAAGACATGAACGCAGAGAGCATATCGGAAAGTTACCGTATTTTATCTTCAGAACACTTTGGTACAACACTCTCACAAGAACAATTAGAGAAGCTGAAGTGGGGCCATTTTAGAGACTTTTGCACGCGCTTTCTTCCGAAGTTACCTGTTCAAAAAGAATTTAAGGGTGAAACAAGCCGCCCCCTTTCACTTCTTTTGAGTAGTTCTCCATTAACAACAATCAATCTTACAGAGTACCTGATAGGAATTGGGGAATGTGCTAAAGAAATATCAAAATTAAGACCAAGTAATCAGGACGTATATGAAATTGCCTGCCTTCAGAGTCTTGAAAGTCATATAAAAGAATCTGCTCTTGAAGAATCTAATTATGATTCAGCTCTTCAATCTGCTAAGGAAAAGGGATGTCCTGAAAATCTTCAAAGCTACATAGAGGGGCTCTTTTATAAATATAATAAAATTGGGCGCTCTTTATCTTCTTATAAGAGACATAAAAATGCCTGCGATCTTTTCAAAAAGTCAAATTTTACAACATCACTGGCAGAGTGGATGCTCGAATTGAGGAATTCGCCACATCTTTCTGAATATGCTATGATTTTGAAAGCTCTAGTTCAATTAGATCCTTCATTTGCAGCTTCTAATCCTGTGCAAGCTGTTGTTGGGTGTTATGGAACGGAAGTCGGTAATCTTCTAAGGCAAGTGAGTTTTCCAGAGTCCCTTCTTTTAGAACGAGAAGTTTTAGAACAAACAAAGAAAGAGCTTTTAATTCTACTCTCAGAATCTACCGATTACATACAAGAAAATTGGCAAAGCGCTATGGGGAAGGAAGCATTTTATCTGGGAGCTTACTCACTCTTATCAGAGTTTGAATTGGAGCTAACTCAACAAGAGAGAATTAAGCTTTTAAAGGAATCAAGAGAAATCTTGGAAGTAGCAAGAGCCCATGGGGATCGTATAGCTCGAGGTATGTTGGTCTATAATTATCTTATGCTTGAACTTTTGGATAAGGATGGAAATGAATATTATAAGCATGCTGCTGCTCTTTTAGAGGAATTAGGAATTAAGTTTGTTCCTGTGAATTTTCAGCATTTATTAACAAACATCAAAGAATATTTCCAAAATGAAGCAAGTGATGATGCTCATCTTAAGGATTTCTTTGATTTAGTTTGTAATGACATTGCTCAAAATACTGATAGCTATGAATGTTTTTCAGAAGAGCTTAAAGAAATTATCGAAGGAGAAAGAACGATCATACCTCTCCCAATAAGCGTTGAACTAAGCGAAAAACTCGAGCAGGAAAATAAAATTCCTGCAATCACAGAAGAAGCAGAGGCCTTAGAAGCTCACTCTGAAACTCTTCCGCCTTCGTTAGACACCTCTCAGGCAGATAACTCAGTATCTAATTTATTATATAGGGCTGCAAAATTGAATAGTCGTCCCACCCGTAAACTTCAAAAGGCAAAAGAACCTAATAGTCGGCAAAAATTGCTAGAAAAAATACTTTCATTAAAACAAAAAGATTCCCCACGAATGTTGTCAAGATACGATATTTCTTTCAGTAATGAGAGAGTAAAGAGTGATTTTAAAAGGTATAATACGGATCCAAATTTTCAACGTGTTTTTAAAGAAGTAATTGAAAGCATAAAATATGATCCTTTTGGACAGAAAGATATCAAAGGTAAGCCTGAGCTGTTACGAGGTAATTATTCTGGCCATTGGTCACGTCGCTTGAATAAAGAGCACCGCGTAGTTTACACCGTTCTACCTAATGGCATCGTAAAAATAGTTGAAGTCGGAGAGCATTATCAAAGAAGTAAGTAAATTTTTACAAAGGTATTTATATAAAAAATCATCCTTTGTTATATTAATATTGGCAATTTCAAAATCCTGAAGATGTGGTGATGCTTGAAATATAAGGTGGCGCTAATGTCTGCATAGGGAGAGGGTTGAGAAGGGCTTTTAAATTCTTGCTCATCATCGGTGAGAAGAGCCAAGGTAGAGGAAGAAAATAAAAGAGAAACTATCAATAAAAGATGCTTATGCATGCAAAATCCTATTTAAGTAAGTGCTGATAAATAAAACAAAAAATACAGTTTAATTAAATGCTTTCTTGCTGAACTTTCAACTTGATAAGCATTCTTCCCTTTTTCCAAATTAATTGAACTGGAGCTCCCTCACAATTTACCACATCATTTGAATAAATTATAAAAATTGTGAAGGGCGGGATTCAATTTCATTATGGGTTATGCACGACTTATGTTATGTTTCAATAGGTTGTTCTTTGCGTTGACACTTAGATGCCTGCGTAAAAACATACATGTTGATCGGATATAAGCCATTAAAATAAAAAGACAGGTTTCATTTTTAACGGAGTAGGAGCAGACTATGCATAGGGTTTTGATTGCCGTTATCTTTGTTTTCTCAATTCTGACTCAAAATTATGGATGGGCTCAGGCCCCAGGTCCTGATGTGCGTCACATTACACCGCCCAAATTAGACTCTTCTCATCTAGGAACGAAAATTTTGTGTCACCGGCCTTTGCGCGAAGGAGCTCCGCGGATGGGGCTTGAACATCAAGGCGATAAGCTAATTGCCCATAATTATGGGTTTGGAGGGAGTGGATGGACCTTAGGGCCAGGAGCGGCCCAGTATGTTGTCAATTTTTTGTCAGCAGAGATGAAAAAATTGCACCTTCCACAGTCTGAACCTATTGCCGTTGTGGGGGGAGGCGTTTTAGGTCTTTTTAGTGCCCTTGATCTCGTCAACAAAGGGTTTACGAACATCACCATTTACGCTGAAGCCTTTGACAACTTGACATCTCATAATGCAGGAGGATTACTGGCGCCCGTTTCAATGAGTAATGCCCCTGATATTCAACACCTCATTGATCACATTGGGGTCGAAGCCTATAGGTTCTATAAGGCCATTGGTGAGGGTAAACATAAATTTTTGCAAAACGGAGTCCGTATCGTTCCCACCTATTTTACCAATCGCCAGGAGTCAGGTCTCGAGCCTTATGTAACAGCCGGTGTGATGCAGCCGGCAAAAGATGTCATTCTCGATTTTGGCAATGGCACAAAGCGCCCTATGGTGGCCTATGATGATGGTATTTTTATGGATACGGCCAAGCTTATGCAAGATTTGCACCAGGTTTTACAAGGTAAAGTTAAATTTGTTAAACGTAAAATTGCCCGCCTTGATGAGCTTTCCCAAAAGATTATCGTCAACTGTACTGGGAAAGGGGCACGTCAACTCGTGGGGGACTCTAAGATGGTTTCCGTGCAAGGGCATTTGATTATGCTAAAGGATCAAAATCCTCAAGACGTTAATTACATGATTTTGATCTATCTAGATAAAACGAAAACCAAAAGTGGATTTAAGATAGAACGGTCATTCTATATATTTCCTAAGCAACTTCTTGGAGCCAAATCCGATGATATTGGTGTTATCGGGGGTACCTTTGTTGAAGGGGCTGATGCGTCTACCCCCAACGAAGAAGAATTTGGCATTATGTTGCAAGGGGCCAAAGATTTCTATGGGATCAAATAAATTTGTAACAAAGTTTTTTAAGGTCCAAAGAATTTTT
>JAGONT010000035.1 GCA_017992885.1 Alphaproteobacteria bacterium
ATTCCATGACCATTATTGCAGCGATCATGCGTAAGCTTCTGCATATCATTTTTGGTGTTTTAAAAACTGAAAAACCTTTTACTCTTTCTCTAAAAGGAGCTTGACATGTAAGACGGTATCTACGCTTAGCTCATGTCGTTTCCTCCATATGCCCAAGACTCGATTCCTGGTGAGCGGGCTTCACTCTTTCCAGGGCGGGAATTTCACCCGCTGAAAACACCAGGCTTATCCTGGCGCACCCAAAGAAGCATTCGATAAGGTAAGGTGCCTCTCTTTATAAAGATCCTTATCATAATCTCTTGGATCTTTACGATTTTTTCGAAGTGGAATAGCGGCCCTACATCCCTGTATTTCAATTGTTTTAATGAACTTGTCATCATCGTAGCCCTTATCTGCCAAAACATCTGAGTTTTTTATGCCTTCTATCAAAAAGGGACGGCTTTAATATCATGCAGTTGGCCAGGCGAAAGAATAAACTTTAAAGGATTCCCTAAAGCGTCAACCATTGCATTGATTTTACTTGTAAAACCACCAACACATCGCCCTAGAGCTTGCTCTTTCTGACTCTCTTTCTCATAGCCAGCTGCACAAGCATGGGCTCGAATGATCGTAGCATCGATCATGACTGCTTCCATATCTGGATCTATTTTGAGCTTTATTTTTCTATAATTAAAAAAACGAATGCTTTATGCTCTGAAAAGTATATTACACGTTCCTGATTGTCCGCACGCTCATCGCGTTGTCCATAATTTACTCAACAGTTTTGATATGATGTGGCGGTTTGTTGATAACCGAGAGATTGTACCCACCAACAATTTGGCCGAAAGACAAATTCGAAAATAGTAAGCGTTCAGGCATAAAAATGTTGGATTCGGATTAAGGCGAGCCTTGTAATAAGGGGGGTTATGAAAAATAATCCGCTCCAATAAGAGAGGCTGTTGCCCTCGAAGGAAGCATAACATTTTAGTGTCCATATGCTTTAATCTCAAACGCTTGCTGGTTATCAGCTCATTACCTCTTATAGCTATACATTTGTCCAAATTAAAGTAAAAGCCTTAAAAACAAGATAAAAACATAAAAATCCTCTCTGAGTAAAAATATGACCTCCCACAATAAGTAGTGTCTGGTAGAAAACCCCTATTTTTTAAATTTTGAGGATTATGGCGATCGAAGAATTCAACCTTATTTTTATCAAATTTACAAATTAAAAGAAAAAATTTTGAGAAATTCTTCCTTCATTTTTTTACTTTTAAAAAAATCTTAAAAAGTGAAACTTATTCCCTATTTTTAGATAAAGACCAGGGTTGCTGATTCCATTTTTATATTTTACTTTTTGATGCTTTAAACTTAAGCCGCTAGCCGGGTTACAGGATCACGAACACGGTATCTTTTAGCTTTTCTTTCCGCATCTTTTTGTTCTTTGAATTTTAAAATAGCTCCTATGCGGCTAATATTATACCCAACAATTGCCAGAGCAACGTAAACCTTAAAACCTTTAATTCCGTGATCGGGGCAGTAATCTAACCCATGAACTTCTAACGCATTGATCACAGATTCTACAGCTGAATGTTGACGGCGAGCTTTAAGAAAATTTTTATCATTCTCTAATTCTTGAACCTTCTTTGATAATTTTCCCTTCCTTGGCAAAATGACATTTTCAATTTCTTTTTTTAAGTCTTCTTGATTGCTTGGAGAATGGAATCCTTTGTCGTAACTTACCTGGCTTAAATTCGGAAATCTCTTCTTTGCTTCTTTAATCATCGGTACAGCAACTTGTTTATCGGATTGTTTTTCCATAACTTGATGATATAAAATAAACTGATATTGATCTTCTAAAACGCAAACGTTTAATCCTAATTCAACAACAACACCAGCTTTCCCTTTCACAACCCATTCGGTGTGAGGTTCAAAAATTGAAAATACTTTCTCTTCATGAGGAATTACTTCACCCAAAATAACACGTCGTTCAATCTGGTTGATTTGCCGGGCGGCATGCTCCATAAACCTTTCAACGATTCCTTTGTTTGCTTCTGTCAATAACCCGCTGTTATTAACCTTTAAAAGCGTAGCTTTTGCTTTCTCTAAAAAACATTGTGCTGCAGAAATATAGTTTTGATGAGCCTCTTTTATCTCTTGCTCTTTTTTTTCTTTTCTTTCGTCTGATCTCGCATATCCACGTTTTTTATTTTGAGCCTTACGCATTAATTTGTTAAGAGATTTATAATTGTATTGATATTGACGCCAATCAGATAACCCCTCTTTCTCACAAAGCTCTCCTATTAAAAAAATAACTTTGCGCATGGCATCTAATAATAAATTAATATCTGTTGGATAGTGCACATTTGTTTCAACAACGAACGAATCGGAACGTCCTTCCAGGGGGGCGTCTTTTTTTTAATAAATTGTGTCCTGCCTTTACTACAACCTGATTGATCTTATCGAGAATTTCAGGCGTTAATAAACTCACATTATCTTTGATGGTTTGAAGCTCGTAATAGTGTTTATCCCAAAAATCAGCGTGTCCAAGCATTTGGCGAATGACAGTATGGCTATTGGCTTGTTCATGAACGCGATCGTAGTCTCAGTTTAGATTTAATCTGATCACTCCCAACACGAGAATTTTCCACAAGTCCATTCCTGGACGGCCATTTTTTTTATTTTTTCCTGGCAAAATATTCTCTTCCAGGATTTTAAAAATTTCTTCACGAGTCTCAAGATTGGTATATAAATATTGCAATTCTTTTAATAATTTTGGCATATCATCGCGTGACTTTGGGTCAAACACGATTTTAGAAATATCAACTTCACCGATTTGCATTTGAGGGTTCTTTACAACTCTCATTCTTATATCCCAATGTTAAATTTTAATTGTTTCCTATTTTGTTAAATATACAAAATTCTAATTGAACTTACCAAAAAATTATCTCAATGAAGATCTTTTTTTTAAGGAAGAAAAGGGGGTCATTCTCCTACAATTATCAACGAAGTTTTCTCAAAATCAATCGAATCTGCTCTATTTTTCAGCAAAATCAATCAAACTCAGCTGATCCACTAAAAACTTTATACAAAAAAATTGGCCTTCAAGCCAATCAAACCCTTGGGCTTATGGGTTTTCTGCCAGACACTAAGTATAAAATTCTAAGCTTAGTTCTCTGAAACACGTTGCTTTTTATACAAGCTAAGCTCGCAACAGCCTCTTTATGTTAAATTTTCAGTTTCCAAGTTCCTCACAATCTTTTAAAATTTTCTAATAAGAAAAACCCTCATGTAAAGAGACATCCATGCATCATACCCCCCCTTCTACTGGAATCGACTTTCTTTTAAGAGATGCAAACTTACTGCAGCACTTATCGCAAAAAAAAGTGGGGCTCCTAACGAATCAAAACGCCCTCACACAAAGTTATAGGCTCTCTGCATATGCTTTGAAAGAAAAGCTGGGAGAATCTTTAAGGTGCCTTCTCACCCCTGAGCATGGATGGAGTGGGCAGGTTGCTGAAGGCGTCAAGATAGGAAATGGTTTTGATTCTCATCTAAATGTACCCATTCTCAGCTTATATGGGGGAGCTAAAATAAGCGGTGCAGTAGACTTTGATGTGCTCATCATTGATCTTCAGGACGTCGGATTACGCTGTTATACTTATACGACCACGTGTGCAAAGCTCCTGGAAAACCTTTCAGATATTGAAGTCATTGTTTGTGACCGTCCCAATCCTCTGGGTTCTCAATTCAAAGGACCAGATCTTGATCCAGCGTATCGGTCTTTTGTAGGGTACCTGGATGTTCCTTTTCAGCATGGACAAACCATAGGAGAGCTTCTCTCCCTCCACAATCAAACTACAGCTCAGCATCCTTTTACTCACCTTACGTGCCCGCATGATCACAAACCTTATGCTTATCCTTGGATTCCTCCCTCTCCTAATCTTCCTTCTTGGGAGTCGGTCCTCCTTTACCCAGCGCTTGTTTTATTGGAAGGGACAAACATTTCAGAGGGTAGAGGCACAACTCTTCCCTTTACCTGTCTTGGTGCTCCAGAATTGGATCATTATGCACTTGTGAATTTTATCAATACAATAGAGGGAATCCGTGCAAGACCTCTTCTCTTTACACCCCAATCAGGAAAACTTACGGGAAAAGAGTGCCAAGGGGCCCATCTTTTGATAATAGATCTGAAGAAATTTGATGCCTACACCTTCGGCATGCACCTGCTTCACTTTCTAAGAAGCCATTATCCTCTTTTTGAATGGAACAAAACGGCAAAGGATGGCTTTTTTATTGATTATTTGTTGGGAACGGATTCTTTACGAAAAAGCCTTGAGAAAGGAAATTTGAATTTTCTTATCAGTCCTTGAAACAGGTTAAACTTAACCCGAGTTCGGTTATTAGATTTTTTATTCTAAATTGTCCCTCGACCTCCTATATCTTCAGCAACCTGTAACACAACATCAAGGATGTGCTACATGAGCTTCCATTTTTTAACTCATCTAGGGGGAATGAAACGTTTTCTGGAAAACAAATGAAGCTTTGGTTTTTTTCTTAAGTCTCTAGCTTAAGAATTAAGCTCTGCTTCAATCTCTGCTATTGTCGGTAAACATCTAATCCGGCATAATACTTCATAAGACTACTCCTGTCGTTTGTGACCTAAATTATTTTTGAAAATACCGCTCACTATGAACTATATATTTCGTGCTAAAATAATGGAGTAGCCCCCTCTCCTCAATTGCAGTATGTCTAATATACAGCATATGACTTAAAGCATTAGATTAGGCTGGAGGCTTAAGGCTCTGCGTAACAACATTATGGAAGATTTATCAAGTCAAACGGTATAACGGAAGGCTTTCATCGAAAAATGAAACTCATTCAAAGAAGAGCTTATGGCTTTAAAAATTTTGAAAACTACAGGACCCGTGTTAGAGCCCTATGCAAGTAAACCGTGCCCCCTTTTATGGGAATAACCCAATTTTTTAAAAAATTTTAGGATGAGAGTTAAGCATGTACGACTTTTTCAATTTTGCTCCCCATATGCTCCCCGGAACTTTGGAGCTTCATAAAAACCACCAGAAAAACACTCTAAGCCATTGATTTAGCTGGTGGGCGCTGAAGGATTCGAACCTTCGACCCTCTGATTAAAAGTCAGATGCTCTACCGACTGAGCTAAGCGCCCTAAGTTGTTGCAACATATAAGTATCTTAAATAGAGGTCAACCCTTATCGTATACTTTTCTCTTTTTAGATTCCTGAAAAACAATCATAAGCCCCGATGCTATAATAACTCCACACCCTAAGAATAAGGACTGAGTAGGCCAATTTCCATAAAGGATAATATCTAATGAAACGCTCCACAACATGGCTGAATAAATCATGGGTGCAAGAATGCCAGCAGGAGCATTGTAATAAGCATAGGTCACACAAAGTTGGCCGAGACCTCCGCCAAGGCCTAAAGCAATCAAAGCTACCCATCCTCCCAAATCTGGTTCAATCCAAACGAAGGGAAGAGCAAAAAGACTTACAAAGGCAGGGAGCAGAGATCCTAGAAAGGTTATCATAAAGCTATTGTAGGTCGAAGACAAAAGCCGCCCATAAAGGTTATACGCAGACTCCATGAAAACCCCCATAATGACAAAAAGTGTCGCCCAATGAAAAACGTCTCCGCTGGGCTTGGCAATGATCAAAACACCCACGAATCCAATCCCAACAGCTAGCCATTGAGGGAAAGAAACCTTTTCGCGTAAAATGGGGTAAGAGAGAATCACCAGAAAAAGAGTTGCTGAGAAATAAAGCGCCATGGAGTTAGAAAGGGAAAGAGCCCCAATACCTAAAAAGAGAAAAGTGAGTCCAATGGGGAGAAGCAAAGCTCTTTTAAGATGAATTTGCCATTCTAGAGCAGAAGGAGTCTTCCAACCGCCTTTTATCATTAAAAAAATTGCCGCAGGAAATGCGGCAAAAAAACATCGAAAAAAAACGAGTTGTATAGTATCATAATGAGCTGTTGTATCCTTGATAATTGCGTTAAGAAGGGAAAAAATCAGCATCGCAAGAACCATAAAAAAAACGCCACGCTTTACACAAGGGTAAGAAGTTTGGGACATAAAAACCTTTTGTTATCATAATTTGCTTACCTCACTAACCAAAATGTTCTGATTTTGTCTATACATAAAAGTTTATCTTTTTGGTATTTTCTTAAAATCTATTACATGTCAACAATTCAAAATCATACATCCTCGGACGCATTCCTTAACCCAAAAAGCAACTCAATATACTTAAAATAATGAATTTTTAATTGAAAAATTTCTTTAAAATGTAAATCATGTAGATTAGAGAAAACAGATTATTATTCTATTTATTTAAAAATTTTTGAGCGATTTTTTGAGCTTTGGTGGAAACAGTTTGAAAACCTCATACAGAATGTCGACAACACTCCTTTGCTCATGAAGATGCCGTACATCATAAAGAGAATTGCTTTAAGAAACGCTTGTCAGAAGGAAATATTTTTCTTATTATTTATGTGTTTCAATGGAGCTCCAAATGAGATTTATCCTTAAAGGTTTATTTTTATTTTTTATAATGATGGGCAATGGACAGAGTGACAAGACAGCGCTAGCACCAAAGCCTTTACCAGAGATGTGCCTGGGACGTTCTACAGCACCTGTTGTTGTCATTAATTATTCATCTCTTACGTGTACCCATTGTGCGCATTTTCACGTCGCTGTTCTACCCCAAATTCAAAAAAATTATATTGACCCTGGTTATGTCCGCATTATTTTTCGCGATTATCCAGGAGACCAGCTCAGCTTACAAGCTCATCAACTAGCGTGGTGTAGAGGAGAAATAAAATATATAGATTTTGTAAAGCTTCTTTATTCAACTCAGGAAAAATGGCTAACAGCATCTGACCCTGCAGCGGCTCTTAAAGCTATTGCCCTGCAAAATGGGATTACAACTCAACAATTTGATGCTTGTGTAAAAGATCAAGAGCTTTTGGAAAAAATTGTTCAAGTCCGCCTTGAAGGTCAGAAAAAATATAATATTACCGCAACACCAACAATTATTATTAATAGCAAAATTTACCCTCGAACCCTTACTTTTCAAGAATTTGAAGAAATTGTCAGACCTCTGCTTGCCCCTACTCTGGAAAAGAATAAAACGAGTAACAGTTGATTCTCTTTTGCGGACCTATTATATAGGACAATAGAGAAGGAATTCAATATGGCTATGTCTTCAGATCAAATCCAAGCGTTTCTCCGGAAGGCTTTTCCAGATGCTCTTGTTGAACTTAAAGATTTAGTTGGAGATAATGATCACTTTGCAGCTACCATTACCGCAAAGGCTTTTTGTGGCAAGACGCGCATTCAACAACATCAAATGGTTTATGAAGCTCTTCAAGGTCATATGGGAACGAAACTGCATGCCCTCTCTCTTAAAACCCAAGCCCCTATGGAGTAAACATGGCGAACATTCTAGATCAAATACGTAATGATATAGCTTCTCATGAGGTTGTTCTTTATATGAAGGGTAATGAAAAGTTTCCTATGTGTGGTTTTTCCGCAGCTGTTGTCCAAATTTTAAAGGCTCTTGCTGTTGAATTTAAAGCCATTGATGTTTTACAAGATTCTGAACTAAGGGAAGAAATTAAGGCATTTGCTAACTGGCCCACAATTCCGCAACTTTATATCAAAGGGGAATTTATTGGAGGGTGCGATATTGCGCGAGAAATGTATCAAACAGGTGAACTTCAAGCGCTTCTTACTGAAAAAGGAATTGCTTGCGCTGCGTAAGCTTAAATGCCCTTAATCATTGAAAATATCTGGATATGGAAAGAGATAAAGTCATTTTGCAGTCTTCAGTTAGGTTTATGGATTAACAGGTGCGGGAAAAAAAAGAATCTCCCCAAAGAAAGTTCACGGCACTTTTTTCTTTCATCATAGGGATTGGGGTAGGATTTATTCTTTATCCGACTTTTAAGGAGCCCTTGCAAGAGTCTTCAACCCAAAAAAAACCTATTCCTGTCTGCTTTAGTCCTGAAGGTCATTGTACCAACCACATTATCACTGCCATTGAAGACGCTAAGGCTTCTATCTTTGTCATGTCGTATGCGTTTACCTCTCTTCCCATTGCTCAAGCTTTGGTTGAGGCTTTTGAGCGAGGTGTAGAGGTAAAAGTTCTTATTGATAAATCACAGCTGAATGGAAAATACTCTCAACTTTCCTTTCTCTCTCAAAAGAATATTCCCCTCTTTATTGATCCCGCTATTGGGATTGCTCACAATAAGACAATGATTATTGACGAGAAGTTTGTTTTAACCGGCTCCTTTAACTGGACAGAGGCTGCTGAATCTAGAAATGCAGAAAATATTCTTTTTATTGAAGATCCTTCCCTTGCTCAAACCTATAAAGAAAATTGGGACAAAAGAGTCAGGCGGGCTAAGAGCCTTTCGAGTATGTCTCTTTATGCCCTTAACATGATTTTTGCATAAGTAGACCTAAGGGTTGGACTAGAATACAGCTTAAAACGTCATAGATGAACGGGGAGACAGGTCAATCAAGAAATTCCTGGGCCGAAATTCAGGTTATTTTAAGTTGAATGAATTTCTAACAAAACGCTATTTTTGATAAGCTTGGTAAAACTTATTGTTAACTTTTAAAGTGAATTTTGATGAATTAAATATAAATTTATATTTATGAGAAAATTTTATGTTTAAAAATAATTTATTTTAGCCGCGAATTCCTTAACGTACTTAAAACAGCACTTCATAGAGGAATAGCTATGATATTCTTTGCTGGAAATTCATCCCAGAAAAATAAACCTTTATACCTTGATAAGGAAATGCTTGATGATGGAACTTATGTAAAAGCAGGCAAATATCAGCTCTTTGAAGATACACAGGGAAAAGGCATGCTTTTTGCAGGATCTCTTACATATACCCCTGTAAATGGTGAAGAACAATATTCATATTTTTCTCAGCACCCTCCACGAAATACTCTTCATCACCATGTTTTAGCTCCTGGTGAAAATTTATTGATTAAACATACTCAAAACTCATATGAAATTGGAATTGGAATTGGAACTTCTCTTTCTGCCCCAATTGTAGTATCAAGTTTTGCCATTTTAAAAGATTATGCGACTGCTAAAGGGTTATCTAAAGCATGAGATGTAATACATCCTTATCCTTATTTCCATACCTTTCTCCCACCAAAACAAAGAATTATGAGCTTTTTAGAGAAGAAAGAATTTCATAAAATTTTAATAATGCTCTCACGGTAATTTTTTGCTTCAGCCTTTATCTGGTTTAGATGAAATTTGGATGAAACCCAAAAATTTGATTTTTCCACTATCATTTGCTACAATAAAAAATATAAATCAAAAAAATTAGTATAGATCACGAAAAAATGCCAAAAAAAATATTTTATATATTTACATTTTGTTTACTCTTTTTTTTAACGTCATCTATACTTTCTATAAACTGTAGCGCTTCTATAGATTTACGTAAGCATTTTAACCCTTCTCTTTCTCCTTCTGCTCCCTCTCCACCTCACAAAGAAGATCGCAAAAAAAGAATAGATCCCTTTCCATCTATGATAAAAGAGCGAAAAGGAAAGGATATTTCATTAGGCACAGACGTCGTTGATGAATCTGTGTCAGACATGAAACCATCAGAAAGGGAGGGTATAGCGCCATCAAATGACGTTCCACAAAATCATTCTTTTGGTCTGTCGCTTCCTCAGAACTTTTCCATTAAACACTTTCAAACGAGAGCTAATTCACCCCCAAACATTGATCACATAGGAGAGCAATACTTTACCCAACAAAAAATTTCTGTAAATATGCCCCTATCAAAATTCCAAACATATTTAACTGTTGAAATTCGTAGCTTGTTTATTCTTGAAAGAGATATTTTAGGAAAATATTTCTATCCCTTTTTTTATTACCCAAGCTACTTAAATCCTTATTATCCAGAACAGCTTAATGAAAGACCACATTTTTTAGATGGATTTTTGTATCCAGAGTTACAAATTTATTTACGAATTCGTTCTTTCAAATCCCCAGCAACCACAAGTTCCATTCAACCTAACCAACCTCCTCCTGCACAAGGAAAGATGGAAGAATAGGAAAAATATTAAAATTTCAAATCAAAGGCCGCTTTAATCAGAGATTTTGTATAAGATTTTTGAGGAGACATAAAGATAGCAGCCGCTGAACCGCGTTCCACAATTTTCCCCTTTCTCATCACCAAAACATCATGGCTAATGGCTCGAACAATAGCTAAATCATGACTAATAAAAAGATAAGCAAGCTTATGGATCGTTTGCAGTTTTTGTAATAAATCGATGACATCCACTTGTACGGATCGATCCAAAGCAGACGTTGGCTCATCTAAAATAAGAAGCTTTGGTTTTAAGATAATCGCACGAGCGATAGCAATACGTTGACGTTGCCCTCCAGAAAACTCATGTGGGTAGCGATGACGAGCTTCAGGATCAAGCCCAACTTCCATCAGAGCTTGGATCACTTGTAGATCCCTTAATTCCTTTGTTTTCGCTAAATTATGAATTTCAAGCCCTTCTGCAACAATTTGTCCGACACTCATTCGTGGGCTTAATGACCCATAAGGGTCTTGGAAAACAACCTGCATTTCTCGTCGCAAAGAACGGAAAGACTTTCGAGAAAGATCTTGAATTTCCTGACCTTTAAAACTAATAATTCCTTGACTTTTTTCAAGCCGCAAGAGAGCCATGGCAAGGGTTGTCTTTCCTGAACCACTCTCCCCAACAATCCCCAAAGTATGACCTTCTTTTAATCGAAGACTCACGTCATCAACAGCATTGATATCTCCAACCTTTCTTCGAAGAATACCTTCACGAATATCAAAATGAACCTTCAGATTATCGACTTGAAGCAAAATGGGCGCATCAAACAAGACGGGAACAGCTTCTCCTTTGGGAAAAGAATGAATAAGATGGCGCGTATACGGGGAAGTCGGAGACGTAAAGACGGTTTCTATGTCACCTTCTTCGACCACATCACCATCCTTCATCACAACAATACGATCGGCCATTTTCCGCACGATACCTAGATCATGGGTAATCAAAAGCATAGCCATTCCCAATTTTTTTTGAAGCTTTTTCAAAAGGTCTAAGAGCTGAGCTTGAATTGTGACATCCAAAGCAGTTGTAGGCTCATCCGCAATAAGAACTTGCGGTTCACACGCAAGGGCCATCGCAATCATTACCCGTTGTCGCTGACCTCCAGAAAGTTGGTGAGGATACGCTTGCAGACGAGATTTTCCATCTTTAAATCCCGCCATTTCAAGGACTTCGAGGCACCGTTCACGAGCAGCTTCCCCTGTTAAGCCTTTATGAATTTGTAAAACTTCCCCAATTTGTTTCTCAACCGTATGCAGAGGGTTCAAGGACGTCATGGGCTCTTGAAAGATCATCGCAATTTTATTGCCACGAATTTCCCGCAAATACCCCTCCCCTGCCCCCACCAAATCGTGTCCTTGAAAATAAACATGACCAGAGGGGTGGGATGCCTTTGGATAAGGCAAAAGCTGTAGAATTGACAAAGCTGTCACTGATTTTCCCGATCCGCTTTCCCCCACAAGCGCTAGGGTTTCATGCGGATTAAGGGTAAATGAAACGGATTTTACGGCCTTAACAACCGTGTCTCCCTGGTGGAAGTGAACGCTCAAGTTTTCGACGGATAACAAAGGCTTGGTCATAAATTTGCCTTTCGAGGATCAAAGGCATCTCGCACAGCTTCCCCAATGAATATTAAAAGGGTTAACATCAGCGCAAGGACAACAAAAGAGGTGATCCCAAGCCAAGGCGCTTGAAGATTATTTTTTCCTTGATTAATCATTTCTCCAAGCGACGGTGAACCAAGAGGAAGACCAAATCCTAAAAAATCAAGAGAGGTTAACGTTGAAATAGATCCATTCAAAATAAAAGGTATAAATGTGAGGGTAGCAACCATTGCATTGGGTAGCACATGGCGAGTAATAATGCGCGGTGTTGCAAGACCTAAAGCTCGCGCTGCTTTGACATAATCAAAGTTGCGTGCCCTTAGAAACTCGGCCCGAACAACGGGAACTAAAGCCATCCAACTAAATAGCAGCATTAAACTTAAAATCCACCAAAAATTAGGTTGCACCAAGCTTGCCAGGATAATTAATAAATATAAAACAGGCATACCAGACCATATTTCCATAAACCTCTGGAAAACAAGATCCGTAAATCCTCCAAAATACCCCTGCACAGCCCCTGCTGCCACTCCTATAATAGAACTAAAGAAAGTTAACGTCAGTCCAAACAAAACAGATATACGGAATCCGTAAATCAAGCGTGCCAGTACATCTCGACCCTGATCATCTGTTCCTAACCAATTTTCTTTTGAAGGTGGTGCTGGTGCGGGAACCGGTAAATCATAATTAACCGTGTTATAACTATACGGAATCAAAGGCCAAATCATCCATCCTTTTTTATCAATTAAGTCCCGAACATAAGGATCACGATAATTAGTTTCTGTTTCAAATTCCCCCCCAAAAGTTGTTTCAGGATATTCTTTAAAAATAGGGAAATAGATATGATCATCATATTGAATAAGAAGAGGTTTATCATTTGCCAGAAATTCAGCAAAAAGAGTTAGAAAAAAAAGAATCAAAAAAATCCAAAAAGAGACATATCCCCTTTTATTCACTTTAAATTGATGAAGTCGCCGTTTCGTCAGGGGTGAAAATGCCATTACCCCATCCTTCGCCCAAAATCAATGCGCGGATCTACAAACATGTAAACCATATCTCCCATAATATGCAACAAAAGCCCCAGAAGGGTGAAAATATATAGCGTGCCAAACACAACAGGATAATCTCGATTAATCACTGACTCATATCCCAAAAGCCCAAGACCATCTAAAGAAAAAATAACTTCAATCAAGAGAGACCCTGTAAAGAAAATAAGAATAAGTAACGCTGGCATGCTAGCAATCACAATGAGCATTGCATTCCGAAAGACATGACCAAAAAGCACGCGGCGCTCCGTTAATCCTTTAGCACGTGCCGTTGTCACATACTGTTTATTGATTTCTTCTAAGAATGAGTTTTTCGTGAGCAGGGTAAGGTTTGCAAAGCCGCTAATCACCAAAGCCGTAATGGGAAGCACCATATGCCAAAAATAATCAAGAATTTTTGAGCCTAAACCCAGTTGATGCCAATTGTCAGAGACAAGTCCTCGTAAGGGAAAAATTGACCAAAAACTCCCTCCTGCAAAAAGAACAATTAAAAGAATGGCAAACAAGAAGCTAGGAATAGCATACCCTATAATAACGATAGTACTTGACCAAATATCAAAAAGAGACCCATCCAACACGGCTTTACGAATCCCCAGCGGAATTGAAATCAAATAAATCAAAAGTGTTGTCCAAATACCAATACTGATGGAAACAGGCATTTTTTCAATAATCAACCCAATGACAGAGCGATCCTTAAAATAACTTTCACCAAAATTAAAGGTTAAATAATTTTTTATCATCAAGAAAAACCGTTCAAGAGGAGGTTTATCAAACCCAAACATCTTCTCAAGTTTTTTAATGAATTCAGGATCCAGACCTTGAGCTCCACGATACTTAGATTCATAAAGGTGGGACTCACCCAATTGCTCTAAAGCATGGGTTGTTTCCATCCCTGATCCGCTTAAACGAGATGTGGCATCAACACTATTCCCACGAATCTTGGCAATCATTTGCTCCACCGGTCCTCCAGGAGCAGCTTGGATAATAATGAAATTAATAACCATAATTCCAAAAAGTGTAGGAATGATCAGCAAAAGCCGTCTTATTAAATAGGAAATCATGAGTGATTACCTTTGTAACTTTTTCTCAAGGACCGGATCCACCCACCAGCTATAAAGACCAACACCATCTTTAGGTTTTTTTTCAGGCATCCCAAACTTGTTCCAGTAGGCAATTCGCGTGACTTTGCTATGCCATCCCGGGATACCATAATGTCCCCAGAGTAAAACACGATCAAGGGCATGAACGCGGGTCTGAAGAGTGGATCTGTCTGGGGAATCAATCGCCAAAGCAACAAGTTGATCAACAATAGGATCTTTTATGCCTGGATAATTTCGCCCATCCTTCACATCCGCATATGTCGATTGCCAAAAATCGCGCTGCTCATTACCGGGCGTTTCGGTTTCAGGAATGATGGCCATAATCATATCATAATCAAAATTTGTCGTTTTTTGAATATATTGGGATTGCGTGACACTCCGGATCGTCATCTCAATTCCCAAGGCCGCGAGATTGCGTTGCAAAGCAAGCGCTATACGTTCATAAGTGGGATCATCAAGTAAAAATTCAAAAACAAAAGGCTCTCCCGTTTTCTCATTTACTCTCTTGCCGTTTTTGACAATCCACCCTTCTGCTTTCAATATCTTATCAACTTCTGCGATGACTTTTCGATCATTTCCCATACCATTTGTAAGAGGAAGCTTAAATTCTTCTGAAAAAATCTCAGGAGGCAGTTTGTCTCTAAAAGGCTCCAAAATACTGAGCTCTTCTCCTTCAGGAAGCCCAGATGAAGCCATGTCAGAGTTGCTAAAATAGCTTAAACTTCGGGTATACGCATTAAAGAAAAGATTTTTATTGGCCCATTCAAAATCGAATGCCTTTGCAAGGGCTTCGCGAACCTTGCGATTGCCAAAAATAGGTTTGCGTGTATTAAAGACTATCAGCTGCATACCCTGAGGTAACTTATTGGGAATTTCCTTGCGAACCAACTTTCCTTCTTTTACCGCAGAAAGCTCATATCCTTGAACCCAATTTTTGGCAATGTTTTCTACACGAAAATCATGGTCTCCTGCTTTAAAAGCTTCAAAAAGAACAGCTTGATCCCGATAATAAATATAGGTTATATCAAAGTTAAAGTGACCTTTTTGCGAAGGAATATTTTCTCCCCACCATCCTGGTACTCGTTCATAAACAACCGATTGTCCTGGCTGAAATGTTGCAACTTTATAAGGTCCACATCCAACAGGCGGCGTTAAGTCTGCTTTTTCAAAGTCATGTTTTGTATAATAACTTTTTGAAATGACGGATAACTGACCCAAGATTGCCGCAAGTTCACGATTTTTATCCGTTGAAAATATAAATCTAACTTGATCAGGACCAACCTTTTCCACATCTTTTACATCTTTATAATATTGAGCAAACTGCGGCGCTCCCTTTTTTATTAATGTCTGAAACGAGAAAATCACATCGTCGGCTGTCACCGGCGTTCCATCGGAAAACTTAGCCTTTTTATTAAGGGTAAAGGTTACGCTTTTGTGGTCAGGAGCTACCTCTACCTTTTCAGCTAAATAGCCATATAACGAAAAAGGCTCATCTGACGCGATTTCAAGTAAAGTGCAATGGATAAGGCCCGATCCAGAAGCGGCATTTCCCTTAATCACAAAAGGATTAAAGCTATCAAAACTGCCAAAAGCCGCCCCTTTTATCATTCCCCCTTTAGGCGCCTCTGGATTGGTATAGTCAAAATGAGTAAAGTTTTCAGGGTATTTAAGGTCCCCAAAAGTAGCAATTCCATGACTGGGCTGAGTGGGAGAAGTGGGTGAATTGTCTGCATAAAGGGAAGAAGAAACAAGAACGAATAAGCTTAGTAAATATAAACTTGATACTTTCATTTTAAAGAATTCCTTATCATTTTAACGTTTATCCTCTTGTGAAGAAGAATGTTCAGGTATTGGCTGAGGAGCTGAGACAGGTGACGCTGCAATCGCAGGAGCAGGAAGGGAAACAGCTGGCTTTTCTACTGGTTTCTCAGGCGATGCTGCCGGAGCATCAGGGATGGGAGGTGGATTGTCTGTTTCCTGGCGTAAATAAGCAATTAAGTCAGCTCTTTCCTTATCATCTTTAATGCCGGCAAAAGACATCTTGGTTCCGGGAACAAAATGACGCGGATTATACAAATAAATATTTAAGTCATCATAGCTCCAACTGCCGCCTTTTTGCTCCATCGCTTGAGAATAAGCATAGCCAGGATGATGGGCTCTTTGCGCCCCGACAATATTATGAAGGTTCGGCCCCACCCGATTGGCACCCCCCGCCTCAATGGTATGGCAGCTTGCGCACTTTTTAAAAACTTGTGCTCCTTTTTCAGCACTCGCACTTGCCAACAAAGGTTCAATGGGAGCTGGTCCTTTGGGTTGTGCAGATCCTCCATCAGCCGTTTGCGTTGTTTCAACTCCTGCAATTTTAAAAACATTTTCTTTCAGCATCTGGGGATGAATGAGGCTCTCGGAAATCAAGCTAGCCCCTTTAACCGTAAGCAGGGCAATAAGAATCGCTGCAACCACTTTGTTAAATTCAAAACTATCCATCTTCCCTGTTGTTTTTTAAGCCACAAAATTTTGATTACTATACAGAGCTCCGAAAAAAGATGGTAGTCATTCTTCTTGCATTTTTTCAGGGCGCTGATATATCCCATATAAAATCTGACAAGATACCTGTGGATTTTGATTATAAATG
Organism: Alphaproteobacteria bacterium; assembly: GCA_017992885.1. Lineage (GTDB taxonomy): Bacteria > Pseudomonadota > Alphaproteobacteria > UBA9655 > UBA9655 > UBA9655. The sequence goes on from JAGONT010000035.1 coordinate 16,518, forward strand.
TCCGTCACTTCTTTAAAAATTTTATAGGGTAAAGGACGATGACCAGGATGGGGCACACCCCCTCCCATCGCTTTTAAACTGCGTAAAAATTCAAGTGCATCAGCAGGTTTGACGGTTACCCATTCTTCTTCCACGTGACGAACCCCTGAAAGAGGAAGCCAATTTTTGAGCTGACCAAAGGTAATAAAATCCAAAACCCCGGAAGAGGCTCCAACGAGACTAGAAGCCGTTCGCCATTCATGAAATGAATTATTTCCCAGCGTCGTAATGTAAAGTCTTCCCCCTGGTTTTAAACAAGCTGTGAGACGGGTAAGCGCTACTTTCGGATCTTGGAACCAGTGAAGTGCCAGATTTGAAACGATAAGATCAAAAGAAGCCGTAAAACAAGGATGCTCTCCATCAACAACCAACGGAATGACATGTGCATTTTGCACTTTTTCTTCAGCCTTTTGCAAAAGAGTAAGGGAAAGATCTGTCAAAATGTAAAAAGTAGCTTTTGCGGCCAAATGTTGGCTCAAAATTCCTGTCCCACACCCGATTTCCAAAACATCCCCTAAGGAAAAATCTCCTTGATTAAAGATTTTTTTTGCTAATCTTTGAGCCACAAAATTTTGAACCAAAGCGTGGCGATCATAACTTTTCGCTGCCCGAGAGAACGTTTGCTGAACTTTTAAAAGGCGGGTCATTGTACCATAAAATCCAAGGTTAATTTTCTTCTCATAGGGTATACATGTCTTCTAATGATAGTGAAGCCTATTTCTGTGACGATTTTAACTATCCTAAGGACTCTTTTTCAAAAAATTTTAAGCCTTAATTAATATTTTATTAATGATATAAATAATAATTTTAATTTTAAATTTACAAATAAATTAAAAAACCTACATTAATCCCAATTATTTACACAGAAATAGCTAAAAATTAATTTTAATTCTCTCTTTTATCTTTGTTAACGATTTAGTAATGTATCCTGCTTTATGCATAAGGGATAAGAAGTAAATTTATAATGGAAAAAAAATGCTCACTCCTTTATGGCCTTTATGTAAACTCACTCTTTTAGTGACCTCACTCTGGCTAGTTTTGGTTTTTTTAGCGTTGATGGGGGATAGCTATAGCAGTAACAATTGCGCAACTCATATTACTCAGCATGAGAAAACGCATCGTATTCCAGAAGGACTGTTACATGCCATTTCAAAAGTTGAATCGGGTCGTAAGGATGATGCAGGACGCATTGTCGCATGGCCTTGGACCATAAACGCACAAGGTCAAGGCTATTTTTTCCCAACAAAACAAGCGGCCATTGCAGCCGTCATCAAAATGCAAAACAAAGGGATTAAAAGCATTGATGTGGGGTGTATGCAGGTTAACCTTTATTATCATCCCGATGCTTTTCGAACTTTAAGCGAGGCGTTTGATCCTGCAAAAAACGTGGCCTATGCAGCTCATTTTTTGGCAGGGTTGAAAAATGAACACGCCTCTTGGCACACGGCCGTTGCCCATTATCACTCTGCCAATCCCACCCATCATATCCCTTATCGCAAGAATGTTCTTGCTGTATGGAATCAAGAAAGAAAACCTGGTAGGATTTACCTTGCAGAGGATCGTTCAGGGTCTTCCCCAACCAAACGCGTTCATCGTTTTGTCGTTGGCAAAACGTTACCGTTAACAAAAGCAACTATACATTCCATTAAGACAAGCCCAGTTCGAAGAGTCGCTCGTGCGGGGACAACCTCTCACAGTCGATACATTAAGTTTCCCCCAATGAAAACCCGAAAAGTACCAAGAGTTTCTTAAAACGTTAGATTTCTCCCTTGCAGTTTTTAAGAAATTCAACTAAGAAGGTCCCACTATCAGAGCGCCCGTAGCTCAATTGGATAGAGCATCTGACTACGGATCAGAAGGTTAGGAGTTCGACTCTCTTCGGGCGCACCAGTAAAATCAATGAGTTAGTGACATCCTAAGACGTGTCAAACTTTTCGGGTATACCCCGGGTATACTCTGAGAAAGACTTGAAGAAATCGGCTTCTTAGCTTTTTTTGCCCTTCGTTTAGGATCTTTGCTTAAAAATAATCCCTATGATAGTTTTTTGTTGTTTTCCCTAAGCTTATGAGTCTTAGGGAATGCATAAACAACAACTTTTGAAAGCAACTAGCAACACATAATTTTTTGATTTATAATGATTTCTTTCTTATGGGAAGTTGCTGCGTTTTGTGCTTTTTTGCCCTCTAATGTCCCATGAGTGTCCCTGGAAATTGAGTGTTTAGCAAAGTCATGTGTTCCCAGAGTGGACCCCCCCCTTGCCCCTTACCTTCGTAATCAGTAGGTAGCGGGTTCGAATCCCGCCTTCGGCACCAGTAAAATCAATGAGTTAAAGTAACTTAAGAATGAGCTAAATTTTCTCCGGTATACCCTGGGTATACTTTTGAATTATGCAAAATTATAAGGGAGAAAGAGGAAATGTGGCAATTTGTGTTTTACTTTCATTCGATGGCTGCAAAGATTTTAGAAACTTCTGAAGTCTATACTTACCTTCGCTACCGTACCTGCGTCGTTCCAGAAGAACACTAAAACTTCAATCCTATACTCTTACTCACCCTATTCCGGCACAAGAGCTTGAAAATGAAACATCTAATTCTCCTCTTCAATTTGAGGCGTTGCTTAAACTTTAAAAAGTTGAGAATCGCGTCGCTTTAAATCCAATTTTACAGAAACAATGATATGTTAACCTCTAGATTTTTCTTGTATTTTTAGAGAGTTAGGTTGCTTAATGTGGTACAAAGCAAACAAAAGGAAAGCGACAATACAAGGGGCAATCGCCAGACTCAAAAAGAACGTTTGATAATGGTCTAGGGAGCTTTCCAATGATAAGGGATCACTTAATGAGAATTGGGCAATAAATCCAGCAAAATAATGACCATACGCTATCG
>JAGONT010000064.1 GCA_017992885.1 Alphaproteobacteria bacterium
TACGATCGCGTTCATGAACAAGCCAATAGTCATTCCGTCATTCGTCAAATGCTTGGACATGCTGATTTTTGGGATAAACACTACTACGAGCTTCAAACAATCAAAGATAATGTTTGTTTATTAACGCCTGAAATTCTCGATAAGATCAATCAGGTTGTGGTAAAAGCAGGACACAATTTATTAAAAAAAAAAGACGCCCCGCTGGAAGGACGCTCCGATTCGTTCGTTGTTGAAACAAATGTGCACTATCCAACAGATATTAATTTGTTATTAGATGCCATGCGCAAAGTTATTTTTTTAATAGGAGAACTTTGTGTTGCGCCAGGCAAAGACTGGGAGTGGGGGATAAGATGAAAGAATGAAACCACTCATACAGATCCAGAGGGTTCGACTCCCTCCAGAGAAAGGTTAACCACCACTCTGAAGCGAGTCTTGCACGGATGTCGGTAACGGCATTCGTGAAGCGTAGACAGCAGGTACCGAAGCCGTGTGATTGAGTTCCGAAATTCTCCATGTTGCTGGCGTCTTCATTTTCATAAAGGTGGGGACAGAAGGGAGGACTCGTTAGGGTAAGAGTCCAACCGCCGACCGGAATCTAAGAGGAGGGCAGAGGTACAGGATGGAACTGACAGGAACCTGGGAGATCCTATGTGTGACCTATTGGAGAAGCCAAAGGTTTCGAGGCGGAGAGAGACCAGGTCTACAGGAAGGCATCCGTTCTGTAGAAGCGAATGAGGGAGCAGCAATAGGAACCTGGAAGTGAATACATAAATGACCAGGCAGTAACCATAGGAAGTCTTAGTGATCAATAGTACCGTTGCAGGTGGGGAACTCGGCTCACGGGGACCCACTGAAGGGAAGGGATCACCACATTATAAGAACCATTATTGGGAAACACGAGAGGTACACTGAGACACATGGATGTGTTAACGAAACAACAATGGATAGCCACATGGGCTAGAGAAAACCCGCAGCGAACATTCACATCACTCAATCACGTGATTGATGATGAATGGATGCGGGAAGCTTACAACTTAACGCGCAAAGACGGAGCTGCGGGAATTGACGGACAAACAGCTAAACACTATGAGCAGAACTTGGTAGAGAACTTACAGTCACTGCTAAGACGTTTTAGAGAAGGCAGTTACCAGGCAAGTCCCGCGAAGCGTGTTTACATCCCAAAGGAGAAGGGTGATCGACGGCCGATTGGTATATTAACGTTCGAGGATAGAATCCTACAACGTGCAATCACCATGATACTGGAACCCATATATGAGCAGGATTTTTTATCTGTTTCTTATGGATTTCGGCCGAACAGATCGGCACACCAGGCTCTTAGAGACCTCTGGAATCATATTATGAAGGAGGGGGGACAGTGGGTGCTCGAAGTTGATATACGAAAGTTTTTCGACACCGTGAACCTGCGACAATTGCGTGCATTTCTCGACCTCAGAGTCAAAGACGGTATTATTAGACGAACGATAGACAAATGGTTAAAAGTGGGTGTGATGGAAAGCGGTCAAATCAAGCGGTCATCAATAGGAACCCAGCAAGGGTCTGTGGTAGCGCCGATTTTGTCTAATATCTATCTGCACTATGTACTTGATTTGTGGTTTGCAGAAGACGCTGTTCCACGTATGGAAGGACGCTGTAGTCTAACAAGGTTTGCTGATGATTTTGTTATAGTATTTGAGCGAGCTTACGATTGCCAGCGTGTTTATCAGGTATTGGTTGCCAAATACGGCCTTGCACTTCATCCTGAGAAGACTCGAGTAATCGACTTTCGCCCGCATATGGCAAAACAGCAACAAAAGGAAACAGCCATGTTTGACTTCTTAGGATTCACCCATCTATGGGGAAAATCTCGAGAAGGAAAGATGGTGGTTCATCGAAGGACTGCAAAATCGAGACTCTCACGAACAGTGAAAGCGATTACTACGTACTGCAAGAAAAGTCGCCATACGGGGCTTGAGGAGCAACATAGGAAGCTGAAACAGATGCTCATAGGCCATTATGCCTACTATGGCATTACTGGAAACTATAGAAGCATCAATCGAGTGAGACATAGAGCATCGAGAGCATGGCAGAAATGGCTATCTCGGCGATCCTGGAAAAGTAGGATCGTTTGGGGAGCGTTTGAGAAGCTCTTGGAAAAATACCCACTACCAAAAGCTAGGATTTATCATGGATATATCTGAAATGAGCAAAACTTATAATGTGAAGAACCGGATGCGTGAATTGCGCTCGTCCGGGTCTGTGAGGGATGAGGGTGGTAACACTCCTCGTCTACTCGGAAGAAGGAGGGGTTATCTGATTGGCGTCAATATCAATACAATTATAAATCTCTTAACAAATTAATGCGTAAGGCTCAAAATAAAAAACGTGGGCATGCGAGATCGGAAGACAGAAAAGAAAAAAAAGAGCAAGAGATAAAAGAAGCTCATCGAAACTATATTGCTGCAGCGCAATGTTTTTTAGAGAAAGCAAAATCTACGCTTTTAAAGATTAATAACAGCGGGTTGTTGACAGAAGTAAACAAAGGAATCGTTGAAAGATTTATGGAGCATGCCGCCCGGCAAATCAACCAGATTGAACGACGTGTTATTTTGGGCGAAGCGATTCCTCATGAAGAGAAGGTATTTTCAATTTTTGAACCTCACACAGAATGGGTTGTGAAAGGGAAAGCTGGGGTTCCTGTTGAATTAGGGTTAAGAGTTTGCGTTTTGGAAGATCAATATCAGTTTATTTTATATCATCAAGTTATGGAAAAACAATCTGATGAACAAGTTGCAGTTCCGATGGTTAAAGAAGCAAAAAAGCGATTTCCGAATTTACGCCAGGTAAGTTACGACAAAGGATTCCATTCTCCAAGCAATCAAGAAGAATTAAAAAAAGAAATTGAAAATGTTATTTTACCAAGGAAGGGAAAATTATCAAAGAAGGTTCAAGAATTAGAAAATGATAAAAATTTTCTTAAAGCTCGCCGTCAACATTCAGCTGTAGAATCTGTGATCAACGCATTAGAAGTTCATGGATTAGATTACTGCCCAGATCACGGGATTAAAGGTTTTAAAGTTTACGTTGCTTTGGCAATTGTTGGGTATAATATTAGCCGCATAGGAGCTATTTTAAAATTTAAAGAACAAAAAGCTGCAGAAAGAAAAGCTAAAAGATACCGAGTTCGTGATCCGGTAACACGGCTCGCGGCTTAAGTTTAAATCATCAAAAAGTAAAATATAAAAATGGTGTCAGAAACCCTGGTATTTATCTAAAAATAGGGAATAAGTTTTACTTTTTAAGATTTTTTTAAAAATAAAAAAATGAGGGAAGAATTTCTCAAAATTTTTTCTTTTAATTTGTAAATTTGATAAAAATAAGGTTGAATTTTTTGATCGTCATAATACTCAAAATTTAAAAAATAGGGGTTTTCTACCAGACACTAGTTAGTGCCTGACAGAAAACCCATAAAACCGAGAGAAAGACTGGATTTGTAGCCAATTTTTTTGTATGAAGATTTTTACACATCCGCTGATATTGGCTGATTTTGTTCAAAACCTATGTAGATTCTGGTGATTTTACGAAAACTTCGTTGATAATTGTAAGAGAATAGCCCTCTCTCTTCCTCAAAAAAAGATCTTCGTTGAGATAAATTTGTGGTAACTTCGATGAAAAATTTGTATGTTTATAAAGTAGAAAATGATCAAATTTTACTTTTTGGATATAAAAAATGAGAGTTGTAAAGAACCCACAAATGCAAATGTCGGGCGCCAGGTTAATTGACCCCCGGGGGGGGTGCCAACTTAATTGACCCATTTGGACGATGTTAGTAGGGCTCAGACAGAGGGGTCAATAGAGAAAGTAAAAAAGATAGATTTTTTTTTGCAGAGTCACCAAAGGAGGTAGATTAAGGCTATTTTTTTTAAGGAAGAAGCTGGTCATTTGAGGAAATTATGTACGCGTTCAGGGGGTAGCTAGGTGCTATTGGAGACGAGGCTAGAAAGCCTTAAGAAGGAGTTCTGATTTTGTAATCGGCAGGTCAAGAAAAGAGAGAAGATCCGCTCAATAAATTCGTTTCCTCTCTGAGACCATGTAAACAAGGATTTTTTGCGATAAACAACATATTTTCGAATCTGTCTTTCTGCCAAATTGTTGGTTGGTTCAATCTCTCGGTTATCAACAAACCGCCACATCATCTCAAAACTATTGAGCAAGTTTTGGGCGACTCGATGGGCGTGAGGACAATCAGGAACTCGTAAAATTCCTTTCAGGGTATAAATCATTCGCTTTTTTAATTTGCGAATTCGCCTTATAAAAAACAAGTTATTAATGACTTGATTTTTAAAGGCCTTTTCTAGAACAAAGACCTCATAACCAATTTGCTCTAATATCCTACCATATTCTGCCAATGCTTCATTTCGACTATGTGCGAATCTTTGAAAATCCCTCTTTAAGTGAGACCAACAAATCTGCCTTTTTTCATCTTCAAAATGCCGATAAGCCCCATAACGATCACTAATAATTTGCCCTTCATAGGCAGGAAAAATACTTTGAAGAACTTTTTTCCCTCGAGAGGAAGTCAGCTTCAAAACACTTATTTCTCGACTGGAAAAAATCCATCCCCAACCTTTTTCTCCTCTACACTTATGGCCTCT